>NZ_JBSHGZ010000003.1:0-541167 GCF_053618075.1 Embleya sp. NPDC055664
GGGCGTCGCTTCGTGCGACGCCCGGCACGACTCAGCCGGCGGTGCCGGCCGTCGCCTCCCACGGCCACCGCGCGTCCCGACCCGCCTCCAGGAGCGGGATCATGGTGAACGCGGCGTCGGTGAGGCCACCGAAGGTGTGCCGGTTGCGGCTGCCCGACGGGGTGTGCCCGGCCTGGTAGCCGGCCAGGTTCCAGGTGTACAGCGGAATGTTCTCCGGGATGGACCTGGTCACCTCCTGGGTGTCGTGCCCGGCCTGCTCGTCGGTGACGATCAGCACCCGGTCGTGCGCCCGATACTCCCGACGCAGCGCCAGGGCGGTGTCGGTGCCGCCGCCCAGGAAGTAGCCGTCCTGCTTCCAACGATCCAGCGAGCGCAGCAACGACTCGCCGCGACGCATCGGATAGGTCTTCGTGTGCGCTCCGGGCTTGTCCTCCCAATACCGCCGGGTGCTGGAGAAGGACACCACGTCGGCATACCCGCAGCGCTGACCGATCGCGATGCCGAACAGTGCCGCCGCGTCCCAGCGCATCAGCGTGCCGTCCCGGGAGAAGCCCGACTCCATGCTGGAACTGGTGTCCACCAGGATCAGCGTCTGCCCGGGCAGCTTCGGGACGTTTGCCAGCGCGTGACCGAGCGCCTGCTCCAGCGGGTACGCCCAGCGCAGCGACGGCGCGGCGCGGTGCGCGGACAGGAACCGGAACGGCAACTGCCTGGAGCGCGAGACCTCTTCGGGATCAGCCAGCCGAGCCGCGACCTGCGCGGCGAGGACGTCGTCGACACCGGCCTCGTCGAAGTTGCGCAGGTTGCGCAGCAGTGCCATGTAGCCCATCGACGGGATCACCGCCGACCACGCCGCCGCGTCCATCGGCCCCTGGAGCCAACCCGCCAGCGCCTCCCAGGTGATGCCGGCGGCCCGCAGCCGCGCGGCCGCGTCGGGAGCGCGCAGCAGCGCCGCGCGCTCGGCCGCGGGCACGGCCATCAGCTCGGCGCGCGCGGTGAGCACCGGGTCCGACGCGGGCGGAGTCGCCGTGTCGGGGTGGTGCCGGCGGTCGAGCGCGTAGCCGAACAGCGCGCCCTGCCACGGCTTGTCCGCCGCCGGACGCGGGTGGGTCAGGTTGAGCACGTCGGCGAAGCGGTAGCCCTTGCTCGCGGTGTCGTACTTGAGCAGCGCGTGCGAGCTGTACAGCCGGCGCACGGCGTCCTCGATGCCGCGCTTGATCGGCTTGGGAATGGCCCGGCCGTAGCGCGAGGTCCAGTAGCCCAGCAGCTCGCCGGGCTCGTCGGCGCGGCGCAACACCGCGTCCACCGCCCGGCGGGACAGACCCGGCAGCCCGAACTCCAGGCGAGCGCGCGTCATTTCGGCGGCGCCGACGATCGCGGCGGTACGCATGTTGGCGTCGCGGCGCAGCCAGGTGAGCAGGCCGAGCAGCCATTCGCCGTCGTACACCGCCAGTTCGTGGACGAGCTGGGTGAACCGGTCGTCGCGGGTGCCGCCGCTCTCGTAGAACGTGTCGGTGCCGACGAAGTTCGCCACCGCGAGCAGGAACAACTCACTGCGCGCGTCGCGGGTGTAGCCGGCGCCGCCCTGGTGGGTGACGGTCTTCGAGCCCGTGCTGCGCACCGGCGAGAGGGCGGCCGGGCGGCCTCGGGGCAGGTTGAATCGAGACATGGTGATCCCCCGTGGAATGTGGGGGAGGTGACAACGTCGAGGTGCCCGAGATCGAGGCGACCGGGCTTTCAAGGCGCTCTACCGCTGAGCTACCACCGGCGAACCGGCGACCGGGACTCGAACCCGGGACCACCCCAGCAAAAGGAAGAATTCCCGGTCTGCGCACCGGGCACCCCGACGTTGATCCTCCCGAGATCGAGATGACGCGCGGCGGTGGGACCAGGTCCCACTTCTGGGAAGGAAGTAGCCGCTCGTCTGCGCACCGGGAGGTGCGTTGCTTCGTGTCCGCAGCTTAGGGGTGCGGGACGGGTGGGCGACATCCATTTTTCGCGGCGGCGCGGAGGTGTGCCGTATGGGATTTCGGGTCTCGGGTGGGCGACCGTGTGGGTGGTGCGACGCTTGGGTCCATGAGCGTTTCCGCAGATCCGGGTGCCGCCGGCCGCACGATCCACCGCGACGGCCGACGGTTGCGGGTGCGGGGATGAGCTACGGCGTGGAGTACCACGTCGAGGCGGAGGCGATCCGGCGTACGCTCCCGGCCGCCGCGCGGCGGGCGTGGGCGGAGTTGGAGCGGCGGTTGCGGTACGACCCGTGGACCGTGGGGGCGCGGATGAGCGGGGGGCTGCGCGACACCCTGGAGGCGGCCTTCGCGGCGCACGGGTTCGCGACGTACATCGTGCAGGAGAAGCGGGTGATGGTGAGCGTGATCAACCTGGTGTGGATCGGCTGAGCCGGGCGGGGTTCGGCCGTCGGCGTCCGTGGCATTCGTGGGGGGTTGGGAGGGCTGTTCGGGACGTGGGGGCTGGTGTCATATCGTCTGGAAATCGGTGATCGTGATGGCGGTGGAACCGGACGGGAGAAAGCGGATGATCACGGAGCAGGGATTGGTGGCCGAGCGGTTCGAGGAGAACCGGGCGCATCTGCGGTCGGTGGCCTATCGCATGCTCGGTTCGCTCAGCGAGGCCGAGGACGCCGTGCAGGAGGCGTGGCTGCGGCTGGATCGTTCCGACATCTCCGGCGTGGAGAACCTGGCGGGCTGGTTGACCACGGTGGTCGGCCGGGTGTGTCTCGACATGTTGCGTTCGCGCAAGTCCCGGCGCGAGGACGAGTGGGATACGCACGTCCCGGACCCGATCGTGACCGATGCGGACGGCGCCGACCCCGAGCAGTCGGCCGTGCTGGCCGATTCGGTCGGGTTGGCCATGCTCGTCGTACTGGACACGCTGCCGCCGGCCGAGCGGCTCGCGTTCGTGTTGCACGACATGTTCGCGATGCCGTTCGACGACATCGCGCCGATCATGGACAAGACCACCGCCGCGACGCGCCAGCTCGCCAGCCGGGCCCGCC
The DNA here is from genome assembly GCF_053618075.1 of Embleya sp. NPDC055664. Classification (NCBI taxonomy): domain Bacteria; kingdom Bacillati; phylum Actinomycetota; class Actinomycetes; order Kitasatosporales; family Streptomycetaceae; genus Embleya; species Embleya sp. NPDC055664. The sequence goes on from NZ_JBSHGZ010000003.1 coordinate 3,017, forward strand.
GTCGGGTCCAGGGCGCGGCGCCCAAGCCCGATCTGCCGCGCCAGCGCCGGGTGGTGGACGCGTTCCTCGCGGCGTCGCGCGGCGGCGATTTCCAGGCCCTGCTCGATCTGCTCGACCCCGACGTGCTGCTGCGCGCCGACACCGGGGACGGCGCGCTCGGGGTGTCGCAACTCGTCCGCGGCGCCCGTGCGGTGGTCGCCCAGGCGCTCTCCTTCGCCCGCATGGCGCAGTACGCGCGGCCGGTGCTGGTCAACGGCTCCCCGGGGCTGTTCACCGCACCGATGGGTCGGCCGATGGGAGTCATGGACTTCACCATCGTGGGCGACAAGATCGTCGAGATCAACATCCTCGCCGACCCGGGGCGACTGGAGCGTCCGGAACTTCGGGACCTGGGGGCGCAGTCGGAGTAGCTGCCGGAGTACGGGAGTGGGTCGGCCCCGGGCGGGCGAACGGCGCCCGGGGCCGCCGCGGCGCTTCGGGGGGCCGTCCCGCGTTCTCGGCTTCAGGGCCGGGTGCGGGGCTGTCCCTGCTGCGGCGGGCGGGACAGGCCCGTGCCTCCGGGGGCGATCAGGCCGCTCTCGTAGGCGAAGACGACGGCCTGCGCCCGATCGCGCAGGTCCAGTTTGTCGAGGATGCGGCTGACGTGGGTCTTGACGGTCTGCTCGGCGAGAAAGAGGTGGGCCGCGATCTCGCCGTTGGAGCGCCCCTGCGCGACCAGTCCCAGCACCTCGGTCTCGCGCGGCGTGAGCTTGCCCAGGCGAGTCGAACTCGGCCGCGTGATCGGGCGGTTGCGGGCGAAGTCCTCGATCAGCCGACGGGTGATCGAGGGCGCGAGCAGCGCGTCGCCGGCCGCGACGATGCGCACCGCCGCGATCAGGTCGGCCGGGGACGCGTCCTTGAGCAGGAAGCCGCTGGCGCCCGCGCGCAGCGCCTCGTACACGTAGTCGTCGATGTCGAACGTGGTGAGCATGAGCACCCTCGGCAGCGGGCCGGACTCGCCCGGCGTGCCCAGGAGTTCGCGGGTCGCGGCCAGGCCGTCCAGGACCGGCATGCGTACGTCCATCAACACCACGTCGGGCCGCGTCTCGCGGGTCAGCCGGATCGCCTCGCGCCCGTCGGCCGCCTCGCCGACCACCTCCAGGTCCGGCTGCGCCGCGAGCAACGCGGCGAAGCCGGCGCGGATCATCGACTGGTCGTCGGCGATCAATACGGTGGTCATGCCACTCCAGGGGTCGACGGGGCCGAGCCGGCGTCGGCCGCCGGCAGGGGCAGTATGGCGGCGACGTGGAAGCCGCCGTCGGGCAGCGCCTCGGTACGCAACTCCCCGGCCAGCATGGCGACTCGTTCGCGCATGCCGATCAGACCCTGGCCGCCGGCGGCCGGTCCCCGGCCCGAATCGGCCTCGGCGGAGGCGGGTTCGACGGGCCGACCGCCGTGCGTGGGCGCGGAGTTGCGGACGTCGATGCGCAGCGCCGAGGCGTCGCCGGACAGGGCCACCCGTACCGTGGCGCCGGGCGCGTGCCGGACCACGTTGCTCAGCGATTCCTGGACCAGGCGGTACGCGGACAGTTGTACGCCCACCGGGACCCGCTCCGGCGCGGGCACGGTGTCCGCGATGGACAGGTGCGCGCCCAGGCCGGCGCGGTGTGCGGTCTCGATCAGTACGGGCAGGTCGGCCAGGCCGGGTTGCGGGCTGTGCTCCGCCGCGGGGCCGCCGTCTCCCGCGCCGGTGTCCGCGTCCTGGCGCAGCACGTGCAGCAGTCGGCGCATCTCGGTCAGCGAACGACGCGCCTCGGCGGCGATCGTGCCGAACTCGTCGGCGGCGGCGGGCGGCAGGTCGGCGATCCGGTAGGGCGCGCTGTCCGCCTGCACGATGATCACCGACATGTGGTGGGCGACCACGTCGTGCAACTCGCGGGCGATGCGGGCGCGTTCCTCCAGGAGGGCGCGCCGGGCGTGTTCGGCCCGGCCGACCTCCTCGACCAGGACCAGTCGGCGCTGCGCGTCGCCGCGGCTGCCGATCGCCTCGGCGGTGAGCGGGGCCAGCGCGGACAGGATCGTGATGGGCAGCAGTTCGTCGACCCGGATCGGGCCGCGCGTCGCGGCGAGCACGGTGCCCGACGCGAGCAGGGTCAGCCACAACACGAGGAGCACGCGGCGCGGGGCGCGCAGGGCGACCACGGTGAGCACCACGACGAGGGAGAACACCGACGTCACGGCCCACGGCCACGGCTCGGCGGAGGACACCGGGTGGGTGGGTACGGCGGTGGCGATCGCCGCGGCCAGGGCCAACCACCAGGCCGGCAGCGGGCGATACAGGCACAGCAGGACCGGTACGGCGCGGGCGATCGCGGCGATCGTCGTCCCGGGGGCGCCCATGTCGTAGTGCTGGTGGAGGTCGAGCCACCCCACGACGGTGAGCACGAGGGCGGCCAGGGTCAACACCCGCACCGTGCGGCGCGTGGGCGGGAGCGGGGCCACCGAGGAGGGCGACACCGCCTCGCGCAGCGCGGACCGGATCGTCGCCGGCCGAACGATCTTCACGGTTGGTGATGGTATGCCGGGAACGGGTGGTCGGTGGGACGGGGCGGGGGTGGAGTCGGCTGCGAGGGTGGTGTGCATGACGGCGTCCGGGGGTCGGCGCGGGGAGGCGGCCGGATGGGGGGTTGGCATCGGTTCGGGTGGGTTCAGGCTGGGCTTTCGGTGCGGAACGTGCGACGCGCACCGGCAGCCCGGAGCGTGGTGAGGCCCTGGATCAGGCACAGGCAGACGGCGAGGAAGGCGAGGCCGCCGATCGCATGTACGGCCCAGACGCCGGCCAGGGAGGGGCCGCCCCACGCGTCGTGGTAATCGGTGTCGCCGTACCAGATCGGGTAGGTCAGGTTGCGGATCGTGTTGCCGTAGGCGTACGCGGCCAGGATCAGCATCGGCACACCCAGCGCCGTGTCGAGGACGGCGTGTCGGAGCACCCGCACGGCGCCGGGGGCGGCGCCCCGGTCGGTCACGGCGCCGCGGTGCCGGCCGCCGCCGGTGTGCGGGTCCAGGAATCGGCGGGCCGCGGCGAGTTGCAGGCGCGCGGCGCGGGACGAACTGCCGCCGAGCGTCAGGACGATGCCGATCAGGCCGAGCGGCAACGCGAGGAACGCATATGCGGAGCGCCGCGCGGCCTCGGACACCGAGGCCGGCGCGAACCGGCGGAGCGGGCGACGACGTCGGGTCGGGGGCGAGGCGGCCGGCCGGGTGCCGGGAGCGGGACGGACGACGGTGGATGCCATGGCGGGTCCTCGGGGTGGGCGCCGGGAGCCGGGCACGCGGGCTTCGGCGGGGGCCGGGGTGTACCGGTTCGTTGCCGGCGGGCGCCGGGTCGGCGCCGTGGATTCCACGCTAGGAGGCGGCCACCGGGTGGGCATCACACGGCGGCGCCAACCCGCGAGTGATACCGGGGTAGGGGGTCGACGGCCGGCCGCGGTGGGTGCCGCTCGCCACGCGGGCGCCGGTCCGCCGCACCCGGCCCCGGTGACCCCGGTACCTCTCCCGCACCATCCGGCGAACGCGTTGGTAGGTTGATCGGTGTAGTCGATCATCAGGGGGATGAACACATGAGCGGACGCACGCGACCGCGTTTGCGGCGGGGGCTGGGTACGGCGATCGGCGGCGCGGCGCTGCTGCTGGTGACCGCCGCATGCGGGAACGAGTCGGGCTCCGGCGATCGGGGCCCGGTCGCGGAGGGGTCGAGCGGGGACGGGGGCGGGACCAAGGCCTACGCGGGAGCCGCAGCGGCGGTCTTCGCGGCGGTGGACAAGGTGCACGGCACCGAATCGGTCGCGATCACGGTGCAGCAGAAGTTGCCCGGCGGCAAGGGTTCGAGCGCGCAGGGCGCGATCAGGTTCGGTGACGCGGGCGGACTGCGGATGACCATGGCGACGCCGCAGGGCACCGTCAAGGGCATGCCGGCGAAAGTCGAGACGCTGGTGACGCCGAATGCGATGTACATGAACATGGGCTCGGCGCTCGCCGCCGAGACCGGCGGCAAGACCTGGCTCAAGATGGACTTCACCGCGATGGGCTCGCTGGACAAGACCGGTGCCCTGGCGGCGGTGGGCGAACTGCTGAACAAGAGCTTCGGCCAGCAGGACCCCACCAGCCAACTGTCGTTGCTCAAGGGGTCCGGCGACATCGCCGAGGTCGGCAAAGAGGACGTGGAGGGTCGACCCACCGTGCACTACAAGGGCACGGTCGACCTGGCCAAGGCCGGCCAACTGGGCGCGGAAGCACTCGGGTTGAGCCCCAAGACCCTGGAGAGCCTGCGCTCGGCGAACGAGGCGATCGGAGCCACGTCGTCGACCATCGAGGTGTGGATCGACGCCAAGACCGACCTCCCGGTCCGGCAATCGGTGCGCACGCCGACCAAGGTCGGCGAGGTGGGCAGTACGGTGGATTATCGGGACTGGGGCACCAAGGTCGACGTGACGCCGCCGCCGGCGAGCGCGACGGTGGACTTCCAGGAGCTGATCGCCAAGGAGCGAGGCGGCGCCAAGGCGGCCTGACCCGGGACCGGGTGCCATCGCGAAAACGCACGCAGCCGCCGGGTCGGATGACCGGCGGCTGCGGTCGGCATCGGCCTCGGGCCGATACCGGAAGAGTGGGTGACCCGCCGAGATCGAGGCGGCAACGGAGACCGGGACTCGAGGCCCCGTACATTTCACCGCCCTTGCGGGCTCCATGGAGTATCCGCGACCTGCGCACCGGGGGTCGGGCGAAACCGTAGCGCGGATGTGCGATCCGGCGCGCGGATCATGTGCCGGGGCGCGGACGGGGCCGATGCGTGGGGACCGACACGGCGGCCCCCACGGGCGCGGCCCTCCCGACGGTCAGGAGGAGTGCGCGCGGGTCTCGGCGTCCTTTTTCGCGTAGTGCTCGCGCTCGCGCCGATCCGCGCGCAGGATGCCTCGGATCACGAACGTGAAGCCGACCGCGACCGCGAGGAAAGGGGTGAGTTCGGCGAATGCGCCGAGTGCGTCCAACACGATGACTCCCAAGGGTGGTGCAGCCGGCCGACCGCGCCTTCGGCAGCACCGAGGGCACGAACCGGGGACGGCTCGCTCCGCCGTTCGTCGTCCGAGCGGCGGGACAACACTACCGCCCGCCCTCGCGTCAACCACCGGCGACCGTGTACCTCGGACGGAGGACCCGGTCCGGCGCGCGGGCCCCGGCTACCGGGCGGACCACGATCGTGATTGACTCGCCGGCGTGTCGCTCGGCCTCATCGTTGTCTATACGTCGCGCCTCGACGCGTGCCGCGAGTTCTACGCCTCGCTCGGCCTGGCCCTGGTCCGCGAGCGGCACGGGAGCGGTCCCGAGCACTACGCCGCGACCCTCGACGACGGCACCGTGATGGAGCTGTATCCGGCGCGGCCGGACCGGTTGACCGGCTATCTGCGGATCGGCCTCGTCCTGGCCGCCGACTCGCCGCTCCCGAAGGGGCGCCATCTGCTGACCGATCCCGACGGGCGGAGCGTGGACGTACGGGTGGGGTGAACCGACCGGGTCAGCGAGGGCCGCCGGTGGCCTCGGCGAAGCGGCGCAGGTCCTCGACGTGCGTACCCCAGCCGTCACGGTGGGCGGCGGCCAGGCTCGGCCCGTCGGGCAGGCGGCTCCAGCCGGTCTCGCGGACCCGGAGCTGGGTGCCGGGGCGGGCCCTGGTCAGCTCGATGGTCACCGTCGTCGACACGGCCCAGTCGTCGTCGGCCCAGGTGAAGCGCAACAGCCGACAGGGGTCGAGCGCCTCGACCCGACCGGTGGTCAACCGCGCCTCGCCGTCGGCCCCGCTCCAGCGCTCCGAGAGCCGGCCGTTCACGCGTGCGTCCAGGTCGAGATAGCTCCACCACATGGCGCGCGAGTCCGGGTCCACGAGGGCATGCCACACGGCCTCGGTGGGCGCGGCGATCACGACACTGACCTCGACGAGCGGTTCACGGACCATGAACCAACCGTAGATCTCACGAACGCCCACGTCAGCCCACGAACGGTCCGCTGAAGGTCAAGACTGCACCACCCCCGAGCGCCCCCGCGCGCCCCCGGAAGGAAGAGCCGACTCCCGTGGGCGCCATCGTGGGTCCGGGGATCCCGGGGTTTGTCGATTGGGGAGCTTCCCGGATGGGGAACGCACTGCACAGGACACGTGCGTACCCCGCGTCACCGGCCCTCGGGAGGATCCGCCCATGCCGCACCCGCCGATCGCAGATCTGCGCAGCGCATTCACCGCCTCCGCCAAACCCGGCAGCCAGGACTGGCCCAGCCTCGCCGACTTCACCGTGTTCGCCGCCGCCGGGCGCACCTGTGGCCGGGCCCCGCTGATCGGCCTGCCCGGCTGGACCTGCGACGACGCCGCGCGGGTCCTGGCCCTGGCCGAACTGGCGGCGCGTACGCCCCACCACGATCTGTCCGCGCACCTGCGCACCCTGTACTGGCGCGGCGACGCCCACGAACGCCGCGCCGTACTGCGCGCGTTGCCCTATCTCGGGGTCACCGGCCACGATCCGGCGCTGGCCACGTCCCTGGTCGCCGACGCCCTCCGCACCGGCGACCCCCACCTGATCGCGGCGGCCCGCTTCGCGGGGACGGACGACGGCCCCGAGCCGGGGTAGCCGGCGGGGTCGCCCGGGTCGGGGACGTGCACCCGATGTCGCCCCCGCCTACCGGCCGCCGTGCCCCCGGGCGTGCTGTTCGGCCGCCGCGTGCCACCAGCGCGGCGGCGACGGGCCGGTGACCGCGGCCGACGGCTGATCGGGATGCAGGCCGAGCCGACGCAGCGCCTCGGGGGGTACGCGGATGTCGTACCAGCATTGCCGACCGCCGTCGGGACCGACCCCGCACAGGAGCCCGATGTAGATCTCCTCGTCGGCGAAGGGCATCCAGTCGATGCCGCGTTCACGCAGTCAAGCGCGTACGGCCGCCGCCGGTCCGAGGCTGCCCCGCACGTTCCGATACGCCGTGATCGTCAACCACCCGTCACCAGGTCCGTCCATGGTGACGATGATGCCGGCCCGTCGGGCGGATGTCCCGGGCCCGGTCGTCGACCACGATCGGGTGCGGTCGGCAGGCTGAAGGACGGCCCGCGTGCGGGCGGACAGGTCGGATCGGGAGTCGGGGGGCCCACATGCGGCGAAGAACAGTGTTGGCGGCGTTGGCGGCACCGGTGCTGCTCGGACCGGGAATGGGCGGCGCACGAGCCGGGACGCGGGATCCGGCGGCATCCGCGGTCGAGCGGATCGGGGGCGCGTTGGGCGACTCGGGCGGCGAACTCGTCGTGCGTGGACGCGAACACGGGCCCGGCTGGACTCGTACCACCCTCGAACTGCGGGACGCGGCCGTGCCGTTGGTGGTCGACGTGGTTGCGGACACCGGGCACGTGCCACGGCGCGTCGCCTACCTGCTGCCCGGCGGCGGCCTCGACTTCGCGTCGAACTTCTTCACGCCCACCGCCCACAACCTCGCCCATCACCTGCGCACGCACGGCTACCTGGTGATCGGCATCTCGCCGCGTGAGAACGGCGCGACCGCCGCCGACCTCTCCGCCGAGTGGGGCCTGGCCGCGCACAAGCGGGACGCCCGCATGGTGATCGACGCGGTCGACGCGGCGCTGCGGGTGCCGTACGACCTGCTCGGCCACTCCGCCGGCGCCGCGCTCGCCCTGGACCTGGCGGCGGATCGGGCGCCGAGGCCGCGCCGGGTGATGGTGCTGGACACGACCGGCCCGTACGAGGGCGACCTCGCCGTCCGCGCCGCGCGGACCAGGGCGGCGTTGGACGCGCAGCTCGTGGCCGGAGTGTACGCGAACGACCCGGGCCTGAAGGGGCTGTTGGCGCGTGCCGTGGGCGACCCGAACGGCGTCTCCGCGGTCCCGCGACCGGTCGATCCGGCGAGCCGGTTCACCAACGCCGCGCTCGCGCACTTCGCCCTGATCCACACCGCCAAGCTGCCCGGGGCGACCAACTGGATCTATGAACAGGGCTTTGCCGCAGGCACGTTCGCCTTCGGCGCGACACCGTCCGACGACCGGTTCACGCTGACCCACGGCCCGCTCGCGACCTGGGCCGACGCCACCGCCCGCCTTGGCGGCGGTCTGGTCCCGATCGCGCTGCTGCGCGACCTCACCGCGATCTGGGCGGGCGAGGAATCGGTATACCGCATCGACTGGTCGGCGATCACCGCCGAGGTCACCTGGATCAACACCGCCCTGGGACGCGGCGATCACCCCGGGGGCGCGAACCTGATCCGGGACGGTGGCAATGCGAAGGTCACCTTCACGGTGATTCCCGACTACGGCCACGGCGACCCGGCCTGGAGCAGCACCGCCGACCGGGACGTGTGGCGGCTGCTGGTGTAGCGGGGCGAGATAGATTCGATCGGATTCGATCACGAACCGATGTGTGAGGGAGTACGCATGGCCTCGATCCACCACACCACCATGACGCCCGGGAAACTGGAACTGCTCGCCGACTGGCTGCCCCGGCAGAGTTGGTACGCGGGCGGGGTCGAAGCGCCGGAGCGGATCCGGGCCGGTGGATTCCGGTTGGACGACCCGGCGGGTGAGGTCGGGATCGAGTTCATGATCGTGGTGGAGGCCGGCGCCCCGGAGCCGGCCGCGTATCTCGTGCCGATGGCCTATCGCGGCGCGGCGCTCGATGGTGCCTGCGACGACGCGCTGATCGGCGTCTCCGAGCATGGCGTGCTCGGTACCCGGTGGATCTACGACGGCGTGCGGGATCCGGTGGTGATGGGGCAGTTGCACGCGGTGCTGCGTGGGGAGGCGACGCCGCAGCATCAGAGTGAGAGCGACACGCCCGACCCGACGGTGGCGGTGTACGGCGGTGACGCGGCTGGTGTGCTCGATGTTCGGGTGAACCGGGTGTTGCGGCCCGTCGAGGCCGAGGAGGGGGCGCCGGGGCGCCTGGTCGCCGGCTGGACCCGGCCGGACGGGACGGCCGTGCGAGGGGTGCTTGTGACCTTCGCGTCACGGTAGTCGCGCCGGGGTGCGGGACGACCGGGCCACGGCGTGCGACCACGCGGTTCGACGGCACCGACTCGTTCGGTGCCGTCGAACCGGCGGGCGGTTCTACGGGGCAAGCTCGGCCAGGGAGTCCGACCACGCCGCGCACAGATCGTCCGCCAACCCGGCCGGGAGACACGTGTCGACCAGGGCCGTGATGTGCATCGTGTCGTCGAAGGAGCCGAGGAAGACGCCGATCGGGGCGCTGTGCGGCACTCCGCCGAGAGGGATCGCGTCGAACACCGGGGAGCCACGGAAGGCGTACGAGTGGCGGGGCCAGTGGTGGGTGGAGCCGGCGGCCAGGTCGATCTGCCAGGGGGACATGGCGGTACGGAGGCCCCAGCGGTCGACGGGCGGAGCCTTGTCCTCCGCGATCAGGTGCAGGCGACGGATCGGGTCGGCCTGATCGCACGGCAGGCGGACCCGGGCCGGCCGGGCGTGGTTGCCCGGCTCCGGGGCGCCCATCGTGCCGGACGGGGACGGCACCAACGCCCAGACCGGCCGCACGCCGCGCCGCCACGGCAGGCCGGGGCAGGTGCGCAGCGCGCCCGCGAGCGCGGCTAGGAAGACGTCGTCCGGACCGACCCCGCGACCGTGCCGCGACGCCGCGTGCAGGCGTTCCGGGTCCAGCTCCAGCCAGGCCATCCGCCGCGTGCCGGTCGCCCCCCGGGTCGCGAACGGCCGAGTGGACGGCGGCGACAGGCGGCGCGCGTGGTCGCGGACACCGAGCACCGCGGGCCCCTGCGGGGTCACCGCCGCCGCCTCGATCGGCTCCACCCCGAACAGCCGCCGGGCCACCTCGACCACCGACGCGTCGTCGAGCAGCGTGTGGTGCGCCTTGAACACCACCGCCCACTCGTCGCCCGCGTAGCCGTGTACGAGCCGCGCCTCCCACGCCGGACGGTCCCGGGGCAGCCGATCCGCCAACGACGCGTCGACCGCCGCGCCCAGCCGTCCCGGGCCGACCGGGTACACGTGCACGTGCCGATCCGGGTCCACCGGCCCGCGCCGCCGGAACGTGCCATCCGAGCGGTAGGCCAGGACCGGCACCCGCCACAACCGGGCCGCCACCGCCTGACGCAGGTCCGCCACCGTCGGCGCCAGGCCGCGAAACCGCAGTACGGCGCCGAGTTCGACCGACCCGGCCCGGCCGGCCCGACCGGAATCGCGATACGCCCGCTCCAACGCGGTCTCGCGCCGCCCGCCGCGTCCCGGCCGGACACAGTCCACCAGGTAGTCCCGATCCACCGCGGTCGCCGACCTCGGCTCGCCGAGCAACGCCCGTACCCCCGAGTCGTCATAGCCCCGACGGTGCGTCAAGTACGGCGTGCACGCCGCGTGTGCCTCCGCGAGCCGCTCCACGCCGGTGGGCCGCGCGGGCGGCTCGGTGACGAACCGCAGGCGTACCGGCAGGAATTCGGCCAGCACCTCGCGCACCACGTGGACCGGGACGTCGTGCGGATGCCGTACGTGGTAGGTGTCCACCCCGCCGGAGCCGGTCAGATCGGCCAACCGCGTCATCATCCGCGCCGCCTCGTGCACCGGCATGAAGTTGAGCCGGCCGTCCGGCGCCGCCGGCAGCCGCAACACCGGCCGCATCCGCCCCGGCAGCCGCGCCGCCCAGCCGAACGCCGCACACCCGCTGGTCACCGCGGCCCGTTCCACCACGTGCCGCAGCGAGTTCGCCGGCACCCCGGGACGATCCGAGACCAGCGTGGTCGGCCGCAGGATCAATGCCGAACGCCCCAGCCGCGCCGCCCAGTCCCGGACCAGCGTCTCCGCCTCGTACTGGGCCCGCTCGTAGTCGTTCTCGAACCCCGCCGAGTCGTCGGCCGGTTGCTCCTTGATCGTGCCGTCGCGACGGGCGCCCGCGACATAGGCGGATCCGATGTGCAACACGCGTGGTCGCCGCCGACCCGCCTCGGCCAACTGGAGCAGATGGCGAGTGCCTTCGACCGTGTCGGGCCACAATTCGGCCATCGTGGCGTCGGGTCGGCGGTCGCCCGCGCAGTGCCAGATCACGTCGATCGAATCGGCCAGCGAGGTGAACTCGGTTCCGGCCAGGCCCAGTTGCGGCAACCTCGGATCGGTCTCGACGATCCGCAGCCGCTCGGGAAGTCGCCGCACCAACTCGTCGGGAGCGGCGGTGACTTCCAGAAAGGCCCGGATCCGGTCGAGGGCGCCGCGCGAGCGCGCGTGGGTCAGGACGGTGATCGTACGGTGGCGGTCCAGCAGTTCGCGGAGCAGATGGAGACCGAGGAATCCGGTGGCTCCGGTGATGGCGACGCGCATGGCTCAGCCAACTCCTTGCAGGTGTTCACAAGTGGCCTGACGGGACGTCGCGTCGACGGTGTCGCCGCGCGGCGAGTCGGGCCCGATGGCGCGCTGCGCCGGGGCATGCGTGGTCAATGTCTTCCCTGGGACGAGCGGGTTTCGTCAGGACGCTAGTCGCCGTACGACCATCACCCACGCGGTATTGGGCCAACCGATGCCGGTGTCACCCGATCGGGTTCACGATCGGTCGGCCGGCGCGCTCGACGACGCGACGGGCCGGCCGCCGGGCGGTCCGGGTCGGGGCCGCCGCGTTCCGCGTCCGGTTGACCCTCGGTGGGGTGACCGGTTCGGTGCCGCCGCATCCGTATCCGGTTGCCCTCGATCGGGGGGCCGGTCCGGTGCCGCTCCGGCCGCGGTGCCGGCCGGAAACCAAAGATTGTGCCCTGTCCGGTGGGTTGGTGCCCCCGAAAGAAGCTTTCTTGACCGTTTGCGCCCGGTGATGCCGCCTTCGGGTACTACGGTCTGGTGCGAGACGAGGGCCCCGGGTCCGGCCAGGGGCGCGTCACGACCAGGGGGCATACGCAGATGGACACTTCCCAGGCCGGGGCCACGGTGGCCGCGGTGGGAGCGATGGAGTACGGCAGCCATTGCTGTTTCGTGTCGGCCGACGAGGCCGTCACGCGGCTCGCGGTGCACAGCTACATCAGGGACGGCCTGTCCGCCGAGGACCGGGTGATGTGCCTGCTCGGCAGGCGCGACCGGGCCTGGCTGATGAGTGCGCTGTCCGAAGGACCCACCCGGCCCGACGACCGCGAGGCCGACGGCTCGCTCGTGGTCGTCGATGTCGGCCGAACGCCGTTGTGGGAGGGCGAGTTCACGCCCGAGGGGATGGCGGAGACGTTCTTCGCGGCAGTGGATCAGGCCCTCGCCGACGGCTTTCGCGGCCTGCGCGTATGCGGCGACATGACGTGGGGTCGGGCCGGCGGCGTCGAACACGCGGACCTGCTCGAATTCGAACGCCTCGCCGGCCTCGGCCTGCCGAGCCGCCGGGCGATGGGCATTTGCCTGTACGATCCGCGCGAGTTCAGTTCGGTACAGATCGACGCCCAGGAACGGCTGCACCCGCTCGTCGCCGGCACCGGTCGCGCGCGTCCGCCCACCCTCCAGGTCACCGACACCACCAAGGGGTTGCGCCTGGTCGGCGAGGCCGACGTGGGCACCCGGGACCTGCTGGAGGACGCGCTGCGGCGCGCGATGGCCCACTCGGGCCGGGACCTGGTCGTCGACCTGTCCGCACTGGAGTTCGCCGACCTCGGCACGATGGAATCGTTGTATCGAGCCGCCACCGCCCTCGGCCCGGACCGGCACCTGGTCCTGCGCGCCGCGGGACCGGCGGTCCGCAAGGTGGTCGACCTGCTCGGGTGGAGCGGGGCCGGCGGCCTGATCGTGGACGAGGACCGACCTTCCGGGGAGTGCAGTGGGGGAGTGCAGTGACCGGCCCGAACCGTGATCGCGCCCACGCCCGTGCGCGGATCGGCCCCGGACCGGTGGAGGTACTGCCGTTCGGCGCGTCGGACCTGTGCCTGGTCCGCGCCGTGGTGCGCCGGCACGCCGACGCCGTCGGCCTGGGTGACGACCGCCCCGACTGCCTCGTGCTCGCGGTACACGAGATCGCCGCGTGCGCCGTCACCTCGGACTCCCGGCCCGCGCTGCTGCGTTGTGTGCCCAGGGCCGGGCGGGTGGTCTGCGAGATCCACGCGGCCGGGGACGATGGGGGCGGGGCGAACGGCGGCGGTGTCGACGGCGGTCGTGCCGACGGTGCTGGTGCGGACGGTGGTTGCCGTCGACGCGCGTTTCCTCGGCTGACCGACAAGCAGGAGACGCCGGGGCGGGGGCTGTGGATAGCGCGGGCGCTGTGCGACGAGGTCGAGGTGGACGAGTGCGACGAGGGCGTGGTGGTGCGGATGACGATGCATTTGACCGCGTCGACGTCGACGGGGGTGGTGGCGAGCGAGGTTGTGGGGCGGGCGGAGACGGAGGGTGAGTTGCACTGAGGGAGGCGGGGGTCGGGCGACGTCGGGTGTCGTTGGGTGCCTGAACGGCCGTGACTCGTGCAGGGGTTCATGGCCGAGACGGCTTGGCTCGGCCGGGGTGGTGTGACACGGTCGGCCGGTGATCGACGAACATGCGTGCGTGCGGGCGGTGGCTTCGGGGGCTGCGGCGAGCTTCGGGCCGGAGCGGGCGGCGATCTTCGACGCGGTACGGGCCGACCGTGACGGGCCGATGTCCCGGCTGCTGCTGGGACTTGCCGACGCGGGAGCGGTCGACACGCGTTTGTGCGCGATCGAACTGCTGCGTGACCTGGCGGAGTTCGGGGTGGTCTGGCCGTCGGTGGCCGAGCGGGCGTGGTCGTGGCTGACGGATGCCGAACCGGCCGTGCGGGTCGCGGCGGCACGGCTGTTCGTGGCGACCGCCGAGGTCGAGGCCGTGGCGGCGTGGTTGCCGGGGGCTGCCGATCCGGATGTGCGGGTGGCGGGCACGATCGCGCTGCTTGGTCGTGGGCGGGAGTTCGACGACTCGGCCATGGTCCTGGCCGAGGACGCCGATCCGGCGGTGCGGGTGACGGCGGCGCTGGTCCTGCTCGGGGACGGGGACCTTCCCTGGGCCTGGCGGCAGGCGTGGTGCCAGGCGATCCTGGCCGATCTCGGGGACGCGGTGCGGCGGTTGCGGCGCGATGGTGGGCCGATGGACGTGCGGGTGGGCTCGGTGTGGGCCTGGCGGCTGCTCGGGGACGAGGAGGAGTGCCACGAGATCGCGCGGTCGTTGCTGGCCGCCGAGGAGCGGGACGTGCGGTGGGTCGGCGTGGACATGGCGGTGGCGGCGATCAGGCTGTGGCGTACGGGGCCGACCGAACTGCTGCCGGCGTTGGCGCGGGTGGCGGAGGAAGCCGACGACGCCGATGACGCGCTGCGTGCCGAGAGCCTGCGGGTGTTGCGGCTGTCGCGCGACATGTGGGGGGCGGCGGCAGGGTATTGGGCCGGGCGCGGTGACGGCGTGGCGCGGCGATTGGCGGACGAACTGGGCGAGCCTGGTGAGGTGTTGGCACTGCCGGACTTGGAGGCGGTCTTCGCGGCTCGGCGACTTCCCGACAATCGGGCCGACGCCGATGCCTGGCCGGCCGGACGGCCCGTCGAGCCCGACTCGTCCGAGCGTCGGGTGGCGCGCACGCTGATGGGGCTGGTCGCGCACGGTGGGTTGACCGAGCGTCAGGTTCGGCAGGCGATGTGTCTGTTCGAGCGGGAAGGGCCGCGCAAGTACGAGGTGGCGGGCGTCCTGTGGCGCCATCTGGGGCCTGCCGAGCCCGAGTTCACGAAGCGTCTGGTCGCCGAGATGTCGGCCGTGGCGGGGGATCAGTACGTCGGCGAACTCGCCCTTCAGGTCCTCGCCGACATGGGTGGACACGCCGCCGGTGCACTGCCGCGCCTGAGCGCGCTGATCGAGGACCATGCCCGGCTGTCCGCTCATGTGGGCGACGACGAGGCGGAGATCGCCTTCGACGAGACGCGCCGGGCACAACTGGTCGGTGTACGTGATCGGATCGCGACCGCCATCCCGTAGGGTCCTTCCGGGTCCGGCCCGGTCCGGATGCCTGTGCGAAGTCGGACGTGAACCAAGGGAGATGGGCATGCCGATAGGTCGGGTCGCAGTGGTCGGCGGAAGCATCACGGGCTGCGCGTTCGCGCTCGCTGCGGCGCGCGGCGGGGCCGAGGTCACCGTGTACGAGCGCACCACCGGCGAACTCGCCGACCGGGGAGTGGGCATCGCACTGCACGTGGACCGCTACGCCGAACTGGTCGCCGCCGGCTACCTCGACGACACCACGCCTTGGCGCAACGTCAACGGGCGCACCTGGCTGCTCGACGACGGCGAGTCGGCACGCGGGCGATCGTTGTGGGATCAGCCCGCCGCGTTCCGGATGTACAACTGGGGCCAGCTGTGGGCCGGACTGCGCCGCCGGGTGCCGACCGAGGTCGACTATCGCGGCGGTACACCGGTCACCGTCGGTACGGACGGCGAGATTTACCTGCCCGACGGTACGAGTGAGCGCTACGACGTGGTGGTGGGTGCGGACGGCTACGGCTCGGCGGTGCGTACGGCGGTGTTCCCGCAGATCCAGCCGCAATACGCCGGTTATGCGATGTGGCGCGGGAGTTGCGCGTGGAACCACGAGCCGATCGACAACCTGATCTCGATCTGCATCCCGAACGGCCAGGGTGTGATGTACCGGATCCCGAGCAGTGGGGGAGACCGGATCTCGTGGGGCCTGTACAGCTCGGTGGGTGGCACGGCCGACCCGCGTCCGGCGTTGTTGGCGCTGGCCCGCAAGTACTTCCCGCCGTTCTGGGCCGACCTGGTCACCTCGACGCCCGAGAGCGACACGCTGATCCAGCCGATCAACGACCTTGTGGTGGACCGGTTCACGAGCGGACGCATGCTGGTCGCCGGGGACGCGGCGGCGATCGCCCGGCCGCATGTGGCAAGCGGTGCGGTCAAGGGCATCCAGGACGCGGTGGCCTTCGAGGCGGCGTGCCGGGAGGTGGGGCCGGCCGGTTCGTGGGAGGACGTGTTGGCGCGCTATGAGGCCGAGCGTTACCCGGCGGGCGCGGACCTGGTGCGGGTCGCCCGCTCGATGGGCTATGCGATGGTCGAGGACACCCCGGACTGGACCACGATGACCCCCGAACGCATGGTCGACTGGTGGGCCGCCCAGCATGCCGACGACGGCTTCGGCGGCCACGCGCTGGGGGCGGCGATCGGCGCGCGGTGATGCGGGGTCTCGCCCGCGTCAGCTCGGCTGCTCGATGTGCATGTTGATGTTGAGCACCTTGCCGTTGGGGTCGCGGACGAAGAAGCGGCGTACGCCCCAGGGTTCGTTCGTGATCGGGTACACGATCTCGTAGCCCCGCTCGCGCGCCTGCGCGTAGGCCGCGTCGACGTCCTCGACCTCGATGGACATCGCCGTGCGGCCGGACTGCGCGTCCCAGTCGCACTCGTCGGGGACGACCACCATCACCTGGGCGGTGGGGTTGCTCGGGGAGCGCAACATCAGGAAGCCGGGCTCGTCCATGCCGGCCTCGAAGCCGAGGAAGTCCTGGTAGAACTCCCGGCTGGGGGCGAGATCGGTGGCGGTGACGCTGGGTACGACGCGGCGGATCTTCATGCGGCCAGGGTAGGTGCGACGGCCGACATCGCCCGTGGAGGCGGGCGATGTCGGCGCGTCCGGTCAGGAACCGCTGCCGGCCGGCGGGTCCTCCAGGTTCCAGCCCATGACGCGCTCCGGGTGGATGCGCATCACCTCGTTGCTGAAGAAGTCGAGGGGCAGCGGCGGTTCGTGGTCGCGCAGCAACTCGACGCGGCCCCGGATCTCGACGCCGCGCCCCCAGCCCGGCTTGTATGCGCCCGGTTCGTTCGGCGTCATGTCGTCGACGACGAAGGAGACGCCCGGATTGCGCTCGACGTTGCGCCACCGCCGGCTGGAGCTGAGGTTTGGGCCGCCGATGTCGATGGTCCCATCGTCGTTGAGCCGAAAGCCGACGGGCCGCACATGCGGGGTGCCCTTCGGGCCGACGGTGGCGAGCCGGCCGAGGCTCTGCCCGGTCAGGTACGCACGTTCGACCTCGGTATAGCTCGCCATTACCGCTCCATCCGGAGGCTCCCCCGCCGGGAGCGTTCGCTTCGAACGTAGAACTTCAAGCCCACTTGACGTCAAGGGAGGAGCGCCACGATTCGCCAGGGGTGATCCATCCGAAACCGGGGAATATCGCAGGCCGGCACGGCTAACTTGGGCTCAGCGACCACCCTGGGGGTGAGATGACCCGCCCGAGCCGGCCCGGGAACCCGACGTTCGTCGCGGCCCGCAAGGCCCTTCAACTGCACTCGCAGCGGCGATTTGCCGAGGCATTCGAGGAGAAGGCGCGAGAATGTGGCCTGTGCCTGGCGGTGAGTGTCCGTCAGGTTCGCCGCTGGGAGAGCGCAGCGCCACCACGGCCTACTCCTGACTACCGACTCGTCTTGGAGGAGCTGTTTCAGCGACCCCTTGGGGAGCTGGGTTTCCGTGCCGAGGTGTATCGGGAGCGTGGTCAGGACGAGATCGACGGCGCTGCGGCCGAGATCATCCAGCAACTTCAGGATCAGGATGTCCCGGACTGGTGGCGTGCCATACCAGGCGAGGCTACGACCGGACTGCGATTCGAACGCATCATCACGGTCGAGCGAGCCGCAGTGGCGATCCGCAGTTACACCGCCGGCCTCGTGCCTGGGCTGCTCCAGACCTTCGAATATGCCTGTGTTGCGCTCCGGGCGTGCTCTCCGGCGGTATCCGAGGAGGAGATCATCCGCCGTGCGGAGTTGCGTATGAGTCGCCGGCTTGGCTTGGAAGCCCAGCGCAACGGCTCGCGGAGTCTCTGGTTCATCCTCGACGAATCCGCGCTCCACTGTCCGGTGGGTGGGCAGGCCGTGCTACACAGCCAACTTGCCCATCTCTTGGTGACGTTGACTCGGCGACCCGACATCACGGTGCAGATCCTGCCGCGTGACATCGGTGCGCATCCGGGAATGGCAGGAAAGTTCACCGTTTACGACCTCGGTGGACGTCGCGTGGTCTCTTGCGAAGGGCTGACCGGGGACTCGTGGACCTGTCGGCCGTCCTGTCTTGCCGCCTATTCCCTCGCCTACGATCGGCTGCAAGCAGAGGCGCTCGGCGCCGAAGCGTCGATCGCGCTGATCGCGCAAAGGCTCGTGGATCTGGAGACAACATGGTCGGCAGGTTTCCGCAGTGGCGAACCAGCAGCTATAGCGGAGGAGGAGACTGTGTCGAGGTCGCGTCTCTCGGAAACGTCATCGGAGTCCGAGACGCCAAGGTAGTCGACTCTCCCACGATCGCAGTCCCCCCGGCGGCCTGGGCCCACCTCATAGCTCGCGCCAGGCGCTGAGCCCGGCGCGCGCCTTGTGCGGTCACGCCATTGTGGTCGGCACACCTCCGGAACGACCTTCACCCACCGAAGCCCGGTCCGTCGTCGGCCGCGCTCGGGTCGGCTCGAACCGATCCCAGGTGGCGTACCACCCGGCCCAGGATGCGATCGGCGGGGACACTGCCGTAGTGCCCGGTTCATCGATGACGAAAGAACGCTGCGGCTCGCTCGGACGCACCCGCGCGTCGGAGCGAGTGGGGCGGATTCACTGTTGCGAGCCCTGCCGTGCCCGCATTTCGGCGGCGTCGAGTGCAGGTTCGAGTGTCGCGAGCGCGGAGCGGAGCAGGTCTGGCAGCGAGCCGGAGGGCACGACGAGCCCACCGGTGGCGAGGGGTGCGGCCGGGGGTTGGAGCCACTGTTGGAGTGCGACGCGAACCGCAGCGGCCACGCTCGCAGCGAGCACGCGGGCGGTGGGCGTGCCGGTGTTGCCGAGGCGCTGGTCGATCGCGGCGGCGAGGGGGTGT
The DNA here is from genome assembly GCF_053618075.1 of Embleya sp. NPDC055664. Classification (NCBI taxonomy): domain Bacteria; kingdom Bacillati; phylum Actinomycetota; class Actinomycetes; order Kitasatosporales; family Streptomycetaceae; genus Embleya; species Embleya sp. NPDC055664. The sequence continues at coordinate 21,838 of NZ_JBSHGZ010000003.1, forward strand.
TCGATCGCGACGGCGGCGTCGAGGAACGTGTCACGCAGCGCGGGGCTGGTGGTGATCAGCAGCAGCGCGTCGTGGTCATGCGGTTCGGTGTACTGCTCCAGGATCGCGTCGGCCACGGCGGCGGCGAGGCGGGTGTGGGCGGGGCAGGCGGCCAACGCCGCGGCGACCCGTGACTCCCGTTCGGCGGTGACGGCGGCGACGATCGCCTGTTCGCGGCTGGAGAAGTAGTTGTTGTAGGTCCTCGGCGATACGCCGGCCGCGTCGGCGATGTCGTCGATGCGGACGTTGTCGGGCCCGTGCCGGAGGGCCAGCCGCAGTGCCGCCTCGCGCAGTGCCACTCGGGTGGCCTGCTTCTTCTGCTCGCGCAGACCGGTCCGCCTTGTCGTCACCCTCGAAGTATCCCAGCCTCAATGCGTGTGCGCAAACTTGCGTGCACGCATTATTTGTCCCTACGCTCGGGCCCTCCGCAGAAAGGAATCAGACGCATGCGAGCCAAGGGCATCTGCTACGACACCGGTTTCCTCCGCAACGGCAGCTACTCCCGGGAGCACTTCGACCCCGACCAGGTCAGGAAGGAGCTGACCATCATCCGCGACGATCTCCACTGCAACGCCGTCCATCTCACCGGCGGCGACCCGGACCGCCTGGAGCTCGCCGCCCGCCACGCCGCCGAACTCGGACTGGAGATCTGGTTCTCGCCCTACCCGCTGGAGCTGACGCCCGACGACATCCTCATCCTGCTCGCCGACTGCGCGGAACGGGCCGAGCGACTTCGCAGGCAAGGAGCCGAGGTCGTGTTCGTCACCGGCGTGGAACTGACCGTCATGAACCATGGGTTTCTCGAAGGCGACAGCACCGAAGAGCGACTCGGCCGGCTGCTGGGCGACCCGGCCCGTCGGCCCGAGAGAATCGCCGCAGTCGGCAGCCGTCTCAACGCTTTCCTCCGCGAAGCCGTGGCGATGGTCCGCGAGCGCTTCCACGGCAAGATCACCTACGCCGCCATCCAGTTCGAGGGCGTCGACTGGGACTTGTTCGACTTCACGACCTTCGAACTCATCCGCTCCGCGGAGGTGGCCGACCGCTTCCGCGACGCCGTGCGCAGCCTCGTCGCCCAGACCAAACCGGTCGCCATCACCGGCTTCGGCACCGCCACCTGGCGCGGGGCGGGTGATGTCGCACCGCGCAGCATGGGCGTTCTCGAAACCGACGGAGCAACCGGCGCGCCGCTCCGGCTGACCGGGGAGTACGGGCGCGACGAGGCCGGCCAAGCGGCGTACCTGCGCGAGCTGCTGGAGATCTTCGACTCCGAGGGCGTCGACAGCGCGTTCGTGTTCCTCTTCGCGCTATACAACCTGCCCCACCGCCCCGACGGCGACCCCCGCGACGACCTCGACCTCGCCAGCCTCGGCATCGTCAAGATCCTCGAAGACCGCCACGGCGACACCTACCCCGACCTGCCCTGGGAGCCCAAGGCCGCCTTCACCGCAATCGCCGACCACTACCGCGCCTGAGTCCGCCCGGGACCGATCGGGATCAAGCCGTACGGGTTGACGTTCGACCAGAACACTGCACAGGCCGCGCCGGTCCCCTCGTCACTGATGTCAGGTAGATGGCGGGAACAGTGCCCGGATGGTCTCGGTGGCCAGATCGCGCAGCCAGGTGTGCGCGAGGTCGTCGTCGTGGCGTTGGTGCCACAGCAGGTACAGCGGCGTGGCCGGCATCGGGACCGGCAGCGGCAGGGTGACCAGGCCGAGTCGCTCGCGGGCCGTGTGGGTGACCGCGTCCGGGAGGCAGACCGCCAGGCCGGTGTCCAGGGCGAGCCGCATCGCGAGGGCTGCGGTGGGCGCGGCGGCGACGACGCGTCGTTCGTGGCCGAGCGTGGCCAGAGCGTCGTCGATCGGGTCGCGCAGGCGCCCCCGCCGCGAGACGGTGACGTGGTCGGCGGCCGAGTAGCGCTCGACGCTCACGGGGCCTTCGGTGAGCGGGTGGCCGGTGCGGACGGCGACGACGAGCCGGTCCCGGCCGATGAGCCGGTGGCGGATATCGGGCAGGGTCGGCCGGGCGGACGCGGATTCGAGGTCGACCTCGCCCCGGCGCAGTTCGGGGGTGTCCGTGCCGGGTTCGGCGGACAGCCGCACCTGCACGCCGGGGGCTTGGCGATGGATGGCGGCGATCAGGTCGGTGCCGCAGGCGTCGGTCAGGGCGTCGTGCCAGCGCACGGTGAACATCCGCCGCAGGGAGGGCAGTTCGAGTTCCTGCCGGCTGGACAGCAACTGGTGGGCCTGCTGCACCAGGACGTGGACCTGGGCACGCATCGCCAGCGCGCGAGTGGTGGGGACCATGTTGCGGCCGGTGCGGACCAGGATCTGGTCGCCGGTGACCTTGCGGATACGACCGAGTGAGCGGCTCATCGCCGGCGCGGTGACGTGGAGGCGGGCCGCGGCGCCGGCGACGCTGCCCTCTTCGAGGAGCGCGTCCAGGGCGGTGAGCAGGTTCAGATCCAGTTGCATGAGAGTAACTCTACGAGTGAGAAGCATGCACTTGTTGTTAATCGGTGGGGGTTCTAGCGTCGAAGTGCGGGCGAGCGGAAGCCGCGCCGCAACCACCGAAACCCGGGAGTCGATCATGAGTACAGCCCTGCCCTTCGACGCCGACACGACGCTGATGCCGGCGGTCACCGCCGCGGTGCGGACCGCCGGTGCGATCCTGCGCGACCGGTACACCCCGCAGGCCCGAGCCGTGAGTCCGAGCGAGATCGTCGAGGAGATCCACGCCAACGACGACGCGGTGCTGAAGGTGCTGCGCGAGCCGCTGCTGCGGGCGCGGCCCGGATCGCGGTGGGCCGAGGACGAGCTGGCCGGCGGTCCGCTCCCGGCCGGGGAGTGGTGGGTCGTCGACCCGGCCGAGGGCAACATCAACCACGTACACGGGATGTCCGACTGGGGCGTCACGGCCACCCTGGTGCGCGACAACCGGCCGGTGCTGACCGTGGTCCACCTGCCGCTGAGCGGTGACACGTACACCGCCACTGCGGGCGGTGGCGCGCGGCTCGACGGGCGTCCTTTGCGAGTGTCCGCCAAGACCGACCTCGGCGCCGCGCTCACCGGGACCGGTCAGGCCAGGCCGGGCGAGGACGGGAACACGTTCCGACGGATCGGTGAATCCGTTACCGCGATGCTGGTCAACGGCCTTGTCGTACGGGTGTCCGTGCCCGCGACCTTGCAGCTCATCCACGTGGCCGGCGGGGGTATGGACGCCTTCTGGCAGTTCTCCGACGTTCGCTCGGGGTTGGTTGCCGGTGCGTTGTTGGTCGCCGAGGCCGGGGGTGTCGTCACCGACCTGGCGGGTGAGCCGTGGACCACGGGTAGCCCGGACTTCCTCGCCGCCGCGCCCGGTATTCACGCTGCGGCGCTCGAGGTGTTGTCGGCGGTCGTTTGACCGTGCGCCGGGCGCCACTGCTGTTCGTCACCGCCAACACCGCAAGGAGCATCACCTCATGACCAACATCGGCATCCTGGGCGCCGGCCGCGTCGGCGCGAACCTGGCCCACAAGTTCGCCGCGGCCGGGCACCGCGTCACCCTGGGCCACCGGAGCCCGCCGAAGGACACCGGGACTCCGGGCGCCGCCGCCCCCCGCATTTCCTTCGCCGACCAGCGCACCACCGCCCGCACCGCGGACGTCGTGATCAACGCGACGCCCGGGGACACCGCCCTGGAGCGGCTGTCCGACCTGCGCGCCGAACTCGTCGGAAAGATCCTGGTCGACGTCTCCAACGCGACCCGCGACGCCGAGGACGGGCTGCCCGGTGAGCTGGTCTACCCCGACGGCAGCCTCGCCGAGCGACTTCAGGCCGCGTTGCCCGACACGCGGGTGGTCAAGACCCTCAACACCATGCTGTTCATGGTCATGACCGCGCCCGAAACCCTGGCCACTCCGCCGACCGCCTATCTGTCGGGCGACGACGAGCAGGCGAAGAAGACCGTGGCGGGTCTGCTCGGCGACCTGGGATGGCGGCCCGGATGGATCGAGGATCTTGGTGGCATCGGTACGGCCCGCGCCACCGAGGCGATGATCCTTGTGGTGCCGCACGTCATGCGCCGGCAGGGCTTCCGTCCGTTCGCCGTTGCCATCGCCCGCTGACCCGGCTGACTCGGCTGGTTCGGCTCAGCGCGTGGCGAGCGCTCGCCGACGGTCCCAGGCGACCGCGATGTACGCGGTTGCGCCGGCGAGGGCGAAGGAGAACAGGGACGCCGAGGTCCAGCGTTGGGCGTGGATGTGGAGGGTGTCCTGGATCGGGGTCCAGAAGTCCACCCACCACTCGACCGTGCCGGGGTTGATCAGCTGGTACATGCAGAAGCCGAGCAGCCAGGGGGCGAGCATCACCCAGCGGGCCGGCGCGTGGTCGCCCAGATCCCAGCCGGCGCGACCGCGGCCGGCGAACAGGTCCACCGCCAGCACTCCGAGCAGCGGGATGAAGATCGAGCCGATCAGGGACAGGAAGCTCGCGTAGGTGTCGAAGTCGTTCACCATCAGCGCGAACGCCGTGACCAGCGCGCCCACGCCCAGGCAGAGGATCCGGCGGTCCACGCGCGGCGCGAGGTTCTGGATCGACATCGCGGTGCTGTAGACGTTGGCGAAGCTCTGGTCGACCTCGCGGATGACCAGGACCGCGAAGAACACCCAACCGGCGGTGACGCCCAGGAACGAGTCGAAGATCTTGTCCGCGTCGCCGCCCACCTGGGCGAGGGCGACCAGGCCCAGCAGGTAGCACCAGATGCTGGTGACGGAGAATCCGCTCAGCGCGGCCCAGAACGCCGGCTTCGTGCCGCGCGAGTGGCGGGTGTAGTCGGAGGCCAGCGGTACCCACGAGACCGCGACCGCGAGCGCGGCGTCCATCGCCGGGAAGAACCCGGACCACGAGCCCTCGGTCATCGGCGGCAGCCCCTCGCGCCACAGCTGGACCGAGAAGTAGAGCATCGCGATGCCCACCGCGATCGTCACGTAGCGGCGCAGGATGCGCAGCATGCCGAGCGGGCGCAGGGTCATCGCGGTGGTGACCGTGCCGGCGGCGACGATGTAGAGCCAGTGCGGGCCGTCGCCGTCGGTCATCGCCTCGATGCCGAGCGAGATGACCAGCAGCTCGAAGGTGCCCCAGCCGATGCACTGGACGATGTTGAACACGGTCGGCACGTACGAGATCTTCGTGCCGAACAACCCGCGCAGCACCGTCATCGCGGGCGCGCCGCTGCGGGCGCCGGGGATGCCGGCGACGGCGACCATGAGCGTGCCGAGCAGTGTGCCGCCGATCGCTGCGACGATCGCGGCGACCATGGACAGTTGCGGATAGCCCGCCGGGGCCAGCACGAACAGGGCACCGGAGAAGCCGAGGAGGCTGACCCCGAGGTTGGCCCAGAACGCGGCCTGGTCGCGGAAGCCGAGCGTGCGCGGCGGTGCGGTGTCCAGGACCAGCGGGGCCTCGGTTGCCGGGTGCGCCGCTGCGGGGCGTGCGTCGTCCACTGCTGGAGCCGACATGGCTCTACCTGCTCTCCCTACGCCGGCATTACCCGGACAGGTTCAAGCGGTCGGTGGCCCCGGGGTGTGCGCCGGCTCGCCGCCGACACCCCATGCCGCCCTCTCAGCCCGGTTGGTCCGAGCTCCCGCGATGGCGTGGCGAACAGTACGCTCCCGGCGGGCGGCTTGGGAAGGCGGGGTGGGGGTCGGCGCGCGGGCTCACTGGCCGGAGTGGGTGAAGGCGGCCCAGCCGGTGAGGTCGTTCGGGGTGATCTCCCGGGCCTGCGCGGCGAGTTCGGCGGGCATTGCGGTGGGGATCCCGCGTTTGGGGTCGCGCATCCAGAGCTGGGCGGTGCGGAGCGCCTGGGCCGGTGGGAGGTCGCGGCGGTTGAGGTAGTGGTGGGCCATGTACAGGACCAGCGCGGCGGTGGTCGGGGCCACGGGCCAGAGGGTGGACACCACGGTGTGGGCGCCGGCGGCCAGGTGCTCGGCGGCGGATCCGGCGGCGCGGTCGGGGGCGAACACGATCGGGGCGCCGGCGGTGTGGCCGATTTCGATCGGGCGGCGCCGGTTGTGGTGCGGGTCGGCCGTCGGGCGCGCGGCGATGTCGCACAGCAGGCGGGGCGAGGCGATGTACGAGATCTGCGCGACCTGGAGTGCGTGTCGGCGGCGGCCGTCGACGATCGACCAGGCGGCGTGCCAGGGGACCGAATCGAACAGGCCCGCCGGCAGCAGGACCAGGGACGGCGTGCGGCCGAACGTGCCGGGGACGGCGGCGAGTACGGGGGCCATCACCGCGTCCCAGGCCCAGGCGCAGAGGGCGTCGAGGAGGTCGGACAGGTGCTCCCGGTCGCCGTTGGGCAGGTCCAGGCCGTAGTCGAGTCCGGGCAGGTCGAGCAGCCGGGTCGAGCCGTCCACGCCGCTGACCACGGCCGCGCCGGGGACGAGCTGGACCAGCGCGTCGGCGCCGAGGCGGCGCAGCGCGACGGCGATCTCGGCGGCGGGGGGCGGGTCGAGGAGGGCACGCCACTCGCCGGCGGCGGGGCCGGCGCCGATGCGGGCGTCACCCACGTGGGTGGCGGCCCGAAAGAGGTGGGCATCCGCCGACGCGGCACCGCGGGCCCGCCGGAAGCAGACCCGAGCCTGGTCGCGGGTGTCGGCGTCGCCGTCGTGGTCCGCCAGAGCGCCATAGGCAACGCCGGCGGCGTAGGCGAATTCCGGCCAGCGCGTATCGGTGGCGGGGAGCGCGGCGAGAGCTTCGGTGAGAAGGGTGAGGGCTTCGGGGAGGGCGTGACCGTGGGAACCGGCGAGCCCGTCGGGGCCGGGGCCGGGGGCGGGGAGGTGGACGGGGACGGTGCCGTGGGCCGTGCCTGGGGTGGGCGTGGTGCGGGGGCCGGAGACGGTGTCGGGGGCCGGTGCCGGACCCGATCCGACGGCCGAACCCGGGCGCCCACTCGCGACCGAGGCCCGGGGCGGCCTCGGACCGCCGGGCGCGCCCGGACCTGCGGCATCCTCCGCTCCGCCGGTCGCGCCGGGTCCGCCGTCCGTGTCCGCCTTGCCGGGCGTGAACCGTCGATCGGGCGTGTGCGGGTCGTCGACCGGGGCCGGCCCGCCGGTCGCCTCCGAGGCTCCGGGCAGGGTGCGGTCGGCCGCGTCATCCGCCAATGCCTCCATGCAGCGGAGCAGGCCGCGTTCGCCTCGGTCCCAGGCGCGGCGTGTTTCGGTGTCGGCGTCGGTGTCGATGTGCTCGACCCGCGCTGCGCGTTCGGTGTGTTGCGCGCGCTCCACGTTCACCCCCGCTTGCCCCCCACGTGCCGGGACCACCGTACTCGGGTGGGTGGCGGTGGCTCAGTCGATCGCCGCGTGGCACTTCCGTCTTGGTTTACCGGCGCGTAACTTACTCGTGAGTCACCCCCCGACGCCGTCCCCTGGCGTCGTCTCACCATGCATTCTCGCGGGTCGGGTCACGCCCCGACCATGACGTCAGGAGACCCTGATGGGTCGATTCCGCCTGCGCCCACGCGCTCGTGCGGCCGCCGTCGTCTCGGCCGCGGTCCTCGCCGGGACCGCCCTCGGCCCGGTCGCCTCGGCCGGCGCCGCCCCCATCCCCACCACGGCGACGGTCGTGCAGTCCGCCGCCGGCTCGTCCCTGCGCTTCGTCGACATCCCCGGCGACGGCGGCACCAAGCTGGCCGCCAACGTCATCACCCCCACCGGCGGCGCGCCCGGCACCCGCTACCCGGTCGTCGTACTGCCGACCAGCTGGGCGATGCCCCAGATCGAATACGTCGTCCCCGCACAACAGCTCGCCGATCGCGGCTACGTCGTGATCGGCTACAACTCGCGCGGCTTCTGGCAATCCGGCGGCGAGATCGAGACCGCCGGGCCGCCCGACATCGCCGACGCGTCCAAGGTGATCGACTGGGCGCTGGCCAACACGCCCGCCGACCCGACCCGAATAGGCATGGCCGGCGTCTCCTACGGCGCCGGAATCAGCCTCCTCGCCGCCGCGTTCGATCCCAGGATCAAGGCCGTCGTCGCGATGAGCGGCTGGGCCGACCTGATCGAGTCGATCTACGCCGGCCGTACCGAACACGCCCAGGCCGCAGCCCTGTTGGGCGGAGCCGGCTTCCTCACCGGCCGACCCAGCGCCGAACTCACCGAAATCCTGAAGAACTTCCTCTCCGGCAACCTCGCCAAGGAGCCGGAGATGCTGGCGTGGGGCGCCAAGCGCTCCCCGGCCGGCTACCTCGACCGGATCAACGCCAACGCCCCCGCGATCATGCTCGGCAACGCGTGGGGCGACTCGCTCTTCCCGCCCGACCAATATGCCGACTTCTTCGGCGGGTTGACCGGTCCCAAGCGCCTCGAATTCCGCCCCGGCGATCACGCCACCGGTGAGGCGGGCGGCCTGTTCGGCCTGCCCAACGACGTCTGGGCCGACTCGACGCGCTGGCTCGACCACCATCTCAGGGGCATCGACAACGGCATCGACCGGGAGCCGGCGGTACAGCTGAAGTCCCGCACCGGCGGCGGCTACGAGGGCTACCCGACCTGGCCCGCCGCCGCGAACGCGACCCGCACCCTCGCGCTCACCGACACCCGCCGCATCCTGACCGGCATCGACTCCGGGGCCGACGGCGGCACGATCTTCCTGTCCAGCATCCTCGACCAGTTCCTCAAGGCCCCACCGACCGCGTCGATCCCGCTCCTGCCCAGGGCCTTCGCCGCCGTCTGGCAATCCGACCGATACCCCACGGCAACCAGGGTCCGCGGCACCACCAAGCTGCACACCACGATCACCGCATCCCACGAAAGCGGAACGATCTTCGCCTACCTGTACGACGTAGGCCCGCTGGGCATCGGCAAACTCGTCACTCACGCCCCCTACACCTTCCACGCCAAAACCCCGGGCACCCCCTTCCCGATCACCCTCGACCTGACCGCCACGTCCTACGACGTCCCGGCCGGCCACAACCTGGCCGCGGTCATCGACACGGTCGACCCCCTCTACCTCCAACACAACCCACTCGGCAGCCAACTCACCTTCACTTCGCCCCGAAACGACCCCTCGACGCTCACGATCCCGGTACGCGACTGACCCGCCGGCGGGTGGGGCGGCAGTCAGGCGCGGTCCGGCGCCACCCCACCTGCCCGAGCCGCGAACTTGTGGCATCCCTCACTACAACCTGCCGCCGCTGCCAAACGTCGCGGTGGGCAGGGGATCGCCCATACCGGTGGATTCAGGCGGGCCGCAGTAACCTATCGAAGCCGGTCCGTGACCATCCGGATTCGCGCCAACTCGGCGTCGTCACATCTCCGTTGCGGGTGTCCCAGGCGACTGGTTGCCTTCCTTCGCCCGGTGATCCCGGCGACACGAGGAGTGCATCCATGGCCATGTTTCGAAGGAAACCGACACACGAGCGCCGTCGAGTGCCCGCTGTGGTGGGCGGTATCGCCACGGCGGTTCTGGCTGGTGGCTTGTTGACCGTTCCGGCGTCCCCCGCGTCGGCGGCCGGCGGCCCGACGAACCTGCGGATGAACCCGGTGCCGGTCAACGGCTCGACGGGGACGTGCGGTTATGTCGGCCGTCTCGGTTCCGTCAGTACGCTCGACCTGTTCGCGACGGTCGGCGAGGCGAACGGCCCGCTGGTCGGGGCGCACTTCGAACTGCACGAGGTCGGCAACGGCGACCCGACCACCTTCGACAGCGGCTGGGTATCACAGCTGTACGGCACCCACGTGGCCCAGGCGCGGATCCCCGCCGACCGGCTCGCGGACGGCAAGACCTACGCGTGGACCGTCGAGTCGGGCCTGGCCGGCGCCCCCGACCCGGACCGCGCCGCCGGCTGCACGTTCACCTACGACGCCACCGCCGCAGCCCCACCGACCGTCACCAGCACCGACTTCCCGGTCAACGGTGGCGGCAAATACGCCGGACAGGCAGGCGTGTTCGTGTTCGGCACCGGATCCGACACCGACGTGACCGCCGTCGAATACTCCCTCAACGGCACCATCCCCGTCGGCGGAGCCGCACGAGCCACCTACGACACGGCCTCCGGCACCTGGCGCACCCCGCTCCTGACCGTCGCGCAGTGGGGAACCAACCACCTCCACGCCCAAACCGTCGATCGAGCGGGCAACGTCTCACAACAAACGACCTACACCTTCTACGCCCCGAGCAACCCCAACCCACCCACACCCAAGCCCGGTGACATCAACCGCGATGGCAAGGTCGACGTACTCGTCACCGACGGGGAAGGCGCGCTGCGTTTGTACAGTGCGGGTGACGACCCCGCGGCCGGCGGTCGAATCGCGGGGGCAGCCGGAGAAGGTCCCATGGACGACTACTCGTGGACGGGCGCCGGCGTCTCACACCGCGGCGGAGACTACGGCGACGACCTGTACGCGTTCGCGTCCGGACAGATGTACCTCTACCGGAACTCGCCGGGCCCGTCGCCCGCCGACGGCTGGTTCAGCACGGCCCGCATGGCCGTGGTGGCCCGCCCGAGTACCTGCGTCGATCCGACCGCGAACGCGAACGGCTGTGCGTCGTATGCACGCGACTGGAATCAGGTGAAGCAGATCATTGCGGCCGGCGACGTGACCGGTGTCCTGACCGGTCAGGGCGGCAAGTTCACGAACGACCTGTTCACCGTCGAGGACGACGCCGCCGGGAACGCACGTCTTTGGCTGTTCAGCGGTGCGGCGAACCCCGGTTCGCTCACCCACGCCATCCCCATCGGCCCCGCCACCCGGCAGAACCAGGACGTCATGGTCCCGGGCGATGTCACCGGCGACGGACTGCCCGAGCTGTGGGTCCGTGACCGCACCAACGGCAACGTGTACCAATACGCCTCCGTGAAGAAGGCCGACGGCACCGCCGACCTCGACGCCTACACCGCCACGCCCACCCTCATCGGTACCGGCTTCGACACCACCGCCTACCCCCAGGTCTCCACCGACGGCGACTTCGACGGCGACGGCAAGGCCGACCTGTGGGCCCGCACCACCAACGGCAACGTCCACACCTTCCCCGGCGGCAACACCCCCGACCCCACCACCGGCAACACCTTCGGCCCGGCACAACTGATCGCCGGCAGCTGACCCACCCACCGGGGCCGCCCCCAACCAAGGAGGCGGCCCCGATCGCATCGGCGCAGGTGTCACGTGCCCCTCTGGGGTCGGCGGCGGCGGCTTTCGAGGTAGCGGGCCAGGCCGGACAGGAGCATGCACATGCCGATGTAGATGGGGGCGATCACGATGACCACCGGGATGAACGGGAGGCTGTAGTCGAGGTTGGTGGCGATCTGCTTGCCGGCGTAGAGGAATTCCTCGTAGGAGATCAGGTATCCGAGCGAGGTGTCCTTGAGCGTGACCACCAACTGGCTGATGATCGTGGGCAGCATGGTGCGCACGGCCTGGGGGATCAGCACGTGGATCATCACCGCGGTCTTGCGCATGCCCAGCGCGTAGGCCGCCTCGCTCTGGCCCTTGGGGACCGCGTTGACCCCGCCCCGGAAGACCTCGGCCAGTACCGAGCCGTTGTACAGGGTCAGGCCGGCGATCAGGGCCAGGCGGGGTTCGACCTTCATCGCGATGAAGATGAAGAAGATCATCACCAGCACCGGCATGGCCCGGAAGAACTCCACCACCAGGCCCGCGATCCAGCGGATCACCCGATGGTCGGACAGCCGCCCGGCGGCGAAGAACGCGCCGAACGCCAGGGACAACACCGCCGCCCACGCGAAGACCTGGAGCGTGTGCCACAGACCGCGCAGCAACAGCTTCTGCACGCCCACGTATTGGAAGGGCGCCCACTTGTCGCTCGCGAACTGGTCCGTGTCGATCAGCTTGTAGATCACCCAGGCCAGCACGCCGAGCAGCACGGCGGTCGCGATCAAGCCGTAAGTCCGGTGCCGGGCCAGGGCCTTCGGGCCGGGGATGTCGTACAGCGCCGATGTCTCGACACTCATCGGGCCACCTCCAGACGCTTCTCCAGGAACCGGAACACCGCGCTGATCGTCAGCGTGATGATCAGGTAGCCGACCGCGATCCACAGGAACGTGGCGACGATGTCGTAGCCGAGTTCGTTGAGCGGGCGGTACGTGCCGAGCAGTTCGACCACGCTGAACGAACCGGCGATGGCGGTGTTCTTGGCGAGTGCGATCATCGTGCTGCCGACCGGCGGGATCACCGCGCGCACCGCCTGCGGCAGCACGATCAGGTTGAGCGTCTGGCCGAAGTTCATGCCCAGACTCCGGGCCGCCTCGCCCTGACCGACCGGCACGGTGTTGATGCCGGCCCGCACCGCCTCGCAGATGAACGCCGAGGTGTAGCAGCCCAGGGCGAGCACGGCGAGGGTGAAGAACGGGAGTACCACGCCGAATCGGGGCAGCCCCAGGACCACCGCGAAGAACAGCAGCGTGAGCGGGGTGTTGCGCAGTACGGTCACCCACGCGCCGCCGAGCAGCCGCAGCGGCCGCACCGGCGAGACCCGGCATCCGGCCATCAGCACACCCACCACCAGTGCGATCAGTCCGGCGGCCAGGGTCAGTTCGACGGTACCGACGAAGCCCTTGCGGAACAGGGTGAAGTTGTCGAGCAGGACATTCATGGTCGACGCCTTCCGCTAGTACCGGTCCACGGGCGGCGGCGGGGGTGCCGGTACGCCGGAGAGGCCGAGGGTCGAGTCGTAGGCGCGCTTCCAGTCGCCGTTCTGTTCGTGCGCGACGATCGCGTCGTCCAGCGCGAGCCGGAAGGTGCGGTCCCCGCGCGGAACGCCGATCCCGTAGGGCTCCTTGGAGAACGGCTCGCCCGCGAGCCGGAGTTGGTCCGGCACCTTCGCGGCGTACCCCTTGAGGATGGTGTCGTCGGTGGTCACCGCGTCGACCTGAAGGCTGATCAGGTTGTCCACGCAGACCGAGTAGCTGTCGTAGGCGACGGCGGTGGCCTTGGGGTAGTTGGCCACGATCCGCTGGTACGGCGTGGAACCGGCGACCGAGCAGACCTTCTTGCCGGCCAGGTCCTGGGGACCGTTGATGGACTTGTCGTCCTTGCGGACCAGCAGCGCCTGACCGGCGATGTAGTACGGCCCGGCGAAGCCGACCAGCTTCTTGCGGTTGTCGTTGATCGTGTACGTCCCGACGTAGTAGTCGACTTCGCCGTTCTGCAACGAGGTCTCGCGGTTGGCGGAGGTGATGGTCTTGAACTCGATCCGGTCCACCGCGAAGCCCAACGACGCGGCCATCATCTTGGCGATCTCGACGTCGAAGCCCGAGTAGTAGCCCGTCGCCGGGTCCTGCGCCGCGACATAGGGCTGGTCCGCCTTGGTGCCGACGACCAACCTGCCGCGCGACTTGGCCGATCGGAACGTGGGCGAGTCGATGTTCACGTCGGTGGCGACCTGATACGACGGCAGGTCCTTGGGTTTGGGGCCCTTGGGCGGGGGCGTACCGGATTTGCCGCACGCGGCGAGCAACACGACGGCGAGCAGGGCCGCGAGCAGCACCACGGCGGAGCGGGACGGGCGGCGCGGCGGCGCGCCGGTGCCCGCCGCGGTGCCGGGGCCGGTCGCGATGGCGGTTTGGGTGCGCATGTCCGATCCCCCGTCAGTGCTTGAGGATCTTGGACAGGAAGTCCTTGGCCCGGTCGGTCTCCGGGTGGTCGAAGAACTCCTCGGGCGTACGCGATTCCATGATCTGTCCGTCGGCCATGAACACGACCCGATTGGCCGCCGAGCGGGCGAAGCCCATCTCGTGGGTGACCACGACCATCGTCATGCCCTCGACGGCGAGCGTGCGCATGACCTCCAGGACCTCGTTGATCATCTCCGGGTCCAGCGCGGAGGTCGGCTCGTCGAACAGCATGACTTTGGGATCCATCGCCAACGACCGTGCGATCGCGACCCGTTGCTGCTGGCCACCGGAGAGTTGCGCCGGATACTTGGGCGCCTGGTCGGCGAGCCCGACCCGAGCCAGGAGTTCGCGGGCCTTCTTCTCCGCCTCGGCCTTGCTGCGCTTGCGCACCTTGACCTGAGCGAGGGTCAGGTTCTCCAGCACTGTCTTGTGCGCGAACAGGTTGAAGGACTGGAACACCATGCCGACCTCGGACCGCAGCCGGGCCAGTCCACGTCCCTCGGCGGGCAGGGGCCGGCCGTCGATGGTGATCGTGCCGGAGTCGATCGGCTCCAGCCGGTTGATCGTGCGGCACAGCGTGGACTTGCCGGAGCCGGAGGGGCCGATCAGGACGACCACCTCGTTGCGGGCCACCGTCAGGTCGATGTCGCGGAGCACGTGCAGCGACCCGAAGTGTTTGTTCACGCCGGAGAGAACGACGAGGGGGTCTTGCGAGGTCACAGGTATCCGACTCGCCTTCGACACGGGGGCAGGGACCGTACGCAAGCGCACATGCTCGGAGGATCCACTCGCTCGGGACGATTCAGTCGCGCCGACGACGCCAACCCCCCTAACGGCCGATAGAGTCCCCTCTCGCGGGTGATGCGACGGTCGTGCGGTGCGATACCCCGGGAATCCGCGGCGGTTCGGCGGCGGAGCGCTCGCGCCGACGGGCGGGCAGTCGTGCGATCGTGTGGAGCGGGTCGAGTCGAGGGAGCCGTCGATGGCCAAGGTCAACATCAGCCTGGACGCGAACGCCGTGATCGAGGTCATGGTCCTGTCGGGCGTCCGCAACGCACAGGACGCGATCGAGGCGGTCGTCCTCGACTACATCGCCCGCGGACATCGCACCGAGGCGCTGACCGGCAACGTCGAGGAGCACCGGCGTACGGTCGAGGAGCGCGAGCGGCGCAACCCGGTCACCGAGTAACGCGCACCGCTCCCGGCGGTGGTCCCACCCTCACACACCACATTGTTGTCCCTTTTGACCGGAGGCCCCGTGCACGGGCCGAAGGGGCTGGGCGAGAATGGTGGTGACACGTGTGACACGAAGCCACACGTCGGGTCGCGGGGGAAGAGGTTGTGCGCATGCGGCTGTGGCTGACCTATCTCGCGTTCATGTCCTCGGTGGGTCTGACGAACCGTACGAGCCACCTGTGGCGCAGCGCGCGTGTGGCCGACGACGTCATGCTCGCGTTCCGGGCGCTGCCGCTGGGCGACCCGGCGCGGCGCGGGCTGGTGCGGGCGATGGCGCTGGTGGCGATCCAGATGTGGTGCATGTCCATAGTGATCGCGGTGTCGCCGTGGTTCGCGTCGGATGGGGAGAGTCCGGCGGCGTTCTGGGGCTACCTGTCGCTGGTCGCGTTCGTGGTGGCGCTCGCGGTCGCAGTGGTCGAGCTGACGGTGATCCTGTTCAACCGGCCGCGCAATGTGGTCGCGCCGCACATGCGCGCGGAGCGGGGCGTCCTGCGGTGAGGGCGCGGGGCGTGTTCGGGGGCGGGATGTGTAGGGCGCGATACCGGGGGACGGGCGGGTCCGCGCGGGCGTGATGCGCCCCGGCGTGCCCTGTACCCGGCCGCGTAGCCGGTCGTGCCTACGGCAACAACGCGCAGCCGCCGTAGCCCAGTACGTGTTCGCGCAGTAGGTCGCCCGTGGCCGGGTCGCGGCGGCGGAAGGCGGCGACGATCGGCTCGTGGTCGGCAGCGTTCTCGTGCAGGTCCATGCGGTACACGCGGATCGACAGCGTCGTCCAGACTTCGATGCCCAGCGCCTCCCACACCGAGCCGAGCAGCGCGTTCCCGGACGCGGCGACGATCTCGCGGTGGAAGGCCACCCCGTGCCGGACCTGCGCGGCGGCGTCACCGGCCGTCGAGGCCGCGTGCAGGGCGGCGACGTGGCGATCGAGCGCGGCGAGCCGTTCGTCGTCGATCCGCGGCAGCGCCAACCGGGCCGCGGTCTCCTCGAGGCCCGCCCGGACCGGGTAGATCTCGCGCAGATCGGCCTCGCTGAAGGAGCGCACGCGTACGCCCTTGTTCGGCTCCGATTCGACCAGGCCCAGCTGTTCCAGCTCGCGCAGTGCCTCGCGTACGGGGGCCTGGCTGACGCCCAGCTCGACCGCGACGCGGCGTTCGACGATGCGCTCGCCCGGTGCCCAGCGGCCCGCGACCACGGCCTCGGTGACGTATTGGCGGATCTGTTCGCGCAGCGGACGGCGTTCCAGGGTCGGGCGGGGCGGCTCGGCGGTCGGGCGCGGCTCGGTCATCGCGCCAGTGTAGGCGGAGAGGGTAGCTTTTGCGCAATGATCGATCATTGCGCAGAATGAATATGCTTCGCCGCCGGGCTTCAGTCGGAAGCCGGTGCGGAAGCCTTCACCGATACGAAGGAGGCGGCCCGGATGTCACCCCACACGTCGAGCCGAATCCCGCCCGGGCAGCTCGACCAGCTCCCCGACCGGGACCCCGAGGAAACCGCGGAATGGGCCGAATCGCTCGACGCCGTCGTACGCGCTGCGGGCCCCGGCCGAGCCCGCCTGCTGCTGGCCCGCCTCCTCGAACACGGCGCGCACCACGGCCTCGACCTGCCGCCCGTGACGCGCACTCCGTACGTCAACACCGTGCCGACCGCGGCCGAGCCGGCCTACCCCGGCGACCTCGCCCTGGAGGAGCGGATCACCGCGTACAACCGGTGGAACGCCGCCGCGATGGTCACCCGGGCGAGCCGGTTCGGCCTCGGCGGGCACATGGCCACCTACGCGTCGGCGGCCTGGTTGTACGAGGTCGGGTTCGAGCACTTCTTCCGGGGGCGGGCCGACGGCGGTTCCGGTGATCAGATCTACTTCCAGGGACACGCTTCGCCCGGTGTGTACGCCCGGGCCTTCCTGGAAGGGCGCCTGACGGTCGATCAGCTCGACCGGTTCCGACGCGAGGTGGGCGGCGGCGGGTTGCCGTCCTATCCGCATCCGCGATCGTTGGGCGGATTCTGGGAGTTCCCGACCGTGTCGATGGGCCTGGGTCCGCTGGCCGCGGTCTACCAGGCCAGGTTCAACCGCTATCTGGACCACCGCGGCATCAAGGACACGTCGCGCAGCCGGGTCTGGGCCTTCCTCGGCGACGGCGAGATGGACGAGCCCGAGGCCACCGCGGCGCTGACCCTGGCCGCTCGCGAGGGGCTGGACAACCTGGTCTTCGTGATCAACTGCAACCTGCAACGCCTGGACGGCCCGGTGCGCGGAAACGGGCGGGTGGTCCAGGAGTTGGAGAGCGTATTCGCCGGCGCCGGCTGGCATGTGGTCAAGGCGCTGTGGGGTCGGGACTGGGACGACCTGTTCGCCCGCGACCACGACGGCGAGCTGATCCGCCGTCTGGAACACACGCCCGACGGCCAGTTCCAGACCTACTCGGCCGCGGATGGCGCCTACATCCGGGACAACCTGCTCGGCGGCACCCCCGATCTGCGGGACGTGGCCGCGCACTTGGCCGACGCGCGGCTCGCCGAGGTGGTCGGGTGCTCGCGGGCGGGCCACGAACCCCGCAAGGTACACGCGGCCTATCGGGCAGCGGTCGAGCATCGCGGCGGCCCGAGCGTGGTGCTGGTGCAGACGGTCAAGGGCTGGACGCTCGGACCCGGCTTCGAGGCGCGCAACGCCAACCACCAGATGAAGAAGCTGCGCCAGGACGAATTCCGGGTGATGCGCGACCGGCTCGACCTGCCGGTGTCCGACGCCGACCTGGACGGCGAGTTGCCGCCGTACCTGCACCCGGGACCGGACTCGCCCGAGGCCCGCTACCTGGCCGACCGGCGGCGCGCGCTCGGCGGCCCGGTCCCGGCCCGGCGTACCGCGTTCACCCCGCTGCCGGAGCCGCCGGCGCTGACGTCGGCGCCGTTCGCGGCGCTGCTCAAGGGGTCGGGGAAGCAGGAGATCGCCACCACGATGGCGTTCGTCCGGCTGGCCAAGGACCTGATGCGCGACCCCGTCGTGGGCCGGCGCTGGGTGCCGATCGTGCCGGACGAGGCGCGCACGTTCGGGATGGAGTCGATGTTCCCGACGGCCGGGATCTACTCGCCGCACGGGCAGACCTACGACGCGGTGGATCGCGAACTGCTGCTCTCCTACCGGGAGGCGGTGGACGGCCAGATCCTCAACGAGGGCATTACCGAGGCCGGCGCGGTCGCCTCGTTCACGGCGGCGGCCACGGCGTATGCCACGCACGGCGAGCCGATGATCCCGTTCTACGTCTTCTACTCGATGTTCGGGTGGCAGCGGGTGGCCGACCAACTGTGGGCGCTGGCCGATCAGATGGGACGCGGCTTCCTGATCGGCGCGACCGCGGGCCGGACCACGATGACCGGCGAGGGGCTGCAACACGCCGACGGGCACTCGCAGTTGATCGCGTCGACGAACCCGGCGTGCGTGTCCTACGACCCGGCCTTCGCGTACGAGATCGCGGTCATCGTGCGGGAGGGGTTGCGGCGGATGCTCACGGCCACGCCCGAACACCCCACGGGCGAGGACGTCTTCTACTACCTGACGGTGTACAACGAGCCGCTGCCGCAGCCGGCGATGCCCGGGGGCGGGGCGGCTGAGGGCGAGCGCTCGGCGGTCGGGCAGAGCGGGGCGGTCGAGGGGATCCTGCGGGGCATGCACTGCTGTGCGCCCGTCGCCGACGCGGAGGCCGACGCCGAACTGCTCGCCAGTGGCACGGCGGTGCGGTGGGCGCTGGAGGCGCAACGGCTGCTCGCCGAGGACTGGGACGTGCGGGCCCAGGTGTGGTCGGTGACCTCGTGGACCGAACTGCGCCGCGAGGCGCTGGCCGCCGGGGAGGACCAAGTCCCCTACGTCACCCGGGCCTTGGCGGGCGCGACCGGGCCGGTGGTGGCGGTGAGCGACTGGATGCGCGCCGTCCCCGACCAGATCGCGCCGTGGGTCCGGCAGGAGTGGACCTCGCTCGGTACGGACGGGTTCGGCCTCTCCGACACCCGAGCCGCGAGCCGCGCCCACTTCGCGGTGGACGCTCCGTCGATCGTGATCCGCACCCTGCGGATGCTGGCCCGCCGGGGCAGGGTCAAGCCCGAGGCACCCGAGGAGGCGATGCGGCGCTACGGCCGGTCGTCGGGGTGACCGGTGGGGTGGTCGTCGTGCCCCCGACTCCGAACGGCCGCCGCGCGGTATTCGAGCACTTCGGCATCCGACGCCGATACGACCGGGGCCGCCTCCTTGGTTGGGGGCGGCCCCGGTGGTCGGTCAGCTGCCGGCGATCAGTTGTGCCGGGCCGAAGGTGTTGCCGGTGGTGGGGTCGGGGGTGTTGCCGCCGGGGAAGGTGTGGACGTTGCCGTTGGTGGTGCGGGCCCACAGGTCGGCCTTGCCGTCGCCGTCGAAGTCGCCGTCGGTGGAGACCTGGGGGTAGGCGGTGGTGTCGAAGCCGGTACCGACGAGGGTGGGCGTGGCGGTGTAGGCGTCGAGGTCGGCGGTGCCGTCGGCCTTCTTCACGGAGGCGTATTGGTACACGTTGCCGTTGGTGCGGTCACGGACCCACAGCTCGGGCAGTCCGTCGCCGGTGACATCGCCCGGGACCATGACGTCCTGGTTCTGCCGGGTGGCGGGGCCGATGGGGATGGCGTGGTCGAAGGAGCTGGAGCTCACACCGCCGATGAACAGCAAGAGGCGTGCGTTCCCGGCGCCGTCGTCTTCGATGGTGAACAAATCGTTGGAGGATACGCCGAGTTCACCCACCGCGACGCCGTCCACGTCGCCGGCGGCCACGAGTTGCCCGACCCGAGCCCAGGTCGGCGCGTAGCCGACGCACTTGCCATCGGACTGGGTGGGGTCCGCGCAACGGGAAGGCCGGTTGACCACCGACTTCTGACCCCGCTGGAAGTAGCCGTTGGCCGGGTTCGACGTGTTGCGATACATCGAGATGCCCGTGCCGTTGAAGGCGTACAGGTTGTCCGCGCGTGAACCACCGCCACGGTGGCTGACCAGGGCGCCGGTCCACGTGTCGTCGCTCATCGGGCCGTGGATGTTCGAGGAGGCGACCCTGCCACCCGCTGCCGGGTCGTCTCCCGCGCTGTGGAACCGCAGGGCTCCGGTCGGGTCGACGCTGAGCACGTCGATCTTGCCGTCACCGGAGATGTCGCCGGGTTTCGGCGCGGGTGGGTTGGGATCGCTGGGGGCGTAGAACGTGTAGGTCGTTTGTTGCGAGCGGTTGCCGGCGCGGTCCACGGTTTGGGCGTAGAGGTGGTTGGTTCCCCATTGCGCCACCGTGAGGGGCGGGGTGCGCCAGGTGCCGGAGGCCGTGTCGTAGACGGCTCGTGTGGCTCCGCCGACGGGGATGGTGCCGTTGAGGGAGTATTCGACGGCGGTCACGTCGGTGTCGGATCCGGTGCCGAAGACGAACACGCCTGCCTGTCCGGCGTATTTGCCGCCGCCGTTGGCCGGGAAGTCGGTGCTGGTGACGGTCGGTGGGAGTGCGGCGGTGGCGTCGTAGGTGAACGTGCAGCCGGCGGCGCGGTCCGGGTCGGGGGCGCCGGCCAGGCCCGACTCGACGGTCCAGGCGTAGGTCTTGCCGTCGGTGAGCAGGGTGGCCGGGATGTACGCCTGCGCCTCGTGGGTGCCGTACGACTTCGAGACCCAGCCGCTGTCGAACGTGGTCGGATCACCGTTGCCGACCTCGTGCAGTTCGAAGTGGGCACCGGTCAGCGGACCGTTGGCCTCGCCGACCGTCGCGAACAGGTCGAGCGTGCTTGTGGAGCCGATGGTGCCGATGTAGCCGCACGTCCCCGCCGACCCGTTGACCGGGGTGGGGCTCATCCGGAGGTTGGTGGGGCCGCCGGCCATGGGTTCGGCGGAGGCCGACGCGGTCAACGTGCCGCAGGCCAGAACACCGGCGACGAGGCCGGCGGCGAGTGCGGAGAGTCGACGGGGGCTGGGGACGGGTTTCCTTCGGGTCATGGATGCACTCCTCGTGTCGCCGGGATCACCGGGCGAAGGGAAGGCAACCAGTCGCCTGGGACACCCGCAATGGGTGTCGGATCCTTGCATTTCCACTGGCGCGACAGAGAGTCGTCATTACGATCCACAGAGTGACGGTGAGTTGTCGGGATCCACCGATTCGGCCGGCTTTCGGATCGGTACGACGCTTTGCGGTGCCGCGAGGTTGTAGTGAGAGATGGCACATCGGGTTGGATGGGGAAAATGCGTGGCCCAGGGAGGGTGGGGCCGGCAGCGTGTCGGGGCATGGTGATGTTGCGTCGGATTCGGGCCGACTTCGATGCGCGCTCGTTGGTGGTGTACCAGGCGTATGCGCCGGCCATCGCCGAACCGGCGTTGCGGGAGGGGCGGTTCGTGGCGCCGTTCTCGTTCGGGCGGATGACCTGGGTCAAGCCGTCGTTTCGCTGGCTGATGCACCGTAGTGACTGGGGGCGCAAGGCGGGCCAGGAACGGGTGTTGGCCGTGCGGATGACTCGGGCCGGGTTCGAGGAGGCGCTGGCGCGGGCGGTGTCGACCGAGGGGTCGGTGGCGGGCGCCGATGTGCATGTGCAGTGGGATCCGGAGCGGTCGTTGCGTGGTGCGGCGCTGAATCACTACAGCATTCAGGTGGGGATCGGGCGCGGATTGATCCGGACGTTCAACGAGGAGTGGGTCGTCGGGATCACCGATCTGACGCCGCTGGTAAGGCGGTTGGCGGGATTGGTGAAGGACGGGCGGGTCGCGCAGGCGCAGCGCCTGTTGCCGCCGGAGAAGTTGTACCCCCTGCCGGCGGCGGTGGCGCGGCGCGTGGGCGTGGACGGCTGAGCCGACGCGTGGGCCGTCAGGCGTGCATGCCGCCGTCCACTCGGCGCGAGTGCCTTGGTTCCGACCGTGGTTTCCGCTGCGTTTCCGGGCGTGGCGACCGCATTGTGTACACCACCCGCCGCTTCGGCCGTACCCGGGACGGTGTCGGCGCCGTCGGCTCGGCTGCCGATGTCGGGCGGGATGGTTGGCTTCTTCGGGCTTTGGGGGGTGTGGGGAGGGCTATTGCTATCGACAGGCCGCCGTGTTGGTTGGCTTGTGTGGTGATTCGGGCTGCGTGGGCGTGGGCTATGGCCTGGACTATGGACAAGCCCAAGCCGGAGCCCTTGGCGGAGCCGGTGCGGTTGGGGCCGAAGCGGTGGAAGGGTTCGAAGAGGTCGGGGATGCGGGTGGCGGGGATCACCGGGCCGGTGTTGCGGATTCGGAACGAGCCGGGGGAGACGCCGATCGTGATGAAGCCGCCCGCGTGGTTGTGACGGACCGCGTTTTCGATGAGATTGGTGACCAGTTGGCGGAGGAGCAGGGGGTCGCCGGCGACCGTGCTCGCGGCCAGGTTCGCGTCCACCCGGACCCCTGCCCGCTCGGCCGCCGGGCGGGTTTGGCGCAGGACGTCGGCGGTCAGTTCGTCCAGCGCGACCGGCGACACCCGGATGCTTCCGCGCTCGCTCACCGCCAGGTTCAGCAGGCCGTCGATCAGCCGCTCCGTGCGCCGGTTCAGCGCCAGCAGGTGTTCGCGGGTCTCGACGATGTCCGCCGGCGAGTGCGGATCGGCGAGGCCGATCTCGATCGCCGTGCGCTGGATCGTGAGTGGGGTGCGCAATTCGTGTGAGGCGTTGGCGACGAACAACCGCCGGCTGTCGAAGGATTTCTCCAGCCGATCCAGCATCCCGTCGAACGTGTCGGCGAGTTCCTTGAGTTCGTCGTCCGGCCCCGGCATTGCGATCCGCTTGTGCAGGTTGTGCTCGGACAACCGGCGCGCGGTCGCGGTGATGCCGTGCACCGGGCGCAGTACGCGGCCCGACATCCACCACCCGACCAGGATCGAGGCCGCCGCGAGGAGGAGCAGGGCGGCGCCGAGTACGGTCAGCAGTTGGCTCATCGTCACCTCCTGACCGACCGAGCTGGCCCGGCGAATCCGCTCCAGGGGCAGCGCGTACTGGGCGTACGCCCCCGGTTCGGCCGGTTGCGCCGGTGCGGCCTGTACGGGGGCGGCCGGGCCGAACGTGGCCACGTCGCCCGAGGCGTCGAGCGACAACGTCCTGGCCATCGCCGTCGGCAGCCGCTGCGACACACGCTGATCGACGAACCAGTACACGATGCCCAACAGCACCGTCCCGACCACCAGCGACATGCCGCCATACATCAACGCCAGTCGCGCCCGCGCCGACGGCCGCCGGAACACCGCCCGCCCGAGCAGTCGCAGATCGCCCGCAAGGTCGCGCGCCGCCACCACACCGTTCATATCAGGTACCCCGAGCCGGGTACGGTCCGGATCACCTGGGGGTCGCCGAGCTTGGCCCGCAGCTTCGACATGGTCACCCGCACGGTGTTGGAGAAGGGGTCGATGTTCTCGTCCCAGACCCGCTCCAGCAGTTCCTCGGCGCTGACCACCGCGCCGTCGGCCGCCATCAGCGTGGCCAGCACGGCGAATTCCTTGTGTGCGAGTCGAACGTACTCGCCGTCGCGGGTGACTTGGCGCCGCGCGCTGTCCAGCACGATGCCGTGCTTCTCCAGCACCGGCGGCACCGCCGGTGTCGCCCGACGCCCCAACGCCTGTACACGCGCGAGGAGTTCGGCGAACTCGAACGGCTTGGGCAGGTAGTCGTCGGCGCCGAGGCGTAGCCCGGCCACCCGCTCGGGCACGGTCCCGGCGGCGGTCAGCATCAGGATCCGGGTACGCAGCCGCCCGGCCACCACCCGCCTGCAGACCTCGTCACCGTGTGTGCCGGGCAGGTCGCGGTCGAGCACGAGTACGTCGTAATCGTTGACCGCCAGCCGCTCCAACGCGCTCTCGCCGTCGTACGCCACATCGACCGCGATCGCCGCCCGACGCAGCCCTCGGGCCACCAGGTCGGCCAGCAGTTCCTCGTCCTCGGTCACCAGGACTCGCAAGGTTTCGTCGCTCCGCTTCGGGGCCGATGGGGGGAAATGGGCGACTTCGAGTCGGCCCCCACCGTTTATACGCGACCCCGTGTTAGCTCCGGATAACCAATTCGGGTGACGGCCGGGAAACCCGCCGCCACGTAGACCTGCTGTCGCACACATCCCGTCCACGACGCCGTGGGCGGTGCGTGCGACCGGACGTCCGGACCATCGGGCCGGACGGCGGCGGGATCACAGGCGGGAGCGGCAGTGATGACGAGGTTCGGGCGCACGGGATCGGGACGGCCCCTGGTGTTGCGGTGGGCGGCCTGCATGGTTCTGGTGGGCGGCCTCGCCTTGACCACGGCCGGGTGCGGGGGCGACGACGGCGGGTCGGCGAAGAACAAGGTGGCCTCGGGCGGCGGCAGCGCCGGCAAGGACCAGAAGGCGGGCGGTCAGCCGGGCGCCGGCAAGGACGACGCCAAGGCGCGCTACGAGCAAATGGTCAAGTTCGCGAGTTGCATGCGCGAGAACGGCATCGACATGCCCGACCCGGAGCAGGGTGAG
The DNA here is from genome assembly GCF_053618075.1 of Embleya sp. NPDC055664. Lineage (NCBI taxonomy): Bacteria > Bacillati > Actinomycetota > Actinomycetes > Kitasatosporales > Streptomycetaceae > Embleya > Embleya sp. NPDC055664. The sequence goes on from NZ_JBSHGZ010000003.1 coordinate 46,184, forward strand.
GGCGGCGCGATGCGGATGCCGGCGATGACCATGAACGGCGACATGGGCAAGACCGAGAACGCGATGAAGGCGTGCGAGAAGTTCCAGCCCAAGCTGGACTTCGACCCCAACGACCCCAAGTACAAGGAGTGGCAGGCCAAGCGCGCGGCCTGCATGCGGGAGAACGGCGTGGAGAACATGGACGACGGCGGTGGGGCCGCCGCGGTGACGATCGACGGGAGTGACGACAAGGTCATGAAGGCGATCGAGATATGCAGCAAGAAGGTCCCGCCGTTCGAGAAGCAGAAGTAGGGGCCGCCTCGTGGTTTCGATCGACACCCCGCAGCAGTTCGAGGAGGAGAGCACGTCGCAGCCGGTGGCCCCGGATCGCACGGCGTACCCGCGCGAGCGGCGCCGGCGCCGGCGGCGGCGCGCACTGGCGGCGGCGCTGGTCCTGGCCTCGGCGGGCGGCGCGGCGGCGGTACTGCTGTCCGACGGCGGTGATGGCTCCGACGCATCCGCGAACCGCACGAAACTGGACGCCGTACCGGTGACCCGCGCCGATCTGGTCGACCGGCAGAACGTGGACGGCAAGCTCGGCTTCGCGGGCACCTACTCGGTGAACGCGGCGCCGCCCGGCGCGGACCCGGAGGTGCCGGGCGGCGGTGCCAACAAGCCGCAGGGCGGGACGGGCGGCTCCGGCCAGAACGCGGGCACGGGCAACAACCCCGGCGCCAACCCGGGCACGGGCAAGGGCTCCGGCACAGGCTCGACCTCAGGTGGAGGTGGAGGCTCCGCAACCGGCGGCGGCAACGCTCCCGGCACCGGGAATTCACCCGGCACCGGCAACGCACCCCCCGACGGCGGCAACAACCCCGGCCCCGGCACCATCACCTGGCTCCCCGGCGTCGGCGACACCCTCGTGCGCGGTGATCGCGTCTACGGCCGGGACGGGACCAAGGTGCCGCTGTTCTACGGCGAGACGCCGTTCTGGCGGGCGTTGTCGGTCGGCGTCGACAAGGGTGTGGATGTCCGCGAACTGGAGCAGAACCTCCAGGCGCTGGGCTACGGCGGGTTCACTGTGGACGAGAAGTTCACCGACGCGACCGCCGGCGCGCTGAAGAAGTGGCAGAAGGACATGGGCCACAAGCAGACCGGCCGGTTCGATCCCGGCGACGCGGTGGTGCTGCCCGACTCGGTCCGGGTCGGCGAGGTCAACGCCACGCTCGGCGCGAGTTCGCAGGGACCCCTGCTCAAGGCGAGCGGCACCGGCCGCCGGGTCACCGTGAACCTGCCGGTGAACAAGCAGACGCTCGCCACCAAGGGCGCCAAGGTCCAGGTCACCCTGCCCGGCGGCAAGACCGCGAGCGGCACGATCACCCAGGTCGGCACGGTGGCCAAGGAGGGCGATCAGTCCCCGGGCGCGCCGTCGGGCGGCGACAAGGCCACCATCCCGGTCGACATCGCGCTCGACCAGCCCAAGGACGCGGGCACGTTGGACGGCGCGCCGGTCAGCGTCGGGTTCACCGGCAAGGAGAAGAAGGGTGTGCTCACCGTCCCGGTCAACGCGCTGCTCGCCCTTGCCGAGGGCGGCTACGGCGTCGAGGCGGTCGAACCCGACGGCGGCACCCGGCTGTTGAAGGTCGAACTCGGCATGTTTGCCAACGGACGCGTCGAGGTCACCGGCGACGGCGTGACCGAGGGACTGAAGGTCGGGGTACCCAAGGCATGAGGAGGTACCGCAAAAGCTCGCCGGGCGAGGCCGAGTCGACCCCGGCCGCCGGCCCCGGCGGCGCGGCGCCCGTGATCGAACTCGACGGGGTCGGCCGGTCCTACCCGGGTGGCGTGCATGCCCTGATCGACGCGAACCTGACCATCGAGACGGGCGAACTGCTCGCGGTGGTGGGACCGTCCGGGTCCGGCAAGTCGACGATGCTGCAACTGATGGGCACCCTGGATCGGCCGACCGAGGGTGTGGTGCGCCTGCTCGGGCACGACATCGCCGGCTTGACGGATCGTCAACTCTCCGGCGTACGGGCGAACTGGATCGGCTTCGTGTTCCAACAGTTCTTCCTCACCGACCACTTCACCGCCGTCGACAACGTGGCCAACGGTCTCTACTACCACGGGATTCCGGTCCGTGAGCGGCGCGAACGCGCGGCGGAGGCACTGGCCCGGGTGGGGCTGGGCGGTCGACTCGACCACGTGCCGCGGGAGTTGTCCGGCGGCGAGCGGCAGCGGGTGGCCATCGCCCGCGCGCTGGTGGCCCGTCCCGCACTGGTCCTGGCGGACGAGCCGACCGGTGCGCTGGACTCGCGCTCCGGCGCGACGGTGATGCGGCTGCTGCACGAACTGCACGCGGACGGCACCACGATCGTGGTGATCACGCACGACCCGGGCATCGCCCGGTCGCTGCCACGCCGGGTGGAGATCCTGGACGGCCGCATCCACGCCGACAGCGGTGCGCCGACCGCCCAGCCGGCGGGGGTGGCGGGATGGTGATCCTCGGTCGGGACCGGGGCCCCCGGTCCTCACTCGTCCCGCTGCCGGACACCGCCCGGCTCGGTCCGGTCGACGTGGTCCGGGTCGGCCTGCTCGGCGTGCGCGGTCGGCCGATGCGCGCGATCCTGTCCGGTCTGGGCATCGCCATCGGGATCGCCGCGATGGTCGCCGTCCTGGGCATCGGCGCGGCCAGCCAGGCCCGGTTGATGGACCAGATCCGCAGCCTGGGCACGAACATGCTCTCGGTCGGACCGGGCGAGAACATGTTCGGCAACCGGTTGCAACTGCCCGAGGAGGCCGTGGACATGGTGCGCCGGATCGGTCCGGTGACCTCGGCGAGCGCGACCGCCCAGCTCGAGGGCCGGAGTGTACGCCGCACCGATCGGATCGACCCGCGCGAGACCAAGGGCATCACCGTCGCGGCGGCCCGCGAGGATCTGCTCGGCACGATCGGCGGCCGGGTCGGCAAGGGGCAGTGGTTCAACGCGGCCACCTCCCGCTACCCCACGGTCGTGCTCGGCGCACGGGCGGCGGAACTGCTCGGGGTCGACGGGCCGAACCGGCAGGTGTGGATCGGCGACCGCTGGTTCACCGTGATCGGCGTGCTGAAGCCGGTGCCGCTGGCCCCCGAGGTGGACCGCTCCGCGCTGGTCGGCTGGCAGGGTGCCAAGGACCTGCTCGGCTTCGACGGGCACCCGACCCGGATCTACGAGCGCTCCGACGAGAACGCGGTCAACAATGTCCGCGACGTGCTGGCGGCGACGGCCAACCCGGCCGATCCCGGCGGGGTCAAGGTGAGCCGTCCGTCGGACGCGCTGGAGGCGCAGTTGGCCGCCAAGAACACCTTCACGGGCCTGTTCGTCGGACTCGGCGCGGTGGCACTGCTGGTCGGCGGGGTCGGGGTGGCCAACACGATGGTCATCTCCGTACTGGAGCGCCGCCAGGAGATCGGTCTCAGGCGTGCGCTGGGCGCCGGGCGCGGGCAGATCCGCCTCCAGTTCCTGACCGAGGCGGTGACCCTGTCCGGCCTCGGCGGGGTGGCCGGCGTGCTGCTCGGGCTGATCGTGACGAGCGGGTACGCGCATGCGAAGAGGTGGCCGTTGGTGCTGCCGTGGCCGGCCATCCTGGGCGGCGTCGCGGCATCGGTGGCGATCGGCGCACTGGCGGGGTTGTACCCGGCCGGACGCGCGGCGCGACTGCCACCCACGGAGGCGCTGAACGGGGCCTGAGGGCGCGGGCGCGGCCCGGGCCGGCCGCCGATCGGGTGGAGCTGGGCAAAGGCTGGGCAATTCCTGAGTGTCGGCTGGGCAAGATTTCACCCCCACTCCCACAGACTTGCGCCACCGACCGTCGACGAGACCGTCCGACTGCGGATTTCACCCTCCGCGTTCGGGCGGTTTCGCCACGTGTGGGCCCGAGTTGGGTGATTCCGCTACCGGCGCGGGCCGGCCAACCGACGGGAGGGGTCGGCCGATTCCGGCGGTACCGAAGTCGTGCGTTCCGCATCAGTGCAGGTGGGAGGGGGAGAGGAGACACAACGTACGACCAGATGATGACGCCGACCCGGTCATGTCATCGATTCGGTTGACAGTGGCCGGCGGCGAAAGTCGGTAATCTTTGAGACGGAAAAGCGGTTCAGCACCCCCCGCATCGCCCGGTCGACCGGAATCTGTCGCAACCGCGGAGCGCCCGCCCTGCGTCAACCCACCCGACCGGTGTGTCGTGTCCTCGTCCTACGATGACGCAGCAGAGGGCAGGGCGTGGTGAACACCACATCACCACCGGCTCGGGTCCGGTGCTGTCGGACTCGACGAGTCGTTGGGGGTTGATCAGCAGTGTTGCGCGTTCTCGACGATCGCCGGGACGACGGCGACGATGTCGCCGCCGGCGGGTCCGCTCCTGCGGGCACCCTCATCGAGTCACGGCGGCCCGACGCGGCGGAGACGACCGGCGAGACGACGACCCCCTCGAAGGTGGACCGCGGCGGTGTCCGCGGCGTGTTGTGGTTCGCTCCGTGGCAGCTGCTCCTGTTCCTGTGGCGGACGTTGTGCGGCGAGTGGCGCGGCATCGTGGCCGACCCGGTGCGCCAGTTGTGGCGCAGCCGCGGCAAGGGCCTCGCGCTCGCCGTGGTGGCCAGTTCGGCGGTGATCTTCTTCCACGCGGTCGGGCAGACCCCGGCCGGCAAGACCGTGGTCCGACTCGTCGGTGGGGTCAGTGCCGACCTGCCGCTGTGGTTGGCACTGCTGCGCACGCCGATCTCGCTGTTCGTGCCCGCGCTGAACCTGCCGGTGTGGGCCGGCATCACCCAGCTCTTCCTGGCGTTCGCGATCGCGCAGCTCTCGCTCGGCGCGGGCCGCACGCTGATGGTCGCCTACGTGACCACGCTCGCGGGCACGATGGGCGCCCGGATCATGATCGCGATCGGTCCGGACCACGCGCTCGGCCTGCCGTCCTCGGCGGCGCACGTGCTGGACACCGGTCCGTCGGCGGCCGTGGTGGGCCTGTTCACGTATCTGTCGATCATCCACCGCGCGCCCATACTCTTCACCATCACCGGCGGGTCGATGGTCCTGGAGTCGATCATCCTGCCCAACCTCGCCGGCCGTGAGCACCTGATCGCGGTGGGCGCGGCGATCGTGCTCGGTCTGCTCGCGGGGCGGACCCGGCCGGGGTGGTTGGCCTGGACGGACGGGCCCCGGGAGCGGGTGCGGGCCGTGCTGGCGGTACCGGTGGCCAAGGTGCGCATGCTCGGCGCGATGCCGGGTGTGTGGCTGCGGGCCAGGCGGAACGCGCGACGCGAGGCGACGGTGGTGCCGGTGCGCACGGTGGACCTGAGCAAGGCCGACCTGGACGGGGTCGTCGCCGGGCGGGCGCGCGAGAACGCGTAGCCGGATCGGGCGGAAGTGGCGGGCATGCGCGGAGCGCGTGCCCGCCTTTCGTTTGCCTTTCGTGTCGCTTTCGGCGGCCTTCGATAGTGGTCTAGACCAATATTGCCCGGTGCTCGGCGCGGTGGATACCTTCGGGACACCGCGCCGGAGGTCGTTCCGGGGCGGGTCGCCGCAGTCCGGAGGTAGCACCCGCATGCTCGATTCCCCCGTGCCCGGGTCGGTGATGGCCCGTGAGATCGCGGCGCAGCCCGAGGGGTTGGCGCGGATCCTGGCCGACGGGCTCGGGCCGATCCGGGCCGCCGCAGCCGCGATCCGGGCCCGCGACCCGAAGTTCGTGCTGTTCACCGGGCGCGGGACGTCCGACAACGCCGGGCTGTACGCGCGCTATCTCACCGAGGTCCTGCTCGGCCTGCCCGCCGGGCTCACCTCGATGTCCACCACGACCGCGTACCGTGCCCGGCAACGGCTGGCCGACTGCCTGGTCGTGACGGTGAGTCAGTCGGGGGGTTCGCCGGACCTGATCGCCTCCGCTCGACAGGCCCGCGAGGACGGCGCGTTCACCCTCGCGGTGACCAACAACGCCGATTCGGTGCTCGCACAGGAGTCCGACCTGCACCTGGACGTACTGGCGGGCCCCGAACTCGCGCTGCCCGCGACCAAGACGTACACGGCCGAACTGCTCACGCTGTTCCTGCTCGTGGACCACATCCGGGGCGGTACGGGCGAGGCGGCTCTGGGGTTGCCCGCCGCGGCTCGGGCGATCCTGGCTCGCCAGGCGGAGATCGAGGCGCCGGCCGAGCGGTACCGGTTCGCGGACCGGCTCGTGGCGACCGCGCGCGGCTACGGGTATCCGACCGCGTGCGAGGCGGCGTTGAAGATCATGGAGACCAGCTACATCGGCGCCCAGGCGTTCTCCGGCGCGGACCTCATGCACGGGCCGCTCGCGATCGTGGACCGGGGCTGGCCGGTACTGGCGGTGGCGCCGGAGGGTGCGGGCGGCCGGGCGCTGCGGCCGGTGCTGGACCGGCTGCGCGAGTGCGGCGCGGACCTGTTCGTGGTCGGCGCGGCCGAGCCGGTGGCCGAGTACGGGCGGGGCTTCGTGTTGCCGGGCGGGGTGGCCGAGGAGGTGTCGCCGATCCTGGAGATCCTGCCGCTGCAACTGCTCGCGCGCGAGATCGCGCTGGGGCGCGGATGCGACCCGGATGCGCCGCGGGCGCTGGCGAAGGTGACGCAGACGCGGTAGGCGGAGGCGGGCTCGGGTGGTACGGCCCCCGGGCCCGCGCCGTTTTCAGGCCGTGCGGTCCAGGTTCGTCGACGCCTCGCGGGCGTCCAGGAGTTCGTCCCAGTGGGCCGCGGCCCACTCGCAGGCGGCGGCCATCGGGACCAGCATGCCGCGGCCCAGCGGGGTGAGGGCGTAGGTCACCCGGCGGACCGTGGTCTCGGACGCGGTGCGGCTGATCAGGCCGTCGCGTTCGAGCGCGCGCAGGGACTGGGTGAGCACCTTCGCGGTGACGCCGTGCATCGGGACGCGCAACTCGGAGAAGCGGCGCGGGCCACCCTCCAGGCAGCGGATGATCATCCCCGCCCACTTGTCGCCGAACCGGATCGGGGACAGGTTCGACGGGCAGACCGGGTCGAACATGTCCGCGCGCAGTGGTTCTCCCGTGAGTTCCCTCGTGGCCTCGCTCATGCGTCCACCGTAGTCGGTATCCAGGAGGTAACCACGACCCCGGATAGCGTGCGCGGCGGTGGTCGACACAGGGATCGACCCGGGGATACGGGGGTGTTTTCGATGAGCGAGATCATCGTCTTCGGCGCGGGTGGTCGCACCGGTCGGGCCGCGATCGCGGAGGCGCTGCGGCGTGGGCACGGGGTGACCGCGGTGGTGCGTGATCCGGCGAAGTACGGGGACCTGGCCGGGGAGCGGGTGCGGGTGGTCGCCGGTGACGTGACGGACGCGGACGCGGTGGCCGAACTCGCGGCGGGTCACGACGGGGCGATCGCGGCGGTGTACGACCCGGCGGCGCCGACGGCGGACTTCTTCACGCGCGCCGTGCGGGCGCTGCGCGACGGGCTGGATCGGGCGGGCGTGCGGCGACTGGTGTGGGTGGGGCTGGCCTCGGTGTTGCCGACGGCGTCCGGCGTGCTGCTGATGGACACGGCGGGATATCCGCAGGAGTACCGGCAGTTCTACCTGGCGCATGGGGCGGGCAACGCGGTGCTGCGCGAGGTGGGCGGCGGGCCGGACTGGGTCGTGTTGAGCCCGGCCGGGGACTTCGATCACGCCGGTACGCGCACCGGTGTGTGGCGGCGGGCCGACGGTGACGCCGAAAGCCGGGTCTCCTACCCCGACTTCGCCATCGGGCTGCTCGACGAGCTGGACACCCCCACCCTGCACGGCGTGCACGTCGGGATCGCGGACGGCCGATGACCGGCCGGGTGGTCGGCGAGCATGTGGTGGACGGCCCCGACCCGTGGGCGGGTGGGCACGCGGGGTAGGTGGGCGTACGCAGGCCGGGTGTCTGCCGGGTGCTTGTGCCGCGTCGGGGGCGTGCCGACGGGTTCTAGGCCCGTGCCGAGCCGGTGTGTTCGACGGCGAAGAGGCGGTGTTCGGCGCGGTCGAGGGCCACGCGGACGGCGCCCAGGGCCACGCCGTCGGCGCCGAGGGCGGACAGTTCGACGCGCGGCATGCGCAGGCACAGGCGTTGCAGCTCGGCGGTCAGGGGCGGTACGGCGTCGGCGAGGCCGGCCGCCCAGCCGCCGATCACCACGATCTCCGGGTCGAGGGCCAGGACCAGCGCGGTGACGTCGTGGATCAGGCGTTGGACGAAGCGGTCCACCGCCTCGCCCGCGGTGCGGTCGCCCTCGGCCGCGTGCCGGAACACCTCGCCGACCGCCGCTTCGTCCAGCGGCGGCAGGGGGGTGCCGGTGGTGGAGAGCAGGTTCTCCGGGGTGACCTGGCGGCCGAGCAGGTGCAGCGCGCCGATCTCGCCGGCCGCGCCGCCGAAGCCGCGGTGCAGCCGACCGTTGATGAACGAGCCGGCGCCGGGACTGAGGCCGGCCATCACGTAGACGATGTCGTCGGAGCCGACCGCCACGCCCTTCCAGCGCTCGCCGATCGCGGCCAGGTTGGCGTCGTTCTCCACCTGGACCGGACAGCTGAACGAGCGGCCCAGCCGGCCGCCGAGGTCCAGGCCGGTCCAGCCGGGCATCGCCGAGGACAGGGTGACCACACCCTCGGTGTCCACGATGCCGGGGGTGCCGACGCCCACGCCCCAGAGCGAATTGCGCGAGACCTGGGCTCGCCGCAGGGTCTCGCTGACCGTGGCGCGAACCCGTTCCAGGCGGTCCTCGGCCTCGCAGCCCTCCTCGACGGTGCGGGCGGAGCGGCCGATGATGGTGCCGCCGAGGTCGGCGAGGACGACCCGGATGCGGTGTACGCCGACGTCGATGCCGAGCAGGTGGCCGGCCTCCGCGTGGAACCGGAAGCGCCGGGCGGGACGGCCGCGCGGACGGCTGCCGTCCTCGCCCTCGGCGGTGGTGGTCTCCACGACCAAGCCCTCGGCGAGCAGACCGTCGACGACGCCCTCGACGGTGGGTCGGGACAGACCGGTGGCCTCCATCAGGGCTGTCACCGTCAGCACCTCGCCGCCGCGCAACGCACGCAGGGTCGCCGCGGAATTGATCCGCCGGACCACGGAGGAATCCCCGCCGGTCGCCTGTGCCACAGCTCTTGTCCTCTCCCCGCGTCGTCACACGGGACCTTGGTCCGGGCCGCCGCGCCCGTCATGCACGCCGTCGTCGCTCAGGCGCGGATGGTACCCAGATTTCGGGTCGGGATCAGGATGCGGGCCGCAGCGCGGTCGGCCCGGCCTCGGCGAAGGCGAGCCGGCAGGTGTCGGCGCGGTAGGTGGCCACGGTGACCGCGGCGGTGCGGCCGAGCGCGGTGTACGTCGTCGTCACGACCAGGACGGCGGTACCCGGCGGACGCTCCAGGTAGCGCGCCTCCTCGGCCTCGGCCACGGCCAACTCGACCGCGCGGTGCCGCCCTTCGAGGCGGTGGCCGCGCAGCTGACGCAACATCAGCGAGGCCCGCTCGAAGTTCGGAACGCGGGTGGAGAGGGAGGGCACGACGGCGCGCGAGACGTAGAGGCACTCCAGGCCGACCACCTGGCGCATGGAGAACTGGCGCCGGCGCAGGCGGTGGACCAGGGCCGAGGGGCGGCCCTTGAGGGTGTCGGCGAATTCCTCGGTGACCGGCACGGTGGCGCAGTCGATCACCTCGCGGTCGCGCAGGTCCACGCCCGGCCAGCCCTCGCCGTCGGCGCCGAGGGAGACGTCGACGCGAGGGCCGGCGACCGTGGTGCCGGCGCCCCGCTTGCGGACCAGGCGGCCTTCCAGCTCCAGCTGCTCCAAGGCGTGTCGGAGGGTGGCCCGGGCGACCCCGAAGCGCGCGGCGAGGTCGCGCTCGTTGGGGAGGATGTCGCCGGAGTTGAAGTCCTCGTCGATCGCCTTGAGCAGGGAGGTGCGCAGTTGCCAGTACTTGGGTTCGCCGAAGACCGCCGTCTCGTCCGGCATTGTCGCCATGCTGCTCACGGACGCCCCCTCGGCTCTCCGACGCCTGCTCGGCGTGGATTTATTGCATGCTCGGTTTACTAAAGACGGTTGAATATAACCGCGTCGGACCACGAAAGGTCCAGACCAAGTCGGATGAACTTCCCGGTGACCTGTCTCACATCGCCACATGCGGCGCGACACCTCCTGCTCGACCTGCGCGAACGACACACCCCGCCGGGGCGGGCGTGGGGTGAGGGAATCGCGGGGGAGCCGAGCGTCGGGTCGGATTCCGGCGGGGACCACGCTCGGGCCACACCCCCGACGAGGCCTCACGCCCCCCATCCTGCGGCACGGCGGAAACCATCCGACGACTTGGTTTGCTCACCCCGGGAACGCCCGGACGAACATTCGGGGAGGAGCCGTCGAAGCGAGGTGTGCCCGGGCTCCGTCCGGCGGCAAAATTGGTCCAGTCCAATGTATTGACGGTGTGGGAGGGGAGGGCCACGCTTTGGCCATTGGTCTATACCAAGTCCCCCACAGGAGTCCCCCGTGGCACGTCGTTTCGTCCCCATACTTGCCGCTGCCGCCGCGTCCGCCGGGTTGCTGTCGATGTTCGCGCTCACCGGTGGAGCCACCGCCGCCGGGCCCGCCGCGTCCGCGCCGGGCGGCGTCGGGAGCAACTGGTACGCCGCCGCCCCCTACCTCATGCCGCTCGACAACGACCCGCCGGACGCCGGTGCGGTCATGGACGCCACCGGCCTGAAGGCGTTCCAGCTCGCGTTCGTCCTCGCGCCCAACGGCGGTGGTTGTACGCCGACTTGGGACGGAACGAAGCCGGTATCCACGGATACCGCGGTGGCGGGGGTGATCGCCGCGATCCGGGCCAAGGGCGGTGACGTCTCGGTGTCCATCGGCGGTTACGGCGGCACCAAACTCGGTCAGACCTGCGGCACACCGGAGGCGACCGCCGCCGCGTACCAGCAGGTGGTCGACAAATACGGGCTCAAGGCGCTCGACTTCGACCTCGAGGAACCGGAGTACGAGAACAGCGCGGCCATCCACAACGAGATCGGCGCGGCCAAAATCCTCCAGCAGAAGAATCCCGGCATCTACATCTCGGTGACCACGGCCGGCACCGCCGACGGCACCGGCTGGTTCGGCAAGCAGATGCTCAACGAGGCCAAGGCGCAGGGCTTCACGCCGGACAACTTCTCGATCATGCCGTTCGACGGCGGCTTCAACGGAGCGGCGGCGCAGACCTCCGCGCTGACCAACTTCAACTCCATCCTGCGCAGCACGTTCGGCTGGGACGCCGCCACCGCCTATGCCCACGAGGGCATTTCGCAGATGAACGGGCGCAGCGACACCGGCGAGTACTTCTACCAGGCGGACTTCCAGACGGTCTACGACTACGCGATCAGCCACCACATGGCACGCTTCACGAACTGGTCGGTCAACCGCGACCGGCAGTGCACGCCACCGGACAACGGCGGGCGAACGTCGGGCGTGTGCAGCAGCGTTCCGCAGGCACCCTGGGACTTCACCAAGTTCTCGGTCCGCTTCGCGGGCGCCACGCCGCCCACGACCCCGCCGACCACGACCCCTCCGACGACCACCCCGCCGGGCAACTGCACGATCGCGGCGTGGGATCGGGCGGCGGTCTACCAGAGCGGCAACTCCGTCTCCCACAAGGGCCATTCGTGGAAGGCGAAGTGGTGGACGCAGGGTGAGGAGCCGGGGACGACCGGGCAGTGGGGGGTGTGGCAGGACCTGGGGCCCTGCTGATTCTCCGCCGCGCCGGCTGTGTTCTCAGTGCGATCGGCCCACCGGTAGGTCGAGTTGGTACTCGGTCGACCGGTGGGTCGGTCGGTAGCCGAGGGTGTCGTTGATGGCGCGCATCGCGTGGTTGGCGTCGGCGGTGTCGGTCAGCAGTGCGGAGAGGTTCGGGTGGTGTTCCCGGGCCTGCCGGATGGCCTCGGCCTTCATCCACAGGCCCAGGCCGTGGCCTCGGTGTTCGGGCAGGACGCCCGTGCTGTAGTGCTGACCGTCGCCCTTGCCGTCGCCGGGAACGACCAGTTCGGTGAAGCCGGCGATGGTGTCGGTGGCCGTGTCGATCGCGACGACCGTGTGCAGCAGCTCGCCGCGATCGGCGATGGCCTGGGCCGCCGCACGGAGGCGTTCCACGTCCCAGAGGACCGTTCCGTAGTCGGTCTCGCCCATCGGCATGTCGTCCATCGCGCGGCGGGAGGCGGCGAAGGTCTCGGCCAGTGCGTCCGGGACGGTGCCGTCCCAGGAGTGCAGCCGATAGCCGGGGTGGTCCCGCTCGGCGATCGCGGCCCACGCCGCGTCGCCCGGCTCGTGGTCGGTCAGGGGCAGCCGGGTGTAGATCAGGGTCAGCACGTCGCGGAATCCCCGCTCGGACAGGAACGCCGCGCCCGGCGAGTCCGCCTTGGCCTGGGCGAGCAGCGAGCGGCGGCCCGCCCCCCGGGCGGCCTCGACGGCCGCGTGGAGCAGAGCGGTACCGACGCCGTCGCGGCGCTCGGCCGGGTGTACGTGCACCTCCACCTCGGCCAGGTGGTCCTGGCCGGGTTTGTCGAACAGCCGCAGGAAGGCGGAGCCGCGTGGGATGCCGTTCGCGTCGGCGGCCAGCCAGGCCAGGCGGTGGGCGCTGGGGCTGCGCTTCGGGTCGGCGAGTGGGGTGAGGTAGGTCGGCAAGGGGGCTCCATGGGTGGTGCTCGGTGCTGGTGCTTCGCGTAGTGGTGGGTGTGCTCTGTGCGTGGTGCCGCGGGTTTCGGCGGTCGGACGGCGAACCTAGCCGGCCCGGCGTGTCGACGGCAAGCATCGGGGCGGGTGGGAAAACCCGTTCGTCGCGTGCTGCGGGGCCTGCCTAGGATCGAGCGATGACGATCTCCGAGCAGGACGCCGTGTCGGACGCCGTGGCGCGGGCCGACGCGGCGTGGCTCTCGGCGTACTTCGACGGGGTGCCGTGCCCGACACCGGTGCTTCGGGGTCTGGTCGCGCACGAGGACCCGACGTTGCGACACCTCGGCGTGGTGTTGCTGCGGGAGCGGGTCGGGCGGCCCGGGGGTGGTGCGGATCGCGAGGCGGTGGCTCTGCTCCCGCATGTGTCTGCTGGATCGGCCGAGGCGGCCTTGGTGCTCGCCGAGGTGTACGCGCGGTTGCGTGTTCCCGTCCCGGAATGGCGCACCGCACGGTGGCCGGCTCGGGTGCGGATCGCCTGGCTGCGGGCGGAGATCGTGGCCCGGCCCGAGGCGACGGTGCGGGCCGAGCCGGCGGGGGAGGAACTGTACCGGGCGGTCGAGGGGATCGACGCCGGTGCGGTGGACGACGTCGGGGCCCTGCTGGACGGGTTGTCGGCGCGGCCGGATTCGGTGTTGCGCGCGGCGGCGCTGCGGGTGGTGCGGCAGGCGTTGGCCGATGCGTTGATCGGGCCGGGGCAGGCCCGTGCCCGCTTGGTCGAGTTGTTGGATCCGGCCGCCGGTGCCGAGGTGGTGGCGGGGGCGTTGGCGGAGTTGGCCGCGCCGTGGGCCGCCGAGGAGATCCCGGTCGGGATGGAGCGGGCGTTGCGTCGACTGCTGCCGGAGTTTCCGGACGCGGTGGAGGTCGCCGCGCGGTTCGGGGCGATCGGGCTGCTGCGTGAGGTGGCCGCGGATCCCGGGCTGCCGGGGCGGCAGCGGCAGGGGGCCCTCGCCGCGATCGGGGATTTCGCCGAACGGGGCGATGTGGGCGGGTTGTTGGCGATCGCCGAGGCGGATCCGCCGTTGTTCGCCGAGTCGATCGTGGCCTGTCTGGGGGCGATGCATCGGCGCGGGCACTTCGTCCGGGACGAGGATGTGCCCGCCGTGATCGCCATGGCGCTCGCCGACTACGGCGTCGCCGCGGTTGACGTGGCGATCGTGCTGTACACGGTGCGGCACGAGGCGCTGCGCGCGCTGATCTCGGTTGCGGACGACCACCCGGACTGGCCGCGATGCGTGGAACTGCTGTTCGCGCTCGCCGCGCAGGGTGCCCCCGATCTGCCGGTCGGCGAGGTGTTGGCGGCTCGGTTGGCCGGTGTCGGCCGGCCGGAGCCCGTATTGGCCGCCCTTCGCGCGTTGCGGTACACGGGCGCGGAGGAGGCCGTGTTGGCCGCTTTGTCCCGGGCGCCCCGGGCCGCGTTGCGCGCGTTGGAGGCGATCGGCGGGCCGCTCACGGTCGCGGTGTTGCGCGAGGGGCTGGGGGTGGCCGACCCGGGCGGCGTGGTGGTGCCGCATCTGCGCGGGGTGGCCGACCTCGCGCTGGAGGTGTTGTGGCACCTGACCGACGACCCGCTCCGGCGCCGGGAGTTGCGGGCCCGGCTCGACCGGCGAGCACTGCCCGAGCGGATCGCGGCCGACCTCGGGATGCCGGACCCGGACGAACTCGCCCTGCTCACCGCGGATATCGACGCGGACCGCCCGGTCGCCGCACTGTGCCGGCTCGCCCGCAACGGCGACGCGCGTACCATCCCGGCGCTTGCCGACCTGCTGCTGCGGGTGGTGAGCGACCTGGTGGCGAACCGGGGTGAGGAGATCGCCGAGCCGGTGGTGCCTGACGAGGTGGTCGAGGCGATCGGCGCGCTCGGCGAACGCCTGTACCGGCGCCGCGTGTTGCGCCCGGCGTGTCTGCTCGCCGCGAGCGACCCGAAGGCGGCGCGCGCCGAACTCCTCTGCGACATCACCCTGGACCTGATCGACCGCGAAGGCGTCACCGACGCCGAACTGGCCGTCCTGCTCGAACTTCTGTCCCGGGGCGACGAGGCGACCGGGCGCGGTACGCGTCGGTCGGAGCTCGGCGTCAAGGACCGTATCCACCACCTGATCCGGCACCGCGACGCGGACGTGCGGAAGCACGCCATCGCGCTGATCGCCCGGGACCCGGACGCGGCCCGTTCGTTGTCCGCGAGCCTGATCCCGCTCACCACCTCCGCGGATCCCCGGACCGTGCGTCAGGCCCTGCGCGCGCTGGGCCGGATGCGAGCCCGGTGGGCGGGGGAGGCGATCGCGGCGTGCCTGGAGCACCCGGTGATGAACGTCAGGAAGACGGCGGCGCAGGCGCTGATCGACGCCGGCACGCCGAGGCAGATTCCGGTGCTGCTGGGGTGGCTCGGGCGGCACGACAACCCCGGCCTGCGCGACTCGTTGACGGCGGCGCTCGGGGAGGTGCTCGGACCGGCGTACCGGGCGCGGGTCCTGGCGGCGGCGGAGCGGGCGACGGACGCGCGGGAGCGTGCGCTGCTGATCCGGGCCGTGGACCGGGAGTGGTCCACCCGTGCGGTGGCGGCGCTGGTGCGTCGAGGGTCGGTGGTCGCGGAGCCGCTGCTTGCCGGTCTGGCGCGGGCGGACTTCACCGTGCGGGACGGTGCGATCCCGGACCTGGCCGAGGAGTTCGCGGCCCACGGCATCGCGATGCCGAAGCCGGCGGCGGAGGCGTCGGAGGAGGACCGGGAACTCCGCGCCGATCTGCTCACCATGACCCGCCGGGCTCGCCCCGACCACGATCTGCCGGCCGTATTGCGGTTGGTTCGGCGCGGGCCGAAGGCGTCGACGCTCGAGCAACACGGCGCCCTGCGGGAGGCGTTGCCGCGGCTGCTCGGCCTGGCGCGGTGGCGGTCGGCCGATCGGGCGGCGGTGTTGCGGTTCGTGGTGGCGGCCTGCCCCGCGCCGTGGTCGGACGCCGAGCGCGCCGCGTTCGCCGACGCGTACGACGTGCTCGCGGCCGAACTCGGCACGGTGGACGGAGTCGGCGCGATCCTGGAGGCGGTCGCGGGCTCGTTGACCGAGATCGCCGCGTTCGACCTCGCCCGCCGGATCCGTGCATTGCCCGACCCGGCCTTCGCGGGCCCGACCCCACTGGCCGTACTGCGCTGTTGCGGAGCCGTTCGCACCCGCGAGGACGTGGAGCGCGCACTGGCCGGGGTGCGTCCGGGGCCGAACCCCTGGGAGGCCGAAGTCGCGGTGCTCGGCGAGGCGTTTTGGCCGGAGGGGCGAGGGGATGCCGAGGGCGCCGAGGCCGAGGAGCCCGAGCGGGTCGCGCTGCTGGATGCCTGGCGGTCCGGGCTCGACGCCGCCGTGCGCTCGCCGCAGACGCTCGCCGCGTTCCGGGCCGCGACCGAGACCGGGGCCGGGACCGGCGCCGAGGCCAAAACCGGCGCCGACCCGGACTCCCGGGCGCGGCTCGCCGCCCTGATCGACGTCTTCCCGAGCGCCCAGCCCGACACCCGCGCGCCCCTGCTCGACTGGCTGACCGAACTCCAGCCGATCGACGCGCCGCCGTGGGTGTCGGCCGAACGGGCCGCCCGGGCACGCCGGTTCGCCCGCACCGGTCCCGCCACCCGTCTCCCGCACGCGGAAGACCTCGACCAACCACGCTCGACCCCGCAACGGGAACGTCTGGTGGCCCTGCTCGCCGCCGCCGACCCGCGCCGCCGCAGGGCCGCCGCCGAGATCCTGTGCGACCGGGCCGAGCCGGCCACCCGACGCGTCGTCCTGGACGCCCACCTGCGCGGCGCCGTCGACCTGCCCGCGCACCTCCTGCGGCCCCTCGCCCCCACCCTGCTCGACCTCGCCGACGACACCGACCCCGCAGGCGTGTTCGCCGGCCCGGACGCCGACCTCGCCCGCACCCGAGCCGCGCGGCTGTGCGCGATCATGGCCCCGGAGCACCTGGAACGCGCCGCCCCGCACCTCGTCTCGTGGTGGGAGCACGGCACACCCACGGCCCGGACGGCGATACTCACCGCCACCCGCGCCATGTCCGCCGACGTCCTTGCCGAAGCCCTCCGGACCCGCCTGGACGCCGGCGCCCCGGGCTGCCTCGACCTGCTGCTCGACCGCACCGTGCGGCGCACCCCGGAACTGACCGAGACCGTACATCGGCTGCGCGTCGAGGGACGCAAGGCACTCGCCGACCGATTGACCCTCGTCGGCGGCGTACTCCGCGCACCCGGCCCCGATCGCAACGGCCTTGCCCTGGTGTCCCTGCGCACCCGCACCGTGCCGCCCGGTGCCGAGCGCCCCACGCGCGACGAACTGATCGCCACGGTACGGGTGGGCGCGCCCGAGCAGGCCCGACGGGCCCTGTCCCGGCTCGCCGACGAATACGGCGCCGATCCGGAAGTACGCGCCCTGGTAGCCGAGTTGCTTGGTCATGCGCACCCGCGTGTGCGCCTGCACGCGCACCGGATCTCGCGACGCGTGCTCGACCGCGCCGAATACCTGCGACACACCGAGCAGTTGCTCGACGACCCGCGACGGGACGTCGTCCGAAGCGCGATCCGCACGTTGTCGCACGCCGGTTGGCAGCCGGCCGTACCGTCCCTGATCACCCTGTTCGCGGACGCCGACCCGGTGACCCGCGAAGCCGCCGGCGAGGGCCTGGCCCGGATCGGCGTCGCGGTCCTGCCCGCGCTGCGCAAGGCCGCCGCGCACGCCCGCCCGGATCGCCGCGGCCGCTATCTGGAACTGCGCGACCGGATCGCGGCGGCCCCCGAATAGCCGGCCGCGGCACCCCGCGCCGTTGTTCCGGGCCATATTGGTCAAACCGGTTCGCGAGTACGCTGGCGGGTATGCCGCGATCCGCCGCCGACACCCGTCGATTCCGCCACGGAGCGGGCAGGCTCGCCCTGGACTTCATCCGCACGCTCGGCGGTCGGGGCACGCCCCGGGAGCAGGAGGAACTACCGGACGCGGAAGCCCTGTTCGCGTGGATACGGCAGTTCGGTCCGGGCGGCGGGGTCGTCGCCGTCGCACCCTTCGCCGCCGTATCGGTGGCCGACGCCCGGCAGTTGCGCGAGGCCGTCCATGAACTGATCGTGGTGGCCCGCCGGGGCGAGGGGTTGACCGCCTGGCGATCCCTGGCCCGGGAGCGGGTCAACCGGGCCGCCGCCGCCCCGACACCGATTCCGGCGGTGGACGCGTGGGGCCGGGTGCGCTGGAGTGCGCCGGACCCGGTCGCCGCCACCCTGTCGCTGATCGCCCGGGACGCGATCGACCTGGTCGACTCCGCCGCGATCACCAGGGTCAGAGCCTGCGCCGGCCCGCTCTGCGGCGCACTGTTCCTGGACGAATCCCGCCCGGGCACCCGCCGTTGGTGCTCGATGAACACCTGCGGCAACCGTGCGAAAAAACAAACCAACCAAGCCACGAAACACAAACTGCACACCGGCTCGTAGTCACCCGCGACGACGGCACGGGGCCACCGCGACGTGCGCGATGACCCCGTGCCCGGCAACGCCTTGCGGATCTACCGTTTGTCCGTGCCCACACGCGCTGCGTCGCGGGGGTCCTGGACCCTCGTGCGGTAGAGCCACAGGGCCACGCCGACGACCAACACGCCGCAGGCGATGCCCAGTTCCTTGAAGCCGCCGTAGCCGGTGATGGAGAAGCCGGTCGCACCGACCACCAACACCACGGCCAGGAACGCGGCGAGCAGCCAGGCCAGCGGCACGAAGAAGTTCGGCAGCCGGATCGGCCGGGCCAGGTCCGGGCGATCCCGGCGCAACATGGCGAAGCCCGAGATGGCCAGTACGTGGGTGAGGATGTAGCCCAGGTTGCCGGTCACGATGATCGCGAGCGGGGTTTTGAGCGCGATCAGGATGACCACGTTGACCACGAGGGCGATCATCAGCGCCCGCGCCGGCACGCCGCGCCGGTTGAGCACGCCGACCTGCTTGATCGTGGTGCCCTCCTTGCCCATGTTGTAGAGCACACGCGAACCGTCGGCCAGACCGGTGATCATGATCAGCAGCAGCGAGGCGATCAGGAAGACCACCATCAGGTCCGCCGCGCCGCCCACCAGGTCGTTGAACGCGCCGACGTAGAAGGTGGTCGGGTCGAGCCCGATCTTCTCCTCGCCGACATAGCCGGCCAGCGCCAGCGGCAGCAGGATGAACACGCCGAGCGAGAACAGCACACCCGCGCGCAGCGCCCGCGAGGTGTCCTTGACGGTGTCCTTGTACTCCGGCGCGAAGGTCGCGCAGACCTCGACGCCGAACGACGTCCAGGCCATCACGTACAGCCACACCAACGATTCGCGGATGCCGGCCGCGCCGTGCAGGTTCCAGTGCAGGTTGCTCGCGCTCCAGTCGCCACTGGCGAACGGCAGCACGATGAACACCACGAGCGGAACGAGCAGCATGCCGCCGGTGACGTAGACGACCCACATCGCGACGTGCAGGCCGAACATGGCCGCGCCGAAGAGCAGCACGATCACCGCGATGCCGACCACGATCGGGAAGGTCAACTCGGCGAAGCCCAGGTCCAGGGTCCAGTCCTGGCCCTGGAACCACTGGGCCTGGACCAGCGAGCCGATGATGCCCGCGTACACGGACAGCGCGGTGGTCCAGGGGAACCAATAGCCGATGCTGGCCAGCGGGCCGACGAACGGCGCGCGCTTCTTCCAACCCTCGGTCGCGTAGTGCGCGATGCCGCCGGACGACTCGGGGAACATCGCGGCCAACTCGGTGTAGATCCAGTTGGCGATCGTGGCCAGGAGCATCGAACCGGCCCACAGGGCGATCGCGCCCCACGCGCCGAGGCCGCCGATCGAGGCGCCGAGCGAGGCGATCAGCGCGGCGGGCATGGTCAGGGACATCGCGAAGCCGTCGTACCAGCGCATCTTCTTGGCGAGCGCGGGCGGGCCGGCCACGGTGTCGGCGGCGGTACCGGTCGAGCCGGGGGCGGCCGGGTGAGGTGCTGCGGACATACGTTTCCCCTTCGCGGGGTGGGAGCGGCCGGTGGAGGTTCCCGGGGGACGGCCGCTTGGGGGAGGGGGTCGCGGGCTCCGGACGCGCTGCTGTCGGCGCCGTCGTCGGCCTGCTGATGGCCCTGTTATAGATCCGGGTTTTCAACCACGTCAAGGGTTCTTCTTTGTTCGTTCGACAAATGAGAGCTGTCGAAGTTGCTCATTGAGATCTATTGACAGGTCAAAGTTGCTGATGAAGTCTGAACACACGTCGCCCGAGGACAGAGAGGGATCCCCCCGCATGAGCAGCAACGGCCCCGCCCGCCACCAGTTCTTCATCAACGGCGCCTACGTCGACGGCTCCGGTACCGAGGGCTACGACGTGATCAGCCCGGTCACCGGCGAGCACGTGGCCACCGTCCCGGTGCCCACCGCCGCCGACCTGGACCGGGCCGTCGCCGCCGCCAACACCGCGCAGCGCGCGTGGGCCAGGGTCAACGTCTGGCAGCGCGCGGAGTTGTGTCACCGCATCGGCGACGAGATCACCAAGCGGGTCGACGAGCTGGCCCGCCTGCAGACCCTGGAGCAGGGCAAGCCGCTCGCCGAGTCGGTCGCCGACATCGAAGAGGCGGCGCAGCTCTTCCACCTGCACGCCGAGGATGCGGTCCGGCTGCACGGCGAGACGATGCCCTCCACCGACGGCACGAAGCGCATGTGGACCTTCTACGCGCCGGTCGGCACCTGGGGCATCATCACCCCCTGGAACTTCCCGCTGCTCATGCTCGCCGAGTTCGTCGCCCCGGGGCTGGCCACGGGCAACGCGCACGTGGTCAAGCCGCCGGCCAACACGCCGCTGACGGTGCTCAAGGCGATGGAGGCGTTCGTCGCGGCCGGGGTGCCGGAGGGTCTGATCAACATCCTCCCGGGCGAGGGCGCCACGGGCGACGCGCTCGTGCGGCACGACGGCATCGACGCGATCGGCTTCATCGGGTCCTCCGCGACCGGCGCCAAGATCCAGGCCGCCGCCGGGCTCAAGCGCTCGATCATGGAGTGCTCCGGCAACGGGCCGCTGGTCGTGCTGGAGGACGCCGACCTGGCCGCCGCCGCCAAGGCCGCGGTGTACGGCGCGTACCTGTGCGCCGGGCAGGTCTGCTGCGCCACCGAGCGGGTGATCGTGGTCGACGCGGTACACGACGCGTTCGTGGCGGCGGTGTTGCGGGCGGCCGAGGACGTGGTGCTCGGTGACCCGTTCGATGCCGCCACGAATTTGGGGTCGCTGAACAACGAGGGTGTCGCCGCGAAGATGGATCGGCACATCGCGGATGCGCACGAGCGGGGCGCAAAGGTGCTTTTGGGCGGCAAGCGCCGGGTGGGGATGCCTACGGAGCTGTATTACGAGTTCACCGTGGTGGACGAGGTTCCCGTGGACAGTCTGCTGTCGCGGGAGGAGTCGTTCGGGCCGGTGGTGCCGATCATCACGGCGGTGGACGAGGACGATGCGCTGCGGCTGGCCAACGACGACAAGTTGGGGCTTCAGGGGGCGGTGTTCACGCGGAGCATGCGGGCGGCGTATCGGTTTGTGGAGGAGATGGCGGTGGGGCAGGTCGTGGTGAACGACAGCACGTGTTTTTGGGACGTGAACATGCCGTTCGGCGGGGCCGGGAATCGGGGTACGGGGTGGGGGCGGATCGGGGGCAAGCACACGCTCCTGGACATGTCCGACCTCCGCACGGGCGTGATCAACCTGTAGCCGCCGTTGGCCTCGCCGGCCCGGCTTTTGGCCTCAAACGCCGGCCGGGCTGTGGCCCCGGCCTCCGGCCGAGGGTGGCCTCAAACGCCGGCCGGGCTGTTTGGCCTCAAGCGCCGGCCGGGCTGTTGATGGCCTGGTTCGCGAAATCCAGCCCGGCCGGCGTTTGAGGTCGAATTTTGGCTTGCCTTTACGAATACCGGTCACTACCCCGTAGGGAACCGCATGACCCCGAGTCACCGCATTGCCTTGCGTAATGCTGCCCAGGAGCCGTTTTGGTTGGATCGGATCGAGTGTCCCGAGCCGTTGGCGCGGCTGGTGGGGGATGTTCGGGTTGATCTGGCCGTGGTTGGTGGCGGGTATACCGGGCTTTGGACCGCGTTGATCGCCAAGCAGCGGGATCCCGGGCGGGATGTGCTGGTGTTGGAGCAGGGCACCTGTGGGCATGCCGCCAGCGGGCGCAATGGGGGGTTTTGCTCGCCGAGTCTCACCCATGGGCTGGCCAACGGGCTGCAGCGGTGGCCGGATGAGATCGATACGTTGCAGCGCCTGGGTGCGCGCAACCTCGATGAGTTCGAGCGCGACTTGGACACGCATGGGATCGACTGTGGGTTCGGCCGTTTCGGCAAGGTCGCCGTTGCCGCCACTCCCTGGCAGGCCGAGTCGTTGCGGGCGTCGGTGGGGGTTGCCCATCGTTATGGGGAGAAGGCCGAATACCTGGAAGGGGACGCGCTGCGGGCCTACGTCGACTCGCCGCTGTGGGCGGCGGGCGTGTGGCAGCCCGACTACGCGCTCCTGGATCCCGCGCGCCTGGTCTGGGGGCTGCGCCGAGCCTGCCTGGACGCCGGTGTACGGATCGTCGAGCGCACCGAGGTCACCTCGATCGACACCAAGCCCGCCGACGCGGTCCGGCTGAGCACCGCCTACGGGCTCGTCGCCGCGCGTCGGGTCGCGCTCGCCACCAACATCTACCCGCCGCTGCTGCGCCGGCTCGGCCTGAGCATGGTCCCGGTGTACGACTACGCGCTCACCACCGAGCCGCTCACGGACGAACAGCTCGCCGCGATCGGCTGGACCGGCGAGCACGGCGTCACCGACGCGGGCAACCAGTTCCACTACCTGCGCAAGACCGCCGACAACCGCATCCTGTGGGGCGGTTACGACGCCATCTACCCGTTCGGCAGCAGGGTCGACGAGGCGCTGACTCAGCGCCCGGAGACGTTCGACATCCTCGCCGAGCAGTTCGCCGCGACCTTCCCGCCGCTCGCCGACGTCGCCTTCTCGCACGCGTGGGGCGGCGTGATCGACTCGACCACCCGGTTCTGCATGTTCGCCGGCACCGCCGCGGCCGGCCGGGTCGGCTACGCGCTCGGCTTCACCGGACTCGGCGTCGGCGCCACCCGGTTCGGCGCCGAGGTGATGCTGGACCTGCTCGCCGGCACCCGGTCGGAACGTACCGAACTCACCATGATCAAGCGCAAGCCGATCCCGTTCCCACCCGAGCCCGCACGCTGGATCGGCATCCAGGCCACCCGCTGGTCGATGGCCCGCGAGGACGCGCACGGTGGCCGCAACCTGTGGCTGCGCTCGCTGGACCGACTCGGACTGGGCTTCGACTCGTGAACCACCCGGGTGCCGGACCCGAAGGCCGGGAGGAACAGGGGAAGATGGCCGCCGGAGATCAGGACCAGGCACACGCGCCGAACCCGGCGCCGCAGCAGATCCGGAGCAGCCGCATGACCCCTGCAGGCCCGCTGGACGACATCGACCGGCGCATCATCGCCATCCTTCAGGCCGACGGTCGGCGTGCGTACAAGCAGATCGCCGAGGACCTGGGCATCCCGGCCTCCTCGGTGCGCTATCGGGTGCAGCGCCTGGAGGAGAGCGGGACGCTCCAGATCGTCGGCATCGCCAACCCGCTCACCATCGGGTTCGACCGGCTCGCGATGATCGGCATGCGGGTGCGGCCCGGCAGCGCCCGGGAAGTGTGCCGGGAGCTGCGCGAGTTGCCGGAGACGTCGTACGTGGTGATGGTCGCCGGACAGTACGACGTGATGGTCGAGGTGATCTGCCGGGACACCGACCACTTCACCGATCTGCTCAACCGGCGCCTGCTGATGATCGACGGGGTGCTCTCCACCGACTCCTTCTTCGTGCTGGAGGTGCACAAGCTCGCGTACGGCTGGGGCGTCGGCGGCGTCGAGTCCTCGCTGCTCGACGCGCCGGAGATAGCGCCGGGGTCGGGCCTGGACCAGCGCGACAGCCGCTGAGCGCCCGCCCGTTGCGGCTCAGCCGCTCGTCGGCAGGCCGGCGAGCCAGCGGTCGGCGGCGCGACGGGTGGTGAAGGTGTGTACCGGGACGTCCGGCGCGGAGTGGGCGGCGAGCAGTCGGCGCACCCGGGGGCGGACCGAGTGCCGGTAGGCCAGGACGGAGCGCAGCACGCTCGGGTCGAGCCGGTCGTGATCGCCGGCCTCGGGGTGCCGGCGGCGGGCCAGTATCGCGGTGATCGCGGCCGGCGGGTGGATGTCGAGGAAGACCACGGTGTCCGCCGCGCGCAGCCGGATCGGCAGTGTGGAGGCGTAGTTGCCGACCACGATCCACTCGGGCCGGGCGACCAGCGCGCGCTGCGCGTCGGCGAACTCCTCGGCCGGGGCGGTGGTTCGATCCTCGCGGTGGTACAGGGTGTCCAGGTGGGTGACGGGGAGGTCGAGTCGGGTACCCAGGGCGTCGGCCAACTCGGGCCTGCCGGTTCCGCCGACGCCGACGACGACGATCTTGCGCATGGTCTCGCAGCGTACGGAGGCGGCGGGCGCGACGCGCGTGGATTACCGGGAGTTTGCCGGGCGAGACCGGTCCCGCCCGGCCCTTGGCGTTATGCGCCCCGCCCGGCTGGGTGAGCCGGCCTTCGGCCGAGGTGGCCTCAAGCGCCGGCCGGGCTGGATTTTGTGGACCGGGCCGTCGACAGCCCGGCCGGCGTTTGCGGTCCCGGGAGGGACCGGTCCCGCCCGGCCCTTGGTGTCATGCGCTCGGCCCGGCTGGGTGCGCCGGCCTTCGGTCGAGGTGGCCTCATACGCCGGCTGGGCTGGATTGCGCGGGCCGGGCCGTTGACAGCCCGGCCGGCGTTTGCGGCCCCGGGAGGGACCCGGCCCTGGCCGGCGGATCTCGGCGGGGGCGACGGTGGGTCGCCGGTCGGGCCCTGGACGGCCCGACCGGCGGCCGGGGTCACGGCCGGGTTCGGCCGCGACACCGTGGTGGACCGGCCCGGTCAACCGGCGGCGGCCGGGACCCGGGGTTCGGGCCTGGGATCGGCCGCGGGCCGCAGAACGCGTTCCGCGAACAGGCCGAAGACCAGGCCGAACGTGGTCCAGATGATGGCGTGCACGCCGAGCGAGGCCACCCGGAAACGCCAGAGCACCGTGGCCGAGAACTCGGCCGGCACCTCGTTCACCGTCGGCATCGCCCACATGGTGATCCCCACCGCGACCAGGAAGCCGGCCACCGCGAGCGGGACGGCGTTCCAGGCCCCGAGCCGGTCGGTCAGCCGCCGGGCCAGGATCACCGCCGCCGCCGCGAACAGCACGGACAGCGCGAGCATGCCGAAGTACAGCGCGGTACGCCGCCCGATGGTGTCCGCGTCGCCGACGGCCGGCGGGTTCGCCGGATACTTCAGGAACGGCACCACGATCACCGCCGCGAAGCCGAGCAGCGCCAACAGCCCGGCGGTGGCCCTGGGCCGGAACGGGCCGATCCGGCCGTACGCGAACGCGAAGACCAGCGCGAACAGGCCGCCGATCGCGATCCCGTACACACCGACCCCGGTCAGCATGCCGATCGTGCTCTGCACGCCCCGACCGACGACCTCCTCCTCGGGATGATCGCCGGCCGCGCCGGCCTCGTGCCCGTGCTCCTCGAACGCGATCGCGTCGCGGATCTGCGGCTCACCGAAGACCCACGCGAACACCCACGCCAGTGCCCCGGCGAGAACGCCGGTGAGCATGCCGCGGATCAACAGATTTCGCACCATGCGTGATGTCGACTCCCTGTGCGGCGGCCCTCGACCGAGGGCCGCGCCGAACCTGCCTCACGGCGCGACCGTGCGGCCGCACGATCGCGCGGTCGTCAGTGGCAGGGGAAGCCGAGCAGGTGGCGCCCGTCGTGCACGAACTCGTGCACACCGGTACCCGAGAAGAGCGCGACCGCGCCCTGCTCGGAGGCGACGAAGTAGATCAGGAACAGCAGGAACGCCCCGGCGAACGCGGCCCAGGGCACGATCGCCCGGACCGGGATCGCGATCGGTGTGGCGGCGGGGCGGGGAACGGCAGCCTGAGCCACGGAATCCTCCTTCGGGGCAACGCGCCCGTGTGCGGGATGCGTCGCGGGAGGGTCTGACTCACGGCCGCCGGAACCCCGCTTTGCGCGGGTCGACGGCTCGATCACAGTGGCGCGTCCGTGCCGGGGTCTCACCGGCTTCCTCGTCGCGACGCGAGGTCGATCGGAATCTAGGGGTCGCCGCGCGAGCGGGTCAACG
This sequence comes from Embleya sp. NPDC055664, assembly GCF_053618075.1. Taxonomy (NCBI): domain Bacteria; kingdom Bacillati; phylum Actinomycetota; class Actinomycetes; order Kitasatosporales; family Streptomycetaceae; genus Embleya; species Embleya sp. NPDC055664. The sequence continues at coordinate 72,108 of NZ_JBSHGZ010000003.1, forward strand.
GGCGCGGGGCTCCGGAGGGCAGACTTGTGCAAGTCTTGAACCGGGCGGACTGGGGTGAGTACACGGATATGAGTACACGGGTCACCTTGGTGTGCCATGCCGCGACCGCGGCCACCGCACGCGCGGCCTTCCCGCTGGACGAGCCGCCGACCGCGGCCGGCCTGGCGGCGGCCCGGGAGCAGGCCCGGCCGCCGAGCGGACGCGCGCCGCGGGCGCTGCGTGGGCCGGAGTTGCGCTGCGCCGAGACCGCCGCCGCGCTCGACCTGGTCGGGGTACGCGTCGAGCCGGCGCTGCGCGACTGCGACCACGGCGATTGGGCGGGCCGCACGTTCGACGAGATGCTGGCCGCGGATCCGGCGGGCGTGGCCGCGTGGTTGGCCGATCCGGACGCGGCCCCGCACGGCGGTGAGTCCCTGGCCTCGGTGTCGGCGCGGGCCGGGAGCTGGCTGGACGAGCTGGGCCGGGCGGCGGAGCACGCGCGGGTGATCGCGGTGACCCACCCGACCGTCGCGCGCGCCGTCGCGGTACACGCGCTGCGGGCCCCCGTGAGCGTGTTCTGGCACCTGGACGCCGGCCCGCTGGCCCGGGTCGACCTCACCCGCAACGGCCCGCGCTGGGCCCTGCGCGGCTTCGGCGTGCCGGACCGGGCGTGAACCCCGCGCGGGGCCGACCCGTTCGTGGAGCGGTGCTCAGTCGGTCGCGGTGCCGGTGATCCGGGTCGGGGTCAGCCGCACGACCACGCGCACCGACTCCGGCGGGAGGTTCAGATATTCGTCGCCGGCGCCCGGGCCCTCGTACTTCTCGGCCAACTCGACCGCGAGCCGGCGGCCGACGTCCTCGGTGATCGTGGTGGTGCCGCGTATCTCGACGTAGACCTCGGAGTCGGCGGGGTCGTAGATGGTCAGGCTCGCGCGCGGTTCGCGGCGCAGGTTGCGGTCCTTGAGCCGGCCGGCCTGGGTGGACACGAGGACGTCGTCGCCGTCGCGACCGACCCACACCACGGAGGTCTGCGGGCTGCCGTCCCGGTTCACGGTGGCCAGCACGGCCGGGTGCGCCGCGTCGAGGAGCTTGCGGGCGGAATCACCCAGAGAGATCGTCATGTCCCGGATCCTACGTCGCGTGCGGGGGAGCGGTCGCGGCTCGCGGTCGGATCAGCGTCTTGCCCAGCGGCCGACCACTCACCTGGTCGCGCAGTACGGCCGGGAGTTCGGCGAGGGTGATCTCCGCGGTCACCAGGCGCTCGACGGGCAGCTTCGGCAACACCGCCAGCGCGGCGGCGAAGTCGGCGCGGCCGGTGCCGTAGCTGCCGGCCACGGTGACCGGCCGGCCCGCCCAGGTGGTGCGCACCGCCTGCTCGCGGCGCCGAACCCGGTCCAGATCGCAGGCCAGGTCCGGGAGTCGGTCGCCCGGGGCGGTGCCGCCGTAGAGCAGGACCAGACCGTCGGGAACCAGCGTGCGCAGGGCCGCGGCCAGAATCTCCGGGCGCACGAAGCTGGTGGCGATCACGGCGAGCGCGAAGGCCGACGACGGCAGACCCACGCTCGGCCGCACCTCGAAGCCGCGCGCCCTCAGGAATTCGCTGCGGTCGGCGCTGCGATTGGCCAACGTGACGTCGGCGCCCGCGAGTTCGGCGAGGCGGGCGATCCACAGACCGGCCGCGCCCGCGCCGAACACCACCATGCGCCGACCGAGCAGGGGGATGCCGGTGTGCCCGACCAGGGCCGCGACGCAGTGCTCGGCGCAGGCCAGCGGTTCGGCGAAGACCGCCTGCCGGTCGGAGAGTTCGGTCGGGATTCGGGGTAGCGCGGCGGTCAGCCGGTCGGCCGGGCCGGCCGCGTACATCTCGGTCGCGAAGCCGCTGGTGCGCGCGAGCGGCACATTGGGATCGAGGCCCACCCGGGCACCGACCGGCAGCACCTCGGGCAGGGTGGACTCGGCGACCACGCCGACCAGTTCGTGGCCGAACTGACTGGGACCGTGCCGCTCGCGGGCCACCTCCTTGAGGTCGGAGCGGCACAGACCGGCCAACTCGACCCGGATCCGCACCCGGTGCTCGCCCACCGGCGGGTGTGGTCGGCCGAGCCGCAGGTGCGGGCCGTGCGGGCCCAACTCGACCCTCATCCCGCCCGATCCGGGCGAGCGGTGCCGACGCGGGACGCGGGTGTGGTCCGCCCGACCGCTTCGGCGGCCACCACCGCCAGTGCCTCGCCGAACCGGTCGGCGATCAGGTGCGCCTCCGCGGGGGTCAGGATCAGCGGCGGACGCAGTTCGATGACATTGCCCAGCCCGTGCTCGGAGACCCGGGTCAGTACACCCCGTGCGTGCAGCGCGCGCTGGAACGCGTGGGCGAGTTCCGGGGCCTTGCCCCCGTCCGGGCGCACCAGTTCGAGGCCGAGCATCAATCCGGGCCCGCGTACGTCGCCGAGCATCGCATGATCCCGCCGCAGAGCACCCAGCCGTTCGGTCAGGATCGCGCCGGTCCGGCGTACGTTTTCCAGGAAACCCGGACGCCGGACGATCTCCAGTGTCTTGACCGCCGCCGCGGCGGCCAGGTTGTGGCCACCGTAGGTGAAGCCGTGCAGCGAGCGATCCCAGTCGGCCATACGCTCCTCCGTCAGGATGGCCGCGAGCGGCAGTCCGCTGCCGGTCAACCCCTTCGAGACGGTCATCATGTGCGGCACCACGCCGAACAGATCGGCCGCGAACATCTGCCCGGTGCGGCCGAACGCGGTCTGGATCTCGTCGAAGATCAATACGATCCCGTGCTCGTCGCACAGGGCCCGCAGGGCCGGGAAGTAGTCCGGCGGAGGCACGATGTTGCCGCCCATTCCGCTGATCGGCTCGATCAGGACACACGCCACGCTGCCCGAACTGGCGTACGTGATGAAGTCCTCGATCCGGCTCACGCACAACATGCCGCAAGTGTCCGGGGTCTGCCGGTAGAAGCAACGGAAGCAGTAGGCGTCGGGCACGTGTACCGCGCCGAGCGGCGGCATCTGGAACGGTGCCCGCATCCGACTGCTGCCGTTGTACGCGGCGGCGGCGATGGTCTGGCCGACATGGCCCCGGAACGGCACGATCACGTCACGCCGGCCGGTGTGGTGCTGGGCGATCCGGATCGCGCCCTCGTTGGCGGTCGAGCCGCCGCTGCTGCGCAGGTTCACCCGGGTCAGACCGGCCGGGGCCAGTGCGGCCAGGTCGCGCATCAGGCGGTCGGTGGACTCGGTGCGAAACGACGAGGAGGCGAAGACCAGTTCCTCGGTCTGCGCCCGGACGGCGGCCATCACCTCGGGATGGTGGTGGCCCAGGATCAGATTGAACGTCCCGGACACGCAGTCCAGGTATTCCCGGCCGCTCGCGTCCCACGAGCGGATGCCCTCGCCGCGCACCAACTGCGCCTCGCCCAGCCGGTATTGCGCGACCCGGGCGGTCGCGGCGGCGCGCTCCTCGGCCGACTCAGTCATCGCGGTGGTCCGCGTCGAGCCGCTCCAACTGGGTGCGGACCCAGGCTTCCAGCGTCCACGGCTCGGCCACCTTGCGCCGCCGCTCGGCCGCCGCCGCCCGTTCGGCGGGGGACGCGGTCAGCGCGCCGATCAGCGCGTCGGCCTGCTCGACCAGGTCGAACGGGTTGATCGTGCGGCACACCGGGCCCAGGATCTCCGCCGCGCCGCACATCTCGGACAGGATCACGTCCGCGTCGCGCTCGTTGACCAGCGGCGCCTCGAAGGTGCTCAGATTCTGGCCGTCCACCGTCGAGTTGAAGATCAGCGCGTCGGCTCGGCGGAAGCAGCCGATGGTGTGCTCCACCTCGTTGTCGCAGTGCAACCGCACGGTGTCCGGGCCAAGTTCGGCGTTCGCCTCGGCGATCGTGTACTCCACGCGCCGGACGTAGTCGGCGTTCGCCTCGACGTAGAGCCGGTTCGGATTCATCCGGACCAGCATCCGGGAGGACCGCACCGCGGGCTCGCGGCGATGGGCGGCCACGAAGGCCCGGACGGCGCGTTCGGCGTTCTTCATCGGGTCGGTCCGGCCGCTGTGCACCACCAGGGGCGCGTCGCCCACCCACTCCGCGATCCCCGCCGGCAGGCGCGGATGGTCCGCGTCGAGCGCACGCGGACTGTAGCCGAGCGGCATGGTGCGCACCCCCGTGCGCCGGCCGCGCCATCGGATCACGCCCGCGTTGCGGTCCACGTCGGCGTCGGGTATCAGATCCGCCACGCAGTCCAGGAAGTTGCGGCACCACCGCTCGGCGAAGAAGCCGATCGTGGTCGCCGGCAACATGCCTTCGAGCAGGCCCACCCGCAGCGCGCGGGGCAGGATCCGCCAGTAGTCGGGCGAGGGCCAGGGGATGTGCACGAACAGCAGGATCGGCGCGTTCGCCCGCACCGCGCGCAACCGGGCCGGTACACCGACGAGTTGGTAGTCGTGCACCAGGTACACCGGATCGGCGACGTCGGCCGAGTCGGCGAGCAGGGCACCGGCGAAGTCCTCGGTGAACTCGGTGAATCGTTCCAGGGCGGTATAGGTCTCGGCGCCGAAGGTCGGCGTGGTCCACCGGTCCCAGCCGTAGTTGTTCGCGGCCCACATCAACTGCGCGGTCATGAAGTTCTGCACGACGTCGAAGGTCTCCCGGTCGTGCCGCAGCAGTCGGACCCGGATGTCGCGGCCCGAACGCAGGCGCAGATTCAGGCCGTTCGGGTTCTCCCGGGCCGCCCGATGATCGTCGTCGGTGTCCGCGCTGGCGATCCAGGTCACGTCGAGCACGCCCGCCTGTTCGGCGACCACGTTGCCGGTGCCACCGGGCGCGAGCCAGGGACGCAGCGCGCCGGTCACCGGATCGGGAGCGAAGCTGACCGCGGCACGCTTGCTGGCCAGGAACAGATGACGGTCCATCAGGGCTGGTCCCTTCCGAGAGCGGCTGAAGCGTCGAGAGCGGCCGACGCGTCGAGGGCGGCGCGCGGCGCAAGGGTGCTGGGGTCGGCGGCCGAACCGGGGGATCCGGAGGGCCCGATCGAGCCCGTCGGCCCGACCACGGCCGCGATCAGCGCCGCGTCGGCCGCGAACACGTCGACCGGGGCCAGGCCGCGCAATTCGGGTAGATGCGCGGCGCGTTCGCTGTGCAGACACGCGTTGCGCGGGCGGCAGGCGTACCCGGTGTCCCGCTGCGGTACGGCGGTCACCAGCGCCGGGTCCACGCCGTGCACCGCCGCGATGTGCCGGGCCCACTGCACCCGGGACAGCCGCCGCGGTCCGCCCAGATGCACCACGCCCGTGTGCGGCGAGTCGAGCAGCGCGGCGGTCCAGGCTGCGACGTCGTCGATCAACACCGGGGTGTTCCAGTGCTCGTCCGGCACCGCCACGGGCGCGCCCGCGCCGAGCCGTTCGGCGCACGTGGTGAAGAAGTTCGGCCGCAGTCCGGCCCGGTCCCAGCCGTACACCAGGCTGACCCGCAACACGAGCGCGTCGCCGCCGGCCAGATAGGCGGCCTCGGCGGCGAGCTTGGCCCGCCCGTAGGCGTTGGCGGGCGAGGTCGGCGCGGACTCGGCGCAACTGTCCGCGTGGCCCGGGAAGACGTTGTCCGTGGAGATCAGCACCATCCGCGCGGCCCGCCCGGCCAGCGCCGCCACCACGTGTCGGGCCCCGGCGACGTGTACCGCGGCCGCGCCCGCCGGATCGGCCTCACACCGGGTGATGTCCGAGGGCCCGTGCGCGGCCACCACCGCGTCGGGACGGACCGCGTCGACCACCGTGCGCACCTCGCGCGCATCGGCCACGTCCACCGGAAGCCAGCGCAGTCCCCGGGTCTCCGGGGTGCGGGGGCGGCGCCGCGAACCGAGCACGACGCCGTGGCCGAGGCGGGTCAACCGGGCGCCGACGTGGCCGGCTATGTACCCCGATCCGAACAGCAGGACCCGGGTCATCGGGCGACTCCCTTCCGGTGCGGCGGACGTGGGTGGTGCGGCGGGTCGGAACGATCACCTTCGCGACGGTCACCCTCGGTGGAGCGGTCACCGTCGGTGGTGCGGCCGGAGCCGCCCGGATCGTCGGGATCATCGGGATCGCCGTCCGGGCCGGACGTACCCGGGCCGGTCTCGGCGGGCAGCAGTCGCAACGACCGCGCGCCCACCATCACCACCACCCCGCACAGCGCCACGATGCCGAGGACCGTACCCAGGCCCAGCCGACCCGCCAGGGTGCCGACCAGCGGCGGGGCGCCGAGGAAGCCGGCGTAGGACACGGTGGTCACCAGCGAGATCGCCTGCGGGCGCCGGCTCGGGGCGACCGCGCGCCCGGTCGCGGCGAGCAGCGTGGGCAACACCGGTGCCAGGCCGACGCCGGCGAGCGCGAAGCCGGCGAGGGTGGTCGGCGTGGACCAGGCCGCCGCCGCGAGCGCCAGGCCCAGGCCGCCGAGCGCGCCGCCGACGACGATCAGCGGGGCGTCGCCGACCCGTTCGCCGCGCCACTGGGCGAGCATACGGCCGGCGGACAGGCCCGCCATGTAGACCGCCGGGCCGCACGAGGCGAGGAACGGGCCGGTGCCGAGGTTGTCGGTGAGGTGGATCGCGCCCCACTGCTCGACGGTGTTCTCCATCAGCAGCGCCGTGCCGCCGACCGCACCGACCACCGAAAGGGCGATCAGGAGACGGCCGTTCGCCCGCTCGGCGCGCTCCGATCCGGGTGGTCCGGCCGCTTCCTCCTGCCATCGCCGGCGGTCGATCGCCGCCGCCGCGCTCAGCGCGACCAGAACGGCGATCGTCACCAGGATCGCCCGCGCCGACACTCCCGCGTGCAGCGCGAGACCGACCGCCGGGGCGGCCAGGACCATCGCGAGCGGGGTGGCCGCCTGGACCCGGTGGAACAGCCGCTCGCCGGTCAGCGCCTCGCGCGCGGCGGTGGTGGCGTTGAGCGCCACCTCGATCGCCCCGCTCGTCGCGCCGATCAGCAACAGCGCCGCGGCGAACGTCCAGCGCGACCCGGCCACCGCGACGGCGAGCGTGCCGAGCGCGAACCCGAGGGTGACCAGGGGCAACGTACGCGGGCCGAGCCGCCGCGCGAGCGGCCCGGTCAGCAACATCGCGGGCACCGCCGCGACCGGGACCGCGAACAGCGCCAAGCCCAGACTCCCGTCGTCCAACCCGAGTTCGTCCTGGAGGGTGGGCAGCAGCGCGGCCCAACCACCCCAGAACAGTCCCCAACTCGTCGCCGGGGCAAGCAGACCGAGCACACCGCCGCCGTATCGCATGCACACTCCGTCCGTCACAGGTGACCGAGAGTGTCGCCCACCGTATCTCTCCACCACTACCCCGAGCCGGCCTTCCGCACCGATAGCGTGATCGGCGGCGGGCGATTTCGACGGACTGCGGAGGCTTTCGACGGTGGAGTACTGGGCGATCGACGCCGGCGGCACACGCACCACGGCCAGGGTGGGCGACGCGCGGTACACCCGGGAGTCGGTGAATCCCGCGTCGGCGGGCGCGGCGGCCGAGGCGACGCTGGCGCGGCTGCTGGCCGAGATCGCCGCGGACCTGGCCGGGGCACCCGCGCTGGGCTGGTTCGCGAGCGCCACGATCACCATGGACACCGCGCCGACGGAGATCGATCGGTTGGCGGTGCTGGCGCGCGAACAGGGCCTGGTGGGGCGGTTGGTGGTCTCCGGGGACGTACCGCCGCTGCTGCTCGCGCCGCCGACGGCCGGACGTGGGGTGGTCGTGGTGGCCGGGACCGGGTCGGCCTGCGTGGCGGGCTCCGGGCCGGACGCGGGGCCGCCGGTGGTGATCGGGGGCTGCGAGTATCTGGGCAGCGACGAGGGCAGCGCGTACGCGCTCGGCGCGGCCGGATTGCGGGCCGCCGTACGCAGCGCGGACGGGCGCGGGCGGCCGACCACGCTGTTCGCCGCCCGGGGTCCGCGCGAACTGGCCCGCCGGCTGGCCGCGGAGCCGTTTCCCAAGAGCGCGGTGGCCGCGTTGGCGCCCGAGGTGTGCGCGGCGTGGCAGGCGGGCGACGCGGTCGCGGGCGAGGTGGTGCGGGCCGGCCTCGACGATCTGGTCGACGGGGTCCGCGCGGCCCGGGACGCGGCGGGCCTGAGCGGCACCTGGCGCGTCGTGCTCAACGGCGGCGTGTTCCGGGGGTGTCCGCCGTACGCGGCCGAGCTGAGCCGGCGCGTGGTCACCGAACTCGGCGCGGCCGAATCGCCGACCGTGATCGCCGATCCGGTGGACGCGGTGTACGCCGCCCTGCGGGCGAACGAGGGTTCGCCGCCCAAGGGTTGGGCACACATCCGCCACCTGTGAGGAAGCGAGACGCAACCGAACGAGGGGGACCGCCGATGACCCGAAACCCCACCGGAGCCGAGCACCAAAACCCCACCCCACCGGCCCGAACCGCCGCGCCCACGGCCCGAGCCGCCCCCTCCACCGCGCCCATTCGGCTCGGAATCTGTCTCGCCGCGCTGGCGCCGTTCGGACCGGCGGGGGCGTTGGCGGTGGCCCGGGACGTCGGGGTGGACGTCGTCGACCTGCCGGTCGACCGCGCCTTCGCGCTCGTGGACGCGGCTCGCCTCGAGGATCCGCGCCATCAGCGCGACGTGCGGGAGCGGTGCGCCGCGGCCGGCGTCGAGGTCGGGTGTGTGAGCAACAGCCGGGACACCCAGCTCGTACTGGGCCCGCACGGGCCGCACACCGACGCGGTGTTGGTCGGCAGCGCCGAGGCCAAGCGGGCGTTCGGGGTGCGCGCCGCGCTCGGGACGGTGCGGTTCGCCGCCGGGGTGGGCGCGCCGCAGGTGCGGCTGATGCTGGGCGTGCCCGATCTGGCCCGCTGGTTGTCCTGGTCGGGCAGCGAGGTGAGTTGGCAGGACAACGTGGACGCATGGGTGCACGCCGCGCGCCCGGTGCTGGAACTGGCGGACATGCTGGGCGTACGCGTGGTGATCGAGCCGCATCCCAAGCAGGTCGCGTACGATCCGGCCAGTACGCGGGCGTTGCTCTCCGCCGCGAGCGCGGTGCATCTGTGCGTGGACCCCGCCAACCTCGCCGCCGTCGGATACGACCCGGTGGCCTGTGTCCGCGGCTGGGGCCGGCGACTGGCCGCCGTGCATGCCAAGGACCTCCAGCGCTGGGCCGACACCGAACCGCCGCGCGGCGCGGGCTGGTCGCGCTACGGCCCGGGCCCGGCGATCCGGTTCCGTGCCCTCGGCGCCGGCGCCCTGCCCTGGCCGGCCATCGTGGCCGCGCTGCTCGACGACGACTACCGGGGAGTGATCTACGTGGAACACGAGGACGCCCTACTGCCGACGGAGCAGGGCATCGCCAATTCGCTGGCGCTGCTGCGCACGCTGATCCCCGCCGGCGTCGCCCCGGGGCGGACCTGGTGACGCTCGATGGAGTACGCGGCGGCCTGCTCGCGGGCGGCCTGGGCGAGCGTATGGGCCCGCTCACCGCGACCGTCTGCAAACCGCTCGTTCCGTACGCCGCGAGCTGCCGCCTGGTCGACTTCAGCGTGGCCAACGCGATCCGTTCCGGCCTGCCCGAGCTGGTCCTGCTCTCCCAGCACCGCGAGTCCGACCTGGTCCGGCACCTGATCGCGCACTGGGACGAACACCCGGGCACCCGGCTGCACTTCGGCCCGCACGACGCCCTGGCCCGATCCGGCCCCGGCGCGATCCTGCCCGCCCGGCCCGCCGAACGCGGCACCGCCGACGCTTTGCTGGCCAACGCGGAATACCTGTTCGCCCCCGGCGCGCGTGATCTGCTGATCCAACACGCGGACCACGTCTACGTGTTCGACTATGCGCCGATGCTGGCCGCGCATCGTGCCGCCGACGCCGACTGCACGATCGGCGTACAGCGCATCGAGCGCCGCTGGGTGCACCTGTTCGGCATGGTCGAGACCGATCCCGACGGCCGGGTCCGAGCCCTGGTCGAGAAGCCCGTGCGGCCGACCTCCGACCTGGTGTTCACCGCGTTCTGCGTGTTCCGGATCGCCGCGCTGCGCGAGGTGTTGGCGGTGCTGGCGGCGCGTGGCGAGGCGGGTTGGCAACACGACATCAGCCGCGACGTACTGCCCGCGATGATCGCCAGGGGCGACCGGGTGACGGCATATCGGGTGGCCGACCACTGGGCCGACATCGGGACCGTCGAGCGTTACCGGGACGAGCAGTTGCGGCTGCTCGACCGGCCGCACCCGATCCCCGCCGACCTGCTGCCGCGCACCCTCGCGGGCCTGGGGGAGGGGTTCCCCAGGTACGCCGACGGGAGTCTGCTGGGCACCGGGATACCACCGGGGACGCGGGTCGAGGGCAGTGTGCTCCACCCGGGCTGTCACCTCGAACCGGGCGCGACCGTACTGTGCTCGGTGGTGCTGCCGGGCGCCACGGTCGCCGCCGGCAATACGGTCCGCGATGCCATCGTCACCCCGAGCGGTGTCCTGACCCCGACCCCGCCGGTCAGGACACCGCACGATCCAGCTCTTCCGCCGTGATGAACGACGTGTGCGTACCGGCCGTGCGGACCGCGTGCGCCCCCGCATGGGTGCCCGCGGCGGCGCACGCGGCCCAGTCGCGGCCGGCGAGGTAGGCGTACAGGAATCCGGAGACGTAGCTGTCCCCGGCCCCGTTGGTGTCCACCACCTCGTCGGCCCGCATGGGCAGCGCCGGTACGTGCCACAGCGGCCGGTCCGGCACCACCAGATAGCTGCCCCGACCGCCCGCCATCGCGATCACGATCTTCGCCCGGCCCCGGGCGAGCAGGTCCCGCGCGGCCTCCTCGACCCGGTCGCCGAGCCGGTTCGTGGAGGTGAACACCAGTTCGGCGCCGTAGGCGAAGTCGGCCCGGCCGGGGTCCTTCCCGTCCCAGCCGTGCAGGTCGGTCGAGGTGGACACGCCCGCCTCGACCGCCTCCGCCAGCGCGGCCCTCGACCAGCCGCCGATCGACACGTGCGCGTGCCGGGTCCGGGCCAGCGCGGGGCGGTACAGATCGGGGTCGACCACCAGGTCCTTCGGCAGCCGGCTGTCGTGCAGCGAGAGTCGTTCGCCGTCCGGGCCGACCAGGTTCACGCTGCGTGGGGTGCCGGCCGGGTCGGTGGCATGCGCGAAGGACAGGCCGTGTCGCGCGTAGTGCGCGAGCACGAAGTCCGCCTCCGGGTCCTCGCCGAGCACGGCGGCGAGGTGCGTGCGCAGTCCCAACGCCCGACAGCCCAGGGCCACCCCGTTGCCGGTGTGCGCGACATAGCTGCGGATCGGCGGCACCTTGAAGTCGCTTATCGGCAAGGGAAGTTCCGGCACCCGTACGATCACGTCCACGCCGACCCCGCCGACCACGAACACATCCAGCCCGGCGGGTTCAGCCATCGGTACCTCCGTGGGTGCGCGCCAGGGTGGCCTCGGATCCGGTGGAGACCACGAGCGCGGCGTGGATCTCCTCGTCGGTGACGTCGTCGGTGATCACGGTCTCGCCGAGCGCGGTGGGCAGTACGAAACGCAGCCGGCCGTCCCGGATCTTGCGGATCTGCCCCAGCGCCTCGACGGTGGTCGCCGGATCGAGCGGCGCGGGCAACGCGGCGAGCGTGGTGGGCAGTCGCACCCGGTCGAGGAGTGCGGTCACCCGGGCGAGCAGGGCCGGGGCGAGCAGCCCTCGACGTTCGGCGATGCGCGCCGCGCAGGCCATCCCGAACGCGACCGCCTCGCCGTGCAGGACCGGGCCGTAGCCGGTCGCGGTCTCCACCGCGTGTCCGATGGTGTGTCCGAAGTTCAGCGGCCGGCACAGGTCGCGTTCGTACGGATCGCGGGCGATCAGGCGGCACTTGAGCACGCTGGATGCATGCACGAGGGCGGCGGTGGTCCCGGGTTCGGTGGCCAGTACGGCCGCGTGCCGGTGCTCGATCAGTTCGAACAACTCGGGTGAGGCGATGATCCCGGTCTTGATCGCCTCGGCCAGTCCGGCGCGCAGTCCACGATCGTCCTGGGTGCTCAGGTAGCCGACGTTGGAGACCACCGCGCGGGGTTGGTAGAAGGCGCCGATCAGGTTCTTCGCGGACGGGTGGTCGATGGCCACCTTGCCGCCCAGGGCCGCGTCCACGTGTGCGAGCAGCGTGGTGGGCACGTTGATGTACGGCAGTCCGCGCATGTACGCGCTGGCCACCCAGCCGACGGTGTCCATCACCACGCCGCCGCCGACCGCGAGCAGGATGTCCCGGCGGACCAGCGAGGTTTCGGCCAGCCAGTCGAGCAGCGTGCTCGCGGTGCGCAGGCTCTTGCTGGCCTCGCCGGCCGGGAAGGAGGTGGCGACCACGTCGAGTCCGGCGGCGATCAGGCGTTCGGTCAGGCGGCGTGCGTGTAAGGCGAGCACGGTGTCGTCGGTGACCAGCGCGACCCGGCGGCCGTCGATCTCGGCGCACAGGCGCGCGAGCGCGGTGTTCTCGTCGAGGCAGACATGGACCGGATATGTGTCGAGCCGCCGAGCGGTGGCCATGATCGGATCGACCCGGCCGCGAGGCAGCGCCAGCTGTTCGGACACTCGGACGTATTCGGTCATATATTCACACCCCGGCGGCTCAACGAAGACGTCGCAGACAATCCGGATATTCGCTGCCGAAATAATTACGGCGGGTGCTACGAAAAGTCAACAAGGACTCACCCAGAGTGCGCCCGCGCGGGTATAGCAGACCGTTCGACGCTATTCCCGGGCATTCGCCGATTCCGGAAACTTCGCCCGGAAACGACCTCTAGGCGGCGGGCCGCGCCGGATCCGGCGTCGCGGTGGTCGAGGGCGCGGTGGCGGTGATGTGCTCCTCGTGGTCCTGCCCCCACACGCCCAGCGGCAACAGTGCCTCGTTGAGCGACTCGCCCAGCGGGGTCAGCGAGTAGACCACCTTCGGCGGGACCTCCCGATACACCTCGCGGTGCACGATGCCCCGCGTCTCCATCTCGCGCAGCTGCTGGATCAGCATCTTCTCGCTGATCCCGGGCACCGCGCGCCGCAACTCCCCGAACCGCCGCTCCTCGGTGTGCAGCGCCCACAGGATCAGCGCCTTCCACTTGCCGCCGATGACGTCCATGGCGGCGTCGAGACCGCACTGGTAGCGCCGAGCCATGCGCCTCCCCCTCCTCGGACAGTTCCTTACCGACAGGTAGGTACTGCCGCACATTGTCCGTACGTATTCGGCCGAAAGCAAAGGAATCCGCCGGGAGAGCGTGTGGCTGCGCGGCGGCGGCCGGGGTTCGGGTGAGCATGGGGGGATGGCGGAGACGAATGTGTCGCGGGTGTTCGAGGTCAGTACCGGGCGGCAGGAGCGGGTGTACGACCTGACCGGGATGTGTGCGCGATTCCTGCGCGAGGCGGCGGCGGGGCGGGACGGATTGCTGAACGTTTTCGTGCCGCACGCGACCGCGGGGGTGGCGATCCTGGAGACCGGCGCGGGCAGCGACGAGGACCTGCTCGTACTGCTCGCGGATCTGCTGCCGGCCGACGACCGATGGCGACACCGACACGGCAGCCCCGGCCACGGACGCGATCACGTGCTGCCCGCGCTGGTCCCGCCGCACGCGACCCTGCCGGTGATCGCGGGCGAACTCGCGCTGGGCACCTGGCAGTCGGTCACGATGGTGGACACCAACCGGGACAACCCGGACCGCACGGTGCGGTTGACCTTCCTCGGCTGAGCCCCGCCGGCCGGGCCCGGCCGGCCGATGGCGGGCCCTCGCCGCGTGGCGTGAATCCGCCCCGGGGCGCGCGGTCGGCGCGGTCGGCCGGGGGAGTGATCCGGCCAATCCGTCCGACCCGCGCATGGATCGGTCCCCTTCTGGATATTTCTCGTATCGGTTCGATCAGGCTCCGTTTTCCGTTCGGTCACGTGGTTTTCACCAGGAAATGCGAGACATCCCTCCGCTTTCCGCGATCACCCGCCCGACCGACCGAAAGACACGACCGATGCGGGGGAATTCCATATGCCGAACACCGAATCGACGGATTTGCCGAGTTCGGATATCCGGAGACATCGGGCTTTTCGCCGGACCGGCCGATGCCCCGGCTCGCCGCCGGCCGCCGGGCGGATCCCGGGCCAGGCTTGCTGGGCCCGGGCAAGCCCGGGATCCCGGGCGCCCGGGAGCGCCGGTGGCGGCGGAGAAATCCCACGCGGTGTCCCCGGCGGGCGTCGCGAGCAAAGGTGGCGAATTTCGTGATCTCGGCCGAGTCGACCGAAACCAGCCGGGCGCTTTTCCACCGGGCCCGACTGTCCCTGGCAGGCGGAACGGCCTCGTCCGGCCGGATCACCACCACCGGGTCCTATCCCTATCCGCTGTATATCGCGCGCGGAAAGGGCGCGCACATTTGGGACGTGGACGGGAACGAGTATGTCGACTACCTGATTTCGTACGGCTGCGCGGTGGTGGGGCACGCCAATTCGCGGATCGCCTCGGCGGTGGCCGACGTGTTGGCCAACGGCACCATGTTCGGCGCGGGCACCGTGCCGGAGATCGAATTGGCGGAAACCATGCGGGCGATGATCCCGTGCGCCGACCTCGTCCGGTTCGCCAACTCGGGGTCGGAGGCCATCCAGGGGGCGATCCGCGCGGCGCGCGGCTTCACCGGCCGTGACCGGGTGCTGAAGTTCGAGGGCCACTGCCACGGATGGGCCGACACGCTCGCGGTCTCCACCGGGCCGCCCGCCGCCGAGGCCGGACCGTACGCGCGACCGCGCGCCCACCCGTACTCGCCGGGCGTGCCGAAGGGCGTGCTCGCCGACGTGGTGGTCTGCCCGTGGAACGACGCGGAGATCCTGCGCGAGGTGCTGGACGCGCACCCGGGCGAACTCGCGGCGGTGATCTGCGAGCCGATCATGGCCAACAACGCGTGCGCCATGCCCGTGCCCGGATACCTGGAGACGCTGCGCGAGGAGTGCACCCGGCGCGGGATCCTGCTGATCTTCGACGAGGTGTGCACCGGCTTTCGCACCGGACCGGGGGGAGCCCAGGGGTTGTTCGGCGTGATCCCCGATCTCGCCGTCTACGCCAAGGCACTCGGCGGCGGCCTGCCGATCGCGGCGTTCGTCGGCCGACAGGACGTGATGAGCGAGATCGGCGCCAACCGGATCAAGCACGGTGGCACGTACAACGGTTCGCCGCTGTGCGCGGCGGGCGCGCTGGTCACGCTCGGCGAACTCGGCGATCCGGCGGTGACCGCGCACATCGACGCGGCCGGTACCCGGGTGATGGAGGCGATCCGACGGGCCGCCCGGGATCGGCGAATTCCCTGTGTGGTGCAGGGCGTCGGGGCGATGTTCCAGGTGGTTTTCTCCGCCGACGGTGCGTCGACGCGGGCCGGTGGGGGCCCGGCCGTGAACGACGACGCACGCTACGCGCTGTTCCGATACGCGTTGCTGGAGCGCGGAATCCATGTCAACGCGGCCGGTTCGGCGTGCTGGTTCGTCTCGGCGGCGCTCACCGACGACGACGTGGCCGCCGCCTGCGCCGCCGTGGACGCGGCGTTCGTGCTGCTCGCCGGCGTGTGAGGGGGAATCCTTCGGCTGTTCGGGGGGTGGTCGGGTGTCGTACGCGCGGGTCGGCCACCGGGCGGCCGGCGCCATGACTAGCCTTACGTCACCGTCCTGATGATCGGGGCGGCGTCCCTCACACAGGTAAGGATTCGCCGATGGGTTTGAGGAGTCTGCTGCGCAACGTCTTTCGTTCGCGGGCGTCCCGCGAGACGGCGGAGACACCCCGGGCGACGGACGCGGTCGTGGAGCCGGCGGCACGCCCCGCACCGGAGCCGGCCACGGCGGTCGAGGCGAGCACGGCAGCGGAGGCGAACCACACGTCGGACGCGCCGACCACGCCGGAGCCGGAGTTCGTTCCGGAACCGCCGGCCCTGACGAAACCGGAGCCGGAACCGGAGCCCGTGCGGGCACCCGAGCCCGAGCCGGTACACGTACCCGAGCCCGAGCCCGTCGTCGCCGAGTCGGTGGTCATCCCCGAGTCCCGGGCGGAGTCGGTCGCCGCCGAGCCCGCTCCGGTGTCGATTCCCGTACCGGCACAGTCGATCACGACCCGTGACGAGGCGGAGCCGACCGAAGCCGAGGTGGTCGTCACGCCGACCGCCGAGGTCGAGTCCCCGGCAGCGGAGCCCGAGGCGCCCGCCGCCGAGACCGCGCCGACCCCGGCCGCGACGCCCACCGCGGTCGCCCCCGTCCCGTCCGCCCGCGCCGAGGAGCCCGCGCCCGCGACCTCGGGCCGCGCCGAGGCCGCCGCGGCGGCCGTGGCCAAGTGCGGCCTCACCGGCCGCAGCGTCGTGGTCTACCTCGTCCTGGACCGCTCCGGCTCGATGCGCTCCTACTACAAGGACGGCACCGTCCAGCACCTGGCCGACCAGACGCTGGCGCTGTCCGGGCAACTGGGCGAGGCCGTCGTCCCGATGGTGTTCTTCTCCACCGACATCGACGGCGTCGCCGACCTCGACCCCGGCAACCACGTGGGCCGGATCGAGGAACTGCACGGTTCCTACGGGCACATGGGCCGAACCAACTACCACTGGGCGATCGCCCGGGTGGTCGAGCACTACCGCGCGTCCGGCAGCACCGACCCGGCCCTGGTGATCTTCCAGACCGACGGCGCCCCGACGAGCCGGCCGGCCGCCGCGAAGGCGCTGTGCGACGCGGCCGGGCTGCCGATCTTCTGGCAGTTCCTCGGCTTCGGCGACCCCGAGTCCAAAGGCTTCGACTTCCTGCGCAAGCTGGACGAACTCACCGTGCCGGAGCAGCGTGTGGTGGACAACGCGGGCTTCTTCCACGCCGGGCAGGATCCGCGGTCGCTCGGTGACGCGGAGCTGTACGACCAACTCCTCCTGGAATTCCCGGAATGGCTGAACGAGGCGATCACGGCCGGCGTCCTGGCCGCGGAGCCGGTGGACGCGCTGGTCTAGCCACGCCTCATCCGGGCGTATCCCCGAGCACGCCCGACGGTCGGCCGAACAGTCGGCCGTCGGGCGTTTTTGATGGACGGTCAGGAGCCGGAGCGCGTCGTCACGCGGGGCTTCCGGAGCCGTCCGGGGCCTCCAGCGCCCGTACGGCCCGGGCGATGTCGTCCTCCGTCGCCTCCGACAGCACGACCTCCACATCGCCCCGGCGCACCACGATGTCCGGGCCGCCCGCGCCCGTGATCGGTGCGCGCGAGCGGCGCCAGCCGGCGATCGCGACCAGCAGGCCGGACAGGCCGATGCCGTTGCTCAGCACGACGTTGACCACGTCGAGGGTGGCGCCCATGGTGCCGGTCGTGTCGTCCTCGGCGTAGCTGGTCACGGCGCCGGCGCGGAGGTCGGGGTCCATGGCCAACCACCGCTGCAATGACGCTACTTCGATGCCTTCGTCGCCGACCACGCTCACCTGCACGAGCACTTGCCGCCACCCTTCGGGAACCGTCGGGAGCCCGCGCGCACGGCGGGCCGACCTGCCCGGCCATGATGCCGGCACCGATTCGCGCCGGGACGCGGGCCGGCGCCGAGCGTTATTCGGCGGCCGGTTCGGGCTCGGGAAGCACCGCGAACGCCTCGATCTCCAGCAGCAGATCCGGCCGGACCAGGGCCGCGACCTGCATCGCCGAACTCGCCGGCAGCCGCTCCGGGTCGATGTACGCGTCCCGGGCCGCCCGGACGGCCGGCAGGTCGGCGATGTCGGTGAGGAAGTAGGTCAGTTTGATCACGTCGTCGAAGGTCGCGCCCACCGCCGTCAGGCAGCGGCGCAGGTTCTCGAACACCTGTCGGGCCTGCGCGCCCGGGTCGTCCTTGCCGACCAGGGCGCCGTGTTCGTCCAGGGCGATCTGTCCGGAGATCGCGACCACTCGGCCGGTGCCGATGACCACGTTGGTGTACCCCCGGCCCGGCGCGACGCCCTCGGGCGCGGGGATACGGGTGAGCCGCTGCGATGTCGTCATGCGCCCATCCTCCCCCGCCGCGCCGCGCGCCCGCCACGCGCCCCCACGGCCCCGGCGTGCGCGCCCTATGCCTGCCGGCGAAGATCATCAATCCTGTGCGGGTCCCGTTTCACCTGATCGAGCGAGAACCGGCACGACGAAGGCCCGTTCGACCGTGCGTGACCCTACGGTGTGCCCTGGCGAAAGGGGCGCATCGATGTCACAACCCTTCGAACTCCCGGAGTTCTACGTGCCGTACCCGGCACGACTGAATCCGCATCTCGACGGCGCGCGCGTGCACTCCAAGGCGTGGGCCCGCAGGATGCGGATGATCGAGGGCTCGGACATCTGGGACGAGCACGACTTCGACTCGCACGACTACGCGCTGCTGTGCGCGTACACCCATCCCGACTGCGGCGGCCCGCAGCTCGACCTGGTCACCGACTGGTACGTCTGGGTCTTCTTCTTCGACGACCACTTCCTGGACGTGTTCAAGCGCACCCACGACACGGCCGGCGCCAAGGCATACCTGGAACGGCTGCGCGCGTTCATGCCGGTCGACCCGGGCACGCCGATCCCCGAGCCGATCAACCAGGTCGAGGAGGGCCTGGCCGACCTGTGGATGCGGACCGTGCCGAGCATGTCGCCGGCCTGGCGCGAGCGGTTCGCCGCGAGCACGCAGGCGCTGCTCGAGGAGTCGTTGTGGGAACTGGCCAACATCAACGAGGGGCGGGTGGCCAACCCGGTCGAATACATCGAGATGCGCCGCAAGGTGGGCGGCGCGCCGTGGTCGGCCAACCTGGTGGAATACGTCGCGAACGCCGAGGTGCCCGCCGTGATCGCCGCGAGCCGGCCGATGCGAGTGCTCAAGGACACCTTCGCCGACGCCGTGCACCTGCGCAACGACCTGTTCTCGTATCAGCGCGAGGTGGAGACCGAGGGCGAGAACGCCAACGCCGTCCTGGTCTTCGAGAAGTTCCTCGGCTGCGCCACCCAGGAGGCGGCCGACTCGGTCAACGAACTGCTCACCTCGCGCCTGCACCAGTTCGAGCACACCACCTTCACCGAACTCCCGCCGCTGTTCGCCGAATACGGCCTGGACCCGCAGTCCCGCATCGATGTGATGGCCTACGTCAAGGGCCTCCAGGACTGGCAGTCCGGCGGCCACGAGTGGCACATGCGTTCCAGTCGGTACATGAACGGCGCCACCGAGGCGGGCGGCACCCCCACGGTCCCCGGGGTGCCGGCCGGCCCGCAGGGCATCGGCACCTCGGCGGCGCGCATGCTGCCGGGCCTGGTGGCCGGACTGAACAGCGGCCTGCGCGGCTACACGCACGTGCCGTTCCAGCCGGTCGCACCGTACGAGATCCCGGACTTCCACATCCCGTTCGAGCCGCGCCTGAACCCGCACCTGGACGGCGCCCGGGACAACCTCGTCGAGTGGAGCCGGCGCACGGGCATCCTCGACGAGGGTGTCTGGGACGAGCGGGCACTGCGCGACTTCGATCTGGCGCTGTGCGCGGCGGGCATCGCACCGGCCGCCTCTCCGGAGCAACTCGACCTGGGCGCCCAGTGGTTGGCGTGGGGGACCTACGGCGACGACTACTATCCGATCGTCTTCGGGCGCTCGCACGACCAGGCCGGCGCCAAGGCCTACACCGAGCGGCTGAAGACCCTGATGCCGGTCGACGGCGAGGCCGCGCCCGCGCCGACGGACGCGATCGAGCGCGGCCTGGTCGACCTGTGGACGCGCACGGCGGGCCCGATGCCGCCCGCGTCGCGACGCAGGTTCCGGTGCACCGTCGACGACATGCTGGACAGTTGGTTGTGGGAGCTGGCCAACACCGCGCAGAACCGCGTACCGGATCCGGTCGACTACATCGAGATGCGTCGCCTCACGTTCGGCGCCGACCTGACCAAGAGCCTGTCCCGGCTGACCCACGGCGAGGTGGTGCCCGAACAGGCCTACCGCTCACGGGCGGTGCGGGCGATGGAGAACTCGGCGGCCGACTTCGGCTGGATGATCAACGACGTGTTCTCCTACCGCAAGGAGATCGAGGTCGAGGGGGAGCTGCACAACCTGATCCTGGTCGTGCAGAACTTCTTCGGCTGCGACTTCGACCACGCGCTGGCCATCGTGAACGATCTGATGACGTCCCGGATGCGCGAGTTCGAGCGGGTGGTGGCGACCGAACTCCCGGCCATGTACCGGGATCTGGAGTTGAGTTCGGCGGCCAGGGAAGCGCTGGACGGCTACGCGGCGGCGCTCGGCGACTGGAACGCGGCGATCCTGAAGTGGCATCGGGAGTGCAAGCGCTACGCCGACCCCAGGCCGCTGGTGCCGTTCCCGTGGCAGGTCGGGACGGGGCTCGCGCCGACCGCACCGCGGCCGGGGGCCGGCGCGATCGCACAGGGCGTGCGCTCGGGCGCGGCCCGGGCGCCGGTCGAACGGGCCGTGGCACCCCGAGTGGGCTACGGGCCCAAGGGGCTGGGCACTTCGGCCGCCCGACCGATCGTCCGCGTCGGGGTCACGGTGCACTGACCCCGACGCGATCGATCGGATCTCACCCGCCGGCCGCGCCGGCCGGTGCCCGACCGGCACCGGCCGGCACCGGAACGCCGAGGAGGTGGTCGACGAGCGCGAGCAGTACGTCGCGCCCCGACCCGCGCGTACGCACGTCACACGGCACGATCGGTACCTCGGGGTCGAGGTCGAGCGCGTCGCGAACCTCGTCGACGGTGTACTCCACCGCCTCGTCGAAGCGGTTGATCGCGACCACGAAGGGGATGCCGCGCCGCTCGAAGAAGTCGATGCTGCCGAAACCGGCCTCCAGGCGGCGGGTGTCCACCAGCACGATCGCGCCCAGCGCGCCGATCGCCAGGTCGTGCCACAACGACCAGAACCGCTCCTGTCCGGGCGCGCCGAACAGGTACAGCACCAGTTCCTCGGACAGCGTGATGCGGCCGAAGTCGAGCGCGACCGTGGTGCGCGACTTGGCCTCGATGCCGACGGTGTCGTCCACGCCGACACCGACCTCGGTCATCATCTCCTCGGTGTGCAGCGGCGGAACCTCGCTGACCGTGCCGACCAGCGTGGTCTTGCCGACCCCGAATCCGCCCGCGATCAGGATCTTGACCGCCGCCGCGCGCTCGGGCAGTCGGTCAGAGCCGAAGGAGACCATCACGTACCTTTTTCAGCAGGGCGGTATCGGGGGTGCGGGCCAGGGCCAGCGGGGCGCGCACGGTCACCAGGCCGTCGCGGAGCAGGTCGTCGACGAGCACCTTGGTGATGCTCACCGGCAGATCGATCAGGGCCGCCACCTCGGCGACGGCCTGCGGTTCCCGGCACAACTCCAGGATCCGCTGATGCTCGGGTTGGCGGCCGCGCCCGTCGCGGGGCTTGCGCCGCGGCCCCGGGGACGACTCGTCGGCCCCGGGGGACCGGACCGCGGGCTCGTCCGGGTCGACCGTGGTCACCAGGGTGATCAGGGTCAGGTCCGCGTCGCGCACCGCCTTGGTCCGCCCCCGGGTGAGCGTGTACGGGCGCACCACCGGGCTCGCGTCCTCGTCCCAGGACTGATCCCACCCGGATCTCACGCTCGACCGCCGGTTCGAGTGCCGCCCTCGTCACCGCGTGGTCGGGTGCCGAGGTATTCACCGACCTTCTTCACCAACATGTTCATCTCGAACGCGACCACGCCCACGTCCGCGCTCTGTTCGGCCAAAACGGCCAGATGCGCGCCGGTGCCCGCGGCGGTGAGGAAAAGGAAGGCGTCGTCCATCTCGACCAGCGTCTGGCGCACCGAACCCCCCGCGAAACCCCGGCCGATGCTGCGGGCCAGGCTCTGCAGGCCGGCCGCCGCGGCGGCCAACTGCTCGGCGTCGTCGCGCGGGATGGTCTCGGACCGGCTCATCAGCAGGCCGTCCTCGGACAGCACGATCGCGTGCCGCGTCTGGTGGACGCGCTTGACCAGGTCGGTCAACAACCAGTCCAGGCGGCTGTCGGTCGCGGTGGTGGCCATGCCGCCGGCGAGATCGTGCGTGTTCGTCATGACGGTTCCCCAGGGTGCGTGGTGCTTCCGGCGGCGGGGCGCGCGCCCGGAGCGGGCTCGGTCCCGGTTCCGGGTTCGGTCGCGATCGCGGACTCGTCGTCGGCCGCGGTCGGTTCGGATGCCTCGCGCGCACGTTGGCTCGCGAATCGGAACGAGGACAAGGTAGCCGCAGCTTCCCGCGGTGAGGAGGGCTTCGCCTCGGTTCGCGCCCCTCCCTCGCTCGTGGTGGTGGTCTCGGTACGCAGCGGCATCGGCAGGTTGCGCTGGCGCACCCGGCGGGGTAGCGCGCGGCGGCCGTCGGCGGTGGTCTCCTCGACGGCGGGCGTGGGTGCGGTCGCCGGGCGGGCGTGCCTCGGAGCCGGAGCCGGGGTCGAGACCGGCTCCGGGGTGGCGACCGGGCCGGGGTCGGTGCCGGTCGGCGCGGTCGGCCGTACCGACACGTCGGGTTCGGCGGGTGCGGGCTCGGTGTGTTCGGCGGGCATCGGGACCCGGTCCAGCGAGCGCACCACCGGCTCGGGATGCGGCCGACCCGGCGACTCCGGTACGGAATCGGGGCCTTCGTTCGCCTCGTGCGTCGAGGCCGCCTCCGGCTCCGAAGCCGGCTGTACCGCCGCCCCGATCGCCGTCGCCGCCTCGAACGGCCCCGCCGCGCGGTCCGGTTCCTCGGGGACGCCGCTCTCGCGGGTGATCAGCTCGTCGGGCACGAACACGATGGCCAGCGTGCCGCCGTAGGGCGACGGCCGCAACGTCACGCCGACACCCAACCGGTCCGCCAGCTGCGCGACCACGAACAGGCCCATCCGCACGTCGTCGGCGAGCGCGATCACGTCGAACGTGGTCGGCACCGCCAACTGCCGGTTGGCCGCCTCGTATTCCGTCTCGGACATGCCCAGGCCGCGGTCCTCGATCTCGATGGCCAAGCCCTTGGCCACCGCCGCCGCGCGGACATGCACCGGCGTGTCCGGCGGCGAGAACATCGTGGCGTTCTCCACGAGTTCTGCCAGCAGGTGGATCACCCCGCCCACGGCCGGCCCGGACAGCAGCACGTCCGGATCCGAGTACACCTCGACCCGGTGGTAGTCCTCCACCTCGCCGACCGCGCCGCGCACCACGTCCACGATGCGGACCGGGCGACTCCAGCGTCGGCCCGGTCGGTTGCCGGTGAGCACCACGAGGTTCTCCTCGTATCGCCGCAGTCGGGTGGCCAGATGGTCGATGGTGAACAACTCGCGCAGCAGCTCCGGGTCCTGGTGCCGGCGCTCCATCGTGTCCAACTCGCCGATCTGACGGTTCACCAGCGATTGGGTGCGCAGCGCCGTGTTGACGAATACCTTCGCGAAACCCTCGCGCTGTCGGGCCAGTTGTACTGCGCCGTCCAGCGCCGCGCGCTGCGCGGAGTTGAACGCGGAGGCGACCTGGCCGATCTCGTCACGACCCGCCTCCACCTCCGGCGCCTCGACCGCGAGGTCGACCCGCTCGCCGCGTTGCAGTCGCTCGATGACCATCGGCAGCCGGTGTGTGCCCAGTTCCACCGTCGCGTCGCGCAGCAGGAACAACCGACGCCGCACCGCCCGGGTGATCCGCCAGCACAACACGCCGCCGATCACCACGAAGGCGAGGCCGATCGCGCTGAGCAGGTACACCTGGTTCCAGGTGTCCGAGGTGGCGTCGTCGCCGGCCGCGAACACCTGGTCCACACGCGCGAAGTCGAAGGCCGAGGCCGGCTCGGCGAGTCGGTCGAGAACGCTGCGCCAGCTGGCCAGTTCGGCCGGGATCGGGATACCGCTGCCGGTGGCGCGCGCCTCACGCGGCGCGTCGACCGTCGCGATGATCGCGTTCTCCATCGAGACCAGGTCGTGCCAGGCCGGGTTCTGGGTCAGCGCCAGATAGCCGGCCCGTGACTCGGGCGGCAGGAAGGGCTCGATCTCGTCGTCGATCGAGTGCCGACGCACACCCACGTTCTGGACGAACGCGGCGTAGTCCGGCTGGCTCAGCCGTCCGGCGGGCAACGAGAACGACACCAGCGTGTCCTCCTGCGCCAGCGCCTCCCCGGCGCGGAACTGGATGACGAGGAACTGCCCGGCGTAGGTGACGTCGGTGTCGGAGGTCTCGGCCAGCGCCTGGACCACCGAGATCTGATCGGCGATCTGGCTCGTGTAGAACTTGATCCAGCGGTCCCGGCCGATCGCGCCGATGGCGTCCACCTGGCGGCGCGCGTCGGGGAGTTGCGCCAATTCCGCGGCGACCTCGCGGGCGCGGCGCACCGCGTTGCCCGGGGTCTCGCGCGCGCCGCTCTTGGCGAAGGCGACGAACTGCTTCACGGCCTCGTCGGTCTTGGCCCGCTGCCCGCGCAGCGCGTCCGCCGCGGCGGGCGTGGGCTTGGCCATCCAGGCCGCGGTCAGCCGCCGTTCGGCCTGGAGGGAGATCATCGTGTTGTAGCTGGGCGTGCCCGCCCGTTCGGCCACGGAGACCTCGTTGTCCAAACCGCTCGCATGATCCGCGAGCCGATAGGTCGCGATCGCCCACAGGGCGACCATCGACACCAGCGGCACCACGGTCAGCAGGACCAGCAGGGTCCGAATGGTGAAGGTCCGACGCGGCCGCGAGCGAGCCGCCCCGGTCCGGTCGGCCCGAGGGGCGCGCATCAGTTTTCTCATCGACTCTCCCGCAAGGGCAACCGGGCCCGAAATTGCGGTTGCCGCGACCCGGCCGAAGGTACCGGTGAGGCACCCGACACAATCCACGCAGTGTGCGTGGGGAACTTCCTACCCGTGCGTCACATACAGCGCACAAGCGGCGGGCGGCGGAGCGAATTCCGTACATAGGTTACCGAACGCGCATTCGGCGCTACCCAAAGGAGTGGGTACGGCATGCACACGGTGGGTGGGATCGGTCGGCAGATCGCGTACTGGCGCACGCGCAGGGGCCTGACCCAGGCCGAATTCGCGCGTCTGATGGGCCGATCGGTGCGCTGGGTCGAGGACGTGGAGGCCGGTCACCGGCAGGCCGACCCACGGCTGTCGGTACTCGCACGGGCGGCGGTCGTCCTGCGCATCGGGATCGACCGCCTGCTGCCTCCCGAGCCGAACCGGGAGGGCGTCGACCACGATCCGCTCGCGGCGGTCCGGGTCGCGCTGCGCCGGGCGGACTTCGCGCCGACCGCGGGTGCCCCCGTCGAGCCGCTCGATCTCGGGGTGTTGCGGCGGGAGTTGGCGTACGGATGGACTGCGTACGCCGCGGCCGACTACCTGTGCCTGGACCGGGTGGTGCCGCCGATGTTGGTCGGGACCGGGGCCGCGGCGGTCGCGCCCGTCGGGGAGGGGGCGGCGGATTCGCTCGCGCCGATGGTGGTGCGCGCCGGCGCGCTGACCCTGGCGGCCGCCGCGGCGCAGGTGTTCGGCGACGCCGACCTGGCCTGGCGCGCCGCCGACCGGGCGGTCACCGCGGCCGGGCGCAGCGGCGACGCGGTGGTGCTCGCGCGCGCCGCCGATCGGCTGACCGCGGCCATGGTCGGGCACGAAGGGGCCGGGGCCGCCGCCGAGTTCGCCCTTGAGGTGGAGGCGGACCTGGCCGCCGCGTTGGGCCCGCGCGGCGCGGTCGGGCGGGCGGCGCTGCGTACCCTGCGCCTGGGCGCCGCGTTGGCCACCGCGCGGCTCGGCGATCGTTCGGGCACGCGCGACCTCCTCGACGCGGCGGAGCGCATCGATCCCGGCGCGATCCAGGTGCCGCTGTGCCGGGTCACCGCGCACGTGCTGCTCGGCGAGTACGGGCGGGCCGTCGACGGTCGGCTGGACCCGGCCGCGCTCGCCGTGCTGCCGCGCGGCAGGCAGGCCCGGCACCTGATCGACCTCGCCCGGGCCCTGGCCGCGCTGGGCCGGCGCGGCGAGGCGGTCACCGCGCTGCTGGACGCCGAGGTCACGGCGGCTCAGGAGATCCGCTGCCGGCCGATCAACCGGACCTTCGTCCAGGAGATCCTGCGCCTGGACTCCTCGGTGGACGGCGACGAGGCCCGATTGCGCGCGCTGGCCGCCCGCTGTACGGGACAGGGGTCGACCCGATCGGAACGGGCATGGATCATGTAGGGGTGGTCCGGGTTGCCCGGCCGCCGATCCACTCCTCGGGAGCCGCCGTGATCACCGTGATTCTCGTCGCCGACCTGCTCCTCGTCGTCGGTGTGCTGATCGTCTTCCTCGCCCTGGGCGATCGCGCGCGCACCCGGACCGCGACGCACGACGGTCTGCGCATCGAGCGGGACAACACGACGCGCGCCGAAGCCGCCGGCGGCGTGCTCGGCGTGCACACCAACCACGGTTCCTGGCCGGGCGTCCAGCTTCGGTCCGACGGAACGGCGGGGCGCGGGGCGGCGGGGCGCGTGGGCCGAACCCCTGGTCGCGCCGTCCGGTGACCCGGCGCCGACGTCGGTCCCCGGCGGGCATGGGAGGCTGTGCGGCATGGGTCTGTTCACGGTGGACGAGGCACGCGCGGAGTTGGCCCGGCTGATGCCGGTACTCGATGAACTGATCGTGCTACGCGCGGACGCGGCGGAGTTGGCCGCAGCGCTGGAGCCGGGCGGGACCCGTACCGAACTGGGCGGTCTGCCGGAGCTCAAGGGCATGCAGGCGCGGCTCGACGACCTGATGACCCGCATCCAGCAGACCGGCGCGGAGCTCAAGGGCTTCGCGCCGCTGCTCGTCGACTTCCCTGCCGACCTGGACGGCGTACCGGTGTTGTTGTGCTGGTTGGAGGGGGACCGGGAACTGGCTTGGTACCACCGCACCGACCTGGGCTTCGCGGGTCGGCGCCCGCTGCCGTAGTGCGGCGCCCGGGTGGGGGAACCAGGCCGACAAGAGCGTCGAATCGGGCGAATGTCACCGGTGGCGCGTAGCGTTTCCCACCTGGGAATCGCTGCCTGGAGGTCATCGTGACGAAGTCCGTCCTGCTTGCCGTCGGCACTCGCAAGGGTTTGTGGCTCGGTCGCTCACACGGCGCCGAGCCCTGGGAGTTCACCGGGCCGCACCATCCGATGACCGGCGTCTACTCGGTCGCGATCGATACGCGGGGGTCGGCGCCTCGGGTGATGGCGGGTGTGGTGAACGAGCACTTCGGCCCGGTCGTGGTCACCAGCGACGACCTCGGCGCGACCTGGCGCGAGCCGGACCTGGGGCGGGTCGGCTTCCCGGCCGACGCCGGTGCGTCGGTCGAGCGGGTGTGGCAATTGGTGCCCGGGGCGAGTTCCGAGCCCGATGTGGTCTACGCCGGCGTGGAGCCTTCGGCGCTGTTCCGCTCCGCCGACGGTGGGCGCTCGTTCGAACTGGTCCGCGCGTTGTGGGACCACCCGCACCGTCCGCACTGGGGGGCCGGCTTCGGCGGGCAGGCGATCCACACCGTGCTGCCGCACCCCACCGACCCGCGCCGGATCGTGGTGGCGATGTCCACCGGCGGGGTCTACGTCACCGAGGACGGCGGGGCCAGTTGGCATCCGTCCAACACCGGGATCCACGTCACCTTCCAGCCGGACGAGTATCCGGAATACGGCCAGTGCGTCCACAAGGTGGCCCGGCATCCGGAGCGGCCCGACCGGCTGTTCCTGCAAAACCACCACGGGGTCTACCGCAGCGACGACGCGGGCGCGACGTGGCAGTCGATCGCCGAGGGCCTGCCCGCCGACTTCGGCTTCACGATCGTTGTGCACCCGCGCCGACCGGACACGGTGTATGTGGTCCCGCTCACCGCCGACGCGATGCGCTTCCCGATCGACGGGCGCTGTCGGGTCTATCGCAGCGACGACGCCGGCGAGACGTGGACCGCGTTGTCCGACGGCCTGCCCGACGGCTTCTGGACGGCGGTCCTGCGCGACGCGATGTGCGCCGACGACGCCGACGTCACCAGCCTGTACTTCGGCTCGCGCAGCGGCGAGATCTACCGGGGGCACCACGGCGGTGACCATTGGGAGCGCATCGCGCAGCATTTGCCCGACGTCCTGTCGTTGCGCGCCGCGGTGGTGTAGCCGCGCGTTGTGACCGACGTGCTCGCGCTGTGTGACGGCGGGGTTCGCACACGTTCACGCGCCCGCAACCCGGCCTTGGCACTGCGCTCACGTCGGGCTGAGAGGGTCGGGACGTCCGCGCTCCACGCAGCGAAACGCGCGTCGAAACGAGTCAGTGTGTCCAGCGTTCTGCCCGCCGCCGTGTTGTTCGACATGGACGGCACCCTCGTCGACACCGAGCAGTTGTGGTGGGAGGCGGTCGAGCACGTGGCCGGCCGGGTGGGCTACGCGCTGGGACCGACCGACACGGCCGACGTGGTGGGCCACGCCATCGCACACACCGCGACTTACCTGAACGCGGTGGTGCCCGAGGGGCCGTGCGTCCACGAGTTGTCCGACGCGTTGGACGCGGCGTTCACCGACCGGGTGCGGGGTCGGATCGAGCCGCTGCCGGGCGTCGTGGCCCTGCTGGACGCGCTGGCCGAGGCCGAGGTGCCGCTGGCCATCGTGTCGGCGTCGCCGCGGCATGTGGTGGACCTGGTGCGGGACGCGTTGGGGTCGGCGCGTTTCGCGGTCACCGTCGCGGCGGAGGACGTCGCGCGGACCAAGCCCGACCCCGCCCCTTATCTGGCCGCGGCGACCGCGCTCGGGGTCGAGCCGAGCGCGTGCGTCGCGGTCGAGGACACGGTGGTCGGCATCACGTCGGCGGAATCGGCCGGCTGTGCGGTGGTTGCGGTGCGCACGACTGCCCCGATCCAGCCCGCACCGGGCCGCCGCGTGGTCGCCTCGCTCGCGGCGGTCGACCTGGCCGACCTGCGCCCGGCGCTCCTCGCGAGGACGTGAGGGCGCGCTCCGCGGCCCACCACGACGGCCTCAAACGCCGGCCCGGCTTTTGGCCTCAAGCGCCGGCCGGGCTGAGTGCCCCCGGCCTCCGGCCGAGGTGGCCTCAAGCGCCGGCCGGGCTGTTTCGCCTCAAGCGCCGACGGGGCTGTTTCGCCTCAAGCGCCGGCGGGGCTGATTTGGCCTCAAGCGCCGGCCGGGCGGAGTGGGTGGGGATGGGGCGAGGGTTTTACCAGGGAATCGGAGCGGTCTCGGTCAGGAAGGCGGCCGTTGGGCCGTGCTTGTCCGCGGTTGCCGCGTTGACTGCGGCGGTTGCGCCCTCCTGTGATGTGCGTTGGCCGGTGTGGCGGTTGAGGTCGGTCGCGCAGTAGCCGGGGCTTACCGCGTTGACCAGGATTCCTTCGGCGCGCAGTTCGTTGGCGTAGAGCACGGTGATCGCGTTCAGGGCGCTCTTCGAGGTGCAGTAGGGGAGGAGGGTCGAGGAGTACGGGGCCCACGGGCTGCCCGGGTCGGCCAGGTGGGTGAGGGAGCCGAGTTCGCTGGACATGTTGACGATCCGTGCGGCGGCGGAGCGGCGTAGCAGCGGGAGCATGGCGTGGGTCACCGCGATGACGCCGAATACGTTGGTTTCGTAGACCTGCCGGACGGTGGCGGCGGGGGTTTCACTCGGCTTTCGCGGTTCGGCGGCGATCGCGGCGTTGTTGACGAGGATGTCGAGGCGGCCGAACGCGGCGTCGATCCGCCTGGCGGCGGCTTGGACCGACATCTCGTCGGTGACATCCAGCGGTACGAACCGTACGTCGGCGCCGTCGGCGCGAAGCTCCTCGGCCGCCGCCTCGCCCCGCTCGGCGTCGCGGGCGCCGATCAACACGGTGATGCCGAGGGCGGCGAGCCCGCGCGCCGTTTCCTTGCCGATGCCCTTGTTCGCGCCGGTGATCAGGGCGGTCTGCTGCGAAGTCGTCGTCATGGCACCCAGCCTCCCCTGAACCACGGGCGGCGGGGAAAGACCGGACGACTCTGGATCTATAGTCCACGGATATGAGTGAGCTGGAGGTGCGGGAGCTGAGGTACTTCATCGCGGTCGCCGAGGAGCTGAACTTCAGCCGGGCCGCGGAACGCCTGGGGATGGCGCAGCCCCCGCTGTCGAAGGCGATCGCCCACATGGAATCCCGGCTCGGTGTACGCCTGTTGGAGCGCACCACCCGGCGGGTGCGGCTGACCACCGCCGGTGGGGTGCTGCTCGACCAGGCCCGGATCGCGGTCGACGCGGTGCACGCGGCGGCCCGGCGGGCACGTCGGGCCGGTCAGCCGACCCCCCGACTCGTCGTGGCGGTCAAGCCGGGAGGCGATGCGGGGCTGTTGCGGGAGATCCTCGACGCCTACCGGGGAACGGGTTCGCGTCTGCCGCCGCCCGAGGTCGTGGTCGGCGGCAGCGGGGAGCCGATCGCCATGCTGCGGGACGGCCGTGCCGATGTGGCGCTGCTGCGCAGCCCGTTCGACGGTCGGGGGCTGGATTCCCAGACGCTCGTGGTCGAGCCGCGACTGGCCGTGCTCCCCGCCGCGCACCGCCTGGCCGGACGACGGCGACTGCGGCCGGCCGACCTGGAGGGCGAACCGATCCCACGCTGGAAGGGGGCCGCCCCCGCCACCCTCGCCTACTACACGGGATGCGACGGAGCGGAAGGGGGCGACGGCCGGCCGGGCTCGGCGCCGGCCGACCCGCCCGAGGGGCCGCTCGTGGCGAGCGTCGAGCAACTTCTGGAGGTGGTCGCGCTGGGCCAGGCGGTGGCGTTCCTGGCGCTGTCCACCACCAAGCGCCACCAGCGCCCGGACATCGCGTATCGGCCGGTCACCGGCCTCAGCCCCAGCACGGTCGTGGTCGCCTGGCCGGAGACCTCACGATCCCCGGCCGTCGCCGCCTTCGTCCGAGCCGCCCACGATGTCGCCGCCGCCCACCCCGACCACCTGAGCGCACTGGCGTAGTGACCGGGGCACGCACCCCCGGGGCCTACCGCCCGGCCGCCACCGCGGCTCCCGTGCGGATCACCTGGCGGATGGCCTCGCCGCTTGCCAGCTCCTCCATCGCCTCGTTCAGGTCGTCCAGTTCGACCGTGCCCGTGTGCAGCAGCTCGACCGGCATCCGCCCGGCCCGCCACAGGGCCAGGTAGCGGGGGATGTCGCGGCGGGGGACCGCGTCGCCCATGTACGAGCCGATCAGGGACTTGCCCTCGCCGGCGAAGGCCAGCGCCGGCACCGCGTCCAACCGCCGACCCGGCGCCGGCAGGCCGACCGAGACCACCCGGCCGCCTCGACCCACCGCCGCCAGGCAGTCCGCGATCACGCCGGCGCTGCCGACCGCCTCGATCACCACGTCCAGGCCGTCGCCGACCAGGCCGCCGATCGCGTCCACCGCCTCCTCCGGGTGGTACGCGTGCGACGCACCGAGCCGCACGGCCAGGTCGCGCTTCGCGGGGACCGGGTCGACCGCGACGATCGGGTACGCCCCGGCCGCCCGCGCGCCGAGCACGGCGGACAGGCCGACCCCGCCGAGGCCGAACACCGCGACCGACTGGCCCGGCCGTACCGCCGCCGTGTTGATCACCGCACCCGCCCCGGTCAGCACCGCGCAGCCGAACATCGACGCCACCTCGAACGGCACGTCGCGAGGGATCGGCACCACCGACTCCTGCGCCACCACCGCGAATTCGGCGAAAGCGGACACCCCGAGCTGGTGGTGCACCACCGCGCCGTCCGCGCCCCGGAGCAGCGACGGCCCGTGCAGCAGCCCGCCCGAGCCGTTGGCCGCCGCGGCGGCCGAGCACAGCGCCGGCCGGCCCTCGTCGCACCGCACGCAGTGGCCGCAGCTGGGCACGAACACGAGCGCGACGTGCTCCCCCGGCGCGACCCGGTCCACTCCGGGCCCGACCGCCTCGACCACGCCGACCGCCTCGTGCCCGAGTGCCATCGGCAGCGGCCGGACCCGATCGCCGTTGACCACGGACAGGTCGGAGTGGCACAGGCTCGCGGCGGCGATGCGCACCAGCACCTCGCCCGCACGCGGCTCGCCCAGTTCCACGTCCTCGATCGCGACCGGCCGGCTCGTCCCGTACGGCCGGGCCTGCGAAGTCGCGCGCAGCACGGCGGCCCGCATCCTCACGGCGCGACCTCGCGCGGGGTGAGCCGGACCACGTCCCGGCTCACCAGCAGCGGCACCACCTTGCCGAGCACGATCTCCCGAAAGTGCGCGGAGGCGCAGTGCGCGGTGAAGTCGGCCTCTGCGTCGTACTCCTCGACGAGCACGATCGTCCGGGCCTCCTCCGTGCCCTGGTGTACGCGATAGCTCCGGCAGCCGGGTTCGGCCAGCGAGTGGCGGGTCATCTCGTCGAGCAGGGTCAGCACCTGGTCCTGCGCGTCGGGATGGGTGAGATAGCGGGCGACGACTACGTAACTCAAGGGTGGTTCTCCTACGTACTACGGGGCGGGGAAACAGGGGGCGGGGGTGGCGCGGTCGCGCCGAGCCGGTCGCGCCGCAGGTCCCACAACCGGGGGTCGGACGTGGCCACGGCGACCGCGCCGAGCGCGAGTGCCGCAGCGGCGTCCTCGGCGGTCTCCACGAAGCCCGCCGCGACGAACGGCGACATCGCGCGTTTGGCCTCGGGGGTCATCCGGGCCACGATCGGCGACGGCATGATCTCGACCAGGTCGGGGCCGCCGCGCGCGATCGCGTCGGTGCTGCGGCGCATGTTGGAGCGGTCGGTGACGAACACCTTCTGCATGGTCAGCAGCCCGAGCGGGCGGCCCTTCTCCATCAGCGAGAGTCGGGTGCTGACCATGCCGTGCGCGCCCATCGCCTTGAGGAATTCCAGCGCGCCCTTGTCCTGGGCCAGGCCGGGGCAACTGTCCACGTTGACGAACACCGTCTTGCCCGCCCTGCCGAGCAGCTGCACGATGTTCGGCAGCTGCCCGACCGGGATGGACGCGAGGATGCACACCTGTGCGGGCGCGCCGAGGAAGTTCTGCAGGCGCTGGGGTCCGATGATCGACGCGATCACGGGTACCTCGGCGAAGGCGGACGAGAGCACGGAGGACATCCGGGGCGCGCTCGCGGGGCGTCGACTGGCGTTCATGACCTACCTGGGCTGGGTCTCGGCCGCCTCACGCATCGAAGCGGTTGGGCAGGCCCAGTTTGCCAGGATTGAGTATTCCGGCCGGATCGAGGCCGGCCTTGACCTTGGCGAACGTGTCGAACCCGGCACCGAGCGCGGCGGGCAGGTACGGGCCGCGCAGCAGTCCGCAGCCGTGGTGGTGGCTGAGCGCGGCGCCGTGCCGGATCAGCACCTCGTTGGCCGCGTCCCACACCGCGCGGTACCAGTCGCGGCGCCGGGGCCGGTCCACGTCGCCGCGCAGCGAGAAGTAGACGCAGGCGCCGTCGGTGTACGCGTGCGACTGGTGCGCGGAGGCCGCGAGCGTGCCGGGCACCGCCTGGATCGCCGCGACCACCTCGTCGTACACCTCGCCGAGCGCCGTCCACGACCCGGCCATCTCCAGCGTGTCGGCGACGAAGCCGGGCCCCGGGGTGAAGCCGTCGGAGGACTTGCCGACCAGCATGCGGTCCCGCAGCCAGCGCTCGAACACCGCGTCGCTGTCCAGTTCGGGGCCGTAGCTCAGGCAGACCTCCTCGCTGACCTCGAGCATCGCGTCGACCAGGATCGGGTCTCCCTCGTCGGCGATCAGCAGGAGGTTGGTCTCGGGGTGGTCGAAGTGCACCCCGCTCTCCAGCTTGTCGTACAGGCGCAACACCGCCGGGGTGGCGCCGCGCTGCATGATCTTGCGGCACGCGTCCAGGCCCTCGGCGAAGGTGTCGAAGCCGAACGCGAGCGCCTTGGCGTAGGTGGGCAGCGGGTGTACCCGGATGCGCGCGGAGACGATCACGCCGAGCGTGCCCTCCGAACCGATGAAGATCTGCCGCAGGTCGGGGCCGGTGGCGGCGCGCGGGTAGTCGCCGTAGGTGGCCCGGGTGCCGTCGGCGTGCACCACGTCGATGCCGACGACCATGTCCTCGATCTTGCCGTAGCGGGTGGAGAGTTGGCCCGCGCCGCGGCAGGCGATCCAGCCACCGACGGTGGAGACGGCGAACGCGGACGGCCAGTGGCCGGTGGTGACGCCGTGGGTCTCCTGGAGTTCCTTTTCGAACAGGTCGCCGAACATGCCGGCCTCGACGTCGACGACGAGCGATTCGGCGTCGAAGGAGACGATGCGGTTCAGTCCGCACAGGTCGAGCACGACGCCGCCGTGCACGGGCAGCGCGGCGCCGGTGACGTTGCTGCGGCCGGCGGATGCGGTGACCGGGATGCCGGCGGCGTGGCAGATCCGCAGTACGGCGGCCACCTGGTCGGCGTCGACGACCTCGACGATCACCGCGTCGGGAGTGGCGGGGCGGCCGTCGGTCTCACCGATCATGGTGCCGGCCCACCAGTCGCGGGTACGGGCGACCACGTCGTCGCGGTCGGTGTACACGGCCTTGGCGGCGGCGCGCAGGTCCTCGATCACCGGGGCGGGCACCTCGACCACGGTGCCCTGGAGCGACGCGTCGCCGGTGCCGATCGGGGTGTTCCGGGCCCACTTGGCCGGGGTGGGCGCGCCCACGATGTAGTCGCCGCGGTTGAACGGGTTGGTGATGGTCTGCCTGCTGATCACTTCGCGGCTCCTTGGGGTGCGATCACTGCGGATGTGGGTTCTTCGGGCTCGCCGAGCAGGACCGCCTTCTCGTGCCGCACGGCGGCGAGGTAGTCGGCGACCTGGCGGTCGATCTGCGCGGCGGTCAGGCCCAGTTCGGCGCCGAGCAGCCGGCCGACCTCGGGGGCCGCGGCGGCCGAGGCGTCGCGGGCGAACAGGCGCGAGCGGGTGCGTCGGGAGAGCACGTCGTCCACCGAGCGGGCCATCTCGGAGCGGGCCGCGTAGACGACCTCGGCCCTGATGTACGGCATGCCGGCGACCACCGGCTCGGCGAGCGCGGGGTCCTCGGCGAGCAGGTCGGAGACGAAGCGGGCCTCGGTGCCGTAGCGCTCGCCCAGGTGTGCGGCCAGGCCGCCGGACGCGGCGACCGCCTCGGCGTCGTAGCCGGCACCGCCGATCAGCGGCAGGTTGGTGGTGCGGCTGCGGCCCTTGCGACCCAGGACCTGCATCACCTTGTCGATCACCAGTTCGCCCATGTGCCGGCTGGTGGTGAGCTTGCCGCCGGTGACGGTGACCATGCCGCCGCGGCCGACGGAGATGTGGTGGTCGCGGCTCATGTCGAGGGTGGCGCCCTCCTTGCCGCCGACCAGCGGACGCAGGCCGCCGATGCTGCCGATCACGTCGTCCGGGGTGAGCCGGCCCTCGAACGCGGTGTTGGCGCCTTCGAGCAGGAACTCCATCTCCGGGCGGGTGCAGTGCACGTCGTCGATCGAGCCGCGGTAGTCCTCGTCGGTGGTGCCGAGCACGACCGCGTCGCCCCAGCGGGTGCAGGTGGCGCGGCGGGCCCGGCCCGGGATGGGCACGGTGACCGTGCAGTCGATCCGGACCTTGTGCCACGGAACCACGATGTGCACGCCCTTGGCGGGTCGTACCTGCGGCCGGTGGTCGTCGTCGGCCAGTCCGTCGACGGTGTCGCTCCACACGCCGGTGGCGTTGACCACGGCGGAGGCGCGCACGTCGAAGCGCTCGCCGTCGACCTCGATCCGGGCTCCGGCGGCCCGGCCGCGCTCGGTCAGGATCCGGTCCACCGTGGCGCCGTTGAGCACGGTGGCGCCCAGCGCGGCGGCGGTGCGCACGATGGTCAGCACCAGGCGGGCGTCGTCGGCGCGGCCGTCGAAGTACATCAGCCCGCCCTGGAGGTGGTCCGCGCGCAGCGTGGGCGCGTGGGTCAGTACCTCGTCGACGGTCAGCCGCTGGTGCAGCTTGCCGATCCGCCAGCCGCCGACCAGGTCGTAGGTCCACAGCAGGCCCTCGAAGCCCTTGGCGAGGCGGGCGTCGAAAACGCCCTCCTTCTCCAGGATCGGGAACAGGAACGGCAGGCGATGCACCAGGTGCGGCGCGTTCTTGCGGAAGCGGTGTCTTTCCAGGAGCGAGTGGCGGACCAGGTTGACGTTGCCCTGCTCGATGTAGCGCAGGCCGCCGTGCACCATCTTCGACGACTTGGAGGAGGTCCCGGAGGCGAAGTCGTCCTTCTCCACCAGGGCCACGTCCAGGCCGCGCGAGGCCGCGTCGAGCGCGGCGTAGGCGCCGGTGACGCCGCCGCCGACGACGAGCACGTCGAAGCGGTGGTCCGCGAGTCGGTGCTTGGCCCGGCCGCGGTCGAGAAGCAGCGGGGTGCCTCTCGTGGCCGCCGCCGACGCCCGTCGTGGCTTGCGGGCGGGCATCGAAATCACAATCAACTCCTGGGGTCTGTCCGGCGGTTCACGGTTCGCGCCGCCGGGTCGTACGGGCGGTTCGGCTCAGGCGGGGTAGCCGGCGAGCACGCTTCGCCAGGCGGCGCGCTGTGTGGCGCGCCGGTCGGGGGTGGTGGTCGGTTCGAAGATCCGGCCGCGTGGTTGGGCCTCGACCACCTCGTCGAGCGAGGACCACAGGCCCTCGCGGACGCCCGCCAGGTAGGCGGTGCCGCGCAGGCTCGCGGTGGCCGAGTCGGCGGCGCGCTCGATCGGCAGGCCGACCAGGTCGGCCTGGATCTGCATGAGGGTGTCGCTGCCGGCCACCCCGCCGCCCACCCGAAGGCGGGCGAACGGGGCCTGCATGGTGGCGGCGACGCCGTCGATCAGGTCGCACACGGAGTGCGCGATCCCGTCCAGCACGGCCCGGGCCACATCGGCCCGGGTGGTGGCCAGGGTCAGCCCGCCGAGCGCGGCCCGTGCCTCGGGCCGCCACTCGGGGGTGCGGATCCCGGCGAGCGCGGGCACGAACCACTCGCGCGGGCCCGCGTCGGCGTCGACCCCCGCGGCGAGTTCGCCGATCTCCGCCGGCGAGGCAAACAGGCCCAGGTCGTCGCACAACCAGCGCAGCGCGGACCCGGTGGTCGAGCAGTACGCCTCCAGGCTGAAGTGCGTGGTGTCGCCCTGGCGCCAACCGGGCTGGGCGAGCACCCCGGCGATGCCCGGGATCGGCATCGCGGGGGTGCGGCCGGTGGCCGCGTCCACGAAGGTGCCGGTGCCGTACATGCACATCCCTTGGCCGGCGGCCAGTCCGCCCAGCGCGATCAGCGCCGCGTGCTGGTCGCCCATCACCGCCGCCAACGGCAGTTCCACACCGAGCAGTTCGGGGTCGGTGCGGCCGTAGCCGAGGTCGTCGTCGGCGAACAGGTCCGGGAGCAGTTCGAGCGGGTAGCCCAGGTGCTCGATCCACTCGCGGTCCCACGCGTGCTCACGCAGCAGGTAGGCGCCGATCGAGCCGGCGTTGCTCGCCGAGACCGCGTGCGCGGCCCCGCCGGTGAAGCGCCAGGCCAGCCAGGTGTCCACGGTGCCGAACACGAGCGTGCCCGCCTTGTACGCCTCGGCCACCTCCGGCCGCTCGGCGATCTGCCGCGCGGCCCAGTGGAACGGCGCCCTGCTGCCCACCGGGCGGCCGAGCCGGGCGAGCAGCCGCTCGTCCCACGCGGCCTCGTAGCCGAGCAGGTCCCGGGCATAGCGCCGGTCCTGCCACACGCATGCCGGCACCAGCGGCAGGCCGGTGCGCCGGTCCCACAACATCGCGGTGGCCCGCTGTGTGGACAGCGCGAGCGCGACGATCTCCACGCCGTCGGCACGGGCGCCGGCCAGGGCCTCGCGGCACACGTCGAGGGTGGCCGACCAGATCTCCATCGGGTCCTGCTCGACCGAGTCCTCGTCGGGGTGGTCCACGGCGATCGTGCGATACGCCAGGTGGGTGACCGCCCCGGAGTCCTGCACGACTCCGGCGCGGGTCCCGGTGGTGCCCTCGTCCACGGACAGGATGCCCAGGCGCCGGCCGGGGTGGTGCAACGTCTTCGTCATCACAGCCCTTTCGGTGCGATATCTCCGCTTGATCCGAGTGCGAGTCTCGCGTGACGGACCCGCTTCAGCGGGTGACCAACGCGGGGTTCGCGGGCCCGGCCGACGGTGCGGCGATGATCGGCACGTTCGGGTCCTCGTCGGGCGAGACGGCCCGGGTCGGGTCCCAGCGGATCGCCAGGCAGGTGAGCAGGCCGAGCAGCGGGACGACGGCCAACACCATGAAGGTCTTGTCCAGGCCGATGCCGTCCTTGATCTGCGGGAACAGGTACAGCCCGGCCACGCTGCCGAAGCTGCCGATCATCCCGGTCACGCCGGTGCCCAGGGTGCGCACCTCGCTGCGGTAGGACAGCGCGGCGATCGACTTGCCGTTGGCGCCGGGACCGGCGGAGTGACAGAAGATGAACAGCGCCGGGAGGATGAACGCGATCCAGGTGGGCACCCGGTCGAAGGTCAGCCCCATGCCGAGCAGCATCACGAACACGCCGCCGAAGCCGATCGCCGAGCTGATCCGCAGGCCGAGCCGGCGCGCGAAGTACGCGGAGAGCAGGCCGCCGACGATGCCGAAGGCGTTGAACACCATCGAACCGATGGTGGCCTTCTCGAAGCTGTTGCCGAAGATGGCCAGGCTGATCACCGGCAGATACCAGCCGACGGCGAAGTACTGCATGGACTGGCCCAGCGAGATCGCCGAGGACAGCAGGGTGCGCGGCAGATACGAGCCGCGGAACAGGATCCCGGCCTGCTTGATCCCCACGTTCGGCGGCGCCTCCTCGGCGTCCGCCTTGTCGGGCACGGCGCCGGCGACCGCCTCGATGCCGTAGATGCGGCGCAGGTTGCGGACCGCGTCCTCCAGTCGACCCTTTGTGGCCAGCCACGTGGGGCTCTCCACCAAAAACGCCCACTGGAGCAGGAACAGGGTCAGCGCGATCACCCCGGCCGAGCCGACCGACCAGCGCCAGATGTCGGCGCCGACGTCGAACTTGAAGCAGATCAGGGTGAGCAGCAGGTTGCCCGTGGTGGCGATGTACCAGATGCCCTGCCACAGATTGAGCCGGCCGCGCAGCGACTTGGGCGTGTACTCGGCGAGCAGCGCCATCGCCACCGCGAAGTCGACGCCGTAGGCCACACCGACCAGGACCCGGCCGATCCACACCACGAGGAAGTCGTCGGCGGTGGCCGCGATCACCGCGCCGGCCAGCGCGAACAGCTTGGCCAGCAGCAGCGGGGGCACCCGGCCGATCCGGGTGGCCAGCCAGCCGCCGATGGGGTTGAACAGGATGGCCAGCGCGGGTGCGGTGGCGGTGAGGATGGAGACCTGGGTGCTGCTCAGGTCCATCTGCTTCGTCATCGGGGCGAGCCCGGCGCCCAGTGCGGCGTTGGAGTACGCGTCGAGGAAAAGTCCCCCGAACACGAGGAACCAGATGACCCTGGACCGGCCGGAGATCGTCCCCTGCCGGTCGATGAGCGCGACGACGTCCTTGACGCCTCTGACGCTCGGCTGCTGTGCCATGTTCCCGTCCTCGGAAAAAAGGACCGGTCGGTGACACGCGAGCGCTAACGCGTAGGAGGGCACAGCGAAGCCACCGACAGGTGGTCTTCGTCTGTTCCTGCCAAAGAATGCTCTGGACCCTAGGAGGGACATCCGGGGGTGTCAAGGGTGGCGGTCGAGGGCCAAGATGGGGTAATGATCCACTCTGCCGCCGAGAACCGTTACCAATCCATGCGCTATCGCCGTGCCGGACGCAGCGGGGTCGAGTTGCCCGCGGTGTCGCTCGGGTTGTGGCACAACTTCGGGGACACCCAGCCCATGGAGGTCCAGCGCGCGGTGTTGCGACGCGCCTTCGACCTCGGGGTGACGCACTTCGACCTGGCGAACAACTACGGGCCGCCGTACGGGTCGGCCGAGGCCAACTTCGGGGTGCACTTCCGGGCCGACTTCCGGCCCTATCGCGACGAGCTGTTCATCGCCTCCAAGGCCGGCTGGGACATGTGGCCGGGGCCGTACGGCAACGGCGGTTCGCGCAAGTACCTGCTGGCCAGCCTGGACCAGTCGCTGGGCCGGATGGGGCTCGACTACGTCGACGTCTTCTACTCGCACCGCTACGACCCGGACACCCCGTTGGAAGAGACGATGGGCGCGCTGGACACGGCCGTTCGGTCCGGGCGCGCGCTGTACGCCGGCATTTCCAACTACGGTCCGGAGGAGCACCGTCGGGCCGTGGAGATCCTGCGCGACCTCGGCACTCCGGTACTGCTCAACCAGTCGGCGTACTCGATCCTGGACCGCGAGCCGGAGCGGGGCGTGCTGGACGCGGTCGGCGAGACCGGGACCGCGCTGATCGCGTATTCCCCGTTGGCGCAGGGCCTGTTGACGGACCGCTACCTGAACGGCGTCCCGGCCGACTCGCGGATGGCGGTGGGCCACTTCCTCACCGAGGACGCCCTCACCGAGGAGCGCCTGACCCTGCTGCGCGCGCTGAACAAGCTCGCCGGCGACCGCGGCCAGACGCTGGCCCAACTCGCCCTCACCTGGATCCTGCGCGACCCGAGGGTGGTTTCGGTCATCGTCGGGGCAAGCAGTGTGCGGCAGTTGGAGCAGAACCTGTCCGCGGTCGGCCAACCCGACCTGACCGAGCCGGAGATCGCCGAAATCGACCGCCTCTGCGCACAGCTCTGACCGACCCGTGCCGCCCCGACTCGCCGGCTGCCCGCCGTCGGGTCGGGGCGTCAGCGGCTGGTCAGGTGCGGTCGTGGAGGGTGACGTGGTAGCCGTCGGGGTCGGCGAAGGTGAAGGTGCGGCCGAAGGGTCCGTCGATCGGCGCGGCGACGATGGGGTGACCGTCGGCGACGAGGGCGTCGTGGATGGCCTGGACGTCGGTGGCGTGCAGCCAGATCGCGGCACCGATGCCGGGTCGGGCCGCGGACGCGAGATCGGTGCCGGGCACGATGTCGCGCAGCGCGAACGCGATCGGCTTGGTCTCGAAGACGACGGCGTGCGGGGGCCCGGCCGGCGAGCGGACGAGGCCGAGGTAGTGCTCGTAGAACGCCTGCGAAGCGTCGAGGTCACGCACCTGGAGCGAGATGAAGTCGGGGCCGGTGGCGGGCATGGCGATACTCCTTCGTTGCATGTCAGGTTCCTGACACACATCAAGGTATGTCAGAATCCTGACATGAGTCAAAACGGTGCGGGCGTCGACCTGGACACATCCCTGGGCTACCTGCTGAAAGAGGCTTCGAGCGCCCTGCGCGCGGCCATGGAGGAGGTGCTGCGGCCCCTCGGGATGAGCGTGACGCACTACTCCTGCCTCGAACTGCTGGCCCAACGCCCGGGCCTGTCCAACTCCGAACTCGCGCGCGGCGCGTTCGTGACCCGGCAGACGATGAACGTCCTGCTCCAGGCCCTGGAACGAGACGGCTACGTAACCAGACCCGCGGAGGCCCCCGTCGGAAAGGCCCTCCCCGCGAGGCTGACCCCCCGAGGCCGCCGAAGCCTGGAAAAGGCGACCACGGCGGTGCGATCCGTCGAACTCAAGATGCTGACCGGCATGACCGGGCCCGAACAGGCGGCCGCGTTCCGCAGCCTGCGAAGCATGATCGATTCCCTGCGCGACACCGACGACGGCCGATAGCCCGCCCCTCGCCACAGGCGCGTACGGTGACGCGTCGCGTCGCGTCGCGGCGGGGCGGGCGGCGTCCGGCCGCGGCGGTCGGGTGTCGGGTCAGCGGTCGGCCGGCAGGGCGCGCATCACGTGTTTGGCCCGCGTGTAGGTGTCGAGCGCGTAGGTGGAGAGGTCCTTGCCGTAGCCGGATTGCTTGAAGCCGCCGTGTGGCATCTCGGTGGCGTAGACACCGTGGCAGTTGATCCATATCGTGCCTGCGTCGAGCCGACTGGCGAGGGCATCGGCGGCGGCCCCGTCGCGCGTCCAGATCGATGCGGCCAGGCCGTACGCGACCCCGTTGGCCAAGCGCACCGCGTCGGCCTCGTAGGCGAAGGCCTGCACGGTGAGGACCGGGCCGAACACCTCGTCCTGGACGATCGTGTCGTCCTGACGCACACCGGTGACCACGGTGGGCGGGTAGTGGAATCCGGGCCCGTCGCCCACCCGCCCGCCGGTGACGACGGTGGCGTGTGCCGGCAGCCCGGTGAGGTACGCGGCGACCCGATCCAGGTGGTCGCGGTTGTTCAGCGGGCCCACCTCGGTCCGCGCCGCCCGCTCGGCCAGCAGCCCCACGAGTTCGTCGTGCGCGTCGGCGGCGACCAACACCCGGCAGGCGGCGGTGCAGTCCTGGCCGGCGTTGTAGAAGGCCGCCTGGGCGATACCGTCGGCCGCTTCGCGCAGGTCGGCGTCGGCGAGCACGATCGCCGGTGCGTCGCCGCCCAGTTCCAGGTGCAGGCGCTTGACGCCGGCGGCGGCGGTGATCTCCGCGCCCGCCCGAGTGCTCCCGGTCAGCGAGATCAGCGCCGGGATCGGGTGCGCGACCAGGGCCCGGCCGGTGCCCCGGTCGCCGCACACGACGGTGACCACACCCGGCGGGAGCACTTTCGCGCACAACTCGCCCAGGACGAGCGTGCCGAGCGGGGTGGTCTCGGCGGGCTTGAGCACGACGGTGTTGCCCGCGGCCAGCGCGGGGGCGAGTTTGTCGAGCGCCGATCCCAGCGGATGGTTCCAGGGCGTGATCAGCGCGCACACGCCGACGGGTTCGCGCAGCACGGTCGAGGTGTGGCCGGGCACGTATTCGGCGGCGAGCGGCCCGTGCGCGGCGCGCGCGGCGCCCGCCATGAACCGCAACACGTCGATGCCGGCCGGGATGTCACCCTCCAGGACCTCGCTGAAGTCCTTGCCGGTGTTGCGCGATTCGACGGCGGCGATGCGCTCCGCGTCGGCGGCGATCGCGTCCGCCAGTGCGAGCAGGGCCTCCTGGCGCTGCCCGGGCGTGCTGCGCCGCCACGTCTCGAACGCCTCGGCGGCGGCCCGGACGGCCGCGTCGACCTCGGCCGGCCCCGCGATGGGGACGCTGTCGTACGTCTCGCCGGTGCGCGGATCGACGATCGGGCTGTGCGTCGCGTCGTCGGTCACAGGATCTCCTTGAGGAAGGCCGCGATGCGCTCGCCGACGACGGTGGTCGGCAGTGCGGGGGTGGCGCGGGGGACGTTGGGGAAGACGGAGGCGTCGGCGATGTACAGGCCGGCCAGGCCGTGCACCCGGCCGGTGTGTTCGACCACCGCCGCCGGGTCGTCGGCGGGGCCCATCCGGCAACTGCCCGCCGGGTGCCAGTAGTGCTGGTGATGGGACCGGATCCAGGTGTTCCGGTCGCCGTGCGGGGTGAGCAGTGGGGTGCCCAGGTAGGGGGCCATGTCCAGGTGCTCGAGCCAGTCCAGGCCGTACCCGATCGCGGCGAGGTCGTCCGGGTGGGTCAGGTAGGCGTGGTCGACCACGGCCCGCGTGTACGGGTCGGCCGAGCGCAGGCGTACGGTGCCGCGCGACCGCGGGCGCAGCAGCGCGACCGGCAGGATGCAGCGCCACCCGTGGCGCGCCCGCTCGTCGCGCTCGACCCACGGGTAGACGTGCAGGTCGTAGGGGGCGTCGCCGGCGTACGGCGAGCGGACCTTGGCGATCGCCTGCTCGTCGGGCAACATCCGGGTACGGGCGAAGTCGGCGAGATCCGCGGCGAGTTCGGCAGTCGCGGCGTATTCGAGCTGCACGGCGGGGTGGTCGTGGAGGTTGGCGCCGACGCCGGGCAGGGCGTGGCGTACGGCGATGCCGACGTCGGTGAGGTGCTCGGGCGGCCCGATGCCCGAGCGCAGCAGGATCTCGGGGCTGCCGTAGGCGCCGGCGCCGAGCACGATCAGGTCGGCGCCGATCCGATGCCGCGCACCGTCGGCGGTGCGCACGTCGACGGCGACCGCGCGCCCGTCCGCGACCACGACGCGCTCGGCGGTGATCCCGCCGACCACGGTGAGGTTGCCGCTCTCGCGGACCGGGTCGAGGTAGCCGAAGGCGGTGTTGACCCGGACCGCGTCCGCGGTGATGTTCACCGGTGCGCAGCCGATGCCTTCGCCGCCGTCGAGTCGGTCGAGGTCGTGCCGGACGGGCAGGCCCAGCTTGCCGCCGGCGGCCGTGAACAGGCGCTGGAACGGCTGGATCTCGTCCTCTCGGTAGTGCCGCAGCCGCAGTGCCCGCGTGGCGGCGGCGAAGTGCGGGCTCAGCGTGTCC
Source organism: Embleya sp. NPDC055664 (assembly GCF_053618075.1). Taxonomy (NCBI): domain Bacteria; kingdom Bacillati; phylum Actinomycetota; class Actinomycetes; order Kitasatosporales; family Streptomycetaceae; genus Embleya; species Embleya sp. NPDC055664. The sequence continues at coordinate 116,096 of NZ_JBSHGZ010000003.1, forward strand.
GCGTCCCACCCGGGGCTGCCGGCTGCGGCCCAGGCGTCGTAGTCGCCGGCCCAACCGACGCTCTGCGTACAGCCGTTGTGCGTGGAGCAGCCGCCGATCACCCGGCATCGCTCGAAGGTGTGCCGGCCCTCGGCGTAGCCCCAGTCGTGCGAGGTGGGCAATGTGGTGGCGTCCAGCAGGTCGGTGGGCCAGGAGCGATGCTCGGGGCCGTAGTCGGGTCCGGCCTCCAGGACGAGGACCGGGTGCTCTTCGGCGAGGCGGCCGGCGACGACGCAGCCGGCCGTACCTCCGCCCACGACGACGATCTCGGCGTGGTCAGGCAGCGTCAACGGTGACTCCTCGGTCGGGGGTGGTCGAAGGTCGGGCGCGTCGCCCGAGCAGGTGGAAGAGGAGGCCGATCGCGAGGATCAGCGCGATGGGGACGAGTTGGCTCGCGGTGTAGGCGCCGCGTTGGCCGGCGAATCCGTCCGGGAGGTAGTCGGCGGGTGTTCCGGAGGTGCCGAACCAGCCGACGCCGAGGCCGGGCCACACGAGGGCGACGACCGTGAAGAGCATGGTGCCGACGGTCAGCACGGTCACCGTCCAGGCACCGGCGGCGCCGCCGGGTACCCGGTAGGGGCGGTGTGTGTCGGGGTACTTGCGGCGCAGCACCAGGAACGAGGAGAAGGTGAGCAGGTAGGAGATGGCGGTCGCGGAGATGGCCAGGCCGATGCCCGCGCTGAAGTACTTGCGGGCGTCGCCGTCGGTGAGCGCGATCGAGGCGACCATCACGGTGGCGGCGATCGCCGTGGACAGGAGGTTGACCCGCACTGGGGCGCCGGTGCGGGCGGAGACCCGGCCCAGCCAGGCGGGTCCGGCGCCGTCCGCGCAGGCCACCGCCTGGGCGCGGCTCAGGCCCATGGCCCAGGCGGTGCCGCTGGTGAACAGTCCGATGATCAGGCCGGCGGCGGCGACCTTGGCGAGGACCGCGCCGGCGCCGGTGAGGACGATGTCGCCGTCGGCGGTGACATGGCCGCCGTACACGGTGAACACCGCACGGCAGGCATCGATGAACCCGGACAGCGAGCCGAGCCGCTCGGCCGGGAGTACGAGGAGGGTGCCGAGGATGGGCACGCCGTACAGCAGGACCGAGCCGAGTCCGCCCCGCAGCAGGGCCGCGGGTACCTCGCGGCGCGGGTTGCCGATCGCCTCGGCGGCGCTGGGGACCTCGAAGCCCATGTAATTGAAGGCGATGACCGGGGTGAGCGCGACCAGGCCGAGGTAGGTGGGCAGGTAGTCGCCGCCGGGCTGGGACTGCACGCCGTGGCGGACGGCGTAGACCGCGAGCGAGAGGACGAAGAAGCCGAGCAGCAGGATGCGGGCGAGGGCGCCGGCGAGGGTGACCCGGCGGCCGACGGTCTCAGAGGCGTGCACGGCGTATCCGGCGGCGCCGACGAAGATCGCGCCGGCGAGGTATTGCCAGGCGCCGGGCAGCGGGTGGAAGAACGTCTCGAAGGTGGTCAGCGCGACGATGCAGAGCGAGCCGCCGAGCCACACCGGGTTGGAGATCCAGTAGAAGACCTGGTTGATGCCCGCGGGGAGGCGGCCGAAGGCCAGTTTGGTCCAGGTATACGGGCCGCCCTCGTGGGGGAAGGCGGCGCCGAGTTCGGCGATGAGCAGCCCGTAGGGGGCGAAGAACAGCAGCCCGAGGACGACCATCCAGGTCAGCCCCTGGGGGCCGTTGGCGGCGACGGCGCCGAAGGTGTCGAGGCCGACGATCGCGCACAGCAGCATGGCGGGCGCGTCGAGGCGGGTCGGCGCGCGACGGGACGTGCGGGGACTGGCCGATGTCATCCGGCCCTCCTTCGGTGGGGTACCGGAATCATGAAGGGCGCGTTCATAATCGTCAATGACTTGTGTTTATTTTGATCTCAAAGACCGCCCCGGGCGCGCCGGACCGACCTTGAGCGCACTAGGGTTGCGGGCGTGACCACCACCTTCGACCGGGGCCTGGCCCTCCTCGACGCGATCGTCGCGGCGGAACTCGGCTCGACCGGCTACCCGGGAAACGCCCAGCTCGCCGAGCGGATCGGGCTCGACCAGGCGCAGACCTCCCGCATGCTCAAGGACCTCGCGGCGGCCGGCCTGGTCGAGCGCGACGAGCCGTCGCGCGGCTGGCGGGCCGGACCCGGTTGGTTCGCCCTCGCCGCCGCCGCGGGCGACGGCGAACTGCTGCGCGGCGCGCGGCCGTTGCTGCGTGCCCTGGTGGCGCGACGGCACGAGCCGGCGTGGTTGTCGGTGCGGTCGGGGACGGCCGTGTTGACGGTCGGGGCCGAGGCGAGTCACTGGGCGTCCTACGTCGCCGCCACGCCCGGCGCGCTGACCCCGCTGTGGTGCACCGGGCCGGGGCGGGCGCTGCTGCTCGACCACTCGGACCGGGAACTCGCCGAACTCCTCGACGGGGTGAGCCTGGTCGGCGGCGGCCCGCGCGCGGCCCGGGACCTGGCCACGCTCGCCGCGCGCAACGCCGAGGCACGCGCAGCGGGAGTGGTCGTCGCCGACCGCGAGTTCGAACACGACGTCGTGGATTTCTCCGCGCCGGTACGGGACCGCCTGGGCGCGATCACGGCCGCCCTCAGCCTCGCCGTGCCGCGCTTTCGACTCGGCGGGCACACCGCCGAGATCGCGGCCTCGGTCGCCGAGGCGGCGCGGGCCCTTCAGATCAGGACGGGAGCCGCTCCGGAGCCTCGGCCGACCGCCACCCGAGCAGACCGGACAGCCGATCGGCCAGCGTCCTGATCACCGGGCCGTGCTCGTCGGCCAACGGCGCCAGGCGCTCCGACGGTCCCTCGGTGTGCAGCGCGCAGACCACCTCGCCGGAGAAGTCCCGCACCGGTGCGGCGACCGCGAACACCCCCGGCTCGGACTCCCCGTCCACCACGGCCCAGCCGCGCGCACGGGCGGCGATCAACCGTGCCTCGAACTCGGCCACGTCGGCCGGCGCAGTCGGCCCGTACGCGATGAACTCGGTGCCCGCGAAGACGATCTCCAACTCCTCGCGGTCGCAGTCCCACAGCAGCGCCTGTCCCGCGTCGTCGCAGTGCAGCGGATAGGACCGGCCGACCCAGGAGAGCCCGGAGGGCACATGCTCGGCGATCGCCACCGAGCCGTCGCCGCGCACCTCGGCCAGGAAGGTGCTCGCCCCGGTCGCCGCCGACGCCTCGCGCAGGATGCCCGGGCCCTCCGCCGCGAGCCGGGCCCGCACCACCCGCCCGGCCTGGCTCCGCAATCGCCAACTCGGCCCATAGGCCAGGCTCGCCGGATCCCGGGTCACCAGGCCCGCCGCCGCCAGGCTCCGCAGGGTGCGCGAGACCTGTACCCGGCCCCGGCCGAGCCGCTCGGCGATCGCCGACGAGGTTTCGGGCTCCCCGGTGTCGGCCATCGAGAACAGCACGTCGAGGCCGCGACCGAGGCTTCTGACGGTTCCGGGATTCACCCGGAAATGGTACCGAGCACCACCGCGCGCCGGGTTCAGCCCGTCGCCGGGTCGTCCAACCCCCGGCGCACCAGCAGGTCCGCGACCCGGTCCCGCCACGTGTCCACCTGCGCGCGGTCGTAGCCGCGTCGAGCGATGTCGAAGCGGTCGGCCAAGACCTCCTCGGGCGCCAACCGCAGCCGCCCCCGCAGCGCGGCATCGACCCGACCCACCAGCGCGTCCACCTCGTCCCGGCCGTAGCCGCGCCGGACCAGGTCGAACCGCTCGCCCGCCGGCCGCAGCGCGACCGCCTTCACATCGGCCTCCGCCCGAGCCTCGGCGAACCGGTTCACCCCCACGTGCGTGTCCGCCGAACCCGAACCCGAACCCGAACCCGAACCCGAATCCGCCCCGCCCGCCCCCGCCGCGTCCGCGTCCACCACCGCCCCCGCCGACCCCCACGTCCCCGCCCGCGCGGCCAACCTCGCCTCGATCTCGTCGAGCGCCGCGTCCACCTCGTCCTCGTCGTACCCCTCGCGCAGCCGCACCGTGGCGAATCGTTGCTCACGCACCTGCGCCGCCGTCACCGGCACCGCGACCGTGCCGTCCAGGCTGCCCCGCACCAGCGCCAAAAAGGCGTCCACCTCGGCGATCGCGTACCCCTCACGCAGCCGCGTCCGAGTGAAACTCCACTCCATCCCGCCCCCAACCGCTCGCCGCCGCACCCGGTTTCGACCCGCCCGGGAAGGCTATCGTCGCCCCACCCGCCCCCACGCGGGCGTGCCCCGCCATGATCGCCTCGGTCGAATCAGGTTTGCCGTGCCCGCGATCCGTCGATCTGCCACGGCATGTGCGCACAGACCGACGCGACGCCGCCGCCCCGGCCGCAGGAGATCCTGGGCCTGCCGGCCACGACGGCGATGTTCCTGGTCCTGACCATCGACGCCGACCCCGCGGCCGTGGCCACGGTCCGCGACCTGCTCGCCGACCTGGCCGGACTGCGCCGCTCGGTCGGCTTCCGGCTCCCCGAGCGCGACCTGAAGTGTGTCGTCGGCATCGGCTCACACGCCTGGGATCGGCTGTTCGCGGGCCCGCGCCCGGCGGAATTGCACCCGTTCCGGGAACTGGTGGGCACCAAGCACCGGGCCGTGTCCACACCCGGCGACCTGCTCTTCCACCTGCGTGCGCGGTCGATCGACCTGTGCTTCGAGTTGGCCACCGTGCTGACCGACCGGCTGGCCGGCGCGGCGACCGTGGTCGACGAGGTGCACGGATTCCGCTACTTCGACCAGCGAGACCTGATGGGCTTCGTCGACGGCACCGAAAACCCCGAGGGGCGCGATGCGTTCGAGGCGGTCACGATCACCGCCGAGGAGGACCCGAACTTCGTCGGCGCCGGCTACGTGATAGTCCAGAAGTACCTGCACGACATGCGGTCCTGGAACGCATTGCCGGTGGAGGCGCAGGAGAAGGTGATCGGCCGGACCAAGCTGTCCGACCTCGAACTGCCGGACGACGTCAAGCCGATCGACTCGCACGTCGCGCTCACCACGATCACCGACCCGGACGGCACCGAGCGCGACATCCTGCGCAACAACATGCCGTTCGGATCGGTGGGCAGCGGCGAGTTCGGCACCTACTTCATCGGCTACTCCAGTACGCCGAGCGTCACCGAGCAGATGCTGGAGAACATGTTCATCGGCCGTCCGGTGGGCACCTACGACCGCATCCTGGACTTCTCGACGGCGGTCACCGGCGGGCTGTTCTTCGTGCCGACGGCGGACTTCCTGGACGACCCACCGGGCCCGCCGGACGCGCCGATCGAGCGCGCGGCCCCGGCCGACCCGGCCCCGGCGGCGCTGCGCGCGGACGGCTCGCTCGGCATCGGGGCACTCGGCGCGGCCGACCCGGACCCGGACGCCGACCCGGTCGACCCCGCAGCCCACCCCGCACCAGCCCCCGAAACCAGGAGCCTCACCCCATGAACAACCTCCACCGCGAACTCGCCCCGATCTCCGACGCCGCGTGGGCCGACCTCGAGGACGAGGCCAGGCGTACGTTCAAGCAGCACGTCGCGGGCCGGCGCGTCGTCGACGTGACCGGGCCGGACGGCAGCGCGGCGGCCGGCGTGGGGACCGGCCACCTGACCGACCTGGAGCCGCCCGCCGACGGAGTCCTGGCCCGCAGCCGCCGATTCCGCCCGCTGATCGAACTGCGCGTGCCGTTCACCGTCGCCCGCAGCGCCGTCGACGCGGTCGAGCGCGGCGCCGCGGACGCGGACTGGCAGCCCGTCAAGGACGCGGCGCGCAAGATGGCGTTCACCGAGGACCGGCTGATCTTCGAGGGCTACCCGGCGGCGTCGATCGAGGGCATCCGCCGGGCGTCCACGAACGTGCCGGTGTCGCTCCCGACCGACGCCCGCGACTATCCGGACGCGGTCAGCCGGGCGCTGACCGAACTGCGCCTGGCCGGCGTGAACGGCCCGTACCACCTGGTGCTCGGTCCGGAGGCGTACACCGCGGTCAACGAGGCCGCCGACCACGGCTACCCGATCCGCCAACACCTGACCCGAATCCTGGCCGGCGAGCCGATCTGGGCCCCCGCCATCGACGGCGCTTTCGTGCTGTCCACCCGAGGCGGCGACTACGAGCTGCGCCTGGGCCAGGACCTGTCCATCGGCTACCTGTCCCACGACGACGCGGGCATCCACCTCTACTTCCAGGAAACCCTCACGTTCCTGATGTACACCGGCGAAGCCGCCATCGGCTTCGCCCGCCCCTGACGCAACGCCCGGCGTGCTCAGGTGGGGACGATCTGGAGTTGGATCTGGGTTTCCGTGCCGGCGAAGCCCAGGCGGCGGTAGAGGTCGATCGCCACGTAGTCGGGGTCGGCGACGATGACCAGGGTGGTCACGGACCAGTGGGTTGCGGCGTGCTCGGCGGCGGCGTGTACCAGGCCGGAGGCCAGGCCGCGGTTGCGGTGGTTCGGGTGGGTGCCGACGATCTGGTAGCGGGCCAGGCCTCGGCCGTCGGTGAACAGGCCGAGGCCGGCGCGGAGTCGGCCGTCCTCGAACGCGCCGAACCAGGCGCCGTGGCCGCGTTCCTGCAGGGCGCGGAAGCCGGCCAGGCGGCGGGCGGCGAACTCGCGGTAGGCGGCGGGCTCGAAGTCCGTGTTGCCGGCCTCGTTGAGCGCGAGCGCCTGGGCCCAGTCGTCGTCGCCGGCGGCGACGCGGTAGGTCGCGGTGGTGTTGGGGCGGGCCGGCGGGCGCAGGGACGCGGCGGTCAGGACCGTGCCGCGCTCGACGTGCAGATCGGCGGCGGCGAGGTCGGCCGGATCGCCGGCGGCACCGTCCGTGCCGTCGACGCCGAGGGCCACGTGGTCCGCGTCGGGGAACTCCCGACGGAAGGTGTCCACCCAGCGACCCGCGGCGCCGGGGGCCGGGGGAGCGGGCAGGAGGAGGAAGTTGCCCCAGTGGAAGGTGGGGTTGGCGGGCGTACGGACGACCCGGTAGCCGTCCCGCTCCTCGACGCGGCTGCCCTGGAGGGTGAGCAGCATCAGGTCGGTGCGGAAGCCGAGGGAGATCACGGGCGAGGTCGCGGCGGTCATGGGGACACCTCATCACACGACACGTCCACCCTTCCGGTGAGTGGAAGGAATCGGTTCGCAGGCGAGGAATCCGTAGCAACATCCGGGCGTATCGGGCACGTCGAGGTCGCGAGCAGGTCCGCCGCGACCCACGCGACCGATCGCCTGGGAGGACGCCGCATGTTGCTTGCCGACGGCACGTGGACCGGGAAGATCTTCGACGGGCGGTGGACGCCCGGATCCGGAGGGACGTACGAGGCGGTCGCGCCCGCGACCGGGAAAGTGCTGGGTGTGGTCGGCGCGGCCGATCCCGCCGACGTCGCCCGCGCGGCGACGGCCGCCGCCGCCGTTCAGGGCGACTGGGCGGCCCGGCCGTACGACGAGCGCGCCGCCGTACTGCGCCGCGCGGGGCTGTTGTTCGAGCGGCACGCCGAGGAGATCCGCGACCTGCTGGTCCGCGAGTCCGGATCGGTCCCGGCCAAGGCGGCCGTCGAGGTGGGCTTCGCCGCGGCCGAGTGCTTCGAGGCGTCGGCGCTCGCGGCGCATCCGCAGGGCCTGGTGCTCCCGTCGACCCAGCCGCGCTGGAGCATGGCCCGCCGCCGCCCGGCGGGCGTGGTCGGCGTGATCGCGCCGTTCAACTACCCGCTGATCCTGTCGATCCGCTCCGTCGCGCCCGCGCTCGCGCTCGGCAACGCCGTCCTGCTCAAGCCGGACCCGCGCACGGCGATCGGCGGCGGTGTGGTGCTCGCCCGGATCCTGGAGGAGGCCGGCCTGCCCGCCGGCGTACTGCACCTGGTGCCCGGAGGGGCCGACACGGGCGCGGCCCTGGTGTCCGCCCCCGAGGTACGGATCGTCTCGTTCACCGGATCCACCGCCGCCGGGCGCCGGATCGGCGAGACCTGCGGACGCCTGCTCAAGCGCGCCCACCTGGAACTGGGCGGCAACAACGCGTTGATCGTGCTCCCCGGCGCCGACCTCGACCGCGCCGCGGCGGCCGGCGCCTGGGGCTCGTTCCTGCACCAGGGCCAGATCTGCATGGCCACCGGCCGCCATCTCGTCCACGAGAGCCTGTACCCGGACTACGTCGCCGCCCTGGCCGCGAAGGCCGATCACCTGCCGGTCGGCGACCCCGCGACCGAGGACGTGGCGCTCGGCCCGATCATCGACGAGCGGCAACTGCGCCGGATCGACGGCCTGGTCCGGGACAGCGTGGCCGCGGGCGCGCGCCTGGCCGCCGGCGGCACGTACGAGGGGCTGTTCTATCGGCCGACCGTACTGGCGGACGTGCGGCCGACGATGCCCGCGTACGCCGACGAGGTGTTCGGACCGGTGGCGCCGGTCGTCCCGTTCGGCACGGTCGAGGAGGCGATCGCGCTGGCCCGGGACAGCGAGTACGGCCTCTCGCTCGGCATCCTCGGCGACGTCGGGCAGGCGATGCGGGTGGCCGACGCGATCCCCACCGGCCTGGTGCACATCAACGACCAGACGGTCGACGACGAGGCCAATGCCCCCTTCGGCGGCCAGGCGGCATCGGGCACGGGCGCCCGGTTCGGCGGCCCGGAGGCCAACATCGAGGCATTCACCGAGACACAGTGGGTGACGATGCGGGGGGAGATCGCGCCGCATCCGTTCTGAGCGGCGGCACGCCGGCCTCCGAGCGGTGACACGCGCCGGCCGGCCTCGACGGCGCCGTCCGTGCCGACCACGTCCGAAGCCGGCTGATGTGGCAGGCTCGTGGGCCTACGCCCCGCGATCCGAAAGCAGGACCATGTCCGGCACGAACCACCTCGCCCAGGCCGACCAAGCAGTGCGCGAGGGACGCATGGACGTCGCCGTCAAGCTCTACCTCGAAGCCGCCGACGCCGGTGCGCCCGAAGCCCGGCGCAAGGCCGGCGAACTGATGTTCGCGGGCGGCGACGAGACCGCCGAGGCGGTGCTGCGCCGGGCGCTGGCGGAGGGCGACGCGGAGGCCGTGGACGCGCTGAGCGAGTTGTTGGAGGTCACCGGCCGGGCGGAGGCCGCGGTCGACCTGCTGATCGACCGGCACCGGATGGGCGAGACGCGCTGGGCGCTGCCGATCGCCAACCTGCTCGCCGACGCGCTCGACGAGCCGGAGGCGGCCGAGCGCTGGTACGTCTCGGCGATCGAGAGCGGCGACCCCGACGCGCCGAACGACTTCGCCGCCTTCCTCCAGGACTTCGACCGGGCCGCCGAGGCGGAGGCGCTGCTGCGCCCGGCGGCGGAGGCGGGCGACGAGTTCGCGATGGCCAACCTCGGCCGGCTGCTGCTCAACGGCGACGCCGTCGACGACGGCATCGCCTGGCTGACCCGCGCGGTCGAGGCGGGCCAGGAGGACGCGCTGGTCGACCTCGGCGACGCCGAACTGGACGCGGGCCGAACCGAGGCCGCCCGGGAGCACATCCGGCGCGCGCTCGACGCCGACCTGGCCGGCTCGCGCCTGCTGTACGCGCACCTGCTCGACCGGGAGGGCGCGGCCACGAGCGAGGTCGAGGCGGCCTACCGGGCCGCGGTCGAGGCGGGCGACGTGGAGGTCGACGGGGGCGACGCGGAGGTCCTGGGATGAGGCGCGCGGCCCTCGGAGCGACGCTGGCCGCGCTGATCGCGGTCGGCGCGTGCGGACCGGGCGACGACAACGCCGGCGACGGCGAGTCGGCGCCCCCCGCGGCCACCCGCTCGGCCCGACCCGGCGAGATCCGCGACGAGAAGGCGCACGTGTCGTACGTGCTGCCCCAGGGCTGGTACGCCAAGCCCCCGGACCCGTACGTCGGCCTGTACTCCTCGGTCGCCTCCACCGTCGACCCCAAGGCGACCGACCCCACCGCCAAGCCCACACCCGACCCGAACAACCCGCTCGGCACGTTCATGGTCGGCGTGGTCGACACCAAGGCGTACGTGACCGCCAAGCCGCGATCGATGCCGGAGACGGCGGAGACCGTCGGCCGGGCCCAACTCGAACTGATCTACCCGGCCAAGGCCCAGGACGTGGTGCGCTCCAGCGAGGCGACCCGCCTCGACGGGCGCAACGCGTGGCTGATGGACATCGAGAGCACCCCCGAGGACCGCAACGTGGCGCCGTTCCGGCTCCGGGTCACCGTGATCGACACCGGCGTGGTGCCGATCTACCTGTTGTCCTCGGCGCCGAGCAGCGCGACCGAGCGTTTGCGGGACATCGAGTCGATCGAGCGCTCGATCCGCTTCTGAGCCGGGCCCCTCCAACCTGCGCCGCCGACGACGAACGACCCGATCCCCGGTTGGGGGTCGGGTCGTTCGTCGTCGGCGATTCGGTGCTCTCTCGACGCGTCGTTGTCCCGCGTTTCGGCGCGCCCAGCGCCCTCGGCTCGATAGGCTGACCTGGGATTTCGACGAACTCCCGGGGTACGACGGCTGGTTGCCGGCCCGGGCGTGGGATGTCCGGTCCGACGCGCGGTTTTCTTTGCCAAACGATCCGCCCGGAAGGGCCTCGGATTCGGTAACTTCCAAGTAGTCCACCGATCTTGCCGCGGTTTCTACCAGATCGCGGTCGATCGGTGACCGAAAATCGCAGTTCGGGCCCGTTTCCAGGAAGTATTCGATCACGGTGCTCTCAGCAGCCCGACCGACTGGAGGGGGAGACGTGGCCACCACCGTGTCCAGGACACGTTCGACCGTACGGCTCGTGTCGAAACCGCAGACCGTCTCCACCGCGCGCGCTCACGTGCGGCGCTTTTGCGAGCGGGTCGGGTTCGAGTCCGACGATCCGGTCCGGGTCACCTCCGAACTGGCCTCGAACGCGGTCGAGCACGCGGGCGACTACGGCGACTACGAGGTGTCCGCGTCGCTGCACGGCCGGATGTTGTGGGTCGAGGTGTTGGATCACCTGCCGTGTTCGCTGCCGTCTCCCGTGGAGGTATTGGAAGATGCCGAGGCCGGGCGCGGTCTGCTCGTGGTCGCCGCGTTGACCCAACGTTTCCGGGTCGAGTTGCGCAGCGGCGGCCGCAAGGCGGTGTGCGCCGGGTTCGAGGAGGACTTCGGCGAGGACTACGGCGCGGACTTCGAGGACGACCTCGGCGACGAGGTGGAGGACGACGCGGGGGACGACTTCGGGGAGGTCTGAGCCCGCCCGATACGGTCGAGCGCGGATGGTCCGGGCGTACGACGGTACGACCGGCGCGCGGGTCGACGTGTCGTGACGGAGGAGGACCGGGGTCGGATGGTGTTCGGGCGGCGCAGGGGACGGGGCGAGGCGGAGCCGACGGCCGGGGTGGATACGGCGTCGGTACCCGGCTCGGAGGATCCCGTCGCGACGGGCGATCCGGGTCGCGATACCGAACCGGGCGCCGACGCCGAACCGGGTCCAGGCACCGACTCCGGTGCCGGGTTCGACCCCGACGCGCCCGCCTGGCAGCGCGTCACCGCGTTCCGCTACGGCTCGTCGTCGAGCGACGGGACAAGGAATCGTGCGGCCGGTTCCGCGGTCGGCGTGCGGATCCTGCGCGGTGGTGGCCCGGGGGACTTCTTCACCCCGTGTGCGCTCGCCGGGAACGACCGCCGTTCGTTGTACCTCCCCGACGGCGATCTGCTCTGCACGGTGGACCCCGCCGAGACGATCGACGACGTACGGCACGACCGGGTCCGCGCCGCCGACGGCGAACCCGTCGGCACCATCCGGCGCATTCCGCCCACCCGGCGACCGCTCAAGCACACCTGGCGGATCGACCAGCCCGGCCGGCCCGAGATCGTCGGCCGCAACCTCTTCGCGACGACCGATCCGCGCCGCCTGGCCGCCCACACGGCGGACACCGCGCTGAGCCTGACGTTCGACACGGTGCTCGGCGGCCCCGACGGGTCGATCGGCCCGGTACGCCCGCGCGTACTCGCCTGGAAGGCGGCCGGCGACCTGGTGATGACGACGGACGGGCGCGGGAAGCCGGTCCGGATCCTGGCGCCGTGGGTCGACCGACGGCTGGCCTTCGTGTTCGCGATGCTCGGGGACGAGTGACCCGAGCGGTTTTTTTCGGTGGGCCGTTCGGCCTCGCCGTACATGGCGGAGCCGAACGGCTTTCCGGATCGGCGCGGTCCTACTTCGCCGCGCCCGCCGTCGGTTCGAGGGCGCCGAAGATCACCAGGCCGAGCACGACCAGGCCCAGCACGACGCGGTACGCCACGAACACGGTGAAGCTGTGCGTGCTGATGAACTTCAGGAACCAGGCGATCGCCGCGTAGCCGACCACGAACGCCACGAGCGTGGCCACGATCGTCGGCCCCCACGCCGGCGCCGGCCCCTCGCCGATCTTGAACAACTCCAGGCCGCCGGAGGCCAGTACCGCCGGGATGGCCAGCAGGAACGAGTAGCGCGCCGCGACCTCGCGGCGATACCCCATCAGCAGACCCGCCGTGACCGTGCCGCCCGAGCGCGAGACGCCGGGGATCAGCGCCAGCGACTGGGCGAAGCCGTAGATCAGCGACTCCTTGCCGTTGAGCTTCTCCATGCCCCGGTTGTTCAGCGCCATCCGGTCCGCGATCAACAGGATCAGACCGAACACGATCAGCGTGGTGCCGATCAGCCGCAGATCGCGGAACGTGGTCTCGATCGTGTCCTGGAAGATCAGGCCGAGTACGCCGATGGGCAACGTGCCGACGATGATGTACCAGCCCATGCGCGCGTCGAGTTCGCCGCGCAGCGACGGCGTGTACAGGGACTTCACCCACGTGCCGACGATGTTGCCGATGTCCTTGCGAAAGTAGATCAGGACGGCGCTTTCCGTCCCGATCTGGGTCACGGCGGTGAACGCCGAACCCGGGTCCTCCCAGCCGGCGAACGCCGACACGATGCGCAGATGCGCGCTGGAGGAGATCGGCAGGAACTCGGTGAGCCCCTGGACCAAGCCGAGTACGACGGCTTCGAACCAACCGATCACCGGACGACTCCGGGGTGGAAAACAGTTATGCGGATCATGGCCGTCACGGTAGCGGCGGCCCACGGTGCGTCAGGTGGACATCACATGGCCGAAGTTGGACGGAACGGTAACGGCGGAACCGCCGGCGCGGATCCGGGCGCGAAACGACACGGATCGGGCCCGGCGCGGACCCGGGTCGTCGATTCCGGTCGCGGTGCGGGTCCGGATAACGATTTGCCCGGGCTCCGGCGGACGGAAATCCTGATCCGATGACCAGCGAGAGCAGCGCAGAGCGGACCGGTACGACGTCGCCCGAGGCGGAGGCGCCCGGGATGTCCGAGGCCGCGCCCGTGGCCTCCGGGGTACGCGTGCCGTGGGAGGCCGCGCCGGAAGGGCTGCGCGCGGCGGTGGAGGCGCGGCTCGGCGCCCGGGTCGTGCGGGCCGTCACCCAGGTCGGCGGATTCTCGCCCGGCATCGCCGCCCGAGTCGAACTCGCGGACGGCCGACGGGCATTCGTCAAGGCCGTCGGCGCCGAGGCGAACCCCGACGCGCCCGGCCTGCACCGGGCCGAGGCCAGGGTCGCCGCCGCCCTCCCTCCCGCCGCCCCCGTGCCGCGCCTGCTCGCCGAGGTCGACCTCGACGGCTGGGTGGCACTGGCCTTCGAGGACATCGACGGCCACACGCCCGTGCAGCCGTGGCGTCCGGAGGACCTGACCCGGGTCCTGGCCGCCTGCGCCGACCTGGGCGCCGTCCTGGACCCGTCCCCGATCGAGGTGCCCACCGTCGCCGAGGCGCTGGGCGTCACCTTCGGGGCGTGGCGACGCGGCTTCGATCCCGAGTCGTTCGGCGCGTGGACGTGCGCCAACGTCGAGCGGATCGCCGCGCACGAGGCGTACTGGCCGACCGCCGCCGAGGGCACCGCCCTGGTGCATGGTGACCTGCGCGCGGACAACATGCTGCTGACCCCGGACCGGGTCGTGTTCGTCGACTGGCCGTGGGCCGTGCGCGGGGCGTCCTGGATCGACGTGGTCCTGATGGCGCCGAGCGTGATCATGCACAACGGCGACACCGCCATCGACCCGATCGAGGCCCATCTGGCCCGGCGGGGGGTGGACCCGGACCGGATCACCGCCGTACTGGCCGCCGCCGGCGGCTTCTTCGCCGCGAACTCCCTGGGGCCGGCCCCGAACGGCCTCCCTACTCTGCGCCCGTTCCAACGAGCCCAGGCCCACGGCGCGCTGCACTGGCTCCGCCGGCGCCTGGCCTGAACCGCCGGACAGGGCCCGGGGCGCGGCTCAGCGGCGTGCCGCGTGGGCCTTGCCGCGCTGGGCGCCGAGGCCGGCGAGGCGGGCGACGGCGACGCCGATCGCGCCGGGGAGCAGGCCCGCAGCGACGAAGGCGATGATGCCGGCGCCCCACCAGAGGATCTCGAACAACACGCGCGGAAGCCCGGTCAGCGCATCGGCGTTGTTGGCGGCGGCGAACCGACCCCAGAGGAGGATCATCACGGTCGGTGCGGCCAACCCGACCAGGATCCGCACCGCCCATCCGGCGGTGAGCGTGAACCCCCAGTAGGCGGTGGCCGCGACGGCGGCCAACTCGGCCAGGAACAGAAACAACATCGCGGTCCAATAGAGCACGATCATGCGAGCCTCCCCATGGCTTGCGAGAGCACCGCTCTCGCCCGAGAGCATCATTCTGCGTCCCATGCTCCAAGTCAAGAGCACTGCTCTCGTTTGCGAGCGCCGATCTCACTCGGGCCGAGGCGCCGATGCCACTCGGGCCGAGGGGGGCGGCCGTGCCGCGCCGCGTGCCGTCGCTCGGGGATCATGCGTACGCCGTGCCGCGTCGCCGGGTGGGCGACGGGCACGGCGCGTGTGGGGCCGGGGGCTCTACTCGCCGGGGGTGTCGGGCCCCTGGGAGCGGACCCGCTCGACGTGCTCCAGCGAGTCGCGGAGATCGGTGAGCCACGTGTCGGTGTTGCGCTGCACCAGGCGCACACACCAGGCCAGCGCGTCGCTGCGGCTGCGCGCGACGCCGCCCGCGACCAGGGTGTCCAGGACCTGACGTTCGGGCTGGCGGAGCCGGGTCATCACGGGTACGGAGACGTTGGTGTAGAGGGCGCGGGTCCCGCCGCACTCGACGCCCCACGACACCTTGCGGCCGAAGCGGCGTTCGGCCTCGCGGGCCACCGCCATGCGGTCCTCGCGGGTGCGCTCGCGGAACTCGGCGATCCGCCCGTCGAGCGCGGCCTCCCGCTCGTCGGCCGATACCTCCTCGGCGAGTTCCGGCTCGGGGATACGGCCGATGACGGTGATCTCCTCACGGTCGACGATCACCTCGACCAGTGCGGTGAACAGGCCCTCCGGCAGGCGTCCGGTGAACCAGCCGCGCACTGCTTCCTGCTTCGTTGTAATCATGTAATCCAAGTTACGCCGATACGAAGGGAAGGCAAGAAGGTCCGCCCACGGCGGAATCCGAGGGGAGCGCGCGGCCCCGCGCCCGCCGGGACCAACCCGCCGGTGTGTCGACGACCCGTCCCGGTCGGATGGCAGACCCGGAAGGTAGCTTGGGCCGCATGACCATCGAGGGCGTTGCCACACGGGTACCGGTCGGGGTGGGCCGATGAATCGGCTCGGGCTGGTCGCGGTGGTGGTGCGGGACTACGACGAGGCGATCACGTTCTATACCGGCGCGCTCGGGTTCGACCTGCGCGAGGACACCCCGATGGCGGACGGGAAACGCTGGGTCGTGGTCGCCCCGCCCGGCACGGGACCGAACGAGGCGGCCGTACTGCTGGCCAGGGCGGTGGACGACGAGCAGCGCTCCCGGGTGGGGGACCAGACGGGCGGCCGGGTCGGACTGTTCCTGTACACCGACGACTTCGCGCGCGAGCACGCCCGCATGCTGGCGGCGGGCGTGGTCTTCGAGGAGCCGCCGCGCCGGGAGAAGTACGGGATAGTGGCCGTCTTCCGCGACCTGTACGGAAACCGCTGGGACCTGATCGAACGGATGGGCCCGATCCGGTGAACACGGGGACGGGCGGCGAGCCGACCCGCGCCCTCCGCGCCGCCTACTGCGCCAACGAGATGACCAGCCACAGGAACCCCACACCCGCCACCGTGCACAGCAGCGTCGAGCCCGACGGGTGTGGGCTGTGCGCTTCGGGGAGGATGTCGGCGGTGGCGAGGTAGAGCAGGAAGCCGGCGAAGAAACCCAGGTACAGGCCGAGCGCGTGCTCCGGGATGGTGAACGCCAGCGTGAGGGCCGCGCCCGCCACCGGCGCGAGGGCGTCCGCGCCCAGCAGGGTCAGGGCCCGGCGGCGGTCGTTGCCGTACATGCGGGTGACGGTGAACGTGTTGAAGCCGTCGGCGAAGTCGTGCGCCACCACCGCGATCGCCACCGTCGTGCCGACGGTGGTGCCGGCCTGGAACGCGGCGCCGATCGCGAAGCCGTCCATCACGCTGTGCCCGACCAGCGCGATGCCGGCGGTCAGTCCGATGCCCTTGACCCGGCCGTCGGTGCCCATGGCCGGGCCGTGGTGGTGGGCGTGCGGGGCGTACTCGCTCTCGTGGCCCCGGTGGATCGCCACCGAACGCTCGACCACGTGCAGCACGAGAAAGCCCAGAACGAACATCAGCAGCGCCTGGGGCACCCCGCCGATCCGCCCACCCGCCGCCGACAACGACTCGGGCAGCAGGTCGAACGCGACCACGCCGAGCATCAGTCCGGCGGCGAGGCCGAGTACGAGATGCCGACGATCGCCGATGCGCTGCGCCACCCAGCCGCCGAGCAGGGTCATCAGGAAGGCGCCGGCAGCGACCAGTACGGCGGTCACGCCCGCGCCTGCCCTGGCCTGCTCGGCTGCGTCCGGGACGGCGTCATCGAACCATCGTCGTCGAGCGGATGGGCGCCCGCGCTCGGGGCTGCGCCGTACGAGTGTGGATCGGCGACGCCCACGCGCCGATCGCCGGGTCCTGCGTTGCCCGTTCCCCTCGTGCCGCCCGCCCTGCAAGATGTCGGTTGATATTCCTGCACAGCCCTCGCCGTAGGAGTTGGAGGAATAGTGAGCCGAACCCTGCCCCGCCCCCGCGTGCGTTCCCGACGCCGGATGCCCGCGACGATCGTCGCCGCGGCCGCGCTGCTCCTGGTGTTCCTGGCGCCACCGGCCGCCGAGGCCCATCCGGACGGCCCCGGCGGCGAACCGGGGTGCGACCCGATCGACCCGGCGGCGTGTTTGTTGCCGTTCCCCAACGACTGGTACACGCAAGCCGATCGGCATACCGAGACCGGGCGGCGGGTCGCCTTCTCGGCGGCGATGATGCCGCACGGCGCCACCCCCGACGCGTGGAATCGCAACGACGGCTTCTCGCCCGGTTCGACGCTGACCACCAGGGTCCCCGGCGTCGACCTCGGCCGAAGCGGCGCGGCCCCGGTCACCGACGTCGGCGCCTCGCTCGCCCGCGACGCACCGATCGTCGTCCTGGACACCGACACCGGCGAACGGTGGCCGTACTGGGCCGAACTCGACGCCAACGCCGTCGATCCGACCCGGCAGGCGCTGCTGATCCACCCCGCACGAAACTTCGTACCGGGCCACCACTACGTGGTCGGCCTGCGCAACCTGCGCGGCGTCGACGGTCGACTGCTCGCCGCGCCCGAGGCGTTCGCCAAGGTCGCCGGCCGCACCCTCCCGCGCCGCGACCCCCTGGCGGCTCGCCAGGCGCGCCTGCGACCGGTCCTCGACCGGTTGGACCGGGCCGGTGTCGAGCGCCGTGGCCTGTACCTGGCCTGGGACTTCACCGTCGCGAGTGAACACAACCTCACTGCGGGCATGTTGCGGATGCGCGACGACGCGTTCGGTCGACTCGGCGATCAGGCACCGCAGTTCACGGTGACGGGTGTCAAGAACACCACGCCGCAGGAGGATTCGCGGATCGCCCGCGAGGTCACCGGGACGGTCACCGTGCCCAGCTACCTCGACCGCCCCGGCGGGCCCACCGGTTCCACGCTCAATCTCGGGCGGGACGGGCTGCCGCGCCAACTGCCGGGCAACACCCAGCAGGCCCAGTTCCGTTGCGAGATTCCGCGCAGCGCGTTCGACACCCCGTCGCAGGCGTCGCTGTACGGTCACGGCCTGCTCGGCAGCAACAACGAGGTGGGCGGCGGCAACGTCAAGGCGATGGCCGCCGAGCACGGCATCACGTTCTGCGCGACCAAGTGGATCGGCATGGCCGACGAGGATCTGCCCACCGTCGCCCGGGCGTTGGCCGACCTCGGCAGCTTCGGCGCGGTGCCGGATCGCACCCGACAGGGGTTCCTCAACGCGCTGTTCCTCGGCCGGGAGATGATCCACGAGCGCGGCTTCAGCGCCGATCCGGCGTTTCGTACCGATGCCGGCCGACCGCTGATCGACACCTCCAAGGGGCTGGTCTTCGACGGCAACAGCCAGGGCGGCATCCTCGGCGGATCGTTGGTCGCGGTGTCGCGGGACATCAAGCGCGGGGTGCTCGGGGTGACCGGGATGAACTACGGCGTGCTGCTCAACCGCAGCTCCGACTTCGGGCCGTACGGACGGATCCTGGACGCGACCTATCCGGACAGGCTCGATCAGCAGGTGGTGCTTTCGTTGTTCCAGATGCTCTGGGACCGGGGCGAGACCAACGGCTACGCGAGCGGCCTCGGCCGGGGATCGTTGCCCGGTACGCCACGCCACGACGTGCTGATGCAGATCGCGTTCGGCGACCACCAGGTCTCCACGGTGACCGCCGAGGTCGAGGCGCGCACGATCGGCGCGCGGATCCACGAGCCCGCGATCGCCCCCGGGCGCAATCCGGACCGGGACCCGTACTGGGGGATCAGGCCGCTGCCGCACGGGCCGTACCGGGGCTCCGCGCTGGTGGTCTGGGACAGCGGTTCGCCCGCCCCGCCGGTGACCAATACGCCGCCGATCGGGCCCGAGTACGGCCGCGATCCGCACTCGGACCCGCGCAATTCGCCGGTGGCCCGGCAGCAGAAGGCGATCTTCCTGGCCACCGGGCGGGTCGTCGACGTGTGCGGCGGCGCGCCGTGCACGGCACCGGCCGGTTAGCGCCGGCCCGGGGCCTTCGCCGCTACCGTGGCGGCCGGGACCGAGTGGGGTTGCGCTGCCAGGGAGTACGACGTGAGCGATGCACAGGCCGACTACGCCGACTCCGTGGTGGCCGCGTGGTCGGCGGTGCTGCCGGACGTGGAGGCGTCCTCGGTCGGGTTCGTGGTGCGGATGCATCAGGCGATGATCGCGATGGAGGAGTTCGACCGGCGCAGCATCGGTGCGCTGGACCTGACCGCGCCGGAGTACATGGTGCTGGCCGTGCTGGCCACCCGGCCGGACGAACCTGGCCTGACGCTGCGGGAGTTGCGGCCGCTGGTGATGTACTCCTCGGGCGGTATGACGCACTGCGTGGACCGGCTCGCGCGCAAGGAGTTGGTCGAGCGCCGGCCCAACCCCGAGGACGGCCGCTCGGTGCTGGTCTGCCTCACCGAGGCGGGCCGGCGCTGTGCCCGGACGGCGATGCGGGCGCGGATCGACGCGCTCGACGGGCTCCTCGAGCCGATCGCGGGTGCGGACCGGGACGTGGTGGACCGGGCACTGCGCATCCTGGCGTCGACGCTCGGCGGGCGCTGACGCGAGGGCGGTCGTGCGCTCGGGCCTGACCGGGCAGTCGCCCGCGGCGCCGGCGGCGCGCCGATCCGCTCAGGCGTCGGCGGATTCCGGCTCGCCGCGGTGGCGGGCGCGGAAGGCGGCGGCCTTGGCCCGGTTGCCGCAGCCGCGCATGTCGCACCAGCGGCGGCTGCCGTGGCGTGAGGTGTCCACGTAGAGCCGGGTGCACAGCGGCGCCTCGCACTCCCTGATCCGGTCCACGTCCGGGCCGCCGAACAACGTGATCGCCGAGCGGGCGATCTCGGCCAGCACCGCCGCGAGGTCGCCGGTGCGCTCCACTCGGCCGTCCGCGGTCAGCGCCACCCGGACCGGCTCGCCGGCTGCGAGGCGGTTGAGCGTCGCGCGGTCGGGCCCGGCGTACCCCTGTGGTGTCTCGCGGGCCAGGGCCAGTCGGTACATCGCCTCGCGCAGTTCGATCGTGTCCGCGAGCCCGCGATCGTCCACCGTCGGAAGCGTGTCGACGAGGCCGGCCGCGACCGTCCAGGACGCGAGCGAGGTCGGTGTGTCGAGAAGGTCGCGCGCCTCGGTGCGGCGCGCCTGGACGGTGCCGATCAGGTCGAGTGCGACGTCGCCGCCGCTGAAGGTGTAGGCCACCCCGTCAGGATAACCCGTTTGACAGGTTAGCGTCGGACGGGCCAGGCTGAGTAACCGGATTGGGCAGTTATTCTCTTCGTCGATCGGGAGTGGGTCCCAGTGACCGTCGCAGACACCACCCAGGACAGCAGGCAGCACGTCGCTCCGGGCGGCCGGTCGGCACCGACGGCCGTCGGGCATCCGCCGGATCGGACCGGGCGGCGAGTCGGGCGACCCGGGCGGGAACGGCGAAGGGACGCGGCCGGGAAGGCGGTGCCGCCGCTGTTCGTGCTGCTGTGGAGCAGCGGGTTCATCGTCGCCGCGATCGGGGTGGACGCGGCGCCGCCGTTGTTGCTGATGTTCTTCCGGTTCGTGCTCGCCGGAGCGCTGCTCGCCGTGTTCGCCCTGGTCGTGCGGGCGCCGTGGCCGCGCGGTCGACGGCTCGGGCACGTGATGGTGGCCGGACTGCTGTTCCAGGCGGTCCAGTTCGGCGCGCTGTACACGGCGCTGTCGCTCGGCATGTCCGCCGCCGTGGCGGCCCTCGTCCAGGGGCTCAATCCGGTGCTGATCGCACTGTTGGCCGGGCGTGTCCTCGGCGAGCGGGTGAGCGTGCGGCAGTGGTTGGGCTTCGGCCTGGGCACGATCGGGGTCGTGCTCGCCGTCTCCGGTCCCGCCGGCACGTCGCTCCCGGCGCTGGTCCTGGCCGTGGTCGGGCTGCTCGGGCTCAGCGTGGGCACGGTGTACCAGAAGCGCTATGTGCAGGACGTCGACCTGCGCACCGGCACGGCCGTGCAGTTCCTGGTCAGCGCGCCGTTCATCGGCCTGGGATCGCTGCTGTTCGAGACGCCGCACATCGGCGCGTGGGGGCCGTTCCTCGGCACGCTCGCGTGGATGGTGCTGGTCAACTCGATCGGGGTGTTCACGCTGCTCAACCTGATGTTGCGGCGGTCCTCGGCCAGTCGGGTCGGCACGCTGTTCTTCCTGACGCCGGCCGCGACCGCGCTCCTCGCGTGGCTCCTGCTGGACCAGTCGTTGCGGGTGACCACGCTGGCCGGGATCGCGATCGGCGGCGTCGGGGTGTTGCTGGCGAATCGCGGCTGAGGAGCCGCGGGCCAGGGACCGCCGTTGGTCAGCCCAGCACGTCGGCGACCGCTCGGGTGACCTCCGGCCAGGCCGTCGAGAGCGGGTCGACCGGCTCGAAGTGGCCGATTCCCGGGAGTTCGCGCAGGTCTGCTCCCGAGACGGCCGCGAAGGTTCGGCTCAGCGCGATCGGGACCTGCTCGTCGGCGTCGCCGTGCAGCAGGATCAACCGGCGCCCGCCGACCCCGCCCGCCGCCAGTCGGACCGGGTCGGTCTCGGCGAGCACGGGCTCGGAGTGGTCCGGCAGGAACTCGGCCGCCGCGCCGTCGTCCAGGTTCAGCTTCAGCGCCGCGTCCAGGTCCAGTACGCCGCCCAACGCGATCGCCCCCGCCAGGGCCGGCGGCGCGGACAGCCGACCCGGGCCACCCGCCGGCACCCGATCGCGGAGCGCGGCCCACACCGCGAGGTGCCCGCCGGCGGAGTGGCCGAGCAGCACCATCGGCTCCGGGACCTGCGCCGCCAGCAGATCGACGGCGGCGGCGACATCCTCGAACGTCCCGGGCCGGCCACCCCCCGGCTGCCCGGCCCGGCGATACTCGACGGTCGCGGCCGTGTACCCCTCGGCCGCCAACGCGACGCACATCGAGTACGTGTACCCCCGGTCGTACCGCGCCCGCCAATACCCCCCGTGCAACACCACGACAAGCCCACGCGACTCGCCCGCCGCCTGCCAGAGATCGACAACCTGCTCCACTCCCGCCCCGTACCGCAACGTACGATCCGGCCCGGCAGCCGACCGACCAAGAATGTCCCGCGAAGCGCTCATCCCGGCATTGTGCCGTTCCCGCCCCCCGGTCCTCCCTTCGCCCCGGCGTGTTCAGGGGGAAGTGGCCGCGGCATCCAGCAGTTCGTCGATGCCCGCGCGGATGCCGTCGGCGAGGGATTGGGCGTCGGGGACTGCGTCGAAGTCGGCGGTGATGCCGAAGGTGACGTGGTCCAGGTAGGAGAGGACGCCGACGCCGATGCGCATCGTGCCGGCGATCGGGACGTACGGGTAGAGCTCGCGCAGCGGGCGGCCCAGCATGTACAGCGGCACGCGCGGGCCCGGGACGTTGGTGGTGAGCGTCTGCAGGAAGCGCTGGGGGAAGCGCAGCGCGGTGCGCGAGCCGAGGGCCGGCAGGGTCGGCGCGGCGAAGTTGCCCAGATTGGTGAGGACATCGGCGCCGGCCGCCTGCCGGCTGCGTTTGAGGTCGTCCATCTGCTCGCGGATCGAGCGGGCCCGGGCCGCCGGATCGTCCTCGCCGACCGGCAGGTTCACCAGGATCGCGCTGAGCCGGTTGTTGAGCGTTTTGCGCTCGCGCGGCGCCCGCACCGACACCGGGACCAGCGAGCGGACCACCTGATCCGACGTCAACTCGCCCCGCCCCGCCGGCAGATCGCGAAAGCCCCGGGTGATCGCGGTGAGGATCACGTCGTTGACGGTGCCGCCGAACTCCTTCCGGATCCGTTTGATCTCGGCGATCTCCGCATCGGCCCACACCCAGCGCCGATGCGGCCCGATCGAGCCGTTGAGCGAGCCGGCCGAGGTCTCCAGGAGCCGATGCGCGGTACCGGGCAGGCTGCGGGCCGGCGCCCGGACGATGTCGGTCGGCTCCGAGCCGCTGCGCATTTCCCGAGCCGGCGCCGGCACCGCCGCCAGGTGCTTGATCGGGGCCGCGACCGCGTCCCGCAGGCCGTCCGCGATCAGATCCGCGGTGCTCGGCGCGGGCTCCGGGAGCCACGGGTCGAGGTCCGCCGACTCGTCGGCCCCGGGCGGCTCCGGGTCCTTGCGCCAGTCGAGCAGGATCTGCAGCAGGTCGGTGCCGGCGATGCCGTCGATCAGGCAGTGGTGCACCTTGGAGATGATCGCCCAGCGGCCGTCGGCCAGGCCCTCCACCAGCCAGACCTCCCACAGCGGCTTGGTCAGGTCCAGCCGCTGCGCGAACAGCCGGCCGGCGAGGTTGCGCACCTGATCGGCGCCGCCCGGCGCGGGCACCGCGGTGTGCCGCACGTGGTAGAGGATCTGGAAGTGTTCGTCGTCCACCCACACCGGGCGGCCCAGATGCAGCGGCAGCGTGCGGACCCGCTGCCGGTAGCGCGGCACGTCCGGCAACTTCGAGACGAACAGTCGGATCACGTCGCCGTACGACGGGGCGGGCCCGTCGAAGATCAGCACGGATCCGACGTGCATCGGCACGTTCTCGTCCTCGACGAAGTAGAACCCGGCATCCATCGCGCTCAATCGGTCCATCCAGGCACCGTAGGTGCCTTCCGAGGCCCGGTCCAGATACCCGGCGAAACGTGATAAGCGGTGCCGGCTCCCGGGTCCGGCGGACAGCGGCGGGGATGGCGGCTAGAGTCCGGGCGGCACATATCGAGGGGGGAAACTCGCAGATGGGCACATCGGGTACAGGCATGCCGAAAATCGGATCCACGCGGCGGCATGCGGGGGTGATCGTGCCGGCGTTGGCGGTGGTGTTGACCCTGGCATTGGCGGGGTGCGACGGGGACGGGGGCGGCAAGTCCGGCTCGCCGAAGCCCTCGCAGAGCGGCGGCGGGGCGGGCGCGGCCACCGCGTCGGGTTCGCCGACACCTTCCGCGCCGCCGTCCTCGTTGTCGCCGTCGCCGTCGGCGGCTGCGAAGAACTCCACGCCGACACCGTCGAAGGCACCCGCCACGCCGGCGGGCGACTCGGTCGGCACCGGGGGGAGCAAGAGCACGGGGTCGAGCGGCGGTTCGGCGGGGACGGGTTCGTCCGGTGGCTCCGGCACCTCCGGCACTACCGGCGGCAGCAGCACCGGCGGCGACGGGCCGGTCTACTACAAGAACTGCACCGCGGTTCGGGCCGCCGGCGCCGCGCCGATCCATCGCGGCGAACCCGGCTACGGCGCGCACCTGGACCGGGACGGGGATGGTACGGCCTGCGAATGAGTCGAATCGGCCGCCGTGGGGAGGGGGATGCCGGCGGCGGCCGGTCGGGCCGGCTACAGTCCTACGACAGTCGATCACGGGGGCGTGTGCAGCATGCGACGTACGAAGAAACGAATCTTCCGGGTCGGGACGGTCGCCGTCGCGGCGACCACGGCCGGCGTACTGGTCCTGACGGGATGCGGCGGTGGGAGCAAGTCGTCGAAGCGGCCGAAACCGCCGAAGCGCACGACGGTTTCCGTCCCGAGCGCGACCGCCACGAACCCCGGCACCGCGTTGCCGACCGCCACCCGATCCGGACCGACGGACACACCCGATCCCGCGCGCTTCACGAGTTCCGGATCGGCCACGACGGGAAACACGGGCGGTTCGGCCACGGGCGGCTCGTCCGGCGGTTCGACGGGCGGCTCGACCAGCGGGTCCAAGGGCGGCAGTTCGTCCGGCAGCGGCTCCAAGGGCGGTTCGTCCAGCGGTTCCAGGGGTGGTGGTTCACGCGGGGGCCGGTGACGGCTCGGCGTGACCCGGGAGCGCGAGCGGGGTGCCGGTCCGGCCCCCGTTCCGCCGCCCACCCGGCCCCTCGCCCGACCACCTGCGGATCGACCCGCCGACCGCCTTCGCGCCGAGTGGTCGAACACGGCAGGATGGCATCCAGCGTGGGGGCGGACGGGTGCAGGGCGGAAGGGCGATAGCGTGGCGAGTCGGCGGAGCACCGGCGTGCTGGGGACATGGGCCGAACTACAGCGGCAGCAACAGCGGCAGCGCGAGGCCGAGTTGCGCGCGCGGCAGCAGCAACAGCGGGCGGACGAGCGCAATCGCCGTGAGGCGCAGAAGGCCGCCGCCCGCGCGGACCGCGAGGCGCAGCGCGCCTACCAGCAGGCCCGCGAGGCCGAAGTGGCCCGACGGACCGCCGAGATCGAGGAGCGCGTCGCCGAACTCCAGGGCGTGCTCCGGGCCCGGCTGAGCGCGCCGGGGTTCCGCATCGACCGGTTGCGCGCCGCCGTGGAGATCCCGCCGTTCCAGCCGGGGGAGTTGGCCCGGCCGATCCCGATGCCCGATCCGGCGCGCTATCAGGTCGCCGCCCCGTCCGGCCTGGGCTCGTTCGCGCCCGGCGCGCACTCGCGCTATGAGCAGGACCGGGCGCAGGCACAGGCCCGCTACGAGCACGACCTGCGGGCCGCACAGGCCGCCGAATACGAGCGGCAGCAGCGATACAACGACTACCGCCGCCGGTTCGAGGAGTGGGCCAACGGTCAGCGGGCGCTCGCCGCGCAGCGCAACGAGCAGGTCGACGACCTGGTGCGGCGGCTCGCGGCGCGCGATCCGGAGGCGATCGAGGACTACTTCGAGGGGGTCCTGCTCGCCTCGCCGGACTGGCCGGAGGGCTTCTCCGACCAGTCGACGGTGGCCTTCGACGCCGCGCAGCGCCAACTCGTGGTCGACCACGAACTCCCGACCGTCGACGTGGTGCCGGCGGTGGCCCGGATGCGCTACGTCAAGACCGACGACCAGGAGAAGGAGGTCGCCCGCACGGCGACCGACCGGCGCACGATCCACCGCGA
Source organism: Embleya sp. NPDC055664 (assembly GCF_053618075.1). Taxonomy (NCBI): domain Bacteria; kingdom Bacillati; phylum Actinomycetota; class Actinomycetes; order Kitasatosporales; family Streptomycetaceae; genus Embleya; species Embleya sp. NPDC055664. The sequence goes on from NZ_JBSHGZ010000003.1 coordinate 141,914, forward strand.
CGTGCTCGCGCAGAGCGCGCTGCGGATACTCGCCGAACTGTTCTTCGCCGACCACGAGGGCATCCTCGACTCGGTGGTGCTGAACGGCTTCGTTCAGGCGATCGACCCGGCGACGGGCCGACCCGGGCGCACGTACCTGGTCACGGTGACCGCCCGCACGCAGGACTTCCGGCACATCAGCCTGGACCGGGTGGACGCGGTCGCGTGCCTGGAGGCGATGGAGGGCACGCTGTCGACGCGCCCGGACCGGCCCACCCCGGTACGCACGACCCGGCTCGCGGACAGCGTCGCCTCGGCGCCGACGCCGGCGCCCACCCCCACGCTGCCCGCGCGGCCCGGGGCCGACGACGATCCGGACCTGTTCGTGATGGACCCGATCGAGTTCGAGAACCTGATCGCCGAGCTGTTCCAGCGCATGGGCATGGAGGTCGCGACCACCGCGCGCAGCGGCGACCAGGGCGTCGACGTGGTCGCGGTGGACCCGGACCCGATCCGCGGCGGCACGATCGTGGTGCAGGTCAAGCGCTACCGGCACACCGTCCCGCCGACCGCCGTGCGCGACCTGGCCGGGACCGTACAGCACCACGGCGCGAACAAGGGCCTGCTGGTCACCACGTCCCAATTCGGGCCCGGCAGCCACGAGTTCATCCGCAACAAGCCGCTGGGCCTGGTCACCGGGCCGGAGTTGGTCGGCCTGCTCGCCCGCCACGGCCTGCGCGGTCGGCTGGGTCCGGGCACCGGCACGGCCGCCGCGCCCGGCAGCCGGCTCCTGGTCCAGGTGGCCTGGGACGCGGGGACCGCGCCGCCGCTGGACCCGTGCGCGTTCGTATGCCGGCGCGGACGGGTGCTCGGCGACGAGCACTTCGTCTTCTTCAACAACCCGGCCAGTCCGGAAGGGGCGGTGCGGATCGGTGACGGGGTGGGCTTCCTGATCGACCTGGCCCTGCTGCCCCGCGAGGCCGACCGGCTGGTCCTGGCCGCCGCCGTCGACGAGGAACACGCCCCCGGCCGCGACCTGAGCACCCTGCGCGGCACCAAACTCACCCGCCTCGAGCAGGCGAACGGCCGCAACCTCGGCACCAACCCGGTCCCGACCCGCCGCTCCGGCGAAACCGCCATGGTCCTCGGCGCCTTCGTCCGCACCGACACCGGCTGGACTTTCTCCCCCACCACAAACGGCTTCCGCAACGGCCTACTGGGCGTCGCGGAGTCACACGGTGTGGAGGTGGAGTAGGCCACGCCCGGCCCGGGTCGATCCGGCGTGCATGACGCTTCAGACGTCCAGCATGAGCCGAAGGTAGGTGCGGATCTCCTCCGCCTCCTACCTGGAAGTATGCGAAGCGGGGTGCCGTTGCCCGTCAGGGGAGCGGTGCCGGGCTGCCGGGGGTGTCCGTACCTGCGGGGATGCGTCGTACCCGTCTGTCAGGATGATCGATGTGGCGACGAACGATCCTGGTGGGAGCAGCGGCGAGGACGGGCAGCTGGTGCTCGGGGTCGAGGGGGCGCGGCGGGCCGTGCGGGCTGCGCGGGGGCGCAAGCCGAAGGCGCCGGCTCAGGCTGAGCGGCTACCGGTGGCCAGGGTCGTCGTGGACAAGGGGCTCGTGCACCTGGATCGGTTGTTCGACTACTCGGTGCCGGCCAAGCTGGACGAGCAGGCCCAGCCCGGGGTGCGGGTGCGGGTGCGGTTCGGGGCCAAGGTCGTGGACGGGCGGCGGCGCGGTGGCGGGTTGATCGACGGGGTGATCGTCGAGCGGGTCGAGCGCAGCACGTACGCCGGGCCGCTGGCCCCGTTGGCGAGCGTGGTCTCGCCCGAGATCGTGCTCGCGCCGCCGATGGTCGAGCTGGCCCGGGCGGTGGCGGACCGGTACGCCGGCAGCCTCGCCGACGTCGTGCAGCTCGCGCTGCCGGCCCGGCACGCGCGCGCCGAGGCGGAGCCCTCGGGGGAGCCGTTGACACGGCCCGGGCCGCCCGCGCCCGGGCCGTGGTCGCGCTACCCGGCCGGCGTCGCGCACCTGGCCGCGCTCGCCGCGGGGGAGTCGCCGCGCACGGTGTGGACCGCGCTGCCCGGACCGCACTGGCCGGACGAGATCGCCCGCGCGTTGGCCGCCACCCTGGCCGGAGGTCGGGGAGCGCTCGCGGTCGTCCCCGACGCCAAGGCCGTGGATCGGGTCGACGCGGCGTTGACCGCGCTGCTCGGTCCGGGCCGGCACGTCGCGCTGACCGCCGGACTGGGACCCGAGGAGCGCTACCGGCGCTGGCTCGCGGTCAACCGGGGCACGGTCCGCGCCGTCGTGGGCACCCGCGCGGCGATGTTCGCGCCGGTGGTGGAACTGGGCCTGGCCCTGGTCTGGAACGACGGCGACGACTCGCACGCCGACCAGAACGCGCCGCACCCCCACGTGCGCGAGGTACTGGCCATGCGCGCCGCCCGCGAGCACGCCGCGTTCACCGTCGGCGGGCACTCCACCACGGTCGAGGCCGCGCAACTGGTCCGCACCGGCTGGGCCCGGCCGCTGGACGCCGACCGCGCCGCCGTCCGCGCCGCCGCACCGCTCGTGCGCACCGTCGGTAGCGATTTCGACCTGGCCCGGGACGAGGCGGCGCGCGCGGCACGGTTGCCGAGCCTGGCCTGGGACGTGGCGCGCTCCGCGTTGCGCAGCGGTCCGGTCCTGGTCCAGGTGCCCCGACGCGGCTACCTGGTGCGCACGTCGTGTCAGCGCTGCCGGGAGCCGGCGCGCTGCGTGCACTGTTCGGGGCCGCTCGAACTGCCCTCCGGGGACGCGGTGTTGACCTGCGGTTGGTGTACCCGGCCGGCGCCGAACTGGCATTGCCGGGTGTGCGGCGGGGACCGCATCCGGGCGGGCGTGATCGGTGCGCGACGGACCGCGGAGGAGTTGGGCCGCGCGTTCCCGACCGTGCCGGTGCGTACCTCCGGGCGGGACGCGATCCTGACCACCGTGCCGGATCTGCCCGCGCTGATCATCGCCACGCCCGGAGCCGAACCGGTCGCGCCGAGCGGCTACGCGGCGGCGCTGCTCCTGGACGGCTGGGCCCTGCTCACCCGGCCCGACCTGCGCGCCGGCGAGGAGGCGCTGCGCCGCTGGCTGGACGCGGCGAGCCTGGTCCGCCCGGCGGGGGAGGGCGGCACGCTGGTCGTGGTCGCCGAGTCCACGCTGCGCCCGGTGCAGGCGCTGGTGCGGTGGGACCCACAGGGGTACGCGCTGACCGAACTCGGCGAGCGGGCCGACCTGAACCTGCCGCCGGTGTCGCGGATGGCGTCGGTCACCGGGCCGCCTGCCGGGATCGCCGACTTCCTGGCGGTGCTGCGGCTGCCGGACGGGGTGGACGTACTGGGGCCCGTCCCGGTCGCCCCGACCGTCGCCCGCACCCCGCCGCCGGCGCCGACCAGGCCCGACCCCAGGGCCGCCGACACCCGCGCCGAACTCACCCGCGCCCTGTTCGGCACCACGCCGCCACCCCCCGCGGCGGCCCGGCCGGCGGCCGAACCGCCGCGCCATGAACGGGTCCTGCTCCGGATCGAACCCGGCCGCGGCGCGGAACTGGCACACGCGCTGAAGGCGGCACAGACGTTGCGTCTGGCCCGGGGGACCGCCGATCCGGTGCTGATCAGGGTCGATCCGCCGGACATCGGCTGACGCGGTCGGGCGCGGCGCCCGGTCCGCCCGGACGGCGCGCCCCCGGCGGCACCCCGGGCGCCCGGCTCATGGCCCGGCTCCGGGGGCCGCGCGGCGGGTGCCACGAGCCCACCCGGGTGTGACCCGCCGACGCGAGTGACGCCATGCCCGCGGGTTTCTCGTCGGTTGCGGCCCTGCTGCCTCGCAGACCTGCCGCCCCGCGGACCCGCAGATCCGCGAGGACTCGGGCGTTCGCCCCTCTCGCAGCTAGGGGCGGCTACCCCCAGTGCGTCCGGCTTCCGCAGCCCTTGGTCGTCGGGGTCGTGGTGCAGCGCAGTGACTCCGTGTCGCCCGTGCGGTCGGCCAGGAGGGCGCCGGCCGCGTCGTAGGCGCGGATGTGCGGCGGGGCGTCGACGTTGCCGGGGATGCCGGCGAACCACACGCCGTTGCGGACCACCGCGCCGATCGTGCGTCCGTCCGGCAGCTCCACCACGATCCGGGCCACCGAGGCAGTGGTCCTGCCCCACCACGTGGACACCGCGGAGACCGGCGGCGGGTCGTTCACCGGACCGAGGAGCATGCTTCGACGGACTTCGAACGGGCCCGCGAGGGTGCCGTCGGCCGCCGTCGGGGCCGGGAAGTCCGGTGGCGCCTCCCCGTGGCAGACCACCAGGCCCGGCTTGGTCGCCTTGCCCACGACCATCGGGCGCAACATGCCGCTGCGCATCTCCTCCCAGGCGGTGAAGTACGGCTTGAACGCCGAATCCGGCTCGCGCACCTTCCACAACGACGCGTCGGGCCCGGCCGGACTCGGCGTCCGCGCCCCGTGCGCCGTCGGGCTCGCCGTCAGCGGCGGCGGCGGCCCCCCGTCCACCGCGACGCCCGGCGGGAACGTGGCCGGCTTGTCCGGCCAGTACAGCGACCCGGACCCGATCGCGGGCCCCCCGGACGACGTCGGGGACACGTTCGGCCCGGTCGGCCGGCCCGTTCCGGCCGGCGGCACCGGATCGCTCGACCACGGCGGCACGGGCGCCTCCGACAACGGCATCCCCGGCGGCAGCGACCACCCTCCACCCGGCGACATCGTCGCCCCCGGGGGCTGCCACGTCGGCTTCGACGTCGCGAATCCGGTCGGCGGCGGAGGCGGGACCGCGGCCCGCCGGCCGTTGTCCAGACACGTCGCCAGCGTTCGGCTCGCCACGTCCCACGGCACCGGGTCGCCCGCCTTGGCCGACTCCCTCGGCACCCCCTGGGACGGGTCCTGGCCGGCCACCGGCCCCGCGGCCGACAGGTTCTCCGGCCCCCGCCACGGCCCCGCGGCCAACACCCCCACGGCGCACATCGCGAGCACCGCGCCGGCGGCGATCCCCGGTACCAGCGCCCGGTGCCGGCCGGACGGCTCCGTGTCGAGCATGGCCAGCAACTCCCGCCGGCGCCGGTCGTGTCCGGGCAGCCGGTCCTCGTCGTACGGGCTCATCGTGCCTCCTCGATGCCTGTGTGCGTGCTCGCGTGCACGCCCTCTTCGGCCAGCAGGCCGCTCAACCGCTTGCGGGCCCGATGCATCCGCGCCTTGACCGTGCCCAACGCCACGCCCAGCGCGGTGGCCGCCGCCTGCTGATCCAGGCCGCCCCACACGCACAGCTCCACCACGTCGCGCTCGTGCCGGGGCAGCTTCGCCACCGAACGCCGCAACGCCTGCGCCGCACGCTCGCGGTCGATCCGCCGGGCCACCTCGTCCGCGTGGTCGGGTTCGTGGTCGGGCAGCGGCACCCGCGCGGCCAGCGCCCGGTAACGCTTGAGCGCGCGCCGCCGGTTGGCCACCGTGCGGTTCGCCGTGCCGAGCAGCCACGGCAGTGCGCTGTCCCGGTCGAAGGTCACCTCCGCACGGCGACGCCAGGCGGTCAGGAACACCGCCGACGTCAGGTCCTCGGCCTCACCGCCGTCACCGGTCCGCCGCAGGAGGTGGCCGTAGACCGCCCCCGCGTGCCGGTCGAACACCACCGCGAACGCGTCGCGATCCCCCGCGCGGACCCGGGCCCACAACACGTGGTCCCCGTCCTGATGTTCCTGTTCGGTCGTCACACCCGGAGAGTGTCCGCCACCTCGGACAGGGTTGCCGGAGGTACGCCGGCCCCACCCGACCAGGCTTGCCGGAGGCACGCGAGCCCCACTCCGCGCACCACCGGAAGCCGACGCGGACGGTCGCCGGACGTACCCCGGGCCGCCCCGCCGGCGACCCACGCCCGGCATGCGGGAGCCGGGCCGCGCCCGCTCAGTAGACTTGCCGCTCTCCGGTTCCGATCGACCGACACCGCCGAGCGGCACACCTCGTGTACCGCGCCGCCACGCGCGGCGGTCGCCGGCAGCCGTACGACCGACCACCGACCGACCACCGATGGGGGAGCACACCCGTGGCAGTCCAGCCGATCCGCCTGTTCGGCGACCCCGTCCTGCGCAGCAAGGCCGACCCGGTCACCGTGTTCGACAAGGAACTGCGTCGACTGGTCGCCGACCTCACCGACACGATGCGCGACGCGCCCGGCAGCGGCCTGGCCGCGCCGCAGATCGGCGTCGCCCTGCGGGTGTTCACCTACCAGGTGGACGGCGAGGTGGGCCACCTGATCAACCCCGACCTGGACCTGTCCGAGGACGAACAGGACGGCCCCGAGGGCTGCCTGTCCCTGCCGGGTCTGCGCTACGACACCAAGCGCGCGTACGGCGTGGTCGCCAAGGGCTTCAACATGCACGGCGACCCCGTCGTCATCGAGGGCACCCGGCTGCTCTCGCGCTGCATCCAGCACGAGACCGACCACCTCGACGGCATCCTGTTCATCGACCGGCTCGACCGCGAACAGCGCAAGTCCGCGCTGCGTGCGCTGCGCGAGGCGGAGTGGGCGGGGCAGGCCCCGCCCCAGGTGAAGTTCTCCCCCCACTCCACCTTCGGGAAGGCCCTCTAAAACCCCATGCGCCTAGTCTTCGCCGGCACCCCCGAGGTCGCCGTCCCCGCACTCGAAGCCCTCCTGGAGTCCCGGCACGAGGTGGTCGCGGTGGTCACCCGCCCCGACGCCCCCGCCGGTCGCGGTCGCAGACTGGTCGCCAGTCCGGTGGCCGAGCGGGCCGCCGAGGCCGGGATCGAGATCCTGCGCCCGGCCAAGCCGCGCGACCCGGAATTTTTGGCCCGGCTCACCGAGATCGCCCCCGATTGCTGCCCCGTGGTCGCCTACGGCGCGCTGCTGCCCAAGGTCGCGTTGGAGATCCCCGCGCGCGGCTGGGTCAACCTGCACTTCTCGCTGCTGCCCGCCTGGCGCGGCGCGGCGCCGGTGCAGCACGCCGTGCTCGCCGGCGACGACATCACCGGCGCGTGCACCTTCGAGATCGAACAGGGCCTGGACTCCGGCCCGGTGTACGGCATGGTCACCGACGAGATCCGGCCCACCGACACCAGCGGCGACCTGCTCGACCGGCTCTCCCGCTCCGGCGCGCGCCTGCTGGTGGCGACCATGGACGGGATCGCCGACGGCAGCCTCGCCCCGCGCCCGCAGTCCCCGGAGGGGGTGTCCCTCGCGCCCAAGATCGGCGTCGAGGACGCCCGCGTCGACTTCACCGCACCCGCGCTGCGCGTGGACCGCGTGGTGCGCGGCTGTACCCCCGCCCCCGGCGCCTGGACCACTTTCCGCGGCGAGCGGCTGAAGCTCGCCCCGGTCCGGCTGCGCGCCGGGGACAACGCGCTGGCCCCCGGCGAGATCGCGGTGGAGAAGAAGGTGGTCCGCGTGGGTACCGGCAGCCACGCGGTCGAACTCACCCAGGTCCAGCCCCAGGGCAAACGCATGATGGCCGCCACCGACTGGGCCCGGGGCGCACACCCCGAGCCCGGTGAAACCCTCGGCACGAACTGAGCACCGTGACCAACGCCCCCGCCGCACGCCCCTACCGCCGCCCGCGTCCCGACGCCGCGCGCCTGGCCGCCTACGACGTCCTGCACGCGGTCGGCGAACGCGACGCCTACGCCAACCTGGTGCTGCCCGCGCTGCTGCGCGAGCGCCGGATCATCCCCCGTGACGCCGCCTTCGCGACCGAGCTGGTGCACGGCACGCTGCGCCGCCAGGGTACCTACGACCGGATCGTGGCGGCCTGCACCGACCGGCCGATCCAGGAGATCGACCCGCCGGTCCTGGACGTGCTCGCGCTCGGCGTGCACCAGCTGCTGAGCATGCGCACCCCCGTACACGCGGCCGTCTCGGCCACCGTGGAACTGGCCCGCGCGGTACTCGGCGACGGCCGGGCCAAGTTCGTCAACGCGATCCTGCGCCGGGTGTCCAAGCAGGACCTGGACACGTGGTTGCGGCAGATCGCGCCGCCCTACGAGGACGACCCCGAGGGCCACCTCGCGGTCCTGCACTCGCACCCGCGCTGGATCGTGCAGGCGCTGTGGGACGCACTGGGCGCGCGCGGCAACCCGCACGACCGCGCCGCGATGGAGGCGCTGCTCGCCGCCGACAACCTCGCCCCGGTGATCTCCCTGGTCGCCCGCCCGGGCCGGGTGGAACTCGCCGAGCTGTACGAGGCCGGGGCCACCCCCGGGCGCTGGTCGCCGTACGCCGCCACGCTGCCCGAGGGCGACCCCGCCGCGATCAAGGCGATCCGCGACGGCCGGGCCGCCGTCCAGGACGAGGGCAGCCAGCTCGTCGCCGCCGCGCTGGCGAACGCCGAGGTCGAGGGCGCCGAGAGCCGCTGGCTGGACCTGTGCGCCGGCCCCGGCGGCAAGGCGGGCCTGCTCGCCGCGATCGCCACGGGCCGCGACGTGTCCCTGCTCGCGGTCGAACGCCGCCACCACCGCGCCCGCCTGGTCCGCAACGCGATCGGCCACCTGACCCACCATCAGGTGATCACCGCCGACGGCACCAGGCCGGCCTGGCGACCCGGGAGCTTCGACCGGGTGATCGCCGACGTCCCGTGCAGCGGCCTGGGCGCGCTGCGCCGCCGCCCCGAGTCGCGCTGGCGCCGCAAGCCCGAGGACATCCCCGAACTGGGCGAACTCCAGCGCGCTTTGCTCCGCACGGCGGTGGCGGCGGCCCGTCCCGGCGGGGTGATCGCCTACGTCACCTGCTCACCGCACCCGGCCGAGACCCGCGTGGTGGTCGACGACATCCTGCGCGCGGACGAGGCCGAGTTGATCGACGCCCGCCCCCTGTTCCCGGGCGTACCGCACCTGGGCAGCGGGCCGGACGTACAACTGTGGCCGCACCTGCACGCCACGGACGCGATGTATCTGGCCCTGCTGCGTCGGAGGGGCTGACCGGTCGGCGGTCGCCCGGCCGAATGGGGTGATGCGCGGCTGAATCCGGTTGAATGGGGCATAACGGCGAGGGTGGTCGTCACTTCGGGCGCGGCCGCACCGGCCGTCCCTCGGGCTCCACGCGCACCGCGGGCGGTCGCGACATCCCGCCATCGCAGGAGCCGCCGTACCCATGTCCACGCTCGCCCGCAGCACCCCGCGCCCCGGCCTGCTCGTCCGCACAGGGGCGGCGGTGCGCGGCGAATGGACCAGGCTCACCGCGCGGCCCGTGCGCGAACTGCGCGCGCACGGGCCGAAAGCGATTCCGCTCACGGTGTGCGCGGTGCTCCTGAGCCTCGGCTTCTGGCTGGCCTGGCGCACCTCGTGGGGCGGCGACGTGGTGCGGGTGCTGGGCGGGGTGAGCGCGGGCATCCCGCTGCCGCTCGCGCTGCTGCGCACCCCCGTGTCGTTGTTCGTGCCCGCGCCGGACCTGCCGGTGTGGGGTGCGCTGATCCAGGTGCTGATCCTGTTCGGACTGGCCGAACTCGACCTGGGCGCCCGTCGGACCCTGGTGATCGCGTACGTCGCCACGCTGTCCGGCACACTGGCCGCGCGCGTGATGGTCGGCCTCGGCCCGGACCACGTGCTCGGCATCGACGCACATCAGGGCGACATCATGGACACCGGCCCCTCGGCCGCGGTGGTCGGCCTGGTGGTGTGCATCGCGATGGTGCGCCGGGCGCCGATCCTGTTCGTGGGTGTGTGGGCGCTGATGATCGCCGAGGTGGTGGTCAAGCCGAACCTGGCCGGCCGCGAGCACATTGCCGCGCTGACCGGGGTCACCCTGTGCACCGGCGTGTACCTGATCCGGCGGCGCCGGCGAGACCTTGAAGCGTCCTCTCGTCGTGAAGTATCTTGATGTCGAGATAGTTTGCGCCATGCCCCCGGGAGGCCGCCATGCCGATCGACTTCCACAACCACGCCAACCGCCTCACGTACACCCACCGCACCGCCGGCGCGGACTGGGCGCGGCTGGTCGGCGACCTCGTGGACCCGGTCGGGGCGCGGGTCGTGGACGTCGGGTGCGGCGGCGGGGTGTACACCACCGCGTGGCTGGACCTGGGGGCGGCGAGCGTGGTCGGGGTGGACTTCTCGGCCGCGATCCTCTCCGGCGCCCGGGAGCGGGCCGGGCTGTCGCCGCGGGAAGGGTTGTCGTTTCGGGAAGGGGACGCGTACGCCACCGGGTTGCCCGACGGCGGCGCCGACATCGTGTTCGAGCGGGCGCTGATCCACCACCTCGACGACCTCGCCGGATGCTTCCGCGAGGCCCGGCGGCTGCTCGCGCCCGGCGGCACGCTGATCGTCCAGGACCGCACCCCGGCCGACGTCGCCCGCCCCGGCACGCCCACCCACCTGCGCGGCTGGTTCTTCGAACGGTTCCCCGCGCTGCTCGCGATCGAGACCGCCCGACGCCCCACCGGCGCCACGGTCGAGGCGGCACTGCGCGAGGCCGGCTTCACCGCCGTACGCACCACCGCGCTCGCCGAGACCCGCCGCACCTACACCGACGCCCGAGAGGTCGGCGCCGACCTGCGCGCCCGCACGGGCCGCTCGCTCCTGCACGAACTGACCGACACCGAACTGGACGCGCTGGCGGCCTACATCGAGTCCAAACTTCCGTCCCGGGCGCCCATCACCGAAGTCGACCACTGGACGATCTGGTCCGCGACCGGCTGAGGTCTCCCGCCCCGGCGAGGACGACGAGAGACCCCAGCAGCCACACGTCGCTTTCACTCATTGTGACGAAGCTTCACGGGCCGGCGTGGGCGACCCCGAACCATGAAAACCGCAGCGTGCTCACGCAGCGCAACGGGTGGGCGGGTGGGCAAAACAACCCCGCCCTAATGGGCGCAGCGCTCCGCGGCCCCCGTCGCCAGGGCCCGCAGCCGGTCCACCGCCGCACCCGGGTCCGTTCCGTCGAAGACCGCCGAGCCCGCCACGAACACGTCCGCCCCGGCCTCCGCGCACATCTCGATCGTCTTGGCGGAGACCCCGCCGTCCACCTGCAGCCACATCTGCAGACCGTGCTTGGCGATCAGCTGCCGGGTCCGGCGGATCTTCGGCAACATCACGTCCAGGAAGCTCTGCCCGCCGAATCCCGGCTCGACCGTCATCACCAGGAGCATGTCCAGCTCGGGCAGCAGGTCCTCGTACGGCTCGATCGGCGTGGCCGGCCGCAGCGCCATCGAGGCCCGCGCGCCCTTGGCCCGCAGGTCGCGGGCGAGCTTGATCGGGGCGGTCGCGGCCTCCACGTGGAACGTGACGCTGCCCGCGCCGGCCTCCGCGTAGGCGGGTGCCCAGCGGTCCGGGTCCTCGATCATCAGGTGCATGTCGATGGGGGTGTCGGTGGCCTTCATCAGGCTCTCCACCACGGGCAGGCCGAGGGTGAGGTTCGGTACGAAGTGGTTGTCCATGACATCCACGTGGAGCCAGTCGGCGTTGCGCACCTGCGCCACCTCGTCGGCGAGGCGGGCGAAGTCGGCGGACAGGATGCTCGGATTGATCTGCACGGTCATGCGCACAGAATCTCATCGAAGCGGGCCGCCGCGGGCACCGCCTCGACCAGCGACCTGACGAATCGTCAGATCATCCTCGCCGCAGTCGCGTTCGGATATACGAACGCACCGTGACGGACGGCACAGGTTGCCCACGGTCAACGTTGTCGGCCGCCGTGGCACACTTCGAGGTGTACGAAAGTCACGTACGCGCGCTCCGGGGTCGGTGAAAATCCGAACCGGCGGTTACAGTCCGCGACCCGGTCGACGCCCCGCATCACGTGGAGCGACGGCCGGCTGAACCGGTGGAATTCCGGTACCGACGGTCAAAGTCCGGATGGGAGGTGGCGCGCGGCGAGCGACTGCGGCATGCCCGCGTACCCCAAGGTGCGCCGACATCCCCGCGCGTCGATTCGTCGTGTCGTTGTGCCCGAAAACACCCCGGTTGCCCCGCGTCGAACGCGAGGAGGCACGAGGTGGAGGGCAACACCGCCCCGTCGGTCGAGGAGACCTCGGCGATGCGCCGGGCCATCTCGCTGGCGAGCCGTGCGCTCGGTCACACCAGTCCCAATCCGCTGGTCGGCTGTGTCGTGCTCGGCCCCGACGGCACCGTGGTCGGCGAGGGCTTCCACACCCGCGCCGGCGCCCCGCACGCCGAGGTCGAGGCGCTGCGCGCGGCCGGTGCGGCGGCCCGCGGCGGCACCGCCCTGGTCACCCTCGAACCCTGCTCGCACACCGGCCGCACCGGCCCCTGCACACAGGCCCTGATCGACGCCGGCATCCGCCGGGTGCGCTACGCCGTCGCCGACCCCAACCCGGCCGCGGCCGGCGGCGGCGCGGTGCTGCGTGCGGCGGGCATCGACGCCGAGGGCGGCCTGCTCGCCGCCGAGGCCGCGGCGGGCAACCGGGCCTGGCTGACCGCCATCCGCCTGGGCCGCCCGCACGTGACCTGGAAGTACGCGGCCACGCTCGACGGCCGCAGCGCCGCCGCCGACGGCAGCGCCCGGTGGATCAGCTCCGTCGAATCCCGCGCCGACACCCACGTGCTGCGGGCGAGCGTCGACGCGGTGCTGGCCGGCTCCGGCACGCAGCTCGCCGACGACCCGCACCTGGCCGCGCGCGACGTACCCGGCGCCCGGCAACCGCTGCGGGTGATCGTGGACACCCACGCCCGCACGCGCGCCGACGCCCGGGTGCTCGACGACGCGGCGCCGACCCTGATCGCGGTCGGCCCCGACGCGGCCGCCGCACACCTGCCCGAGGCCGCCGTACTGCGCATACCGCTCGCGGACACCGGACTGGACCTGCTCGCGCTGCTGAAGGAGCTGTACGCCCGCGACGTGCGCGCCGTGCTGCTCGAAGGCGGCCCCACCCTCGCCGGCGCGTTCGCCGCGGCCGGCCTGATCGACACCGTCGTGGGCTATCTCGCCCCCGCCCTGCTCGGCGCCGGACCCACCGCCCTGGGCCCGGCCGGAATCGGCACCATCTCCGAGATGTTGCGACTGGACGTCGACGACGTCACGCGCCTCGGCACCGACATCCGCATCACCGCCCGCCCACGGCCGCACTCCGCCGGCCGTACGAAGGAGTCCTGACGCATGTTCACCGGAATCGTTGAGGAACTCGGCGAGATCGTGGCCATCGAGCGGCTGACCGACTCGGCCCGGATCACCATCCGCGGCCCCGTCGTCACCACCGGTGCCCGACACGGCGACTCGATCGCCGTCAACGGTGTGTGTCTGACCGTCGTGGACGACAAGGTCGACCCCGAGGTGGCCACCTTCACCGCCGACGTGATGCAGGAGACGCTGGACAAGTCCAGCCTCGGCGCGCTGAGCACCGGCTCGCGGGTCAATCTGGAGCGCCCCATGGTGCTCGGCGGCCGGCTCGGCGGACACCTGGTCCAAGGGCACGTCGACGGCACCGGCGAGATCCTGGCCCGCACCCCCGGCGAGGAGTGGGAGATCGTCGAGATCGCCCTCCCGGCGCACCTGGCCCGCTACGTGGTGGACAAGGGCTCGATCACCGTCGACGGAATCAGCCTCACCGTCGTCGAGGCGCGCGACGCGAGCTTCACCGTCAGCCTGATCCCCACCACGCTCGCGCTCACCACCCTCGGCGTGAAAACCGTCGGAGACCCGGTCAACCTCGAGGTCGACATCATCGCCAAGTACGTCGAGCGACTGGGCACCCACGGGCCGGGCACACCCGGGCTCGGTACACAGGTGAGGGCATCGTGACCGGCTGGCTCAACGACGCCGCGTTCACCGTCGCGAACAAGCCGGTGCCGTGGTCCGACCTGCTCGGCCAGATCGCGTCCCTGGCCACCGTCTGGCTCGCGCTGCGCCGCAACCTGTGGGCGTGGCCGGTACAGATCGTGGGCGCGGCGCTGCTGATCGCCGCCAACACCTCCGTGCACCTGGGCGGCAGCGCGATGCGCAACGTGGTGATCATCGTCGCCGCCGCGTACGGCTGGTGGCGCTGGGCGCGCGGGCGGCGCGACACCGGTGAGGTGGAGATCCGCTTCGGCACCACCCACGAGCGGATCGCGCTGGTCGCGCTGATGGCGGTCGGCACGGTCGGCTTCGCGCAACTGCTCGAACACACGGGCATCTCGTGGGCGCCCTGGCCGGACGCGTACATCTTCGTCGGCTCGGTCGTGGCGATGCTCGCGCAGGCCCGAGGGCTGTTCGAGTTCTGGCTGGTGTGGATCGCGGTCGACCTGGTCGGCGTACCCCTCGCCTGGCAGCACGGTCTGGTGTTCAGCGGACTGGTCTACGGCGTCTTCCTCGTGATGTGCGTCGCCGGACTCGTCGACTGGTGGAACCGCTCCCGGCGGTACCGGGACAAGGGGGCTGCCCGCAGGGCAGAACGGCACCTGGAAGGGGCAACGGCGTGAAGACCAGCAGCGAAACCACCGAGATCGAGGTGCCGGCGCAGATGGGCGCGCCCACCGAGTCGGCCCTCGACACCATCGACGACGCGATCAAGGCGATGGCCGCCGGCGAGGCGATCGTCGTCGTGGACGACGAGGACCGGGAGAACGAGGGCGACCTGATCTTCGCCGGCGAGTTGGCCACGCAGGCGTTGATGGCCTTCATGATCCGCTACTCCTCGGGCGTGGTCTGCGTGCCGATGCGCGGTGCCGACCTGGACCGGCTCAAGCTGCCCCCGATGACCGCCGTCAACGAGGACCGCAAGGGCACCGCCTACTCGGTCTCGGTCGACGCCAAGGACGGCGTGGACACCGGCATCTCGGCCGCCGACCGCACGCACACCGTGCGGCTGCTGTCCGACCCGGACACGCTGCCCACCCAGCTGACCCGACCCGGCCACATCTTCCCGCTGCGCGCGGTCGAGGGCGGTGTGCTGGTGCGCCCCGGGCACACCGAGGCGGCCGTGGACCTCGCCGAGTTGGCCGGTCTGGCGCCGGTCGGGGTGATCTGCGAGGTGGTCAACGACGACGGCACGATGGCCCGGCTGCCGCAGCTGATCCCGTTCGCCCGCGAACACGGCCTCAAGATCGTCAGCATCGCCGACCTGATCGCCTACCGCCGCCGTACCGAGCGCACGATCGAGCGTGCCGCCGAGACCCGACTGCCCACCGAGCACGGCACGTTCCGGGCGATCGGCTACCGCAGCACGGTCGACAACGTCGAGCACATCGCGCTGGTCGCCGGCGACATCGGCGACGGCGAGGACGTCCTGGTCCGGGTGCACTCCGAGTGCCTGACCGGCGATGTGTTCGGCTCGCTGCGCTGCGACTGCGGCCCGCAGCTGGACGCCGCGCTGGACCGGGTCACCGCCGAGGGCCGGGGCGTGGTGTTGTACATGCGCGGGCACGAGGGGCGCGGGATCGGGCTGATCCACAAGCTCCAGGCGTACCAACTCCAGGACGCCGGCCACGACACGGTGGACGCCAACCTGGAACTGGGCCTGCCGGCCGACGCCCGCGACTACGGCACCGGCGCGCAGATCCTGGTCGACCTGGGCGTGCGCTCGATGCGGCTGCTCACCAACAACCCCGCCAAGCGCGCGGGCCTGGAGGGTTACGGCCTGGAGATCACCGGCCGGGTCGCCCTGCCGGTGCACGCCACCGCGGACAACCTGCGCTACCTCCAGACCAAGCGCGACCGGATGGGCCACGACCTGCCCTGGCTGGACCCCAGCGACCCGACCGCGGACCTGCCGTCGGTCGCCGAGGTCGCGGAGGCCGTCGACGCGAAGGGGCGCGCGGTCAGCAGCGCGTGACCCCTCGGCTTTCCAGAGCCGCCGACGTCACCCGTACCGGTGACACGCACGCGGTGCGGTCCCGGCCGCGCCGATAGGTTCGTCTCGTTCGAACCGCTCCATCCTCATCTCGCAACCAGGCTCGCAGTCGTGCACAAACCGGGCAACACAGCCCGGGCATCGAGCCGTTCCAGCCGAAGGACAACGACAGACATGAGTGGCGCAGGAGCCCCGAAACTGACCGTCGAGGGCTGCCGTGACCTGCGCGTGGGCGTGGTCGCCGCGCAATGGCACACCGCCGTGATGGACGGCCTCGTGGACGGGGCCGTCAAGGCCCTGAGCGAGCTGGGCATCACCGAACCCACGCTGATCCGCGCCCCCGGCGCGTTCGAATTGCCCGTGCTCGCCAAGGCGCTGGCCGGCCGCGGCTACGACGCGGTGGTCGCGCTCGGCGTGGTCATCCGCGGCGGCACCCCGCACTTCGAGTACGTATGCTCCGCCGCCACCGACGGCCTCACCCGGGTCGCGCTCGACACGGGCGTGCCGATCGGCTTCGGCGTGCTCACGTGCGACACCGAGGAACAGGCCCTGGACCGGGCCGGCCTGCCGCACTCGCGCGAGGACAAGGGCCGCGAAGCGGTGGAGGCGGCCGTCGCGACCGCGATGGCGTTGCGTACGCTCTCCGAACCGTGGCGTTCGGCCTGACCGGCAGGTCGGCCGGGCCGTTCGACACGCCACCCACAACCACGCGATGGGCACCATGAAGACGTTTGAACAGCTTTTCGACGAGCTGCGGGCCAAGGCGGAATCGGGCCAGGAAGGCTCGCGCACGGTCGAGCTCGTCACCGCCGGCGTACACACGATCGGCAAGAAGGTCGTGGAGGAGGCCGCCGAGGTGTGGATGGCCGCCGAGCACGAGGGCGCCGACCGCACCGCCGAGGAGATCTCCCAGCTCCTGTACCACCTCCAGGTGATGATGGTCGCCCGCGGCATCTCCCTCCAGGACGTATACGCTCACCTGTGACAGCCGCCGTCCCCGGCCCACCACCCGGGCCGGGGACGAAGCCGTACCCCTGAGATCCACCCGATTCGCTCCACTCGGTATCGCTCCACCAGGTATCGCTCCACTCGGTTCCGCTCCACTCGGTTCAGCACCATCCCGAAGGGTCATTCCATGCTGCGCATCGCCGTCCCCAACAAGGGTTCCCTCTCCGAGCCTGCGTCGGCGATGCTGCATGAGGCCGGCTACCGCCAGCGCAAGCACTCCAAGGAACTGGTCCTCACCGACCCCGACAACAACGTCGAATTCTTCTTCCTGCGCCCGCGCGACATCGCGATCTACGTCGGCTCCGGCCGACTGGACGCCGGGATCACCGGGCGCGACCTGCTGATGGACTCCGGCGCCGACGCCGAGGAGATCCTGCAACTGGGCCTGGCTCCGGCCACGTTCCGCTACGCCGCGCCCGCGCCGATCGCGCGCGAGCTGGCCGAGCAGGGCAAGAAGGGGCTGGCCGGACTGCGGGTGGCCTCCTCCTACATCGGCATCGTCCAGCGCGACTTCGCCGAGCACGGCATCGAGGCCGCGGCACTGGTCAAGCTGGACGGCGCGGTGGAGACCGCGATCCAGCTGGGCGTCGCCGACGTGATCGCCGACGTGGTGGAGACCGGCACCACGCTGGCCCAGGCGGGCCTGGAGGTGTTCGGCGAGCCGATCCTGCGCTCCGAGGCGGTACTGATCCGGCGCGCCGGCGCGGAGACCTCGCCGGCGCTGGAGCAGTTGGTGCGCCGGCTCCAGGGCGTCCTGGTCGCGCGCAGCTACGTGATGATGGACTACGACATCCGGGTCGAGCGGGTCGAGGCGGCGGTCACGCTGACCCCGGGCCTGGAGTCGCCGACGGTCAGCCCGCTGCACAACGAGGGCTGGGTCGCGGTGCGAGCGATGGTGCCGCGCAAGAACGCCCAGCAGATCATGGACGACCTCTGGGAGATCGGCGCGCGGGCGATCCTGGTCACCGGGATCCACGCCTGCCGCCTCTGACCCCGTCCGGTCGGCCCGTCACCCGGCGGGCCGACCACCGCCACCCTCCGGAGAACCGTTTCCCTATGAGCGAGCCCACCCCCGTCGACCCCCCGCTCCCGCGTACCTGGTACGCCAGGCGCAGTCGGCTGATCACCGGCGTGCTCGGCGCGATCATCCTGGTCGGGCTGTGCGTGCTGGCGGTGATGCTGCCGGAGAAGGGCGGCTGGGGATTCGGCTCACGAATGGGCGTCGCGGCCACCGGCGTCCTGGGCCTCGGCGCGATGGTGATGCTGGGCCGCCCGAAGGTGGTCGCCGCCGCGGACGGCGTGACGGTGGTCAACCTGCTGCGGACCACACATCTGGAATGGGCCCAGATCGTCCGCGTGTACCTCCGCCAGGGCGACCCGTGGGTCTACATCGACATGTCCAACGGCGACACGCTGCCGGTAATGGGCATCCAAACCTCCAACGGCAAATCCGCCGCCATCACCGCGGCCCGCGAACTCCGAACCCTGGCCGACCACTACGGCACAGCCCCCGAGGCACGCTAGCGGGCCGGAGCCGCCGGGGCTCTCCCGAGTGGGCCGGGCGCTTCCGGCGGGGGTCGCATCTCGGCCGACTCCGGAGCTCCGCACGCCGGCGGCGGCCCACCCCGCGACTCAGACCGCCCCGGACCAGCCCACGCAACGACAAGCGCAACGCCCGCCGGAAGCACCCGACCCGACCCCATGCCGCCCGCCCCCGCAACGGAGCGTGCCGCGCCCACCCGCGCCCACCCGCGCCCGTGCCCGAACCCGCCGGCCCGTCCGGCGTTTGAGGACAGCCGGGCCGGAGGCCGGCCGCCCCCGTGTCGGGCCGGCGCAGCCGACGCGCACCGCGAGCCTGCCCCCGCCCCCCGCGGAGCGTCAGCGACCCTGTATGCGGACGATCTGTAGCGCGATCATCAGGTTCAGGCGCAGATGCGGATCCTGCGTGAACGGGCCGAGCAGTCGCTCCAGTTTGGTGATTCGATACCGCAGCGTGTTGTAGTGCACATACAGCCGCCGTGCCGTTTCGGCCACGTTCAGGTTCGTGTCGAGCAGCGCTTGCAGTGTGTTGCGCAGGTCGGCTGCCTCGGGGTCGCGGGGGTGGGCCAGTGTGCGCAGGGCCTCGCGGGCGAAGCGGTCGAGTTCACTCGGATCGGGGATCAGGCTGAGCAGTCGGAAGACGCCGAGCTGGTCGAAGTCGGCCACCGCGCCGGGGCCGTGGATGCGCCGACCGGCGGCGACCGCGCGGCGGGCCTGCTCGTACGCGGCCGGCAGCGCGTCGAGTGACTCCGCCGGTCGGCTCACCCCCGTCGTGAACGAGCGGATCGTCGGGCCGCAATCCGCGTGCACCACGGCCGCGAGTTCGGTCACCAGCCGGGCGGCCTGGCCGTCGGCGGGTGCGCCGAGCAGGGTGACCACCTCGCGCGGATACGCGGCGACCGCGGCCTCCGGGGCGCGTGCGCCGACCGCGCCGGACCAGGCGAGGGCCAGTGCCTCCTGCCCGGCCCGGATCGCCCTCGGGTCGCGGCCGGCCGCGGGCGGGTCGGCCTCGGCCACCACCACCAGGAGCGGCCCGGTCGGCAATACCGCCCAGCCCGTCAGGTCCGCGCCGCGCCCCGTCAGCAGGTCGCGCATCAGGTCGCTGCGGTACTTGGCGTCGGCGGCGGCCTGCGTCAGCCGCCCCGCCAAGCCGATCGCGGTGTCCACGAGCGGCCGCCCGCCCGGCCGTACCGCCTGCCCGGGGCCGCCCGCGTCCGGGGGCGCTGCGGGTGCCGGGACCGTGGGCTGCGGGCGCGGGTCCTTGCCCGCCTCCCACGCGGTCGAGGCGCCCGCGACCCGGGCGCGCGGGGTCGGGTCGGGCTCGGGGGCGCTGGCACCGCCCCCGACCACCTTGCGGCGCCGTGGCGGCAGCCGACGCGGCGCCGCTCCGGCCACCGTCGCGCGGCCGGCTCCGCCGCTCTTGTCCCCGGGACGAAACTGCGGTTCGCCCCCGGTTGCCGTTCCGCCCGCGTCCCCGAGGTTGCCCATATACCGACCGTAGCGTTACGAACACGAGCGCGTCAGCACCGCCGAGAGCGTGCGGGCAGTGCACCCCCGGAGTGCGCCCGGCGCACGATCCCTCTGCGAGGGCCGTCTCGGCAACTTCGGATTCCGTCCCGGGATTTACCCGCGTGGCGCGCTTGACCGTTGTGTCCGGATCGCCATAACTTGCGGTACAGCGGCGACCCCGAGGACGGCCCCGGTCCCGCGCCGAGACGAAGCCCCCGATCGTTCCCCCGCGACCGGGGGCTTCCTCGTGTGCGCCGGGCCGACTCGCGTCCGCCCCGGGGGACTTCACCGCCCCCGCCGCGCCCCCGGCTCGCATCCGCCGCCGGCGGCGGCTCACCACCTCGAGTCCCATTCGCCCCTCGGCTTGACCGCTCCCGCTCGGTACGATGCCCCGGGGGGCGAACGCGTGGCGAAACGGACACCATCCGTGACCGATGCGTGCGTGACGGACAGCGGAACGGGAGAGGCTTTAAGGGGCGTCGCCGATCGAGCGGAATGGGCGCACCGGGATTCATCGGCAGCGGGCCGACATCCTCTCGAAGTCCCCTCGGGGACACGGGCACGCGGAGAGGACCGGCCGGGGGAAGGGGGGTCCACCGTGGGACAGACCGAACGTGGCGCACGCACCGGTAGTCCGGCCGAACTGGCCTGGTTGCGCGGCATGGACGCCTATGTCGCCGGCGAATACGGCCAGGCGGAGGTGCAGTTCCGGGCCGCGGTCGAGGCCGACCCGGGTATGGCCGACGCCTGGCTGGGGCTGCACGCGCTCAAGGTCGAGGTGGCCACCGCGGTGGTCGCCATGCACACCCATCGCGAGCGCTTCGGGGAGCAGCGCGCGAAGTACGGTCGGCCGCTCAACTCCTGGTACTGGCTGGGCTGGTGGGTCCAGCTCGTGCTGGAGACCCCGCGCGACCTCGCGCTCGCGCACGCCTCGCACTGGTTGGACGGCCGGCACCTGCCCGAGCTGGACGCCGCGCTCGCCCTGTGCCCGCCCGCCGAACAGGACGCCGCCACCCGCTTCCTGCTCGCCTGTCGGGCCTATCTGGGCAAGGACTGGCAGCAGTTGCTCCGGCACACCGCGGGCCTGGACGACGACGCGCTGCTCGGCGTCGAGGCGGGCCTGTTCGCCGGCATGGCCCGGGTCCGCCTGGGGCTGTACGCCAAGGCCGAACAGGTGCTCGCCACCGCCCTGGTGCGCTGCCGCTCGGAGCACCCGCAGCGCAAGGAGCTGCGCTACTGGCTCGCCCGCGCGTACGAGGAGACCGGCCGCACCCCGGCCGCGCTGCCCCTGTACCGCGCGGTGCACCAGGCCGACCCGTCGTTCATGGACACCGCCGCGAGGTTGTCCTCGCTGGCGGCGGGCGAGCCGCTGGACGAGTACGGCGGGATGACCGCGCGCCTGGCCGGCCCCGTGGTCGGTCGCGGCCCGCTGCCCGACGTGCTCCCGCCCATACCCGCGACCGCGCCCCCGCCCGCCGGGCCGCCGCCGGCGGTGGAGACCGAGCGCGAGCCGGAGCCCGTCCCGGACGGCGAGGCCGACCCACAGGCCGACGTCGACGCGCGGGCGGCCGACCGGGCGGCGCCGATGCGCCCCGCCGCCGCCCCCGAGGAACTCGCCCTCGTGCTTGCCGAATTGGAGTCGATGGTCGGCCTGGAGCCGGTCAAACGCCAGGTCCGGGCGCTGTCCGCGCAGATGCGGATGGCCCGGCTGCGCGAGGCGCAGGGCCTGCCCGCGCAGGCGCCCAAGCGGCACTTCGTTTTCTCCGGGCCCTCCGGCACCGGCAAGACCACCGTGGCCCGCCTCCTCGGCCGGGTCTTCGCGGCGCTCGGCCTGCTGGAGAGCGATCGCCTGGTCGAGGCGCAGCGCTCCGACCTGGTCGGCGAGTATCTGGGCCAGACCGCGGTCAAGACCAGCGAGTTGATCGACTCGGCGCTGGGCGGCGTGTTGTTCGTGGACGAGGCGTACGGCCTCACCAACGTGGGCTACTCCAAGGGCGACGCGTACGGCGACGAAGCGCTCCAGGTGTTGCTCAAGCGGGCCGAGGACGACCGCGACCGGCTGGTGATCATCCTGGCCGGCTACCCCGAGGGCATGGACCGGCTGCTCACCTCGAACCCCGGCCTGACGTCGCGCTTCACCACCCGGGTCGAGTTCCCCTCCTACGGTGCGGAGGACCTGGCCCGAATCGCCGAGGTGATGGCGGCCGGCGGCGGCGACACCTGGGACGAGGACGCGGCGGCCGAGCTGCGCAGCATCACCGGGCACGTCCGCGAGCAGGGCTGGATCGACGAACTGGGCAACGCCCGATTCGTCCGGACCCTGTACGAGAAGTGCTGCATGTATCGGGACGTGCGCCTGGTCGAGTTGCCGGAGGGCCCGGATCTGGCCGAGCTGACCACACTGCGCCTGTCCGACCTGTTCCAGGCGTACGGGGATCTGGCCGACGGCCGGGGATAGCGGGGCGTGGCACGGGTAGGCGTATCCGGTCACCACTCGCACCGAGGCGGGCGGATGCGGTCCGACCCGGCCCGGTCCGGTCCGACCCGGTCGTAGCCGGACGGAAGGGTCTCCCCGTGGCCAAGCAGAGCGTCGCCGAGCAGTTCGTGGACATCCTCGCCCAGGCCGGGGTGCGCCGGCTGTACGGCGTGGTGGGCGACAGCCTCAACCCGATCGTGGACGCGGTGCGCCGCAACGCCGCGATCGACTGGGTGCACGTACGGCACGAGGAGGTGGCCGCGTTCGCCGCGGGCGCGGAGGCGCAGTTGACCGGTCGGCTGACCGCGTGCGCGGGCAGTTGCGGTCCGGGCAATCTGCACCTGATCAACGGCCTGTTCGACGCGCACCGCTCACACGCGCCGGTGCTGGCGCTCGCGTCGCACATTCCGGGCGGCGAGATCGGCACGGCCTTCTTCCAGGAGACGCACCCGGATCGGCTGTTCGTGGAGTGCAGCCACTACAGCGAGATGATCGGCACGCCCGAGCAGATGCCCCGGGTGCTCCAGTCGGCGATCCAGCACGCGGTGGGCCTGGGCGGGGTGTCCGTCGTCACCCTCCCGGGTGATGTGGCCGCGCGGCCGGCGCCGGAGCGGGGCTATCCGGTGACGCTGCCCACCTCGCTGCCGTCGGTGCGCCCCGGCGACGCGGATCTGGCGGCGCTGACCCGGATGGTGGACGAGGCCCGGCGGGTCACCCTGTTCTGCGGCGCGGGCACGGCGGGCGCGCACGCCGAGGTGATGGCGTTCGCCGAGCGGATCAACGCTCCGGTGGGGCACGCGCTGCGCGGCAAGGAGCACATCCAGTACGACAATCCGTTCGACGTGGGCATGTCGGGGCTGCTCGGCTACGGCGCGGCGTACGAGGCGATGCACGAGGCGGACCTGCTCATCCTGCTCGGCACCGACTTCCCGTACAACGCCTTCCTGCCGCAGGACGTGGCCACCGTGCAGGTGGACGTACGGCCCGCACACCTGGGCCGGCGCACGAAGCTGGACCTGGCGGTGTGGGGCGACGTGCGCGAGACGCTGCGCGCGCTGACCCCGATGGTGCGGGCCAAGACCGATCGCCGATTCCTGGACCGCATGTTGAACAAGCACGCCGACGCCCTCGAAGGGGTGGTCAAGGCGTACACCCGCAAGGTGGAAAAGCATGTGCCCATCCACCCGGAGTACGTCGCCTCGATCCTGGACGAGGAGGCCGACGACGACGCGATCTTCACCGTCGACACCGGCATGTGCAACGTGTGGGCGGCCCGCTACCTGACCCCGAACGGGCGGCGCCGGGTCATCGGTTCGTTCTCGCACGGTTCGATGGCCAACGCGTTGCCCCAGGCGATCGGCGCGCAGTTCCCGTACCCGGACCGGCAGATCGTGTCGATGTCCGGCGACGGCGGATTCTCCATGCTGATGGGCGACCTGCTCACCCTGGTGCAGTCCGAACTGCCGGTGAAGATCGTGCTGTTCAACAACTCGTCACTGGGGATGGTCGAACTGGAGATGATGGTCGCCGGCCTCACCCCGTTCGGCACCACCAACAAGAACCCGGACTTCGCCGCGATCGCCCGCGCGGCCGGTGCCTTCGGTGTGCGCGTGGAGAAGCCGAACAAGGTCCGCGGCGCGCTCCGCGAGGCGTTCGCCCACAAGGGCCCGGCCCTGGTCGACATCGTCACCGACCCGAAGGCGCTGTCCATCCCGCCGAAGATCACCGCCGACCAGATCCAGGGCTTCGCCCTGAGCGCCGGCCGCACCGTTCTGAGCGGCGGCGTGGGGCAGATGCTCCAAATGGCCCGGACCAACCTCCGCAACATCCCGAGGCCGTGACCCGAGGCCGTGAGCCCGGGCCCGAGGCCGAGCACGACCGACACGTAAGACACCCCGGAGCGGCGGCTCGGGGCGGGGCGGGCCGGCGCGGGACGGCCCGGATTGCATCTCGGTGTCGCCGACCTCGGGACAGATCATGACCGGTCTGCTTGACTGTGCCGCGTAATTCTTGGTGGGGGCTGGGGCTGGGAGTCGGCATGGGTGCGTTGGATGGCGTCAAGGTGGTCGAGTTGGCCGGGATCGGGCCCGGACCGTTCGTCGGGATGATGTTGGCGGACGCCGGCGCCGGGGTCGTCCGGGTCGACCGGCCCGACGGCGTCCCGGTGCCCTCGATGGGGGTCGGGCGCGGCCGGCTCGGCACGATCGAGGCCGATCTCAAGGACCCCGTCGCGCGCGAGGCCGTACTGCGGCTGATCGCCGGCGCCGACGTGCTCGTCGAGGGCTTTCGGCCCGGCGTGGCCGAACGGCTCGGCCTCGGACCGGACATCTGCCTCGCGGCCAACCCCGGCCTCGTCTACGCCCGGATGACCGGCTGGGGCCAGGACGGCCCGCTGGCGCCGCGTGCCGGACACGACATCAACTACATCTCGATCTCCGGCGTGCTGCACTCCTTCGCCCGCGCCGGAGAGCGGCCGGTGCCGCCGCTGAACCTGGTCGGCGACTACGGCGGCGGCGCGATGTTCTGCGCGTTCGGCATCCTCGCCGCGCTGATCTCCGCGCGAACCACCGGACGCGGCCAGGTCGTCGACGCCGCGATGACGGACGGCTCGGCGACGCTGAGCACCTTCATCCACGGCATGCGCGGCATGGGCGGCTGGGACGGCGAGCCCGGCACCAACCTGCTCGACACCGGCGCGCCGTTCTACGACGTGTACACCACCTCCGACGGCCGCTACCTCGCCGTCGGCGCGATTGAATCGCAGTTCTACGCCCTGTTCCTGGCCGGCCTCGGCCTCGCCGACGAGGACCTGCCCGCCCAGACGGACCGCGCCGGCTGGCCGCTCCTGCGCAAGCGCTTCGCCGAGGTGATCGCCGGCCGCACCCGGGACGAGTGGACCGCGATCTTCGAGCCCGTCGACGCCTGCGTAACGCCCGTGCTGACCTGGGACGAGGCGGTCGAACACCCGCACAACCGGGCCCGATCCACCTTCGTCCGCCCCGACGGCACCCTCCAGCCCGCCGCCGCGCCCCGGCTCTCCGAGACCCCCTCGGTCGCCCGGGACGCGTCCGGTCGCGTCGACGCGGCGCTCCTGGAGGGCTGGGGGCTGACCCCCGAACAGGCCGCCGCGCTCGCGCCGAAGGACTGACCCCGGCGGGCGGTTCGGGCGTCACCCGGACGGACGTACTCGGCGCCGGCATCGGCCTCGGTGCCGGGCCCCGGCAGCCGACAGCGCCCATCCGGCAACGCACGCCCGCGCAACCGCACATCGTGGCACGCGCATGCCAGGCGTGTCCGGCATTCCGGCACAAATGTTTCACCGAGTGGTGAAATCTCTACGATCGGTCGTCATGGACACCACCGCGCTCACCGACACCACCCTTCCGCGCGCCCGCGCGAACACCCTCCCGGCCGACCACATCGCGCGGCTGCTCGGCGAAACCGCCCCCGTACGGCAACGGGTGCTCCGGCATACGGTCTACCGCGACCTCACCGATCTCGCCGCGATCCGGGTGTTCATGGAGCATCACGTCTTCGCCGTCTGGGACTTCATGTCCCTGCTCAAGAGCCTGCAGCGGCGGCTCACCTGCGTCGAGGTGCCGTGGGTGCCGCGCGGCGACGCGGAGATCCGGCGGATGGTCAACGAGATCGTGCTCGGCGAGGAGAGCGACACCACCTCGCTCGGCCCGCTCAGTCACTTCGAGCTCTACCTCGCCGCGATGGACGGCGCCGGTGCCGACACCCGCCCGGCCCGCCGCTTCCTCGGCCTGATCGCCGACGGCGTCCCCGTCCCCGAGGCGGTCGGCGCATGCGGCGCACCCGCCGGCGCCGCCGCGTTCGTGTGCCGCACCTGGCAGGTCGTCGCCCACGCCCCGCTGCACTGCGTCGCCGCGTCCTTCGCGCTCGGCCGCGAAGAGCTGATCCCGCGCATGTTCGACCACCTCACCACGCTCGACGACATGCACGACGGCCGGCTCGCGGTGTTCCGCGAATACCTCGCCCGGCACATCGAGGTGGACGGCGACGACCACGGCCCGATGGCGCTGCGCCTGCTCGCCCAACTGTGCGCCGCCGGCCCCGATCCGGCCCGCGCCTGGCGCGAGAGCGCGGGTACCGTCACGGTGTCGCTGCGAGCCCGCGCCGATCTGTGGGACGCGGTGCGCGACGCGGTCGCGGCGGGACGCGCCGCCGCGCACTGAACCCGCGTCGGGGCTGCCGGACGCCCGGTGATATGTCATATGTTTGGGCGCGTGACCCACGACCCGAACCTTTACCCCACCGACCGCCTCGGCCGCGCTCAAAAGGCAGCCGCCGACGCGGGACTCGACGCCCTGCTCGTCTCGCCCGGCGCCGACCTGCGCTACCTCACCGGCTACGAGGCGCTTCCGCTGGAACGCCTCACGTGCCTGGTGGTGCCCGTCGCCGCCGAGCCCTTCCTCGTCGTCCCGGGCCTGGAACGACCCGCCGCCCTCGCGTCACCGGCGGGCGCGCTCGGGATCGACGTGCTCGGCTGGGCCGAGACGGACGACCCGTACGCGCTGATCGCGCAGCGACTGCCCGCGCAGGTCGCCCGGGTCGGCCTGGACAACCACATGTGGGCGGAGAAGGTACTCGCCTTCCGCACCGCGCTGCCCACCGCCGAACAGAGCCTGGCGGGCGATGTGTTGCGCGAGTTGCGGATGCGCAAATCGGCCGCCGAGGTCGAGGCGCTGCGCCGGGCCGGCGCGGCGATCGACCGGGTGCACGCGCGGGTGGGCGAGTGGCTGCGGGCCGGTCGTACCGAGCGTGAGGTGGGCGCGGACATCGCCGACGCGATCATCGCCGAGGGACACATTCGGGTGGACTTCGTGATCGTCGGCTCCGGCCCCAACGCCGCGAGCCCGCACCACGAGTTGTCCGATCGGGTGATCGAGACCGGCGACGTGGTGGTGGTCGACATCGGCGGCACCACCGAGGACGGCTACTGCTCGGACGAGACCCGGACGTACGCCGTCGGCGAGCCGCCGGCCGAGTTCCGCGCCTACTACGACGTCCTGGAGCGCGCCCAGGCCGCCCAACTCGCAGCCGTACGGCCCGGGTTGACGTGCGAGGAACTGGACGCGGTGGGCCGCGACATCATCACCGAGGCCGGCTACGGCGAGTACTTCATCCACCGCACGGGCCACGGCATCGGCCTGGAGAGCCACGAGCACCCGTACATCGTCCAGGGCAACAAGCTGCCCCTGGAGCCGGGCATGGCCTTCTCGATCGAGCCCGGCATCTACATCCCCGACACGCACGGGGCACGGATCGAGGACATCGTGATCTGCGGGGAGAACGGTGGCGACCCGATGAACGTGCGGCCGCACGGCCTGACGGTGCTTTAGGCTCCGCCGGGGCTTCGGGGCTTCGGGGCTTCGGGGCTTCCGGGCCGCTTGTGCTCCGGGCTCTTCCGACGGGCTTTCGAAGCCCTTCAGACCTTTCCGAGGCGGGCCGGTCCACTCGGCCCACCGTTCCCGGACTCCGGCCGCTCGGGCACGGCGGCCCGGCGTCCGGGGACGGACGCCGGGGACGGGTCGGCCGGGTTCGGGGCGCGCACTCGTGGACGCGCCCCTGTCGCCTCGACCGGCCTCCGGCCCGGTGTCCTCAAACGCCGGACGGGCTGGAGGTAGTGCGTTCCGGCCGGGGACCGAGCGTAATGGGCAACCGGCGTGCAAGGCCCACGTGACATCAGCTCGGTGTGCAAGGCCCTCGCGACATCAGCTCGGCGTGCAACCCACGCGACATCAGCCCGTCCGGCGTTTGAGGACCCTGGGCCGGAGGCCGGCCGCTGCCGTGTGGGTATCCGGCGTGCATGGTCCACGTGACATCAGCTCGGTGTGCAAGGCCCTCGCGACATCAGCTCGGCGTGCAACCCACGCGACATCAGCCCGTCCGGCGTTTGAGGACCCCGGGCCGGAGGCCGGCGCCGACGGCGGTCGGGCTCGGGCTCGGGCGCGGCCGAGGCGCGTGGCGGGCCCACCACGCGGGTGCGCCGCGTCGGTGCCCGGCGGACACGCGGCGTCACCGTACGATCGTGCGCAACGGCCGGGGGGCGAACCCCACCCGGTCCGCCGCCGGCCACCCGCCGGGTCCGGCCACCCCCGGACCGCACGGAAGGACGTCTCCCATGGCTGTCCCGCGCACGCTGCCCACCGACGAGTCCCGTGCCCTGCTCGACCTCACCCGGGACCTCACCGCCCGGGAGATCGCGCCACGCGCCGCCCCCGACGAGGCCGACGGACGTTTCCCCCGCGAGGTGTTCGCCACCCTCGGCACCGCCGGACTGCTGTCGCTGCCCTATCCGGAGGAGTACGGCGGGGGCGCGCAACCCTACGAGGTCTACCTCCAGGTCCTGGAGGAACTGGCCGCGGGGTGGCTGGCGGTCGGCCTCGGCGTGTCGGTGCACACGCTGGCCTGCCATCCGCTCGCCACGTTCGGCACACCCGAGCAGCGCGCCGCGCACCTGCCCGCGATGCTGGGCGGCGAACTGCTCGGCGCCTACTGCCTGTCCGAGCCGCACTCCGGCTCCGACGCGGCGGCGCTGAGCACCAGGGCGGCGGCCGACGCCGACGGGTACACGCTCACCGGGACCAAGGCGTGGATCACCCACGGTGGGGTCGCCGACTTCTACACCGTCCTGGCCCGTACCTCGCCCGAAGGCGCGCGCGGGATCAGCGCGTTCCTGGTCGACGCGCGCACCCCGGGCCTGGCCGCCGCCGCGCCGGAGCACAAGATGGGCATGCGCTCCTCGCCCACCGCGCAGATCCACCTGGACGGCGCCCGAATTCCGGCCGAACGGCGGATCGGCGCGGAGGGCCAGGGCTTCTCCATCGCGCTCGCGGCCCTCGACTGCGGTCGGCTCGGTATCGCCGCGTGCGCCACGGGTGTCGCCCAGGCCGCGCTGGACGTGGCGGCCGAGTACGCGCAGGACCGCACCCAGTTCGGCGGGCCGATCGCCGACAAGCAGGGCATCCGGTTCATGCTCGCCGACATGGCCACCACGATCGAGGCGGGCCGCGCGTTGTACCTGGCCGCCGCCCGCCTGCGCGACGCGGGGCTGCCGTTCGGCCGACAGGCGGCGATGGCCAAGCTCTTCTGTACCGACACGGCGATGCGGGTGACCGTCGACGCGGTACAGATCCTCGGCGGCTACGGCTACACCACCGACTTCCCGGCCGAGCGATACATGCGCGAGGCCAAGTGCCTGCAGATCGTCGAGGGCACGAACCAGATCCAACGCATGGTCATCGCCCGGGACTTGCTGCGGAACGGGTGAGCGGCGGCGGCTCGGCAGCGGCCGTCGTGAACGTGAGCCGGCCGCCGGGGAGGACGAGGGCGGCCGGTGCGGCGAGCAGGTACAGGGCGACCACGGTGGACAGGCCGCCGACCGCCGCTTCGGTGGGCGAGTGGCCCGCGTCGAGGAGGCCGAAGTAGACCGTGCCGACCAGGGCCACGCCCGCCGCCACGCCGACCTGGATCGCGGTTCCGACCAGCGCCGCCGCGGCGCCGGCGTGTCGGGCGGGAGTGCGGGCCAGGACGGTGGCGACCAGCACGCCGGAGGCCATCGACATGCCGACGCCGCCGATCAGCAGCCACGGGGCGAGATGCCAGGGCCGCAACCGTTCGCCCTCGTGCCCGACCACGACCAGGACCGCGCCCATCGCCCCGGCCAGGACCAGCGAGCCCAACACCGCCAACCGCCGCCCCAGCGGCCGCAGACGGGTCGCGAACGGCGAGAACAGGCCCACCCCGACCGCGAACGGCGCCATGGTCAGCGCGGCCCGCAGCGGCGACAGACCCACCCCGGTCTGGAGGTGCACGCTCAGCACGAGGGTGTAGGCGGTACCGGCGAAGAACAACGTCGCCGCGGCCACCCCGCCGGCGGTGGCGCGCAGCCGCAACAACGCCGGTTCGAACAGCGGCGTCCCACCCCGGCGGGCCAGCGCGCGCTCGTGCCGCAGCAGTGCGTACAGCAGGACCGGGCACAGCGCGGCCACGGGCACACACCACCACGGCCAGTCCAGCGCCCGACCCTCCACCAGCGGGAACAGCAACGTGAGCAGCGCGGCGGTGGAGAGCACCAGGCCGCGCCCGTCCGCGTCGGCCGCCCGCTCCGCCCGCGACTCGCGACCGAGAACGGCCGTACCGATCAGCGCGGCGACGCCGATCGGCACGTTGACGTAGAAGATCGGCCGCCAGCCGAGCCCGAACAGGTCGGCGTGCAACAGGGCTCCACCGAGCAGGGGACCGCCGATCCCGCCGACGGAGAACACCAGCCCGTACAGCGTGGCCGCGCGGGACTGCTCCTCGGGTGGGAACTCCACCCGCAACATCGCCAACACCTGCGGCACCATCAACGCCGCCGCCGTGCCCTGCGCGACCCGGGCGGCGATCAGCGGACCGGGCGCGCCGGCCGCGCCGGTGAGCGCCGAGGCGAGCGTGAACGCGGCCAGGCCGACCTGGAACACCCTCAGCCGGCCCAGTCGGTCGCCCAGACGCGCGCCGGTGATCAGGCCCGCCGCGAAGGCGAGCGTGTACCCGGCGATCGCCCACTCCAGTTGGGTGGTCGAGGCGTGCAGGTCGGCCCGCAGCGCGGGCAGCGCGACGTTGAGCACGCTCGCGTCGACCAGGTCCACGAAGGTCGCGGCCAGGGTGAGGACGAAGGCCGCCAGGCGGCGGGGGGAGTAGTCGCTCGGGGCCGGTGGGGGTGATCCGGGCATGATGGTTTGCGCCTTTCGGGATCGGGTCGTGGGGGTCGGGTACGGTGGCGGGATCCGGGGGGTCGCGCTTCGTTTCCGAAGCCGAACGGGTCGAGGCGAGGAGGCCGCGGAGATGACGACGGAGCACGCCGCGGGGTCCGGGCCGGGGGCCGACGCGGGGTCGGCGGCGGGCGAGCCCGACGCGGGGCTCAGCACCGACGAGGCGATTCGGGCGATGTTGCTGTTGATGCCGCGCGTGGCCGCCCGGCTCAAGCGCACCCGGATCCCCGAGCGGTTGCGGTCGATGAACCTGGCGCCGCGCCACCTGTCGCTGCTGGCGTATCTGCTCTTCGACGGCCCGATGCCGGTCAATCAGCTGGCCGCGCGCCTCGAAGTGGCGCCGACCACGGTGAGCCTGATGGTCAGCGACCTGGGCCGCCAGGGGGTGCTGGAACGACGTACGGATCCGACCGACCGCCGGCGGTCGATCGTGGCGATCACCGACGACCCGGAGACCCGGACGGCGATCGAGAACTGGCTCGCGAACGGCGCGGACGCCTGGCGCCGGGCCTTCGACCCGCTGTCGCCGGCCGATCGGGCGATGTTCGTGCGGACGATCGGGGCCTATGAGAACGGGGCCGCGCGCGAGGAGGGGTGAGCGGTCAGCCCCGGAGCGCCGGAAGCAGGTGGGCCTCCTCGTAGGCGAAGTGTTCCTCCAGGCCGGCCGACACCGCCTCGAACTCCGCGCGCAGGTGGGCCGGTTCGGCGTCCGGCCCCCGGTCCGGCCCGGCGGCTCGTTCGAGGAGCGCCGCGAAGGCGGCCAACGCCCGTTCCACGACCGCGTGTTCCGCACGCAGGCGGGTGATCGCCGGGACCAGCTCGGGGTATTCGCGTTCGAAGGCGGAGAAGGCGCCGTCCTCGCGGATGTGGTGCAGCTGGAGGTGCCGGCAGAAGGTCAGGCAGTGGCGGCGCAGTCGTCGGGCGGGGTCGTCGGCGTCGTCGGTGTCGTTGTCGGGGGCGTCCGGCTCCGGTTCGCCGGCAAGGGCGTGTTCGAACCGCTTCCGGACCTGGTCGATCTCGGCCCGCAGATCCTCGTGGTGACGGATCAACTGCTCCGCGATCAGCCGTGCGCGGGCCGGGTCCCCGGTCAGGTCGAGGGGATGCAGGGCGACCACGGGGATGGTTCGGGTCGTTGTCGCCGCGTAGTCGCGGAAGGCCGGGTTTCGCGCGCACTGGAGATCCCATTGACGATCGCGTTCGCCGCCGGTGAGCGGGACGGCCCGGGCGGCGAACGGTTTCACGCGGCCCTCGTCGGTGCCGACCTCCATGGTCACCTGGGGGTTGGCGACCAGGTTGAGGTACCAGTGCGGGTCGCGCGGGCCGCCCGCGTTGGACGCGAAGACCAGCCACCGGTCGCCGTCCCGCTCGGCGACGACGGGGGTGGTCCACGGCTTGCCGGTGTGCCGGCCGGCGGTGGTGATCAGGACCAGGGTGACGCCCTCGAACATGCCGCCGACGCGGCCGTTGTGGGCTCGGAACTCGGCGATGATCGGCGCGTTCGGGTCGGTGTGGGTGGTGGTTTCGGGCATGGGTGTCTCCGGGATCGGCGCAGGCTTCGTAAGTAGCTTTGCTTTGAAAGCAAATCTATTTGAAGGCTAGTAACGCCTCGGAAGCGCTGTCAACGCCGCGAACGCCGCGTGGGCGCGGGTATGCCACGGCCGCCGGGCGACGGTGTCCTACGCCCGGCGGAGGTGGTGGGTGAGCGTTCGGCCCGAGCCGGCCGCGTGCCCGGGTGGGTCAGGCCGTGTGCGAGAAGGGTTGCGCGCGCCAGTCCAGGCCCGGGGGCAGCGTCCGGATCGGTGGCTTCGGGAGCGCCGGGGGCGGTCCGGCGGTGGGGCGGTCGGCCGGGGTGGTGACGGTCGTGCCGGAGCCCGGGCAGGGGCGGATGCCGAACGGGTCCCGCACGCTCGGGCACACCACGTGGTCCGGCACCGTCGCGCCGTCG
This sequence comes from Embleya sp. NPDC055664, assembly GCF_053618075.1. Classification (NCBI taxonomy): domain Bacteria; kingdom Bacillati; phylum Actinomycetota; class Actinomycetes; order Kitasatosporales; family Streptomycetaceae; genus Embleya; species Embleya sp. NPDC055664. The sequence goes on from NZ_JBSHGZ010000003.1 coordinate 174,905, forward strand.
GCGACCGGGTCCAGGACCAGTACGACGCCGCACTCCGGGCACGCGCGCCGCACGCTCGGGGCGGTGGTGGTGTCCGAGGATCGGTCGGGGTGGTTCGTGTCGTCGAAGTCCTCGACGAGGTCTCGCTGCACCGTTGCGGAGCATGGGTCGACGGCGATGCTCATGGGCTCCCCCTGTCGCCACGGCGCCGAGGCGACGGCGCGCTCCGCCGACGATAGTCCGCCCGACCGGAACGTTGCAGTACTGATCCGGGTCGATTTCCGTGCTCACGCGCCGCGTTGCCCCACCGGCGCCGGCTACGTGGCCGCCGCCGTGTCGGGCACGGTGGCCGCTATCGGGGCGGCGTCGATCGCGCGGCGCAGTTGTTCCAGGCGGAAGGGGAGGGGCTCCCAACCGGGCCGGCCGACCATGTCCACGTTCAGGCGGACCACCGTGCGGGTGTACGCCCGGGCCAGGCCGCGCGGCATCAGCGGCATTCCGGCGGGGCGGGGCCGGGAGTTGCCGTCCTCGTCGGGGATGCCCGAGTGGTTGCCCCGCACCGACACCCACACGGCGGCCACCTCGCCGCGCAGCGGCCACACCAGGTCGGCGCGTACGTCCAACCAGCGGCGCAGTGCCGCGCGGGTCGGGCCGGACAGCGGCAGCACCTCGGTGACGGCCGGATTGACGGTGCGGGCCTGCGGGTGTCGCACGATCGTGACGGTGCGCTCGTCCGGTCCCAGGTCGTCCAGCCGCATCGCGCACAACTCGCCCGCCCGCGCGCCGGTGTCCAGGACCACCCCGATCAGGGCGAACAGTCGGATTCGGCCCGCGTCCGCGCCCGCCCGGTCGGCGTGTTCGCCGAGCCAGTTCAGGAGGAGCGAGCGTTGCCGGGCGCCCACCGGCGTCTTGAGCTCGGGCATGGCCGGCCGCTCCGGCAGTTCCACCGGCACCGATCCGGCCCGGGCCAGGATCTCCAGGCAGTCCATCCGCACGCGCATGCTCGCCGTGGTCGAGATGCCGGCGCCCGCGACCGCGCGGGTGCGCAGCCGGCCGCGTTGGGCCAGCTTCAGATAGCACCGCGTCGGCTCGGCGGACAGCAGCGCCGCGAGCGAGGCACGGGCCTCGGCCGGGAAGCCCTCCTGTACCAGTGCGCGGCGCAACTCGCCCACCACCCAGCGCAGTTGCCGGGCACGTGCGGCCGAGGTGTCGGCCCGTGCGGTGACGCGCAGCAGGGCCCGGTCGAGCTGATCGAGCGCGGGCGCGCGCTCCTCGGTGGCCATGTTCGCACTGTAGCCGGCGCCACCGACGAACCGGCCGCGCCGACCGCCGCCGGACGGGGGACTCGCGGCGCGGGGGCGCACTCGGCGGCGGCGCGCCGACACCGGAGCGCGCCCGAACCGCACCGGGGCCGCACTTCCCACCTCCGATGCCATAGGTTCCTCATGTGGAGGACCTGGACCGACAGATCGTCAAACTGCTGCTGCAGGACGGGCGGATGAGCTACACCGACCTGGGCAAGGCCACCGGCCTGTCCACTTCGGCCGCCCACCAGCGCGTACGCCGACTCGAACAACGCGGCATCATCCGCGGCTACGCCGCCGTGGTCGACACCGAGGCCATCGGCCTGCCGCTGACCGCGTTCATCTCGGTCAAACCCATCGACCCCAGCGCCCCCGACGACGCCCCCGAACGGTTGGCGGACCTCGAGGAGCTGGAGGCGTGCCACAGCGTGGCCGGCGACGAGAGCTACATCCTCAAGGTCCGCGTCCCGACCCCGGGCGACCTGGAGACGCTTTTGGCCCGGATCCGCCTACAGGCAGGCGTATCGACCCGCACCACGGTGGTCCTGTCCACGCCGTACGAGGCCCGCGCACCCCGCTTCTGAGCCGACCCCGACGGGCGGCCGGGCGGGTCGGCGCGGGCCCGGACGCGGTTCGTGGCGAGTCCGCGCCGCTCGAAGGGGTGACCTCCGGCTCGGCGTTGCCTCGGGGCGGGCCACACTGGGGGCATGACCACGCTCCTCCTGCGCAACGGCGCCGTGCACAGTCCCGCCGATCCCTTCGCGACCGCCATGGTCGTCGAGAACGACACCATCGCCTGGATCGGCGCCGAGGGGGCGGCCGCGGCGCACGTCGACGCCGTCGACGCGGTGCTCGACCTCGGCGGCGCGCTGGTCACCCCGGCGTTCGTCGACGCGCACGTGCACGCCACCGCGACCGGCCTCGCCGCGACCGGGCTCGACCTGACCGGCGCCCCGTCGTTGGCCCACGCGCTGACCGCGCTGGCGGAGTACACGAAGGCGCGCGGGCTGCACGAGCCGGGCCGCGTCGTGCTCGGGCACGGCTGGGACGACACCGGCTGGCCCGAGGGACGCCCGCCCACGCCCGCCGAGTTGGACCGGGCCGCCGGCGGCGCGACCGTGTACCTGTCCCGGACCGACGTGCACTCCGCCGCCTGCTCGCCCGCGCTGCTCGCGCTGGTCCCGGGCGAGCACGGCGACACGCCGCTCACCGGTGCCACGCACCACGTCGCGCGGGCCGCCGCCTACGCCGCGCTGACCCCGGCCGACCGGCTCGCCGCACAGCGCGTCACGCGGGAGCGGGCCGCCGCGCTCGGGATCGGGACGCTGCACGAATGCGGTGGGCCGGAGATCGCCGGCGAGGCCGACTTCCGCGCACTGGCCGCGCTGGCCGCCGAGGAGGCCGGCCCGGACGTCGTGGGCTACTGGGGCGCGCTCGCGCACGACGCCGAGCACGCCCGCGCGCTGCGCGCCGATCTGGGCGCGCACGGGCTCGGCGGCGACCTGTTCATCGACGGCTCGCTCGGCTCGCACACCGCGTGCCTGCACGCGCCCTACGCCGACGCCCCCGGCACCGGGCTGACCCATCTGGACGCCGAGCAGGTGGCCACACACCTCGCCGCGTGCACCCGGGCCGGGATCCAGGCCGGCTTCCACGCCATCGGCGACGCCGCGATCGGCGCGATCCTCGCCGCCGCGCGCGACCTGATCGCCGGACCGCACGCGGCCGCGTTCCGAGCCCTGCGACACCGGGTCGAACACGCCGAACTCCTCGACGCCGACGCGGTGAAGGCGTTCGCCGAACTCGGCCTGACCGCGTCCGTACAGCCCGCGTTCGACGCCGCCTGGGGCGGCCCGGACGGCATGTACGCGCGCCGCCTCGGCGCCGAACGCGCCGCGCTGATGAACCCGCTGGCCGCGCTCAGCGCCGCCGGCGTCCCGCTCGCGTTCGGCTCCGACGCGCCGGTGACCCCGCTCGACCCGTGGGGCACGATCCGTGCCGCCGCCTTCCACCGCACGCCCGGGCAACGGATCAGCGTGCGCGCCGCGTTCGCCGCCCACACGCGCGGCGGTCACCGGGCCGCGGGGCGCGACGACGCGGGTGTGCTCGTCCCCGGCGCGCCCGCCACCTACGCGGTGTGGGACACCACCGAACTGGTCGTCCAGGCCCCCGACACCCGGCTCTCCGGCTGGTCCACCGACCCGCGCTCGGGCACCCCGGGCCTGCCCGACCTGGATCCCGAACTGCCGCTGCCGCGCTGCCTGCGCACTGCGGTACGAGGCACCACGGTGTATGCGGCCGAGGGAGCGCTCGACCCGGCGTGAGCGCACACCGGCGCGAGCGAGTACCCCGGCGCGACCGCGGTCAGCAGGCCGGCGTCGGCGCCGGGGTCCCCGACGACCCCGGCGCCGGCTGGGCCGACTCACCCGAGCCGGATCCGCCCGCCGCGACCGGGCGATCCGTCGCGCGCTCCGGCACGGTCAGCAGCGGCAGGAAGACCTGCACCAGCGGGCCGATCGTGAGCGCGTACAAGACCGTGCCCAACCCGACCGAGCCGCCGAGCACGAAGCCCATCGCCAACACCGCGACCTCGATGCTCGTCCGGATCAGCCGCACCGAACGCCCGGTCCGCCGCACCATCCCCGTCATCAGGCCGTCGCGCGGCCCCGGCCCGAGCCGGGCACCGATGTACGCGCCGCCGGCCACCGCGTTCAGCACCACACCCGAGACCAGGAAGGCCGCGCGCCAGGCCCACGCGTCGGGGGAGGGCAACCACCGCAGCGAGGCGTCCACCGCGAGGCCGATCACCACCACGTTGCTCACCGTGCCGAGCCCCGGACGCTGCCGCATCGGCAACCACAGAAGCAGGACCGCGGCGCCCACCACGATCGTCACCACGCCGAAGCTCCACCCGGTGCGCTCGGCGAGACCCTGATGGAACACGTCCCACGGATCCAGGCCCAATTCGGCTCGGATCATCAACGCCATGCTGAACCCGTACAGCGTGAGCCCCGCGTACAACTGGACCAAACGTCGGACCCACGACCAAGCCACCGTGCACCTCTGTTTCGCGCCTGACTGCCAAAAAAGAGCCAACGGTGAAAGAATCGCGGACACCGGATCACGGATCCATAGCCAATTCGACAGGAGTGGACTGATGAGCGCGCCTCACCTGACCGTCAGCAGCACCCGCCTCGCCGACCTCCTGCACCCCTGGACCACCGCGACCCAGTCCGCCGCGCGCACCGGCCCGGCGTACCGCACGCTCGCCGACCGCATCCGCGCCCTGCTCCTGGACGGTCGGATCCCGCTGACCGCGCGCCTGCCCGCCGAACGCGGCCTCGCCGACCGGCTCGGGATCAGCCGCACCACAGTCGCCGCCGCGTACGAGCTGCTGCGCACCGACGGCTACCTGACCAGCCGCCGCGGCTCCGGCAGCTGGACCACCCTGCCCGGGACGCACACCGAGATCCCCACCCGAGGGCTCAGCCCGAGCACCACCACCGGCGTGATCGACCTCGGCGTGGCGGCGCTGCCCGGTCCCGGTCGCGCGCTGCACCAGGCGGTCGCCGACGCCACCGACTCGCTGCCCACCTACACCACCGGCCACGGCTACCTCCCCGGCGGCCTGCCGGTGCTGCGCGACACGCTCGCCCAGCGCTACACCCGCCGCGGCGTGCCCACCACGCCCGACCAGATCCTGGTCACCCCCGGCGCCCTCGCCGCGGTGACCCTGGTGCTGCGCACGCTGGCCGGCCCCGGCGACCGGGTCGCGGTCGAATCACCCACCTACGCCAATGTGTTGGACGCGATTCGGCAGGCCGGGAACCGTCCGGTCCCGGTGCCGATGACGGACACCGGCTGGGACGTGGAGACCTGGCGTGACACGCTGCGCACCGCGGCGCCGCGACTGGCCTACCTGATCCCGGACTACCAGAACCCCACCGGCCACCTCGCCGATCCCGGGATCCGGCGCACGCTGGCGGACCTGGCCCGCAACACCGGCACCACGCTGATCGTCGACGAGACCTGCCTCGACCTGGCCCTGGACCTCGACCCGGCGGACCGGCCGCTGCCGATGGCCGCGTTCGACCGGACCAACAACGTGGTCACCATCGGGTCCACCTCGAAGACCTTCTGGGGCGGCCTGCGGATCGGCTGGATCCGGGCCACCCCGGATCTGGTCCGGCGCATCGCGGCCACCCGCGCGTCGTTCGACGTCGGCGCCCCGGTGCTGGACCAGTTGGTCACCCACCACCTGATCACCGACCACGAGGACGCCATCCTGGAGACGCGCCTGCCCGCGCTGCGTGCCGCCCGGGGAGCGCTGGCCGACGCGCTGACCGAGCACCTGCCCGACTGGACCTTCTCGATGCCCCTGGGCGGCCTGTCGTTGTGGGTACGCACCGACGGCACCTCCAGCCTGACGCTGGCCGAAACCGCCGCCCGACACGGGGTGCGGGTGGCGGCGGGAACCCACTTCGGTACCGACGGCACCTTCGAACACCACGTCCGTCTGCCCTACGCCCACGACCCGGCCACCCTGACCGAAGCCATCCGCCGCCTGTCCGCCGCGGTGGCCGAGACCGCACGCACCCGCCCCACCACCTACGCGGGCTTCTCGGGCGCGGCCATCATGGCCTGAGCCGGGCCACCCCGAAAGCGCGGTTTCCACAACCCCCGACTTGTCCACAGTCCGCCCGCCCCCTCCACGCATCACCACCGACCCTCGGCACTGTGGGCCCTGTGCGGAACACCCGGTTCCGCACCTCGGGAGGGGTCATGCGGGATGTGCTGGCGGCACTGGTCGGCGCGATGGGTTCGGTCGCGGCAGCCCTGGCGGCGGCACACGGTCGCGCCGGCTCGACCAAGGCCCACCGCCCACGCCGCCCACCTCGTCCCGGCCGCGACCCCACCCGCCGCGCCACGGCCGCCCGGCGACGGCCCACCCCGCGCCCCCGCCCCCGTCCGCATCCGCGCGTGGGCCCACGCCGCCACACCGACTCCTCCAGCCGGGACCCGTGACCCCCGGCGCCCGCCGTCACCGCAAGACAGCCGGGTCCCGGTCCACACCGTCGTAGCACCTTGGGCCGATGTCGGCCCCACCCCGGTCACGCTGTCTTCGCGTCGCTGCCGGCCAGGAACGGACGCAGCAGCGTGAGCAGGCCGTGCGGCCGGTGCAGCGGGATGATGTGGCCGCAGTCCTCGATGACGTGTCCGGTGAGATCGTCGGTGATCGGGCGGAGTTGGCGTTCCAGCGCGGGACCGACGGGCCGGGCGCCCAGCGCCATGGTCGGCACCGTCAGGCGCGCGCCGGCGACCGCCTGCTCGATCTGTTCCGCGCTCTTCGGCAGGGCCCGGTAGTACGAGAATGCGCAGCTCAACGCCTGGCGGCCGGTGTACGCGCGGACGAACGTGTCCCGGAGGGCGGGGCGCACACCGTCGCCGAGCGTGCCCGCGTTCAGAAACCAGTCGACGTAGGCGGCCTCGTGGCCCTCCACCACGGTCTCGGCGAGGTCGGGCGCGGCGGAGTGGAAGCCGAACCACCACGGCGGTCCGTCGGCGAGGAAGTCCTCGGCGCCGGGCAGCCTGCCGAGCAGGGATTCCATGACGACCAGGCGCCGGACGAGATCGGGGCGGCGCAGGGCGAGCAGGAACGCCGGCGCGGTGCCCGCGTCGATGCCCACCACCGCGGCAGAGGACACCCCGAGCGTGGTGAGCAGCGCCGCGGCGTCCTCGGCCAGGGTGCCCGCGTCGTACCCGGAGGCGGCCCGGCCGCTCGCGCCGAACCCGCGCAGGTCCGGCGCGATGACGCGGTAGCGGCCGGAGAGATCGGCCATGACGTCCGTCCACAGTTCCCAGGTGTGCGGGAAGCCGTGCAGCAGCAGGACGGCCGGGCCCGATCCGCAGAGGGCGACGTTCAGTTCGACACCGTTGGCGAGGACGCGTCGCAGTTCGGGCATGGCGGGACTCCGGGTACTTGGTAAGTAATGGTGACCAGGTCACGCTAGGGAACTACGCTGGTCCGCCCAAGACGGCACTTTCCCTTCAGGTGGTGAGCCCCAGGTGACCACGTCGAGGCCCGGCGCACGTGACGGGCGACCCGGTGAGCGCGGGGACCTGCTGGATCCGCGCTGCCCGACCCGCCGGTTGCTCGACCGCATCGGCACCAAGTGGACGTCGATGGTGGTCAAGGTGTTGGCCCAGGAGGCTCCGGGTGAGCTCCGTTTCGCGGAACTGCGGCGCCGTATCCCGGGCATCTCCCAGAAGATGTTGTCCGTCACCCTGCACAGCCTGGTCCGCGATGCCCTGGTCGCGCGCCGTGTGGAACCCACCGTGCCGCCCGCCGTGCACTACCGGCTCACCGAGCTGGGTCTGTCCCTCGAAGGACCGCTCTCCGTCCTACGGGTCTGGGCCGAGACGCACATGGCGGAGATCGACCGCAACAACCGGCTCGCGGACGAGTCGCCCTCCGATTAGCGCGTGGATCGAATGTGCCGGTCGCGGTGGGGTGGGGTGGTCAGGTGGGGTCGCGGAGGACGATTTCGTCGATCGCCTCGGCGTGGGCGGTGGTGACCTGGTCCAGGGCTGCCTTCGTCGGAAATTCCGGAACCTCGACGGTGATGGTGGTCGCGCCATGCCGGGCGGAGGAGGGGACCGGGGCGTACATGCCCAGGGAGTTGCCCTCGCCGTGTGCGCTCGATGCGTAGCGGACGTTGCCGGGGGTGCCGACGTCGGTGGGGGAGCCGGCGTCCGGTGCGGACGTCTTGCGGAAGGTGTTTCCCGCGAACGCGGCGGCGCGCAGGTCCTCGGGCACCTTTCCGGCGGCCCTGCCGGCCAGTCGGGCGGTGAGCCTGTCGTCGGCTTCGCCGGCCGCCCTGTCCGTGACCGCCTGGGTGTGCGGGTCGATGCCGCGAGGGTCCACGAAGACGCCGGGCGCGTCGCCTTCCTTCGTGGTGAGCCCGTGCGCGTGCACGCTGACGACGCGCTGCGGATCGAACCGCTCCAGCAGAGCGAGCAGGGCGCGCGTCTCGGGCAACATCCGGACACTGCTGGTGGGGAACTTGTCGGTATCGCGCGGAGGTTGTGGCTCCGGTGCGGGAGTCCCGCCGCGGATCGGGTTGCCGTTCTTGTCGATCGGCAGGGTCTTCAACTCCGGCTTCCCGCCGGCGCCCTGCTTCCGCGCTTCCTGGTAACTCGTGCCGGGGAACGGCAGGTTCCGGTTCGGCTCGACCCTTCCGGGTGCGGAGCGTGCCCGGCCGCCCGGCAACAGGCGCTTCTCGAAGGCGGGGCGCTCACCGTAGGCGTGATGGGTGGCGACGACGAGTTCGGGCACCAGGATCGTGGTGTATCGCGGCGGCCTCCCCTCCGCCGACTCCTTGGTCAACCGGGCCCGCAACCGCTCGACCACCTCCCGCCCCTCGGGCTCGTTCCCGTGTACGCCGCCGATGATCAGGGCCCGCAGGTTTGGATCGGTCCCCGGGAACAGGTATGCGGGAATGGGCGCGATCCGGCGCGCCCGCTCGGAGCCGACATCCGGATCCGGGTCCGGATCCTCGATGCCGCCCGCGATGTTGCCCGGTTCGGCCGCCCACGGCTGCGCGCCGCCGGCTCGTCGGCTGCGTTCGCCCAGGTCGGCCGTGCTCCACAGCGGCTCCGGCCCGGATCGCACGATCGTCTCGGCGAGCCAGAGGTCGTCGGGTTGGGTAGCGAAGCGGGCGCGCACCTCACGGAGCACAGCGGGATCGGCACGGCGCTCGGCGGTCGCGGCGCGCAGGGTGTCGAAGACGGCGGCCTTGTTCGGGGCCGTGCGTACCGTCTCGGCCAGGTCGACGCGCGGCACGCCGGCGTCGGGAGCGGCGTCGCCCGCCGGGGCGGGCCGCGGGGCGGCCGGTTGTGGCGCGGCGGGTGTGGTGTGCCGCGGCGCGGCCGGCGACTTGCCGGCCGGGTGGGCGGGCTGCGGTGCGGCGGCGGGCTGCCGGCCGGGGCGGGTGCGGGCCTTGCCCGGCGCGGCGGCCGCGGATCGGCCACGCAGCGCGTCGAGTACGGCCCCGCCGCCGTGGCGCACACCGCCCCCGGTCGCGCCCGCCGGCCCGGTCGTACCACCCGCCGGCCCATCGGCGCCCGCGGCCGTCCCCCCGTCGCGTCGTCTCCCGGCGATCCGAGCCAGTTCGCGCGCGACCAACACGCGCCGCAACGTCTCCCGCGCCGGCCCCGGCCCGTCCCCCCGAGCCGCCTCGACCCCCCGAAGCCGCTCCGCCTCCGCGCGGCGCAGCGCCCGCGCGATGTCGTCGGCCGTCGTCTTGTGCGGATTCGCGAAATCTGCCACCGAATCAACCTCCCACCCGTGCCGGCCCAAGGTCGATAGCCCGTCGGGGTGTCCCCGGGTGGCCCGCGACCGGGCGGGGGAGGACGCTTCCCGGGCCGGGCCGCACTACTGCGGCGACATCAACTCGGCCGCCACAACCGCGCCCAACTCCGTGCAGGCGGCCAGCGACTCCCGCGTGGGCGGGCCCGCCACCTCCACCGGTGGGCGGACCCGGCGCCACTGCAGACCGGTCGCCGCCGCCTCGACCGAGCGCACCGCGCCCGTGGTGTCGCTGCCGCCGTGGACGTACAGCCCGTACGGCCGCCGCGTCGTCTCTTGCTGACACACGTAATAGACAGTGTCAAAGAAGTGTTTCAGCGCCCCCGACATGTAGCCCAGGTTCGCGGGTGTGCCGAGGAGGTAGCCGTCCGCCTCCAAGACCTCCACCGGTGAGCAGGTGAGGGCGGCTCGCACCCGCACCTCCACCCCCTCGATCTCCGGGTCGCGGGCGCCCGCGAGGGTCGCCTCCAGCATTTCGGCGAGCGTCGGCGAGGGCGTGTGGTGCACCACGAGCAGGATGGCCATGGCCACACGCTGCCAGAAGCCGGCCGCGCCGGCGGGCATGCCCCGCGATGCGCGCCGCGAGCCGCCGCGTCCCCGCGCCCGGCGCTTCCACGCGTCCTCCATACGGGTGGATCGTCGAGGAAATGATGGTGATTCCACCCGTTTGATGCTTTGACACGCGCGCACCATTTGTCACGATAAGAGCACTTTAAGTAATACGTCGATATGCCAACCGACCGGCACCTCGGGGAGAAACCACCCACATGCGCCTCACCCCCCTACGGCAACGACCACTGCCCTACCCCCGCACCAAGTCCCCCGCCGACCCGGCCCCCGAGACCGCCGGCCACACCCCCGCACCCGCTCCCACCCCCGTCCCCCCGCCCGTTCCCGCCCCCGCCGCCCCCGCGGCGCCCACCCTCGTCTCGGTCGTCCGCCGCACGCTCGCCCCGGCCGTCCAGGCCACGAACGCGCAGTCCCGCGCGTTCCACACCGTCTACGCGATCGCCACGCTCCCGCTGGTGATCGCGTTGCACCTCGCCCTCTGGGCGTTGTCCACCCCCGGTCGCCTCGGCGTCACCGTTCTGGTCCTCTACGGGATCGCCCGGACCGGGATCCTCACCCCAACCCCCACGCATTGAGTGCACCGCCCGAAGGAGTCCCCATGGTTCTGTCCATCTCCGGCGTCCTGTTCCTCGGCGTCATCGCCTACGTCCTGTTCCGCAAGGACGGATTGCGCATCCCGCACGCCCTCGTCTGTGCCCTCTTCGGCTTCTATCTGGCGGGCAGCTCGATCGCCCCCCACATCACCGCGAGCACCAACAGCATCGCCAATCTCCTCAGCGGCATCACCTTCTGACCGCCGCCCAGCCGCCCCGCCGCCGCGCCCGCACCACCGGCGCCGCGCCTCGGCGCACCGGTGAAGCCCTCGCACAGGCGTCGCCTTCGAGTGCCTCACCCGTGCGCCGAGGCGAGCCCGGCGGGCGGACCGCTCCCCGAACGTCACGCACAGGCCCCGGATCGTCCCCCGAACCGGGGCCTCCCGCCTACCCGCATCAACCCCCCACGGAGACCGCATGTCCCCCGGCCCCAAATCCCTCGCCGTCATCGCCCAACGCGCCAAGGACGGCATCGGCAACACCCGCTCGCGCGCCACGCGGATCCAGCAGCACACGCGCGACACCTTCTCGCCCGTGCTGACCCTCGGCCGCGGCCTGAACCGGCAACTCGCCTGGGCGCGGGGCTGGTGGAAGAACGCCTCCGCGGACAAGCGCAAGGCCGGGGCCGCGGTCGTCGTCGGCGCGGTGCTCGCCCTCTATTTCCTGCCCTATGCCCCGCTGATCGCCCTGCTGCTGATCCTGGCCGCCGCCGCCTGGCTCGGCCGTGCGGACAAGCCCCCCGCCCCCGAGCCCGGCCCCGACCCCATCGAACTCCGGCTCCAGGCCGTCTACAACGGCCTCGTGCCGCACCTCGCCGACGACCACGACCCGGCCAGGCTCTTCCACCCGGGCGGCGCGTACCGCGACGCCTTCCGCGACTGGGAACTCGACGGCGACCGGATCACCCGCCTCGAACTCACCTACAGCCCCTACTTCACCGACGACGACCCCGGCGCCCGCGCCCGGATCGAGCGGGTGCTCCAGGCCAAGCTCGGCCGCGGTCGCGAGTACTTCCACGACTGGGACACCGAGAACAACCGCCTCACCGTCGCCGCGCTGCCCCCGCTGCCTCCCGCCGTCCCGGCCCAGCAGTTCGTCACCGCGCCCTGCGAGATCCTGCTCGGCATCACCGACGCGGACAGCACCAACCGCCGCACCCCGATCCGGGTCGACGGAGCCACCCACCAGCTGCCGCCGGTCATCTGGCGCACCGGCAACCGCAGCACCGACCCACACCTGCTCGCCGTCGCCGCCCCCGGCGCGGGCAAGTCGAACCTGCTGCGCACCATCGCCCTCCAGGCCGCCCGCGACGGCGACATCGTGGTGATCGACGGCAGCGGCTCCGGCGACTACGCCTGCCTGGCCGGGCGCCGCAACATCCTGCGCATCGAGACCGGATACCACGGCGCCCTGGAGACGCTGACCTGGCTGCGGCACGAGACGGAGCGCCGGATCGCCGCCGTCACCCACGCCAAACAACACGGCACGCCGGTCCCGGACAACGCTCGCCGTCCGCTGTGGGTGATCCTGGACGAGATCACCGAACTCAGCGACCTCGCCGCCGGGCAGGGCACCACCGACCCCCAGGAACTGCTCGACCTGCCGCTGCGCCTGGGCCGGGCCACCCACATCGGCGTGATCACCAGCACCCGCCCCACCCACCTGGACCGGCTGCGCCCCCCGTTGATCGCCGACACGCACACGCGCGTCGTCCTCGGCCCGCTCGATCCCGAGACCATCCGGACCGTCCTGGGCACCGGCCCCGGCGTCTCCGGCGGCGAGGACATGCCGCCCGGGCGCGGCTACGTACGGATCGGCAACGGCCCGGTGGTGCGCATCCAGGTCCCGCACACCCCGGACCCGCTCGAAGAGGACACCCCCGAGGCCGAACGTCGGCGCCTGCTCGCGCTGCTGCCGCACCACACCGACGCGCTCACCGTCGAGGACCCCACCATCTCGCTCGCGAAGGAGCGCCGGCGAGAGCCCGAACCGACCGCCTGACCTTCCGGCGCGCCCCCTGCCCCGGACGCCGCGCCGCCCCCACGCTTCCGAAGGCCCTCCGAGCCGGCACGGCTCGGAGGGCCTCGGCGTGTACCCGGTCTTCGCCCGGCACGCCACCAAATACACAAAACACATCACTTCACCCGCACCGGCGCGCCATGATGGTGCCCCGCACCCCCACGGAGGACGTGGACGCCCAGTGTTCGACCTCGCCAACTTCACCGTCAGCGACATGGTGGTGTGCAGTTCCGAACTGCGCCGGGTCACCGCCGAATCGGCCACCACCGAGGACGCCGCCCGGGCGATCGTGCAGCACCTGCGCACCACCTTTCGCGACCCGGACACCGGACGGTCCCAACTCGTCCTCACCCGCCTGTTCCAGACCATGCCCTGGCGCAACCTCACCCCGGACCTGGAACAGCGCGCCCTGCGTCGGCAACCCGACCTCGTCCCGCACCCCGACCTGCGCTGCCTCACCCTCCTCGCCACCACCGGCGACCACCCCGAATGGCGCGACCGCACCCGCTCGAGCCGGCACCAGGTGGTCGCCTTCCCCAGCGCCGAGGCGGTCCGCCGGGCGCCGATGATCAGCGCCATGCTGGCCCAACTCGGGGTCACCGCCGAGGAGATCGTGGCCGGCCCGCTGAGCGGCGACACCGAATGGGACCGGCACGACATCACCCACATCCCCGACGCGCTGGCCGGCAGCGCCGTCCCGGACAAGGAGTTCATCCGGAGCCACGGCATAAAATCCGTGGTCGGCTACGCCGGCAAGCTCCCCGACGGCGAACTGTTCACCGTCCTGATGTTCACCCGCGTGTACATCCCGGCCCGGATCGCCGAACTCTTCCGCACCGTCGCCGTCTCCACCCGGTTGGCCCTGCTCCCGCTCAACACCGCGCCCCTGTTCGCCGGCGGCCCGGGACGGCACACCCCCGTCACACACCTCGCCGCCGCCCGCCTGGACGCGCTCGAACAACTCCTGGCCGCCCACGAGGACACCTCCGCGCAGGCGGCCCTGGTCGCCGCCGACGCCCGCGACCGGGTGCGCTCGCAGCAGGAACAACTCGCCTACAAGCAGCGCCGGCTCGACCAGGAGACCCGGATCGTCGAGACGCTCTACCGCGTCGGCCAAAAGCTCACCCGCGAACTCAACCTCGAACGCCTGGTCCAGGCCGCCACCGACGCCGCCACCTCGGTGATCGCCGCCGAGCACGGCATCTTCCGCTACATCGACTACGACACCGGCGGCGTCGCCGACACCCGCTACGCGGTCACCAGCCCCGACCCCACCCTGATCGACCGCCTCCCGCGCCCGCGCCCCACCCTCGCGGCGCGTACCCGCCCGCAGACCACCGTCGTCCCGCCGGCCACCGTGCGCCGCGGCGATCTCACCGAGGACCCGGGCGCCGCCGGACTGCTGCCCTACCGGGTCAGCACCGCCGGGCAACCCCCGGTCCGCAGCCTGCTGACCATCCCGGTGACCACCGCCACCGGCGAGGACCTGGGCGCGTTCTCCTTCTGCCACACTCGGGCCGACGTGTTCACCGAACGCGATGAACAACTCGCCCTCGGCATCGCCGCCCAGGCCGCCACCGCGATCGAGAACGCCCGGCTGTTTCGCAGCGTCCGCGACACCGCCGTGGAACTCCAGCGCAGCCTTCTCCCGCAGGTCCCGCCCGACCTGGACGAGCTGGACATCGCCTTCCGCTACCTGCCCGGGGCCAAGGGCCAGCAGGTCGGCGGCGACTGGTTCGACGTGATCCCGCTGTCCGCCGGGCGAATCGCGCTCGTGGTCGGCGACGTGATGGGCCGGGGCCTCCAGGCCGCCGCCGTGATGGGCCAACTGCGCGCCGCGGTCCGGGCGTACGCGGTCATGGACCTGCCGCCCGCGCAGGTGATGCGGCACCTGAACCGGCTGGTGACCGGGCTCGGCGGCGAGGACCAGATCATCACCTGCGTCTACGCCGTCTACGACCCCGGCGACGCCACCGTGCACTGGTCCAACGCCGGACACCTGCCGCCCGCGTTGATCAGCGCCGACGGCAAGGTCGAACTCCTGGAGGACGACCTCGGCGTCCCGCTCGGCCTGGACGGCACCACCTTCGAGGACGCGATGGTCGGCTTCGACGCCGGCGACCAACTGCTGCTGTACACCGACGGCCTGGTCGAATCGCACGACGCCTCGCTCACCGATCGGCTCCAGGAACTCACCGAGCACATCGACGGCACCACCGGCGGCACCTGCACCGTCGCCGACGTGGCCGACCTGCTGGCCAAGACGATGCTCACCGGCCAGGAGCCCGACGACGTCGCGCTGCTGCTGGTGCGTGCCCGGCACAGCGTCGAGCGCACCGCCGGCCTCGACCTGCCGCCCACCCCGCGCTCGGCCCGCGAGGCGCGCGACTTCGTCCGCGCCACGCTGGCCCGCTGGGGCCTGGTCGACCAC
Source organism: Embleya sp. NPDC055664 (assembly GCF_053618075.1). Lineage (NCBI taxonomy): Bacteria > Bacillati > Actinomycetota > Actinomycetes > Kitasatosporales > Streptomycetaceae > Embleya > Embleya sp. NPDC055664. The sequence goes on from NZ_JBSHGZ010000003.1 coordinate 190,169, forward strand.
AGCGACACCACCTGCTCGGTGGTCACCGAACTCGTCTCCAACGCCGCCGAACACGCCCGCACCCCCATGGAATTGCGGCTGCGCCACCATCCGGGCCGGCTGATCGTCGAGGTGGTCGACCACGACGGGCGACTGCCCAAGGAGATCGCCTCTCCCGGCCACGACGAGCGGCATCGCGGGTTGTGCATCGTGGCCGGGCTCAGTACCGACTGGGGTGTGCGGCCCACCGACACCGGGAAGATCGTCTGGGCGGAGATCCGCGACCGGTGACACCCAGTGGGGATTCGCTGCGTGGCGGTACACGTCGCCGACGGCGCGTTGTCGGGGCGATTCCGATGGACCGTGCGAGTTTTATGTCACTTTCTCCCGGTGATGTAATGAATCATCCGTTTTCGGGTAGCTACCCACCGTCACGGACCCCGAGCCGTCCCCGTCGACCCCTCGGTCGGGAATCTTCGAGGCCCGTCACGCGTTCTGCAATCGAACGAGACAGCAAGACCTGTCGATGTGGGTTACCAGCCAGGAGGCACGATTCATGAGTGAGCGAGCTCTCCGCGGCACACGCCTTGGCGCCACCAGCTACGAGACCGATCGCGGTATCGATCTGGCGCCGCGTCGCACCGTGGAATACGAATGCCCCCGGGGGCACCGCTTCGAGATGCCGTTCTCCGTCGAGGCGGAGATCCCGTCGACATGGGAGTGCCGCAGCTGCGGCGCCGTGGCGCAGCTGGTGGACGGCACGCCGCCCGAGGAGAAGAAGAACAAGGCGACACGCACGCACTGGGACATGCTCATGGAGCGGCGGACCAGGGAAGAGCTGGAAGAGGTGCTCGCCGAGCGCCTCGCCGTACTGCGGTCGGGTGGGATCAACCTCCACCACGATCCGCGCGACAACCGCAAGAGCGCCTGAGCGATCCCCGCACGAGCCCGCTCCGGGCCCGTGCGGATCCCGTCGACAGGTGGCACCGACGCCCGGGGCGCCGACGACCTTCACGGTCGTGGCGCCCCGGGCGTCGTGCTGGGCGCCGTCGACGCCCGACCGCCCGGGGCGCGCTCAGGGCAGCGGGCGCGGCGGCGGCGGTGGTTCGTCGTCCCGCCGCGGGTCGGGGTCGATCACCTCGCCCTGGATGATCTTGCCGTCGGGGCGATGGATCCGGGCCTGCCGGGTCATGCCGCTCAGCCGGGTGCTGCCCGCCACCTTCGCCGCCACCACGGTGCCGATCAGCCGGCGGACCAGCGGCCGGGTGAACGGCAGCACGCACAGCAGCCCCAGCGCGTCGCTGATGAAGCCCGGGATGATCAGCAGCACGCCGCCCAGGATGACCACACCGGCGTCGGCGGCGGCCTTGGTCGCCTCCTTGCCCTGGGCCGCGATCACGGCCGGGTCGGACTGGCCCTCGCGCTGCGCCCGTTCGCCCAGCGCGCGCAGCCGGTTCAGCACCCGGCGGCCCTCGTACCGGATCACCAGCGAACCCACCGCGATGCCGGCCAGGATCAGCAGGAAGGTCTCGCCCGCGCCGATGGCGCCGCCCACCAGGGTGATCACGTAGATCTCGGCCAGCGGCAGGGCGACGATCGGCAGGAGCTTGACCGCTCGGCGCAGCGGGGTACTCACGAGATCACGTCCTCGGCGGGGTGGCACCGGTGGTGGTGCCGGAGGTACTGGCGGCTTCGGCGTCGGTCGGGGCGGCGGGGGCCGGCACGGCGGCGGCGTCCTTGGTGCGATCGGCGGCCTTGCTCGGGGCGAGTTCCGGGGTCGGCTCGTCCGCGTACTTGCCCACCCGGCGGCCGACGCCCCACGCGGTGACCCGCCACAACGCCTCGGCGACGATGGTGTTGCTCATCTTGCTGTTGCCGCGTTCGCGCTCGATGAAGGTGATCGGCACCTCCAGCACGCGATAGCCCTTGCGGATCGCGCGCCAGGCCAGGTCGACCTGGAAGCAGTAGCCCTGCGAGGCGACTTCGTCCAGGCCGATGCCCAGCAGGGTGTCCCGGCGAAACGCCCGGAAGCCGCCGGTGACGTCGTGGATGTCGACGCCGAGCATCAGCCGCGAGTAGGTGCTGCCGCCCCGGGAGATGAGCTTGCGGTGGCCGGGCCAGTTGACCGCGCCGCCGCCGGGCACCCAGCGCGAGCCGAGCACCAGGTCCGCGTCCCGGACCGCTTCGAGCAGTCGGGGCAGTTGCTCGGGCTGGTGCGACCCGTCGGCGTCCATCTCCACCAGGACGTCGTAACCGCGATCGATGCCCCAGCGGAAGCCGGCGATGTAGGCGGCGCCCAACCCCTCCTTGCCCGCGCGGTGCATGACCTGGACGTGCGGGTCGTGCTCGGCGAGGGTGTCGGCGATGTCGCCGGTGCCGTCGGGGCTGTTGTCGTCGGCGATGAGCACGTCGACGTCGGGCACCGCGGCGCGCAGGCGCGCAACGATCGGCTCGATGTTCTCCGATTCGTTGTAGGTGGGGATGATGACGAGCACCTTGCCGAGATCGGCGAAGCTGGTCTGCTCGCGGTCGGTCACATCATCTCCTTGATGGCGTTGGCTTCGATGGCGTTGTCGATGGTGTGGGCTCCGGGTCCGGTGTCGGCGCGGGCGCGGTGTCCGACGATAGTCAGGATCGCCCCGGGAGCCGAACCGAGCCGGCCGGCGCGGGTGCGCCCGGTGCGCGGCGCGGCGGCGGGAGGCGGGGTACGCGGGCGGAACGCGCGGGTGCGGCCGACCGCGTGGCGGGCGCGGGGCGCCGCGTCGCGGTCGAACTGCGGCACCGTGTGGCCCCCTCGCCGGGTCGTCGTGGATCGCTGCGGTCGCGCTCGACACGGTGGTGCGCCGGGCGGGTGATGCAGTGACGGTACAACGGACGAGCCGGCCATTCGGTTTCGCCCTGGGACAGACCCGTGGCCCGCTCGACGGTGCGGGTGGCTCGACGGCATGGGTGGATGGCAGCGGGAACCCGGTCGCCCTTCGGGCCGGCCCCGGACCGGCTGGCTGTCGGTCGCGGTGGTCGTTGTCTACTGGGCGACCGGGCTCTGCCGCGGTCTCACCTTCCGGCGTGGGGTGTGCTCGCGTCCGGCGGGGCGGCTGCACGGGTGCCGCTCTGCCGTTCGTGGCCGCGTGGGGCGGCCTCCCGGGCGCGCGTCACGTCGGTTCCGGACCTGGCGCCCGGTGGCTGTGCCACCTGTGGCCCGGAGGCGTGCGCGTGCTCGGGGAGGGTGTTCTCCTGCCGGTCGTCCTGCGGTGGACCGGGTCGAACGTACTGGGCGATGCGGGCGCGGTGTCAACAATGCACTGACCTGGGCAAACGTGGTATCGGTGCAGGTCAGACCCCGGGGTGGTGCGGCACGGGTGTGGGTGGTGTGCGCCCGCCGGGTGGCGCAATCGTTCCCCCAATGGGCCGCGTCGCACCATTTCGCCCCCGCGGACGACACGCTTCGACGCGTCGCGGCACGGCACCGTGCTCGTCCGGAGTCCCGGCGTGTCGTGCGCGCGGGCCGTACGGAGGTGTTGTAGGAGTTGTACACGTACCAGGCCCCACCACGCGAGCGGCCTCCCTCCGTCGCCACACCGACGAGGAGCACCGAAAGCGCCGGGATCGAGCCGCGTTCACCCGGTCGGCCGCTCACCCGACATCACCCCACGAGCGCACGGCGTGTGCCGCACACCGCGAGGCGGCCGGCAACTCTCGGACGGGGCCCGGCCGTTGCGGGTCGCCGGAAGGTCGCGACGGTGGGTGGCCGCGGGGTGGCTCGGGGTGACACGATCGAGGGTCATGGACTATCGCGAGTGTGCGCACGTGGTCGAGGAGTATCACCGCGTGCGGGGGAACGGGCGGCATTTTCCGGAGCTGTTGGCGGCATTGGGGCATCCGGAGCGGGCGCTGCGCGGGATGCAGGTGGTGGGGACCAACGGCAAGGGGTCCACGTGCGCGTTCGCGGTCGCGGCGTTGAACGGGATGGGGCTGCGGGTGGGGAGCATGCCGAGTCCGCATCTGCAGGAGCCGCGTGAGCGGATCCGGGTCGACGGGGTGCCGGTGTCGGAGGAGGAGTACGCGGCGGCCTGCACGGAGGCGGTGGATGCGATCCGGGCGACCGGACTGGCCTACAACGCCTCGTCGTTGCACGCGGCCGCGGCGGCGGCGCACTTTCGGCGGGCGGGGGTCGAACTGGTCGCCGCGGAGGCCAACATCGGCGGGCAGCGCACGGTGGTGCGCAAATTCGGGCTAGATGTGAAGGTGCTCACCGGGGTCGGCCTGGACCACACCGAGCGGCTGGGCGAGAGCGAGGCGGAGATCGCCCGGGCCAAGGTCGGCGCGACCGTGGACGGGGATCACGTGCTGCTCGGCCGCCTGTCGGCGCAGGCCGCCGCGGCGGCCTCGGAGGTGCTGGCCGGGCACGCGGGGCTGACCGTGTGGCGGCTGGGGCGGGAGATCCTGGTCGAGGCGCGGGACGGCGGCCCGGGCAGCGCGCCGCTCCTCGACGTTCGAACGCCCCTGGGGGTGCATCGCGACCTGGTGTGCACGTTGCCGGGCGTGCACCAGTACGACAACCTCGCCCTCGCGGTGGCCGGCGTGGACGCGCTCGTACAGCGGGGCCATGTGCCCGCGTACCGCGACGAGCGCCTGCGGGCGGGGCTGGCCACGACCCGCTGGCCCGGACGGCTCGAACTGGTCGCGTCGGCGCGCGTGGGGCAGTGGTCGGGACGGGTGTTGCTGGACGGGGCGACCAACGTCCAGGGGCTGGCCACAGTCGCGCCGGAGATCGCCCGGCACGCGCGGGCCGTGGATCGGGTGCCGCCGGTGGTCGTCTTCGGCGTCATGCGGGAGAAGCCCGCGGCGCGGATGTTGGCCGCGCTGCCGGTCGAGTGGCCCGTGGTGATGACCCGGAGCGGTTCCGGTGACGCGGCCGACCCGGAGGCGCTGTTCGCGCTGCGCACGGCGGCCGGGGCGGCACGCTCGGACTGCGTCGAGCCGGATGTGACGGCGGCGCTGGGCCGCGCCGGGAAACTGGCCGGGGAGGGTGGCCTGGTGGTGGTCCTGGGCTCGCACAAACTGGTCGGCGAGGCCCGCACGGTGCTGGGCCTGGCCCCGGCCTGAACCGCTACGCCGGCCCGCTTCCGGGTCGGTCAGTGGGGGCGGGCCCAGGGCGGGGGGTCGGTTTGCGCGGTGTGCAGGGCCGCCGGCGTGGGGCGTTCGACCGTGTCGGGCACGGTGTCCAGGGGGACGGACAGGGCTCTCGCCCAGGTGCGGCGCCAGTTGAGGCGGCGTTGGGTGCGGGCCGCCTCGCGGCGTGTGCGGGCGGCGGTGCGGCGGGCGATCTCGGCATGGGCCAGGGCCAGGCTGCGCAACCACAGCGGGCGGGTGTGCAGCAGTTCCTCGACGTACGCGGTCGTCCACTTGTTGCTGCGCGGGCGCAGTTCCACGACCACCTCCACCGGCAGCGCGAACAGTTCGGCGACTGCGTCGTCGGCGAGCTGGTCGATCACCGCCTCGGCCGCGCGACACACCGCCTCGGCGCGCCGTTGTTGGGCGTGCCACTCCCGGTCCAACCAGCGGGTCACCGCCGCGGAGGCGTGTTCGAGCTCGCGGTCGGCGTGCAGTTCGAGCAGCCAGCGCGGGGGGTCGGTGGCCAGTTCGTGCAGCAGGTCGACGCTGATGTGGTGATCGATCGAGGGTACGCGGTGGGCGATGTCCTCGGCGGGCACGCCGAGCGTGGCCCAGACCCGGTGCGGCCGGGCGAGGGCCCGCAGCGCGGCGATCGCACGCGGCGCGGAGGTGGTGAGCAGGTCCGCGATTTCTTCCGGCTTGTAGCGGCACTGGTCGGCGATCTCGGCGATGTCGCGTACGCGCGGGTCGGCCATGAAGCGGCGCAGCCGGGCGGGCACGGTGCCGTGCAGGCGGGCCAGCGCGCAGGCGAAGGCGATCACGTCGGCCGGGTCGGTCTGCCGGTCGGGGGTCAGCGTGGCCAGGTAGCGGCGCGCGTGGTGCGCCCGTTCGCGGTTGTGCGCGCGGGTGGCGGCGGCCTTGGTGGCGGCCAGCGAGCGGGACACGGTACGGGCCGCCTCGCGCAGTTCGCGGTCGGCGGCGATGTGCGGGTGCAGGGTGTCCACGTCGGCCGTGCGGTAGTAGCGCACCTCCATGTCGCGGCCGTAGCGCGTGACCCGCACCCGGTCGACGACCGCCAGCCCGGCGGCCCGGGCGACGCGGCGGAAGCGCTCGCGGCTGATGCCGAGGCGGTGCGCGGCCTCGGTGGCGGTCAGCGGTTCCTCGCGTTGCAGGGCGGTGAGGAAGGGGCCCGGGTCGGCGGCGGCGCGGGCGACGGCGTCCGCGTCGAAAGTGCCGTCCTGGTGTTGGGCGAGCAGTCCTGTTCGGGCGGCGAGGCGGACCTGGCGGGGGACGAGCCCCAGTGCCTTGCCGACGCGCGCCGCACCGATGCCTCCTCGGGTCACGACCGGCCCCTTCCGTACGGGTGACACCGAACGGGGCGACGATAGAACGGCTGCGGGGCGCGGGGGAGGTCAAAGGGCGAAATCCGCCCGATCGTGCGGGGAAGCGACGTGGCAGGTTACGGCAAATGGGGGATCATGGGCGACTTCGGCGGTCGGCGAGCGTCGACCTGAAGTCGGGTTCACCCCTGCGCGTCGAGGCGGAGTTCGAAGCACGACAGCGGTGCGTGGGCGGTGTACTCCCGATACGGCGGGATGGGCCGGTAGCCGAGGGCTTCGTACAGGGCGATCGCGCGGGTGCGCTGCGGGAGGCAGTCCAGGACGCAGCGGTCGGCGCCGACGGCGCGGGCGTGTGCGTGCAGACGGGTCATCAGCGCCCGGGCCGTGCCGTGGCCCCGGGCGTGCGGGAGCACGTACAGGCGCTTGACCTCCGCCGTCCCCGGGTCGAGCAGATGTACGCCGACGCCGCCCGCGGGCCGGCCGGCCAGGTGCGCGGTGAAGTAGGCGCCGGGGTGCGCGTAGTAGTCGGCCGGGTCGTCGTGATCGGTGCGGCACCACTCGGGCAGCAGGTCGGGGGATGCCCAGCCGGGGTGGCCGACCTCCTCGGCGGTCGCGTTGTAGTACGCGAAGAGCAGGTCGCGGGTGTGCGTGAGGTCGGTGTCGATGGTCGGGCCCGGGGTGATTGTCATGGCATGTGACTGTAGGGGCGGGTGGAAGCGGCGCCGGGCGAGGGTGGTTCGGTGCGGGCGTGAGTGTGCAGGGGCGCAGGGGCGCAGGGGGGGCATGGGCGGGGCGTGGGTCCGGGGCGCGGCCGATCAGTGGAACCTGGACGTGTCGCGGGTCGACGGTGATGAATGTCCCGGTTTGTGAATTTACCGTGTCATACATGCGCATTGTCATCGCGGGTGGACACGGAAAGATCGCCCTTCGGCTGGAGCGCCTGCTCGCCGATCGCGGACACACGGTGGTCGGGTTCATTCGCAACCCCGATCACGCGAACGACCTGGTCGCGGCCGGTGCCGAGCCCGTCGTGTGCGATCTGGAGCGGGCCCCGGTCGAGGAGGTCGCCGAGCACCTGGCGGGCGCGGACGCGGTGGTGTTCGCGGCCGGCGCGGGCCCGGACAGCACCCGCGAGCGCACCATGACCGTCGACTACGGCGGCGCGGTCCTGCTGGCGGACGCGGCCGAGGACGCGGGAGTGCGGCGCTACGTGATCGTCTCCTCGATGGGCGCCTCGACCGCACCGCCGCCCGACACCGACCCGGACTTCGCGCTCTACCTGACCGCCAAGGGCGAGGCCGACGAGGACCTGCGCTCGCGCGGTGCGCTGGACCTGACCATCCTGCGCCCGGGCCGGCTCACCGACGATCCGGGCACCGGACTGATCGCGCTGTCCGAACGTGAGGGCGGCGGCGCAATCCGTCGGGACGACGTGGCGGCGATCCTGGCGGAACTGATCTCCGAGCCCGGGACGATCGGCCGCACGCTCGAGGCGGTCGGCGGCGACGTGCCGGTCGCCGAGGCGGTCAAGTACGTGGCGGCTAGGCCTCGTTCGTGAGGTCGAGCGCCATCAGCACGTCGTCGACATAACGTCCGGCGAGCAGGAACTCGCCCTCCAGGACGCCCTCGATGCGATAGCCGCAGGCCGCGTACAGGGCGCGTGCGGACGCGTTGCCGCCGAGCACCCGCAGGGTGATGCGGCGGGCACCGCGCCGGCGCGCCTCGGCCTCGGCTGCGGTCAGCAGCAGTCGGCCGATCCGGCGGCCCTGGTGGTCGGGGTGCACCGCGAGGCCGTTGATGATCTGTACGTGGCCGGAGGCCGGGCACAGGGTCGAGCGTTCGAGTTGCAGATAGCCGACGACGAGGTCGCCCTCGTGGGCGACGAGGGTGTCGCGCACGTGGTCGGCGTCGCGGAAGAAGACCTTGTCGACCGCCCAGCGGGGGGCGGGCGTGACGTCGGGGGACCACGTGAGGTGGTCTATCTCGGCAAGACTGGTCCCGTCGGCCTCGACGGCGGAGCGGACCTGGACGCGGGTTTCCTCCGATGTGCGCGACATCGGATCATCGTCCCATCCGCGGCGGCGCGCCGGGCAGGTCGGGCGGCGGACGATCTTGGCTACGGCTTCGTGTGCGCCGCCTCCGCGCCGCGCGTGCGCCCTAGACTCGCGCGCATGACTTCGCCCGGGACGCCCGAGGATCTGGATCGACTCACGGCGGGCAAATACGTCCTGCTGACCACGTTTCGCCGGGACGGGAGGGCGGTGGGCACGCCGGTGTGGGTTTTCCGCGACGGCGACGCGCTCGGGGTGTGGACGGCGCGGGCGTCCGGGAAGGTGAAGCGGATCCGTAACAGCGGGCGGGTCACGGTCGCCGAGTGTGATGCGCGGGGGCGCGTGCGGGGGGAGGCGGTGCCGGGGACCGCGTCGTTGTTGGACGCGGCCGGGACGGAGCGGTATCGGGGGTTGATCCGGCGCAAGTTCGGCGTGGTGGGGTGGGTGACGCTGCTCGGGAGCCGGGTGCGGCGGGGGGTTGCGGGGACGGTGGGTGTGCGCGTTGTGCTCGGGGGGTGCGAGTAGGCGCCCGGGCCTGGTGGCACCCGGGTTGGTCTCATGCGCACTCGGGCCGTGCGGCGGCCTGTGGCCTCAAGCGCACTCGGGCCGTGCGGCGGCCTGTGGCCTCAAGCGCCGGCCGGGCTGTTTGGCCTCATGCGCCGGCCGGGCTGAGTGACCCGGCCTCCGGCCGAGGTGGCCTCATGCGCCGGCCGGGCTGTTTGGCCTCATGCGCCGGCCGGGCTGAGTGACCCGGCCTCCGGCCGAGGTGGCCTCAAGCGCCGGCCGGGCTGCTTGGCCTCATGCGCCGGCCGGGCTGCTTGGTCTCAAGTGTCGGACCGGCTGGGTGGTCTCGAGTGCCGGGCGGGTTGTTTGGTTTTGTGGGGTGGCTCGGCTGGGTGGGCTTGTGGGCGGGTGCTTGGGTTTTGGTGGTGGTTATTGCAGGGGGAGTTTGAAGCCTACGTGGGAGTCTGTGAAGCCCAGGGTTCGGTAGAAGCGGTGGGCGTTTTCCCGGGTGTTGTTGGAGGTTAGTTGGATCAGGGTGGCGCCTCGTTCTCGGGCGCGTTGGATGGTCCAGTGCATCAGGGTCGTGCCGAGGCCGTTGCCGCGTTCGGTGCTGTGGATGCGGACCGCCTCCACCAGGGCTCTGGTCGTGCCGCGTTGGGACAGGCCCGGGATGATGGTGAGTTGTAGGGTGCCGATCACCTTCGGGGCGCCGGTTTCCGGGTCCGGGCGGGTCATCACCACCACCTCCTGGTTCGGGTCGGCCGACAGGCGTTCGAAGGCGGCCAGGTAGGGGGTCATGTCCTCCTGCGAGTCACGCCCCGAACCCAGGGTGTCGTCCACCAGGAGGCCGACTATGGCGGCCAGGTCGTCGCGGTTCGCCGGCCGGATTTGGATGTCGTTCATGGTGCCCAACGTAGACGCGCGGGACCGGATGACTTTTGTCAGGTCCATACCGCCAGGGGAGTAGGCGGGAATTCGGCCGCGCGCAGGATCCGTTGACACCATTGAGGGCGGATGCTTGTCAGGCCACATGGCAAGCGGCCTAACGGGGAGGTTCCACGTGGATGCCGTGCACGAGTGGGTGGACCGGCTGGGAGATCTCCCACCGCTATACGCCTATGTCGTGATCGCACTGGTCGCCATCATCGAGACGGGTCTGCTGCTCGGCGTCTTCGCCCCCGCGGAACCGGTGCTCCTGCTCGGTGGACTGCTCACCTCGACCGGACACCTGGCACTGGTGCCGGTACTGATCATCGCGACCTCGGCCGCGCTCGCCGGGGACACTCTCGGTTACCTCTCCGGCAGACATCGCAGCGAACGCATACGAACCGGGCATATCGGGCGCAGGGTGGGTGAGCATCGGTGGGAACGGGCGGAGGAGATGTTCACCCGCGGGCGGGGCGCGGGCGGCGTGACGGTGATGCTGGGTCGTTGGGTCGCCTTCGCTCGTACGCTGCTGCCGCGATTGGCCGGGGCGGCGGGGATGCCCTATCGACGGTTCGCCCCGTGGAACGCGGTCGGCATCGTGGTGTGGGTGCCGGGCTCGATCATGCTGGGCCGGCTCGCGGGCAGCGCGTACCCGTCGGCGGCGAGTGTGCCCGGTTGGATAGGGGCCGCGATCGTGGCGATCGGGATCGTGGCCGGGGCCGTCACCCTCATTCGGCGCCGGCGGCGGCGCAAGGCCGAGGAGGACGGTTCCTCGGCGTTCGCGGATCCCACCGCCGACGCCGCGTCGGGTGACGCGCGTCGCGACTTCGCGGGGGCCACGTCGGCGACCCGGGAGGACAGCGTCGCCTGATCGGGCGGCGGGCATACGCGACGGAAAAGCGGGGGCGAGGTCGTGGACCCGGCCCCCTTCGGTGTGCCCGGGCCCGGCCCGGGCGGTGGCTCAGCCGTGCAGTGCCGCGTCGCCGTGCTTGGCCACGTGCTCGTCGAGCGCCGCCAGGGCCCGCGTGACCTCCTCGTGTGAGCCGCCGCCGCGCTGCTCCTTCCAGTACGCGGCGCCCAACTTCTTCAGCAGCGCCGACGCGTCCCGGCCGACCTGGACCTCTTCGACCTTCTGCTTGCCGGTGTTCATCGTGTCCTCGGCCATCTTCTTGGCCTTGTCGAGGAAGCCGCTCATGGCGCCGTTCTCCGTTTCGTTCCGGCCCCGAGATCACAGTCGTGCACAGTCCACTCGATATTCGATCAACGAACGGCGCACGATCGAGGATCCCGAAGCCGAGTGCACCGGTTCGGCCGGGCATTTCACTCGTTCGGCGCCGCCGGGGTCCGCTCCGCCACAATTGCGACCATGCGTGCGAGTCGGTTGTTGACCATCCTGCTGACCCTGCAGAACCGGGGGCTCGTCACCGCGACCGAGTTGGCCGAGCAGTTGGAGGTGTCCGTCCGGACCGTCTACCGGGACGTGGAGGCGCTGGCGGCGGCCGGGGTGCCGGTCCTTGCCGAGCGCGGTCCCGCGGGCGGCTATCGGCTCCTGGAGGGCTTTCGGACCCGGATCAACGGGCTGACCGACGACGAGGCGCACGCACTGTCCCTGGCCGGGCTGCCGGGCCCGGCGGCGGAACTGGGTCTGGGCGCGGTGGTCGCCTCCGCGCAGCTCAAGGTCCGGGCCGGACTGCCCGCCGAACTGCGCGAGCGCGTCGAGCGGGCCCGACCGCGCTTCCACCTGGACGCGCCGGGGTGGTACCGGGAGGCGGACCGCTCGCCGGAGCTGTCCCGGATCGCGGGCGCGGTGTGGACCGACCGGCGGATCCGGGTGCACTACCGGCGCTGGGCCGGCGAGGTCATCCGCGAGCTGGAGCCGTACGGGCTCGTGCTCAAGGCGGGGCAGTGGTACCTGGTGGCGCGCTCGGCCGGGACGGGGGAGCGCCGCGAGCGCACCTATCGGGTGGTGCGGATCGAGGAGTTGCACGTGCTCGACGAGGTGTTCGAGCGTGATCCGGACTTCGATCTGGCGGCCTTCTGGGAGGACTCGTCGCGGGAGTTCGCCGAGCGGTTGCGCCCGATCGACGCCGAGGTGTTGTTGACCGAGGGCGCGCGGGGGTTGGTGCGGCCCCTGTTCGGCGCGCATGTCGCCGAGGTCGTGGAGGCGAGCGCGGGGGAGCCGCTGCCCGACGGTCGGGTGCGGGCCCGGCTCCCGATCGAGACGATCGAGGTGGGGGTGGCCGAACTGCTGCGACTGGGGCCGGAGGTGGAGGTCCTGGGCCCGCCCGAGCTGCGCGCCGCGATCGCCGCAGGCGCACGCGCGACGGCGGCGCGGTACGGGTAGGCACCCGCGCCGCGCCGCCGAGGCCCGGACCGGCCGACCGCTACGCCCCGGCCCGCCGGAACAGCCGTACCGCCACCGGGACCGACACCGCGGTCAGGCCCAGCGCCGCCAGTGCCCCCGTGCCGACCGTGCCCCCGTAGTCCCCGACGAACGCCGAGCGCACCGCCAGGACCACGTACCGCAGCGGGTTGGCCCGGGAGAGCCCGTCCAGCCAGTCCGGGGCCAGGGACATCGGCAGCAGGATCCCGGACAGCAGCATCACCGGCAGGTTGACCGAGTTGACCACCGGGGCGAACTCCTGCGGGCTGTCCACCCGCATCGCCAACGCGTAGGACAGCGACGCGATCGACGCGGTCATCAGCGCGACGAAGCCGAATCCGACCAGCATCCCGAGGATCGGCGCGCGCAGCCCGAAGGCCACCCCGACCAGGACCAGCAGCAGCGACTGGACCAGCAGTTGCACGATGTCCTTGAGCACCCGCCCGAGCAACAGCGCCACGCGGCTCACGGGGGTCACCCGCATCCGCTCCAGGATGCCCTGCTGCTTTTCGATCAGGATGCCGAAACCGGCGAACGCGGCGCTGAACAAACCGAGTTGCACCAGCAGGCCGGGGACGAGGGTCTGCCAGGAGTCGCCCTCCCCACCGAGGGGGACCTCGCGCAGGAGCGGCCCGAACAGGACCAGGAACAGCAGGGGTTGGAGCAGCCCGAACACCAACCCGACCCGGGCGGCCAGGGTCTGGCGCAGATAGCGGCCGAAGATCAGCAGGGTGTCGGCCAGGAACGCGGCCGGCGTGGACGCCGCGGATGGCGTGGACATGGTCACCTCGGCGGGTCAGACGGCGATCGGGGTCTCGGCGGGCGCGGGGGCGCGCCGGCCGGTGATGGCGATGAAGGCGTCCTGGAGCGAGGCGTCGGGGGAGCCGGCGTACTCGGTCTTGAGCGCGTGTGCGGTGCCCTCGGCGACGACCCGGCCATGGTCGACGACCACGAGGCGGTCGGCGAGCGCGTCCGCCTCGTCGAGGTAGTGCGTGGTCAGGAAGACCGTGGTGCCCCACTCGTCGCGGATCCGTCGCACCAGGTCCCACAGGTCGACCCGGCTGCCCGGGTCCAGGCCGGTGGTCGGCTCGTCCAGGAACAACACCTCGGGGCGGTGGAGCAGGCCCATCGCGATGTCGAGCCGACGGCGCTGGCCGCCGGAGAGCGCGGCGCACGGCCGGTCCAGGAGGTCGGCCAGGTCCAGTGCGGCGGCCAGTTCGGCGGTGCGCGCCCGGGCGGCGGCCCGGTCGAGGCGGTACAGCCGGGCCTGGGTGGTGAGTTCCTCGCGCATGGACACGCCCGGGTCGAGGCCGCCGGACTGGGCGACGTAGCCGATCCGTCGGCGTACGCCCGCCGGATCGCGCAGCAGGTCGTGACCGGCCACCGTGGCGCTGCCGCCGGTGGGGGCGAGCAGCGTGGTGAGCATGCGCAGCGTGGTGGTCTTGCCGGCGCCGTTGGGCCCGAGGAAACCCAGGATCTCGCCGGCGGGGACGGTCAGGTCGATGCCGCGGACGGCCTCGACCGTGCCGCGCTTGGTTCGGAAGGTCCGGGCGAGCCCGGTGGTGTGGATGACGGGTGTCATGGGACCACCGAAACACAGTCGGTTAATTTTTGCAACGGCCCCAAAATTTAAGAACCACCAAGATGACTACAATGGCGACATGACGGAGACCGAACCCGCCGAGGGTCTGCGTGAGCGCAAGAAGCGCCGCACCCGGACGCACATCTCGGACATCGCGACCGGGTTGTTCATGGAACGCGGGTTCGACGCGGTCACCGTCGCGCAGATCGCCGAACTGGCCGAGGTCTCGGTGAACACCGTGTACAACTACTTCCCGGCCAAGGAGGACCTGTTCTTCGACCGCGAGTCGGAACTGGTGGACCGCCTGTCCCAAATCGTGCGCGAGCGCGCGGTGGGCGAGTCGGCCACGCGCGCGGTACTGGCGGTGCTGCGCCGGGACGTGGAGGAGCGCTCGCTCTACGCCGGGCTGTTTCCGGGCTACGAGCGGTGGGCGCGGGTGATGCTGGAATCGCCGGTGCTGGTGGGCCGGCTGTGGCGGATGCAGCAGGCCGGCGCCGACGCGCTGGCGCGGACCCTCGCCGAGGAGGCCGGGGTGGCGCCCACCGACCCGGTACCGGAGTTGATCGCCGGCCAACTCGCCGGAATCCAGCAGGCCGTCTTCCGGGGGATCGGCCGCCGCCTGGCCGACGGCGTCGATCCGGACGAGACGGCCGACCGGGCGCTGGAGCAACTGGACGCGGTCGAAACGTTGTTGAGCGCCGAGGTGCTGGGCTACGCGGTTCGCGGATCCGAGTGAGCCGGCTCCGGCGTTCCGGCGGGGGTGTGCCGGCGGTGGGGTCGGGGAGGAGCATGACATCGGCCGCGGCGGCGCGTTCGATCCGCGATGATCTGCGTGGTCGGCGTCGCCGGCTCGGTCGATGGATCAGGAGTCGACCGATGATCGGCCGCCACCGGCCGGACCACAGGAGAACCGTGTGACCTCACCAAATGCTTCCGACCGACGCGGACCGCTGGTGTACGTGGGCTCGTACACCCCCGACATGGACGGGCACGGCACCGGCATCACCGTGTGCCGGCAGGACCCGGAGAGCGGACTGCTCGGTACGCCGTCCGCGGCCATTCCCGCGATCTCGCCGTCGTATCTGACCCGGCACCCCTCGGGCCGCTTCCTGTACGCGGTCAGCGAGCGGGCCGGCGAGGGCGCGGTCGGCGCGTACTCGGTGCAGGACGAACGGCTCGTGCCGCTGGGCGAGGTCTCCACGCTCGGCGCGGGGCCGTGTCATCTGGCGGCCGACCCCACGGGGCGGTTCGTGGTGGTGGCCAACTACGGCGGCGGCAGTGTGACCGTGCACCCGATCGCCGACGACGGCACGCTCGGCGAGGCCGCCACGCACGTACGGCTGACCGGGTCCGGGCCGGTGGCGGACCGGCAGGCGGCCTCGCACGCGCACCAGGTGACGTTCGCCGCCGGCGGCGGGTGGCTGGTGGTGTGCGACCTGGGTTCGGACACCGTGTACCACCTGAACTTCGACGCCGAGGCGGGGACCATCGCCGAGGGGCCGAAGGTGACCCTGCCGCCGGGGACCGGACCGCGGCACATCGCGTACGGGCCGAAGGACCTGGCCTGGCTGGCGGGGGAGTTGAACACGACGGTCACCCCGCTGCGCGGCGATCCGCGTACGGGGGCGCTGACCGTGGCGGGCAAGCCGTTCGTGTTGTCCGGCGGCGAGGGCGCGCCGTCGGGGATCGTGGCCTCGGCGGACGGGCGCTTCGTGTACGCGGCCAACCGGGGGCCGGACACGATCTCGGTGCTCGCCGTCGACGGCGCGGAGTTGGCCTTGGTCGAGGAGATCCCGACGGGCGGGGCCTGGCCGCGTGATCTGACCCTGGTCGGCGACGTGTTGTACGCGG
Organism: Embleya sp. NPDC055664; assembly: GCF_053618075.1. Lineage (NCBI taxonomy): Bacteria > Bacillati > Actinomycetota > Actinomycetes > Kitasatosporales > Streptomycetaceae > Embleya > Embleya sp. NPDC055664. The sequence continues at coordinate 205,901 of NZ_JBSHGZ010000003.1, forward strand.
CGAACCAGCGCGGCGACACGATCACCGCATTCCGCTGCGACCCGGGCACGGGCCGGCTCACCGCCCTCGGCGTCGCCCTCGCGACCGGCAGCCCGACCAGCGTCCTGGCCTAGCCGCTCCCGGGCCCGCCTGCCCGCCGGACGGGTCGCCTCGATCCGTCCGGCGTCGGGCCTGATGTGCCTCGATTCCGTGCCGCGCCCTACGCGCCGAGCGACTTGACCGCGCCGACCGGCGGGGCCGGTTCGGTGTGCTCCGCGGCCTCGGCGAGGGCTTCGCGCGGGGTGCGGTCGTGGGTGGGGCGGGCGGTGGAGAGCAGTGTGCAGCCCGCAGAGGTGACCTCGGTGTAGATGCCCCGACGGTCGGTGTCGCACAGATGGCGCGAGAGCGGCTGCGCTCCTCCAGCCGGGTGACCAGGTGCGTGGTTGCGCTCCGGCTCAGTACCACCCACCCGTTCGCGCACGGTCGCCGGACACCTCCCCGGTGTGGCCGGGGCCGCCGGCGGGCAGAGCGGGCAGGGTGACTCCGGCGTGCCGGAGTCGGCGGCCCCTCGGCCCGTCCGACTTCCCGCTGACCGCGAGCCCTCCATCCCCCATCCCCCACCGCGAAGGACCGTCCCCATGATGAGTTCCACCCCCGTACCCGACGTCACCCTCAACAACGGCGTCACCATCCCGCAGCTCGGCTTCGGGGTCTTCCAGGTCGGCGACGACGAGGCCACCGCCGCCGTGACGAACGCCATCGAGGTGGGTTATCGCAGCATCGACACCGCCGCGATCTACGGCAACGAGGCGGGTGTGGGCCGGGCCCTGGCCGCCTCCTCCGTCCCGCGCGAGGAACTGTTCGTCACCACCAAGTTGTGGAACACCGAGCAGGGATACGACTCGACGCTCGCCGCGTTCGAGGAGAGCGCGCGGCTGCTCGGCCTGGACTACGTGGACATGTACCTGATCCACTGGCCGGCGGCGAGTCGGGACCGCTACCTGGACACCTGGCGCGCGTTCGAGAAGCTGCTCGCGGACGGCCGGGTGCGCACGATCGGGGTGTCCAACTTCCAACCCGAGCACCTGACCCGACTGCTCGAACACACCGCCGTGATGCCCTCGGTCAACCAGGTCGAACTGCACCCCTACCTCCAGCAGGGCCGGGTCCGCGCGTACGACCGGGCGCACGCGATCGCGACAGAGGCGTGGAGCCCGCTGGGCAAGGGCGGCGCGCTGCTGGCGGACCCGGTGATCACCGAGGCGGCCCGCGCGCACGGCAAATCGCCCGCCCAGGTGGTGCTGCGCTGGCACCTGCACCTGGGGAACATCGTCATCCCCAAGTCGGTCACGCCCGCGCGGATCCGGGAGAACTTCGAGGTGTTCGACTTCGACCTGGACGCGGCCGAACTGGACGCGATCGGTCGGCTCGACCGGGGCGAGCGGCTCGGCCCGGACCCGGACGAGGTCGACTGAGGCCGACCGCGCCGATCGTCAGCGGCGTTGCGGCTCGACCAGTGCCGGATGCGCGGGATGGTCGTAGCGCACGGTCAGGTCCGCCTCGGTCGTGGGCACGATCTCCTCGGCGTAGCGGGTCAGCGCCTCGATGGTCCAGGCGTCCTCGGCGGGGGTGCGCCGGCGCAGCGCTCCCGGGGACAACCACAGATGCACCGTCAGCTCCAAGGGCAGGCCCTTGCCGAGCAGCAGCGGCCCGTCCAGGAGCAGTACCCCGCCCTCGGGCAGCACGGTGTAGTCGGCGCGGGTGGCCCGGTCCCGGGCCGCGTCCCACAGGCTCGGCAACACCCGCCCGGTGCCGCCGGGCGCCAGCGGTTCCAACACCTCGCGGCGCAGCCCGGCGTCGTCCAGCCAGCCCCACAGGTACGACTCGGCGTCGGTGTGCCCGTACTCCAGGCGCACCGACGCCGGCCGCAGGAAGTCGCGGGCCCGCACCCGCAACACCGGATGCCCGCGCAGGCGCAGCGGCGCCACCAACGCGTCGGCGAGCGCGCCCGGTTCGGCGGCGTCCGCGCCGTCCAGAGCCACCCGGGTCCACGGCCGGTCGGCGGCGCGCCGGGCGATCGCCTCGACCAGCTCGTCCACCAGGGCGGTCGGGGTGATCGGTCGTACGTTCACCATCGGCGCGCCGGGCGGGGTGCGTTCGGTGCGGTCATGGGGCCATTGTCCCCCGCCCCGACCCAGGGGGGGCCCCCCCCCCGGGCCGCGGGGGCCGCCCCCGCCGCGGCCCGGGTCGAGGCCGGCCGTCCGGGAGGTGGGTGTGGGAAGACGGGCGGGCGTCAGAAGGTGGGCATGGGCGGCATCTGCGGGGCCTGGACCACCGGTGCGGGCACCTCCACGAAGCCGCCGGAGATGCCCTGGTGCACACCCACCACGGCCGGACGCAGGTCGTGCAGCACGTCGTCCTCGCCGATCATGCCGACCGGGCCGCCCGAGCCGATCCGGCTGGTCTCGCTCGTGATGGTGTCCGCGTTGCCGTCGGCGAGCGCGGGGGCGGCCGGAGTCAGGGCGAGCAGGGCGCCGACCGTCACGGCGGTGAGCAGCGGGGTGATGCGCATGGGGGCTCCGTTCACTGGATGGTTCGCTGGTGCCGCACGGCGTGTGCGCGGCACCAGCGAACGCAATCGGCTGCGCCGAGTGGGGGAATCTCACTCGTTCGAGGGCGTGTCGCCTTGCCCGGCGCGACCGGTCAGTGCTCCGGCGCGATCAACTCCGCCGCGAGCGTGCCGGCGGCCAGCGCGCGGGTGTCGCCGGAGCGGGCGAACACGTCCACCGCGGTGTCCACGAGCTTGATCACGTGCTCGTCGCCGTGCGCGAGGGCACGCTGTCCGGCCTCGCCGGGATCGGGCGCGGGAGCGGGCGTCCCGGTCGCGTCCTCGCGGCCCGAGTAGACCGCGAAGACCGCACTGCTCGTGGCCCAGGCCGTGGTGTACGAGGGGATCCACTGCTCGCGCGGCAGCGCCGGCAACACCCGCAACACCGCGCTCGGGGCGGTCACCGCGTGCACGTTCATCACCCCGCTGCCGTGTCCGCGGCGCAGGTAGCGCAGGGTTGCCGCGTGCACGGTGTCGGCGAGCAGCGCCTGCGCCTGCTCGGGGGTCGTGGCCTCCTGTACCGACAGGGTCGGCGTCAGCCACGCGTCCCACCCGGCCAGGAAGTCGAGCCGGCGGCTGATGTGGTCCTTCTCCTCGATCGGCAGGGGCGGGACCGCGTCCAGGGCCTCGAACGGCGTGCGGCCCCCCGCGAGCCGCGGCAGTTCGGGCAGGGCCTGGTTGCCGGACGCGAAGTACGCCATCGCGTGGGCGAACTCGGCGAGGCGGACCGGGCTCTCGCCGAGGTCCAGCAGGGCGCGGACCGCGTGTCCGACCCGGATCACCCCGTGGGTGGCGCCGCCGGGCAGTCCCGGGAGCAGCCTGGGCCACCACAGCGCGAGCACCTCGCGCCACGGCCGTTCGGCGATCTCGTCCGTGAACAGGGCGATCCAGTCGCCGTCCCGGGCGCGGTCGCCCAGTGCCTCGCGCCACGCGTCGCGGGCGATGCGCTCGGTGGGTCGCGAAACCGGTTCGAGCCGGCGGGTGTAGGAGTCGAGCCAAGCGGGCACGGCTTCCCACTGGCCCGCGTGCACGAGGGCTTCGACGGCCATCGGCCCGTGATTGGACAGCTTGTCGTCGAATTCGGAGCCGGTGCGGTGCAGACGTGCGAATGCTTCGTCCAAGGCGTCGGCGGCTTGTTGTCGCATCGTTCGTTTCCTTCGTGTGCCGAGTGTGGACCGGGGACTTCCGGTTAGGACAGTTAAGTCTTGCCTAACTTGCCGGTATTCCCGGGAGAAGCATAGGGTCGACTCTGTCACCGCAACCACTGCGCAGGAGGAACTCCCGTGGCCGACAAGGTCTACACGCTCCCCGACCTGACCTACGACTACGCCGCCCTGGAGCCGCACATCAGCGGCGCCATCATGGAGCTGCACCACGACAAGCACCACGCGGCGTACGTGGCCGGTGCCAACACCGCCCTCGAGCAGCTCGCCGACGCCCGCGACAAGGAGGCCTACGGCACCATCTCCAAGCTGGAGAAGGACCTGGCCTTCCACGTCTCGGGCCACGTGCTGCACAGCCTGTTCTGGACCAACCTGGGCCCGACCGGCAACGGCGAGCCCACCGGTGACCTCGCCGAGCAGATCGGCGTCGACTTCGGCGGCTTCGAGCAGTTCCGCGCGCACATGACGCAGACCGCGATGACCGTGCAGGGGTCGGGCTGGTCCGTCGCCGCGTGGGAGCCGCTGTCGCAGCGCATCGTGGTCACCCAGGTCTACGACCACCAGGGCAACATCCCGCAGGGCACCGTGCCGCTGCTCGCGATCGACGCGTGGGAGCACGCGTTCTACCTCCAGTACAAGAACGTCAAGGCGGACTTCTTCAAGGCCGTGTGGAACGTCTTCAACTGGGACGACGTCGCCGCGCGCCTCTCGGCCGCCAAGGGCGCCTGAGGAACGACGTCCGGTCCGGGGCCGCGCGGGGGTTCCCCGTGCGGCCCTGTCCGGTGGGGGTGACACACACTCGGGGTACTCGGGACGAACGAGGGAGGCGAGCGGGGTGAGCGAGCAGGACGCGTTCGCACTGTTGCCCGAGACCCGGCGGGAGATATTGCGGCGCCTCAAGGGCGCGGGTGAGCTGCGCGCGGAGGAGTTGGCCGAGGCGGTCGGGATGACCGCGAGCGGCATGCGCCAGCAGTTGTCCGGGCTGGTCGCCGAGGGGTATGTGACCCACCGGCAGGCCCGATTGGGGCCGGGCCGGCCGAAGCACGTGTACCGGCTGACCACGGCCGGCGAGAACCTGTTCCCCCGGCGCTACGGCGACCTGGTCGGGGACCTCCTGGAGACCGCTCAGGCCGAGGAACCCGGCTTTGTGGACCGCCTGTTCGACCGGCGTCGGGAGCGGCGCCTGGAGCGCGCCCGGACCCGGACCACCGCGCCCGACCTCGCCGATCGGGTGGCCGCGATCGCCGCCATCCTCGACGAGGACGGCTACCTGGCCGCCGCGCGACCGCTGGCGGACGGCGGCGGCTGGCTGATCGTCGAGCAGAACTGCGCGATCTTCGACGTGGCGATCCGCTGCGGCACCGCGTGCTCGTCGGAACTGACGTTCCTGCGCGAGGCGTTGCCGGACACCGAGGTGCGGCGGGTGAGCCACATGGTGGCCGGCGCCCCGCACTGTGCGTACGAGATCCGGCCGCGGGAGGCGGGGCCGACGCAGGCCGACGCGGGGTCGTCGGGCGCGGAGTAGTTCAGGCCCCCGTGTGTCCGGCCGGGGAGTCGGCGCGGCTCCATTCCAGGACGCGTTCGCGCAGGGCGGGCTTGCTGATCTTGCCGGTGCCGGTGACCGGCAGCGTGTCGGTGAACACCACCCGGCGCGGGACCTTGAAGCCGGCCAGGTGTGCGCGGCACAGCGTGACCAACTCGTCCGGGTCGACGGTGTGTCCGGCGGTCGGGACCACCACGGCGACCACCCGTTCGCCCCACCGGGTGTCGGGTTCGCCGACCACCGCGACCTCGCGTACGCCGGGGTGTTCGCGCAGGACCGCCTCCACCTCGCGGGCGCTGACGTTCTCGCCGCCGGTGATGATCACGTCCTTCTTGCGGTCCAGGACGTACAGATAGCCCTCGGCGTCGAGTCGGCCCAGGTCGCCCGTGCGGAACCAGCCCGCCGCGAACTCGCCGGTGTCCACCTGCCAGTAACCGTCCGCGACCTGCTCGGAGCGGACCGAGACCTCGCCGACCGCGCCGGCGGGCAGCGGCCGGTTCGCGTCGTCGACGATCCGGATCTCCACCCCCGGGCCGGGGCGCCCGGCGGCGGCGTACAGGTGCGGGCGATCGCTCGCGGCGTTGCGGTGGTCGGCGGCGTTCAGGAACACCGCGTTGCCCGACAACTCCGTCATTCCGTACCCCTGCCCCAGGCCGCAGCCGAGCAGCCCGTCGACCCGGCGGATCAGCTCGGGCGTGATCGGCGAGGCGCCGTAGCTGATCGAGCGGATGCGCTCGCGCAAGCCGTCGCCCTCTCGCACATGGTCGAGGAGCGCGTCGATCATGGTCGGCGCCAGGGACAGGCTGGTCACCTCGAACTCGCGGGCCACGGCGGCCAGTTCGGCCGGGAGATAGCGGCGCAGCACGACCGCCGGGCGGCAGGCCAGATGGTGTGCCAACACCTGGTAGCCGGCCACGTGTGCGAGCGGGAAGGGGGTCAGTACGACGGTGTCCGGGTCGACCGGGCGGCAGGCCAGCGAGGCGCGCATGGCCGCGATCAGGCTGCGGTGGGTGAGCCGGACACCCTTGGGCCGGCCGGTGGTGCCGGAGGTGAACAGCAGCCAGGTCAGGGCGGATTCGTCGGCGGCGGGGTCGAAGGCGGCGTCGGTCGGCGGGTCGTCGGCGCTCCACTCGGCACCGGTGTGCTCGGCGGTGACGGCCGCGTCCAGTTCCAGGCTCGGGCCGCCCGGCCACGCGAGTGTGCCGAGCAGGTCGGCGTCGCCGAGGAGCAGTTCCGCGCCGGAGCGGGCGAGTTGGTCGGCCCATTCGCGCGGGTGCAGTCGGGGGTTGAGCGGGACCAGGACGCGCCCGGCCCACGAGACGCCGTAGTAGGCGGCGACGTATTCGGCCCGATTGTGCGCGAGGATCGCGACCCGGGCGCCGGGCGACGTGCGCTTGGCCACGGTCGTGGCCAGGGCTCGGGAGCGGGCAGCCAGTTCGGCGAACGTCCAGGCCGTGGTGGACGGGTCGGCGACCGCTGTGGCCGATGGGGTGCGGAACGGGTGTCCGGGGACGATCAGCGCGGTGCGATCGGGTACCTCCCGAGCCGCGGCGACCAGGATCTCGTGCAGCAGCATGGGGCCTCCGACCTTCTCGCCGGGACGCTACCGCAGGTGGGCGGCGGGTTCGGGGGGCGGGCCGGGATTTCGGCTGTCGGGACCCGGGGCGGTGGGGGAGGATCGTGGGGGCCGGCCGCGATCGGGCGGTCGTCGTCGATCCGGAGGGCATGCTCGATGAGTACTGTGAACCAGGCCGCCAACGCCGATCGTTACGCGGAATTCCTGGCCCTGCATCGGGCCGACACGCCACTGGTGTTGCCGAACGCGTGGGACCACGCCACGGCGGCGGCGCTGGTCGAGCGCGGGTTCTCGGCGATCGGGACGACGAGCCTGGGCGTCGCGATCGCGGTGGGCAAGCCGGACGGGGTCGGCGGCACGCGTGAGGAGACGGTGCGCCTGGGGGTCGGGATCGCGCGGCTGCCGGTGCCGGTCAGCGTCGACGTCGAGGGCGGTTTCGCCGAGCGCCCGGAGGACGTCGCGGCGTTGGGCGCCGAGCTGGTGCGGGCCGGGGTGGCGGGGATCAACATCGAGGACGGGCGGGCCGACGGGACGCTGACCGACGCGGACCACCAGGTCGCGGTGATCGCCGCGATCAAGCAGGCCGCGCCGACGCTGTTCGTCAACGCGCGCACGGACACCTACTGGGCGGGTGGCCCGGGCGCCTCGCTCGACGAGACGGTGCGGCGGATCCGGGCCTACCGGGCGGCGGGGGCCGACGGCGTGTTCGTACCGGGCGTCCAGGACGAGGCCGTGATCGAGAAGCTGGTGGGGGCCACCGACGCGCCGCTGAACATCCTGTACAGCCCCACCGGCCTGTCCCGGGCCCGCCTCGCGCGGCTCGGCGTACGGCGGATCAGCACGGGGTCGCTGCTGTTCCGGGTCGCGGTGCGGAGCGCGGTGGACCTGGCGTGGTCGGTCGCGCACGACGGGGAGGCGACGGCGGGTGACGCGCCGACGTATGCACAGGCGCAGGCGATGTCGGAGGTCTACCGGGCGGACTGAGACCGGGTCGCGTGGCCGTGCGGGTGGCCGTGCGGGCCCCTCCCCGGGCGCGGGCCCATGCGGTGGGCGGCATACTGCTGGGCGGTGGGGCCGGGACGGCTTCGCCGGATTCGGCCGGCTCGATCGTGAAAGATCTGATCTCGATGACGTTGCACGTTCCGCCGACCATCACCGCGGATTTCCGGGACTTCTGGCAGGAACGACACCTGTGCCTGCTGGTCACCCACCGCCCCGACGGCACGCCGCACCAGGTGCCCGTCGGCGCCACGTACGACGACGTGTCCGGGATCGCCCGGGTCATCTCGCACGGCGCGAGCAAGAAGGTCCGCAACGTGCTCGCGGCGGCACCGGGCGCCCGCGTCGCGCTCTCCCAGGTCGCCGGGCGGCGCTGGTCCACGCTGGAGGGGATCGCGACGGTCAACCGCGATCCGGAGGCCGTCGCCGAGGCGGTGCGGCGATACACCGAGCGCTACCGCGAGCCGAGGGTGAATCCGGAGCGGGTGGTGATCGAGATCGCGGTGACCCGGCGGATGGGGACGGTGTAGAGGCGGGGCCGCGCCCGACCGCCGTTAGGTCGTGGGGGTGTACCGGCCGTCGAGGCGTAGCCTGCCGGGAGAGTGTGGGTACACCGATTCGAACGGGGATGGGTCGATGACACAGGTTGCCGTGGTCACCTTCGACGGCTTCAACGAACTGGACAGCTTCGTGGCGGCGGCCATCGTCAACCGCTGTCGGCGCGACGGTCTGACGGCGTACATCACCACGCCCACGCCGACGGTCACCTCGATGAACGGCGTCGAGATCACCGGGCAACGCGCGTTCGACTTCATCCCCGAGGCCGACGTGGTGTTGATCGGCAGCGGTATCAGGACCCGCGACGTGGTCGCCGACGACACGCTGCTCGCGAGCCTGCCGCTCGACCCCGGCCGGCAACTCGTCGGCTCCCAGTGCTCCGGCGCCCTGGTCCTGGCCCGACTCGGCCTGCTGACCGACCTGCCCGCCTGTACCGACGCCACCTCCCGGCCGTGGGTCGAGGCGGCCGGTGTCGAGGTTCTGGACGCCCCGTTCCACGCGTGCGGCCCGATCGCCACCGCCGGCGGCTGCATGGCCTCGCAGTATCTGGCCGCCTGGACGATCTCCCGCACATTGGGCGAGGCGGCGGCCCGGGCGGCGATCGACTACGTGGCCCCGGTCGGCGAGAAGCAGTCCACCGTGGAGCACGTGTTCCGGGTCCTGCGCGCGGGCGAGCGCGTGACGGCGGGCTGACCGGGCCCCGGCGACGCCGCCGCTATGCCGCGATTCCCGCCGCCCGCAGGCGGGCCTCGACCCCCGCCCACGTCGGCTCCACCGGGTCCGGTCGGTGGGCGCCGACGTCGAGGTCCTTGAAGCCGCTGGACGTGGCCACGCAGACCACCGGGCCGTCGATCGGCCCGTGTGCCCGCAGGCCCGCCAGGCCCGCCGCGGCGGAGGTTTCGACCCAGATCCCCTGGCGGCTCAACTCCGCGCGGGCCGCCGCCAGTTGGGCGTCGGTGAGGAGCAGGGCCCGCCGTTCGTCGTGCTCCACGGCCAGGACGCCCCGGTAGCCGCCGACGGGGCAGTCGATCGCGTACGCGGTGGTCCGGCCGACCGGGACGTGTGCGGCAGGCAGGCCCGCGCGCACCGCCGCGGCCAGGGGTCCGCCGGCGGCCGGCTCGCACGAGAACAGTCGGGGCGTGCGGTCGGTCAGGCCGAGGCGGCGCAGTTCGGCGAAGCCCTTCCACACCCCGAACAGCAGCTCGCCGTAGCCGGTCGGGACGAACACCGCCGCCGGGACGCCGAGTTCGGCGTGGATCTCGTACGCGATGGTCTTGTAGCCCTCGGGGCCGAAGGCATGGCCGGTGTGCGTGGTGGTGAGGTTGCTCAGCGGATGGAAGCCGAGCCGGTCGACGATCTCGCGCATCAGTCCCCACCGCGCCTCGGCCGGTACGGGCAGCACGGTCGCGCCGTACGCCTCCAGGAACGAGTGCACCGCCGGCGGTGCGTCCGAGGACGCCAACACCACCGCCGGCAGCCCGGCCCGGGCGGCGAAGGCCGCCGCGGACGCGCCGTGGTTGCCGGAGGAGGACACCACGACGCCGGGCGCGCCCACGGCGAGCGCGGCGGAGACCGTACAGCGGTTGATCCGGTCCTTGTGGCTCCAGGTCGGGTTGCGCGATTCGTCCTTGACGTACACCCCGTCGCCGAACTCGATCAGCGGCGTGTCGCCCTCGCCCAGACCGGGCCCGAGCAGCGGTGGCAACAGCGGTGCCCAGCGGGCCAGTCCGGCGCGCGGGCCACCCGGCGCGAACAGCTCCGGCTCGACCCGGTCGTAGGCGTAGTCCACCTCGACCGGATAGGCGACCTCGTCGGTGCTTGTCACCGGACACCCGGACAGCAGCGGCGGCCACAGCGGAAACTCGACACTCGGATCGCCCAGCGAACGCTGCACCGTGGCCAGCGATTCCCCCGAGCCGGACGGGCGCGACCGGGGCGAGGAGTCTTCGGAGATCATGACCGTCGAGCCTAACGCCGCGCCTCCGCCTCCGGAGGATTCGCCTGCGCCTTCGCGCGACTCGCCTGCGGCGTCGGGTGGTTCGTCGAACGCACCGCATGCCAGTCGTGGGTGTCGGTCAGGTTGGCATCGGCCTGGCGCGCGGCCTCGGCCGGGTCGCGGTCGCGCAGCGCGCGGAGCAGATCCTCGTGGCCCGCGGGTGCCGCGCCCTGGTAGCCCGGGTCGGTCCAGGAGTCGGCCACCGAGGCCCGTACCGGGCCGGACAGGTTGCGGTACAGCTCGGCCAGCAGCGGATTGTGCGCCGCGTCGGCGACGCCCAGGTGGAACTCCCAGTCGGCGGCGATCCATGCGTCGAAGTCGCGCGCGTCCCACGCCGCCCGGCGCCGGCGCAGCGCGTCGTCGAGCGCGGCCAGGTCGCCTTCCTCGGCACGGATCGCGGCGAGCCGGGCGGCCTGGAGGTCGAGTGCCTGGCGTACCTCCAGGACCTGGCCGATGTCGCTGCCGCCGTAGAGGCGTTCGACCGCGCCGGAGAGTTCGCTGACCGCGCGGACGTACGTGCCGTCGCCCTGGCGCACGTCGAGCAGGCCCGCGTGGGCGAGCGCGCGCACCGCCTCGCGCAGCGTGCCCCGGGCCACCTGGAGCTGTGTCATCAGTTCGGGCTCGGGCGGGATGCGACCGCCGACCGGCCAGTCACCGGAGGTGATCCGCTCGCGCAGCCGGGCGATCACCTCGGCGGACAGCGCCGGCCGGCGCACGGATTCGAGGCTGCTCATCGCGCGCGGGCTCCTGACCTGGGACGTCGGCGGCGACCGGGACGGCCGCCCCCTCCGGCGACGACGGGAATTCGCCGACCGGCCCCGAAACCGTCGCCGGACCTCAGAATACCTCCGTACACGTCGGATGATCGGACGTCATCTGGACAGGATTCATCAGACGTCTTACCTTTGACCCATGACTCCCGCCGCCTCCGCCTCCACCTCGCTCGCGGTGCCGACCGCCGCCGATCCGGCCGCCCGTCGGCGGGCCGCGTGGCTGGCCGGCGTGGGCATCGTGCTGATCGCGTTCAACCTGAGGCTCGGCATCAGCAGCGCGGCGGCGCTTCTGGAGGCGCTGCGCGACACGCTGGGTTTCGGCTCGGTGACCGCGTCACTGCTGCCCACCCTGCCGACCCTGTGCTTTGCCGCCGCCGGGCTGACCGCCTCGCCACTGGCCCGCCGGTTGGGCACCGAGCGCGCGGTCCTGGTGGCGCTGGTCGCGCTCGCCGCCGGGCTGGGTCTGCGGATGGTGCCGGCCACCTGGGCGCTGCTGACCGGCACCGTCGTGGGCATGTCGGGGCTGGCCGTGGGCAATGTGCTGCTGCCCGCCCTGCTGCGCGGACACTTCCCGCACCGCGTGTCGGTGCTGACCGGGGTGTACACGACGGTGATGGCACTGGGCGCGACCTTGGCCGCGGCGGTGGCCGTGCCGGTGGCCGACGGGCTCGACTCGCCCTCGCTGGGCTTGGCCGTGTGGGCGATCCCGGCGGTGGCGGCGCTGCTCGTGTGGTCGCTGGTCCGCGCCCCGCACGCGGCGGCCGGCGGTACCGGCGCCGCGGGGTACGTGTCGCCGTGGGCGATGGCGCGCACCCGCCTGGGTCGCCTGGTCACCGCCTACTTCGCGCTGCAGGCGTTGAACTGCTACGCGCTGGTGGGGTGGTTGCCCACGCTGCTGTCGGACCGGGGGATGAGCCACGGCGGCGCGGGCGCGATGTTGGCGATCACCCAGGGCGCGGGCATCCCGGCCACATTCGCGCTGCTCGCGTTCGTGCGGGCCACCGGGCGGCTGCGGCCGGCGTTCGTCCTGGTCTCGGTGAGCATGCTGATCGGCTTCACCGGCCTGCTGATCGCGCCGGTCGCGGCGCCGGTGGTGTGGGCGGTGGCGGTCGGGGTGGGCTTCTGCTCGTTCCCGCTGGTGCTCTCGGTGATCGGCGGCAGTGGCGCCGGCGCCGCCGAGACGACCGCGTTGTCCACGCTGGCCCAATCGCTCGGCTACGGGGTCGCCGCGACCGGCCCGTTCGCGCTCGGCCTGATGCACGGCGCCACCGGCGGCTGGACGGTGCCGATGGCGGCCCTCGTGGTCACCGCCGTCGGCCAACTCCTGGTCGGCCTGGTGCTGTCCGGCGGCCACGGCGCGACCGGCGCCGCCGAACCCGAACCCGCCGAACGCGCCCGGCGGCCCGGCACCTGACCCACCGGCACCGGACCGCCCATCGGGCTAGAGGACTTCCGCCGCAGGCTGGGCGAACTGCGAGGCGTACAGCCGGGCATAGGCGCCGTCCGAAGCCAACAGCGCCTCGTGCGTGCCCTGTTCGACGATCGAGCCCGACTCCATCACCAGGATCACGTCCGCGTCGCGGATCGTGGACAACCGGTGCGCGATCACGAAGCTGGTCCGGCCCCGGCGCAGCGAGTTCATCGCCTTCTGGATCAGCACCTCGGTGCGGGTGTCCACCGAACTGGTCGCCTCGTCGAGCACCAGGATCTGCGGCTCGGTCAGGAACGCCCGGGCGATGGTGAGCAGTTGCTTCTCGCCGGCGCTGAGGTTGCCGGCCTCGTCGTCGAGCACGGTGTCGTATCCGTCGGGCAGGGTGCGCACGAAGCGGTCGGCGTGGGTGGCCCGGGCCGCCTCGACGATGCGCTCGCGCGAGACGTCGCCGACGCCATACGCGATGTTGTCCGCGATCGTGCCGCCGATCAGCCACGTGTCCTGGAGCACCATCCCGATCGGCGCGCGCAGGTCCTCGCGGGTCATCGTGGCGATGTCCACGCCGTCGACGGTGATCCGTCCCTCGGTGACCTCGTAGAACCGCATCAGCAGGTTCACCAGCGTGGTCTTGCCCGCGCCGGTCGGCCCGACGATGGCCACCGTCTGGCCCGGGTGCACCTCCAGGTCCAGGTTCTCGATCAGCGGCTTGGTCGGCTCGTAGCGGAAGGAGACCCCCTCGAAGGCGACGTGCCCGGTCACCTTCTCCAGGCGTACGGCCGGCTCCGGATCGGGGGACTGCTCTTTGGCGTCGAGCAGCGCGAACACCCGCTCCGCCGAGGCCACCCCGGACTGGAGCAGGTTGGACATCGCGGCGACCTGGGTGACGGGTCCGTTGAACTCGTACGAGTACTGGATGAACGCCTGGATGTCGCCGAGCGTCATCGCGCCCGAGGACACCCGCAGCCCGCCGATCACCGCGACCAGCACGTAGTTGAGGTTGCCCACGAAGGACATCGCGGGCTGGATCAGGCCGGAGATGAACTGGGCCTTGAACCCGGCCGTGTACAGCGCCTCGTTGTGCTTGTCGAAGACCTCGGCGGACTCCTTCTGCCGGCCGAACACCTTGACCAGAGCGTGGCCGGTGTACATCTCCTCGATGTGCGCGTTGAGCTTGCCGGTGCTCGACCACTGCTTGACGAACTGCGGCTGGGCGCGCTTGCCGATCACCATGGTGACCAGGATCGAGGTGGGCACGCTGATCAGCGCGACCAGCGCGAGCAGCGGGGAGATCCAGAACATCATCACCAGCACGCCGACGATGGTCAGCAGCGAGCGCACGATCTGGCCCATTGCCTGCTGGAGGGTCTGGGCGATGTTGTCGATGTCGTTGGTGGTGCGCGAGAGCACCTCGCCCCGGGGCTGCTTGTCGAAGTAGTTCAGCGGCAGCCGGGACAGCTTGGTCTCGGCCTGCTCGCGCAGCCGGTAGGTGGTGCGCTGCACGATGGTCGCGGTCAGTCGGCCCTGGACGAACGCGAACAACACCGAGCCGGCCACCACCGCGAAGGTGACGAGCAGGATGTCGCGGACGTGGTCGTAGTCGATGCCTCCGCCGCGGCCCGCGCCGGTGAAGATCGCGTCGGTGGCCTTGCCGAGCAGCCGGGGGGTGAGCACCGACAGGCCGACGCCCGCGATGCCGCAGAACAGCAGTGCGTACAGCCGGGCACGTTCGGGGGCCATCATGCGCAGCAGTCGCCGACTGCTGGCCTTGAAGTGCATCGACTTCTCGACGGGCGGGCCGCCGATCATCCGCGTCATCGGCCCACCGCCGGCCTGCGGTCCCGGACGGCGGGCGGGGACGGCGGCCTCGGTTTCGGTGTCGCTCTCGGTTTCGCGCGGGCCGGCGCCCTCGTCGGTGGTGGTCACGCCGCCTCCTCCTCGGTGAGCTGGGACAGCACGATCTCGCGGTAGGTCTCGTTGTCGGCCATCAACTCGGCGTGGGTGCCGGTGCCGACCACACGGCCCTCGTCCAGCACCACGATTCGGTCCGCGTGCCGGATGGTGGCCACCCGCTGGGCCACGATCACCACGGTGGCCTCGGCGGTTTCCGCGAGCAGCGCCGCGCGCAGCGCCGCGTCGGTGGCGTAGTCGAGTGCGGAGAACGAGTCGTCGAACAGGTAGATCTCCGGTTTGACCACCAACAGCCGGGCGATCGCCAGGCGTTGCCGCTGGCCGCCGGAGACGTTGCCGCCGCCCTGGGCGATCGGCGCGTCCAGCTTCTCGGGCAGGGCCTCGACGAAGTCGCGGGCCTGGGCGATCTCCAGGGCCCGCCACAACTCCTCGTCGGTGGCGTCCGGATTGCCGTAGCGCAGGTTGGAGGCGACGGTGCCGGAGAACAGGTACGGCTTCTGCGGGACCAGGCCCACCGTGCGCGACAGCAGCCCGGCCTCGAGTTCGCGGGTGTCCACGCCGCCGATCAGCACCGAGCCGCCGGTCACGTCCAACAGGCGCGGAATCAGGCCGAGCAGCGTGGTCTTGCCCGCGCCGGTGCTGCCGATCACCGCGGTGGTCTCGCCGGGCCGGGCGATCAGGTCGATGCCGCGCAGTACCGGCTCCTCCGCGCCCGGGTAGCAAAAGCTCACGTCGCGCAGTTCGAGCCGGCCGTGCGCGTGCAGCGCCGTCACCGGTGCCTTCGACACGGTCAGGCTGGTCTCGGTGTCCAGGACCTCGGTGATCCGGTCGGCGCACACCGCCGCGCGCGGGATCATCATGGTCATGAAGGTGGCCATCATGACCGAGGTCAGGATCTGCATCAGGTAGCTGAGGAAGGCGACCAGCGCGCCGATGTCCATCGACCC
The DNA here is from genome assembly GCF_053618075.1 of Embleya sp. NPDC055664. Lineage (NCBI taxonomy): Bacteria > Bacillati > Actinomycetota > Actinomycetes > Kitasatosporales > Streptomycetaceae > Embleya > Embleya sp. NPDC055664. Next base: position 221,383 of record NZ_JBSHGZ010000003.1, read on the forward strand.
GTCGCCGATCCGGTGTCCGCCGATCCACACGATGACGATCGCCGAGGTCTCCCACACCAGCAGGACCGACGGATACATGAACGCCATCAGCCGGCCGACGGAGAGCGACACGTCGCGGATGTCCGCGTTGGCGTCCGCGTAGCGGGCCTGTTCGTGGCCGTCGCGGCCGAACGCGCGGATCACCCGGATCCCGGTGATCTGCTCGCGCATGATCCGGTTCACGTTGTCGATCCGGCCCTGCAGCGTGCGAAACAGCGGCGGCATCGCCCGTACGATCCACCCCACGGCGAGGATCAGCACGGGCACGATCAGCAGGAAAAGCAGGGACATCGGGACGTCCTGGTTGACCGCCATCAGGATGCCGCCGAAGCACATGATCGGCGCTGACACCATCAGGGTCAGCGACAACAGCGCCAGCATCTGGACCTGTTGCACGTCGTTGGTGGTGCGGGTGATCAAGGACGGGGCGCCGAACCGGCCGACCTCGCGCGCGGAGAAGGTCTGCACCCGGTCGAACACGGCGGAGCGGATGTCGCGGCCCACGCCCATGGCGATGCGGGCCCCGAAGTACACGGCTACCGCGGCGCAGACGATCTGGACCAGGGTGACGCCGATCATCGCGCCGCCGACGCGCAGGATGTAGCCGGTGTCGCCCGCGACCACGCCGTGGTTGATCAGGTCGGCGTTGAGGGTCGGCAGGTACAGGGTGGCGAGGGTCTGGACCAGTTGCAGCAGCACCACCAGGCCGATCGGCTTGGCGTAGGGGCGCAGATGTGCGCGCAGCAGTCGGATCAGCACGATGTCCTCTTCGGGTCAAAGGAGCGCGGCCGACAGGAGGCGGCGGCCGGGAGCGGCCTCGGGCCGGGGCTCGTGCGGGGCACCGGTCCTGGGCATGGGTCGGGCGCGCGTCGTCGGGGCGGGTCCTGCTCCCGACGGTAGTGCCCGTGGCCGGAACGGTCGATCGGATTGTGCACGTCGGCCGGGTGGCGGCGCGGGCGGACGTCGGTGGACGGCGGGCTGTGCATGGCGGATCTCCCCGTGGGTGGTCCAGGATGCCGGACGCGGGTCGGCGACGGTGCCCGGGCGATACGTCGAAACCGTGGAGACTTCGGTTCGAACCGTAAAACTTCAAGTCGACTTGAAGTCAAGGCACGGGCGACCGGGATGCGTCGATGCCCTGGGGTCGTCGCCGGCCCTTGTGCACCGTACACAGCAGAGCGGCCCGCCCACCTCGGGGGTGGACGGGCCGCTTTCCGCGTTCGCTGCGGGCGTACGTCAGCGGATCGAGACGTGTGTGTGCGAGGCATGGAACGCGGCGACCTTGCCGCCGTGGCCACAGCCGTGCGCGATGAGCACTCCGGAGACGGTGGTGTGGTCGACCTCGACGCCGCTTTCGTGGGCCTGGGCGGTACCGGCACCGGCGAACGCGAAGAGGGCGGCGCCGGCGACGGCGACCAGGGTGGTACGGATACGCATGTCATCTCCCATGGTGGAGTGTGCGTGAGCGGGGCGAGCTATGAATATCCGAAAAACTGCACATCATGGGAGATTTCCCCTGTTTGGGGGTGTGTCGACCGTCGGATGCGACCCGTTCGGCCGCCGTCACTGGTCCACGAGGGTGAGCCAGTGCGCGTACCGCTCGTCCCGGCCGGTGACCGCCGCGGTGTATGCGGCCTGGATCTTGCGGGTGATCGGACCGCTGCCCACCTCGCGGTCGTCCAGCGACGCCACCGGGATCACGCCGGCGGCGGTGCCGGTGACCAACACCTCCTCGGCGGTGTACAGATCGCTCCGCAGCAGGTTCTGCACCCGCACCTCCAGGCCCAGGTCGCGAGCCAGGGTGAGCACGGTGTCCTGGGTGATCCCGCGCAGCGCGCCGGCGCTCGGCGGCGGAGTGCAGAGCACGCCCTCGCGCACCGCGAACACGTTGGCCGCGCTGCACTCGCTGACGTACCCGTCCGCGTTCAACAGCAGCGCCTCGTCGTAACCGGCGCGCAGCGCGGCGGTCTTGGCCAGCGCCGAGTTGAGGTAGCCGGCCGTGGCCTTGGCCGCCGGCGGCATCGCGTTGGGGTCGTTGCGCCGCCACGAACTGGTGGCGAGCCGGACGCCGCGCTCGGCGCTGTCGCCGAGGTAGGCGTGCCACTCCCAGCCCGCGATGCTCACCTCGACCGGCAGCCCGGGGCGAAAGCCCGGACCCATCTCGCCGTAGCCCAGGTGCGCGAGGTGGCGCAGGTAGCACTCGTCGTGTCCGTTGGCCGCGATCAACTCCAGCGTCGCGGCGTGCAGCGCGGCCGGGTCGTAGGGCAGTTCGAAGCCCAGGATGTGCGCGCTTTCCCGAAACCGGCGCAGGTGGTCGTCCAGCCGGAACACGGCGGGGCCGCGCGGGGTGGCGTGCGCGCGGGTGCCTTCGAGCACGCCCGTGCCGTAGTGCAGACCGTTGCTGAGTACGTGCACCTTGGCGTCGGCCCACGGCACGAGCGTGCCGTTCATCCAGATCCGGTCCGCTTCGATCAGTGCCATGGCTGCTCCCACCGGGGTCGCTCGACTCGATGTCGAGAAAGTGGATCGTTGGCAAGCATGTCGATGTGCCACTTACCAAGTGGCACATTAGCCGTATCGATATTGGTCCACTAGGGGTGTTCGCGGATCGGGACGGGCAGGTCGCCGTCCGGCGAACGGGCGGCGGGTCAGGCGTTCTTCGGGGTTTCGCGCCAGGCGGCTTCGAGGAGGTCCACCGCCTGGGACAGGACCGGTTCGGGCCACGCGTAGCTGAGCCGGATGCGGTCGCCGGCGGTGTGCGGTGCGGGGGCGAAGACCGCGCCGGGGGAGACCGCGACGCCGTGGCGCAGTGCGGTGGCGACGAAGTCCTCGCCGTCCACGCCGGGCAGTCGGGCCCACAGGGACAGGCCGCCGCGGGGCGTCGTCCACTCCCATTCGGGCAGGCGCTCGGCGAGTTCGGCGGTGAAGTGGTCGCGGCGCCGGGTCAGATCGGCGAACCACTCGCCGACCCGGGCCGGGCGGCCCGGGTCGCGCAGCAGGTGGATCGCCAGCTGCTGGTCCAGGGTCGAGGTGGCCAGGTCGGTACGTTGTTTGGCCTCGACGAGGAGCGAGCGCACGCCCGGGGGCGCGGCGATCCAGCCCAGGCGCAGGCCGCCCCACGTGGTCTTGGACAACGAGCCCAGGCAGACCGTACGGTCCGCCACGTGTTCGATCGCCGAGGCCACCGGCCCGTCGGCCAGGCTCGCGAGCGTGCGGTCCTCGACCAGGAGCCCGCCCTCCTCGGCGGCAACCCGGGCGATCGCCTTCGCCCGGCGGGCCGAGACCACCGCGCCGGTCGGGTTGTGCACCGGCAGCGAGAACACGTAGGCGGGCCGATGCCGGCGGATCGCCGCGCGCAGCGCCTCCGGGTCGAAGCCGTGGCGGTCGCCCGGGACCGGGATCGCCTCGGCGCCGAAGCGGTACACCGCCGCGAGCATCCCGGGATACGTGGTCGGCTCGACCAGGACCCGGTCGCCGGGCACGAGCAGTGCGTCGGCGATCAGGTGGATCGCCTGCTGCGCCCCCGAGGTCACCACGACGTCGTCGGCGGTGAAACCGGCGGGCAACTCGTGCGCCGCGATCAGCTCGCGCAGCCGCGGGTCGCCGGTCGGTCCGTAGCCGTCCGGGGGACGGGAGTCGAGCAGGTCCTCGACGCGCAGCGCGGTGTGCGGCAGGAGTGTGGTGTCGGGTACGGCGGCCTTGGCCAGGTCCACGACGATGGTGCCCTCGCGCAGCCAGCGGGCGAAGGTCGGCCGGCCGCCGGCGCGCACGTAGGACCCGCTGCCGTGGCGGCGCTCGACCAGGCCGATCCGGTGCAGCGAGAGGTAGGCGGTCGCGACGGTGCCCCGGCTGAACCCGAGGGCGTCGGCGAGCGCACGCTCGGACGGCAGGCGGGTCTCGGCCAGCAATTCGCCACCCTCGACCAGGTCGCGCAGCGCGTCGGACAGCCGTTCACCACGGGAGCGGCGCTCGTTGCGTCGTGGACGCCCCATACGCTCCCCGAGCACCACGGCGAACTGCTCGACGTCCACGACCACTCCCTCTGCACCGGGGCCTCACGGCCTCGATGGTTGCACGGCCGACGGTTGCCACTCTCGCCTGAGCAACCCGAATATCCACGAGTCGGAGACCTCGCCGTTCACGACGCAGTCTTCCCGCAGCGTCCCTTCCCGCATGAATCCCATCTTCTCCAGGACCCGGGCGGATGCCACGTTGCGCGTATCGGTCTCGGCCTGAACCCGATTCAGGTCCAGCGCGTCGAACGCCCACCGCAGCACGGCGTGCGCGGCCTCCGTCGCGAAGCCGTGGCCCCACATCGCGTCGCCGAGGCAGTAGCCCAACGACGCGCTGCGACAGTCCTCGTCCCACGCGGTCAGACCGCACCAGCCGACGAAAGCCCCATCGGAAACACGGTCGATGGCCACCCGGGCCCCGGTGCCGTCGTTTGCCATCGTCCGGCACATCGTGACGAACCGCTCGGCACGGGCCCGTTCGGTCCACGGTGGGGAGTCCCAGTAGCGCATCACGTAGGTGCTGCTGTGCAGCGCGAAGAGGGAGTCCACGTCGCCATCGGTGAACGGCCGCAGCCGCAGGCGAGCGGTATGCAGCACGGGAGTGGCCAAAGTCATGCGCACCATCTTGTGTCCTCACGAGACGCACAGACACCGAATATCCAACCCGGGGGGCGGTGCCGGATACGGACTCGACGACCACGAAGCGCGCGATGCGTCAGGGGTGGGACAGGTTCTCGTATAGGCGGTACAGCCGGTTTGTTGTGTTGGTTTGGTCCTGCTTGGACAGTTTTGACCAGGTTTGGGTGAGTAGGGTGCGGGCCTGCCGGCCGGGCCATGGGGTGGGTAGCAGTTCCGGGGGTAGGAGCGGGTCCGGTTCGATGGCGCGGCTGAACTCGACGCCCAACTCGACGCCGATGGTGAGGAGTTCGACGTCGGTGAGGTCGACGCCGGATTCCAGGCGGGTCAGGCGGGGGCGGACGATGTCGAGCAACCGGGTGTAGCGTCCGGCGATTTCGTCCAGCGGCCACAACTTTGCGGCCAGGGCGCGTGGTTGGTCGATGGCGCCGATGCGCAGGTCTCGGCTGGTGAGCTGGGTGACCGCGGCGGACACGCCCAGGCGGTGTGCCTCGGCCGCGATCAGTTCCGTCCAGTCGTTGGCGCACGCGTACAGCCCGCCGTGCAGCGCCGCGCCGCCCAGCCACACGATCGTGTCGCGCAGCGCGTCGCGTGCCGATCGTGCGGACTCCGGGATCGCGAACGCGACCAGCCGCCATGCGCCGTCCCACGGCGCCTCGCCCCGGTCCTGGCGAAACGCGTGCCGCACGAACTCGACGTTGGGTTCGAGGGTGCGTCGGGCATCCTCGGTCGCCCTGAGCACCGCCTTGCGTCCGCGCCCCTCGTGGGTGAAACGGCCCTCGGCGACCAGGCGCTTGACGCACAGCCGCACCTGCTGGTCGGACATGCCGAGCGCGCCCGCGACGGTGTACAGCTCCCCGGTGTCGACGCTGCCGTCGCCGCGCACGAGCGCGTGTACGAGGGTGCGGGTGGGGATTTCGACGCGGCCCGTGTCCGGCGTTCCTGGCATGTCCCGAGCATACGAGCGCGGCACCCGTGGCCCCGCGCTCACCCGCGCCCGCCCGGATGCGCGGGCTCGACCCGGCGGACCATCGTGGTCACCGCGCCGAAGCCCATCAGCCCGCGCAGAAAGGGAGTTCGCTGGGTCGAGGTGGCCACGAAGCCGTGCCGCTCGTAGAGCGCCCGGGCCCGCGGGTTGACGTCGATCACATCGAGCCGGATCCGCCGACAGCCGAGCTCGCGGGCCACGGCGGCGACCTCGTCGAGGAGCAGGCCGCCGACGCCCGTGCCGCGTTGCGCGGCATCGACGCAGATGCCGTCCATCACCAACTCCCCACGCCCCGGCCGACGTTCGAACAGGGCCAGGACGGCGAGCCGGGGCAGCGCGCGGATTCCGCCGTAGGCGCGTAGCACGTCGCCCGCGGTTCCGCCGGTCAGGCCGCGGCCACCGTGGGCGTAGCCGGCCAGGCCGACCAGCTCGCCGTCCCGGGTCGCGACCACGGCGCGGTCCGGGTGCAGGTGTTCGGCCAGGAACGCGATCCCGGCCTCGGCGGGACCCAGCCCGGCGCCCAACTTGCGACCGAACGCCTCCCAGTACAGCTCGGCCGCCCGCCGCCGCGCGCCCTCCGGCAGCCCGCGACCGATGGCCGGGGGCGCGGGTTTCGGGCTGTCGTGCGCGGGTGGTGCCTGTTCCTGGTCCATTGCCGCCTCCGGGGCCGGTGGGTGACGCCCGGCGGGCGAGCGGGGCTGCGGCCGGGCCATTCGGGTCATTATGTAAAAACGTTCGTTATCGTAACGAGCGTTTTTGATTTGATAACTACGGTATCGCAGGCGCTGTTCGAAGGGAGATGACGACATGGGGATCCGCGGGTTCGTTCGACGCCATCGGGTGCTGAGCCTGTGCGCGGAATGCCACCAACGACGGCTTCTATCGGCCGCAGATGGAGGCGTACGCGCGGGCCGGCTACGCGACGCTCTCGTGGAACAAGCCGGGCGTGGCCGGGTCGCCGGGCAACTGGCTGGACCAGAGCATGGAGGACCGGGCCCGGGAGACCGAGGCGGCGATCGCCTGGAGTCGGTCGCGCCCGGACGTGGATCATGCGCGGGTCGGCCTGTGGGGCGCCGGTCAGGCGGGCTGGGTGCTGCCGAAGGTGGCCGCGCGCACGCCCGACGTGGAATTCGTGATCGCCGTGTCGCCCGCGATCAACTGGCTGCGGCAGGCCGGTTCAACCTGCTCGCCGAGTTGCGCGCGGAGCATGCGTCGCAGGCCCGGATCGACACCGAGGTCCGGCGCAGCGACGAGGTTCGGCGGCTGATTGCACAGGGCGCCGGGTACGAGCAGTACCGCGCCGCGCTGGGTTCGGCGGCGACCATGTCGGCGGACCGGTGGAGCTTCGTCCGCAAGAACGCCGGAGCCGACGCGAGTGCGGACCTGGCCGGGGTGCGGGTGCCGGTGCTGCTGATGCTCGGGGGGCGCGACGTGAACGTGGACGTCGTCGAGACCGAGGCGGAGTGTCGCAAACTGCTCGCCGGGCGGGCCGAATTGACGGTACGTCACTACCCGGACGCGGCGCACTCGACGGTCGACGCGGACATCGAGGGTTCGGAGACGAAAGGCCGCTGAGCCCGGTACGGGGGGCGGAGCCGGGCGCCGGGAAGGTGCTTCCCGGTCCGGTGGGCCGGGTGCTCAGCCCACCGGGGTCGGGACGGCTCCCAGGGCTGTGGCGATCTCTGCCAGTTGTGGGTCGCCGGCGGCCTTTTCCAGGGCTGTGGTCAGGGCCTGGGCGTAGGTTCGGGCGGCCTCGATCAGGCGGGCGCGGCCGTCGTCGGTGATGACCGTGTACACCCCTCGGCGGTCCTTGGGACACAGGTCGCGTCGGGTGAGGCCGTCGGTTTCCAGGCGGACCGCGAGGCGGCTGACCGAACTCTGGTTGAGCCCGATCGAGTCGGCCAGCTCCTGCATACGCAACTCGCCGTCGGGCGCCACCGCGAGTCGGGACAGCGCGCGGTACTCGGACAGGCCGATGCCGTGTCGCCGCTGAAGTGTCCGGCCGAGGTCGTGCTCGACGCGCGCGTGCAGCACGACGACCTGCTCCCAGAGCTTCGCGTCCATGACCCCGTCCTTTCTCCGGTCCGGTCGAACCCGTGTCCGGCCGTTGGTGGGCCGAGCGCGGATCGATCCGCTGTTGACAGCAGATTACATGCAGTGCCAGATTATGCATGCGCAAGCAAATCATGCATGTGCATGCAGATTCTTTTGACCCTGGAGCATGCGATGACCGTCACCACCACCCACGACGCCGCCGGCGACACCACCCGCGCCCGGATCGAGCGCATCGCGACCACCCCCGACTGGTACGAGCCGTACCGGATCTCCCAGGCCATCCGCGCCGGCGGCCTGATCTTCGTATCCGGGCAGGCCGGGTTCGACGAGAGCGGAGGCACCGTCGAGGGCGGCTTCCTCGCCCAGGGCCGGCAGGCCTTCCGCAATGTGGAGCGGGTGCTCGCCGAGGCGGGGGTGACCTTCGCCGACGTGGTCAAGGTCGGCATCTACGTCCGGAACATGGCCGAGAACCTGGACGAGGTGATCCGGCTGCGGGAGGAGTTCCTGTCCCTGCCGTACCCGGCGGACACCCTCGTCGAGGTCTCCTCCTTGGCGCGGCCCGACTGGCTGATCGAGGTCGAGGTCACCGCGCTGGACCGCTGAGTCCGCGAAACCGCCGCCACCCGACCGCCGGACCGCCCGACCCCCACAGGAATGGATACCGCGTTGACCTCTCCGACCCGTATCGCCAACCCGCTGCTCGCCCCCTATCGCCACGGCCGCCTGGATCTGCCCAACCGGATCGCGATGGCCCCGATGACCCGAGGCCGCGCCGACGACACCACCGGCGTGCCGAGCGATTTGGCCGCCACCTACTACCGACAGCGCGCCGGCGCCGGGCTGTTGATCACCGAGGGCATCTCGGTGCACCCGCTCGGCAAGGCCGGACCGGGCATTCCGGCACTGCGTACGGACGAACAGGTGGCCCGGTGGCGCGAGGTCACCGCCGCCGTGCACGACGCGGGTGGGCGGATCTTCGCCCAGCTGTGGCACGTCGGCCGGATGACCCATCCGGTGACCCTGGACGGCGAGACGCCCACCGCGCCGTCGGCGGTGCGGATCACCGAGGCGCCTATTTACACCCGCGACGGCCTGCTCCCGCACGTCGTCCCGCGCGCGCTGACCGTCGCCGAAATCGCCGAGGTGGTGGCCGCGTTCGCGCGCGCCGCACGCCGTGCGATCGAGGCCGGATTCGACGGCATCGAGATCCACGGCGCCAACGGATACCTCTTCCAGCAGTTCCTGGCCGAGAACAGCAACCTGCGCACCGACCGCTACGGCGGCTCGCGGGAGAACCGGCTGCGTTTCGTGTTCGAGGTGGTGGAGGCGGTGGCCGCGGAGATCGGCGCGGACCGGGTGGGGCTGCGGATCTCGCCGGACAACCCGGAGAACCAACTCGTGGAGCCGGACGCGCGCGGCACCTACCGGGCGCTGGTCGACACGCTCGACCCGATCGGCCTGGCCTACCTGCACGTCCTCGAACGTGGTGCGTACGCGGCGCTCGCCGACCTGCGGCCGCGCTGGTCCGGCATGTTGATCGCGAACCACAACGGCCCGAACCCGGTCGACCCGGCCACCGGCGAGCGACTGATCGCCGACGGCCTCGCCGACGTGGTGGCGTTCGGCCGGTTGTTCATCACCAACCCCGACCTGCCGGAGCGGATCGCCCGGGGATTGGCGCCGGCCCCGCCGCCGGTGGCGGATGTGTACGGCGGCGGTGCGCGCGGCTACGTGGACTATCCGGCGATCACCGTCCCGGAGCGGGTCTAGGGACGGGTCGGGTTGGGCTCGGAGTTCGCAAAGGCGCACGAACCGGGGGGTGATGCGCGCATCGAAAGTGGATCGTGGTGCGGCGGGCGGGTGTTCGGCCGGTACGGGAGCCGTACCGAACGAACCGCCGTCGGATGCACGAGAGTTATGCCGCCGCGCCGATCGGGCGGTCGGTGTCGGCGAGCACGGCGCGCAGGGACTCGGGGGTCAGTACGCCGACGGCTCGGCCCTCCGGGTCGGTCACCGCCCATACCCGCAGGCCGCGGGCGCGCATCGTGGCCAGCGCCTCGGCGGCGGGTGTCGTGGGCCGGGCGAAGGGGCCGCGTTCGTGGGAGATGTTCCGGATCGGCGTACGCGCGGTGTACCAGGAACGGGTCTGGTACGGCGCGAGTTGCGCGCGGCGCACGATGCCCAGGCAGCGGCCGTCCTCGGCGTGCAGGATCGCGTGGTCGGCATCGGCGGCGTGTACGAGGTCGATCGCCTTGTCGACCATCGTGTTCGCGTCGATCCGCACCACGGCAGGTCGCATGGCGTGGGCGACGGTGGGCATGCCGGGGGCGGTGGGGGGATGGTGGGGGAGGTTGGTCATCGGGTATGCACCTGGTTTCGAGTCGTCCGGTGGGACCGGAGTCGGGCGGCGGGGCACCCGGGCCCGTGTCGTCGCACGGCCGCGCGAAGGCGCGCGGGGCCGAAGAGGCGGCGAGGTCACGGGGCTCGATGCGGGCGGCCGGGCCCGCGCCGGGTGATGGCGCTGTGCGCTGGTCGGCGGACGCAAGGCGGGCTGCACGGACAGCCGGTGCACTCGCCTTCGGACCCGCCGGCACGGCCGGCGTCGTCGCCCACCGAGGACGGCGTCGACAAGGAAGCCGACGTACGGAATGTCTTCGGTACAGCCACCTTACCGTCATTTCGACGGGAGGCCGACATGGCGTCGGCACATACCATCCCGAACCGGCTTTATTTGCAGCCGTGTTCGGGATGGTGAACGAAGAAGTGGCGCGATCGGGCCGGTGGGTCGGGGTCGGGCGCGACCACACGACGAACGGGCCGGCGGCGGTTCGCCACCGGCCCGTCATGTCACCGGGGTTACCGGATCACCAGGTGTAGATCGGCTTTCCGTTGCGGTCCTTGGCCTCGGTGTAGACCTTCATGCACGCACCCTCGTCGGCACCGTTCAACGCGGCCGAATCCTTGGGGAGTTCGCCCGCCGGCGGAGGCGGCGGGGCGGACGGAGGCGCGGAGGTCGTGCTGCCCTTGCCGCCCTTGAAGGTCGCCTCCGAACCCCAGTCGGTGCCGATCTGGACCGTGATGTGCGTCGCGTTCGGCTGCGCGGACAGGGCGCTCGCCGGCAGGCCGAGCGAGTCCGCGACGGCCTGGGCCTGGTCCTTGGCGTCGGCCGGGTGGATCACCGTAGTGGTCTGTCGCTTGAGCGGGGTCGAGTCCCGGACGGCCTTGGTGAAGCCCTGGGCGATCAGCCGGTCGGTGACCAGGCCCGGCAGGCTCGTCCTGGTCGTGCCGTTGACCACCGTGACCCGGACCGCGGCCTTGTCCAGGGATGGGGCAGGCGGCGCATCGGGCGTGGTCGGCGGGTTGGTCTCGGTACCGGGCGGCGGGCCGTTCTTGTCGAAGGCCACGTCGGAACGCACCATCTTGAACAGGGTTTCCGCGGACGCGGCCGGGATCAGGTGCTCGTTCGGCGCCTGCGGGTCCGGTGCGTGCGGCATCGTCGTCATGGTGATCCGGTTGGTGTTCACCTTGTTCAGCGTGTTCGCGAGCGAGGTCAGCTTGGGGATCCCGTTGAGGCCGTCGTCCACGGTCAGCGCCTTGGTCGCCGCCTCGGCGACCTTGAACAGCTTGATCGGGTTGGTGATCGTGCTGTTCGACTTGAGCGTGCGCACCATCGAGTTGAGGTACATGTGCTGCGCGTGCGTACGGCCGACGTCGCCGCCGTCCTCGAAGGCGTGCCGGGTGCGCAGCCACTTCAGCGCGTCCTCGCCCTGGATGGTGTGCTTGCCGGCGGTCAGCTTCAGGTGCGAGCCGTACTCGTGCCGCACGCCGTTGACGTACTCGATCTGTTCGTCCTGGATGTTGGACTGCACGCAGACCTCGACCCCGCCGACCGCGTCGGCCATCGAGACCACGCCCGAGAAGGTGACCATCATGAAGTGGTCGATGTGGATCTTGGTGAGCGACTGCCAGGTCCCGACCACGCAGCCGGGTCCGCCGCGGCCCAGCGACTCGTTGATCGTGGTGTTGATCGGGTTGAACCGCTGCTTGGTCTTCGGGTCGGTGCAGGTCGGGACCTGCACCCGGGTGTCGCGCGGGATGCTGATCACCGACGCGTTGCTCCGGTCCGCGGACACGTGCAGCAACATCTGTACGTCCGCGCGCGGCGGTCCGCCGTCGCACGCACCGCCGAGTTTGCAGTCGGTCGGGTCGTCCCGGCCGTCCGAGCCGATCATCAGGATGTTCATCGGGGTGCGCCCGAATGCGTCCGGGGCCTCCTTGGGCACGTCTACATCGCTGATGTTGAGCTTGCTGTGTTTTATGTTGCCGTTCAGCTTCTGATAGATCACGAAGCCGGTGATCCCGATCGCGACCAGCGCCAACGACACGACGATTGCGGTGATCTTGAGCTTGCGAAAGCGGCGCGGCTTGCCGTGGCCGGTGGGCTTGGCCTTGCGTCCGGAGCGGGCGCGGCCCCGGCCGTCGGCGCGTCGGGGGCGCGGTACGCCCGCGCCGGTGTCGTCGGCTCCGGCCGCCTCGGGGCCGCCCTCGACCGCGGAATCGGTGGGCACGACCGGGTCGGGGGACGCGGACTCGGGAGTACGCCGGCGGCGCCCGCCGTGCTCCGGAACGGAATTCAAACCAACCCCCGAGAGTGCTGTCGTCGGACCGACGTCGCGTTGCCGCGGACTGGCTCGACACCGTATCGGGCGGCCGGAACGGACCGTACATGTACCGGTCGCGGATCATTGCGCCGGTGGCCTTCGGGAAGACGGACGATCTCGGGCGCGGGACGGTTGCAGCGCGGATTGTCCCGGATGCCGGGAGGCCGGCCCGGGCGCGGGTTGTGCGGGCCGGAAAGACGAGGGACGGCGCCGCCCTCGGGGGGAGGGGGCGACGCCGTCGTCTTCGGGTCGGTGAACGGGATCACCTCTCGGCGGGTGGCACACCGCGATTCCAGCCGAACGGTAACTCGCAGCGGCAATGATTGGGCCCGGGGACACCCGCTCACCGACTGCTCCGTACAACGAACGAGCCACCGGGGTCATTCCCGGCGATTTCGGCAGGTATTCGGCAGGGTTCGAAGACACGTCCTATGCGGCGCCGGGGTCGAGGCGGCCGGTGTTCGGTCCGGCCGGGCGCTGCTCCAGGCCGGCGAGCAGCAGATCCAGGCCCGCCCGGAACTCGTCGGACGGTGAGCTCTCGGCCGCCGCGCCGGCGATCTCGATCAGGTACGGGAAACGGTCGGCGGGCAGCGCTCGGGCCCGGTCGGTGATGGACCGCACATCCTCGTCGGGCGCGATCGAGAGCGGGCCGGCGAGTTCCGCCTGGGCGAAGCCGGTGACGAAGCCGGTCACGGTGCGGAAGGCGTACAGCAGTTCGACGCCTCGGCGACCGCTTCGGGCCAGGGCGCGCAGCAGCGCCTCGCCGTGTACGAGGGTCGCCTCGTCGGTGATCCGGCGGGTGAGGATCAGCGGGATCACGTCCGGATGGGCGCGGACGGCACGCCAGTTCGCCTCGGCCAGCCGGCGGACCTCGGCCTGCCAGTCGTCCGCCCCGGCGCCGGGTTCGGTCGCGGGGAGTGCGTCCGCCAGGACGGCCTCGACGAGCAGTCCCTCCAGGCCCTCGCGCCCGTCCACGTAGTTGTAGATGGTCATCGCCCCGGTGCCGAGCGCCGCCGCGAGGCTGCGCATGGTCAGCGCGGCCAGGCCGTGCGTGTCGACCAGGGTCAGGGCCGCGGTGCGCAGTTGTTCGCGGCTGAACTTTCGGGGCGCGGGCATGCTGCTCCTCCTTGACGTACGTACGGCGTACGTGTTCGACTGAGGCTGTTCACGTACAGAGTACGTCAACGCGTTGCCGGCGTGTTTCCCGGCGTGCTTTTCCCTGTGGCAAGGAGTTTCGATGACGTATGTCGACCTGTTCGAATCCGCGGTGCGATTGCTCGAAGGGCCCGGCGGGGCGTTCGTGGTGCCACGGGGGCGGTGGCACCGACCGGAGGCGGACGGGCCCGCCGAGGTGATGTCCATCGGGGTGCGCGCCGGTACGCGCCCGGAGCCGCGCGCCGACGGGGCCGGGGTGCGGGGATGACCGGGGTGAGGGGTGGGACGACGACCGGGGCGACCGTGACGATCGCGGCTTCGGGTGGGGTTGGGCGGGGGCAGCCGAGTACCCGGTTGTTGCTGCTGGTCGTGTTGACCGTGCAGTTCACCGTCGCGTTGGACATGTCGGTGGTCAATGTCGCGCTGCCGGACATCCGTGACGACCTGGGCTTCGGCGTCGACGGGCTGCCGTGGGTGGTCAACGCGTATGCGCTGAGCTTCGGCGGGTTGTTGATGCTCGGCGGGCGCGTCGGCGACCTGGCGGGACGGCGGCGCACGCTGATCGGCGGCCTGACCGTGTTCGGCCTGGCCGGGCTGGCGGGCGGCTTCGCCTCCTCGCCCGGGGCGCTGATCGCCGCCCGTGCGGTACAGGGGGTCGGAGCCGCGGCGCTGGCGCCGGTGGCGTTCGCGCTGATCACGGTGACCTTCCCGGCCGGGCCGGCCCGTTCCCGGGCGCTCGGCCTGTGGGGTGCGACGGCGGCGGCCGGGGGTGCGTGCGGGGTGCTGATCGGCGGACTGCTGACCGAGTCGGCGGGATGGCAGGCGGTGATGTTGATCAACGTGCCGATCGTGGCTTTCGCGCTGCTCGCCGCCCGGCGACTGCCCGGCGACCGACCCGCGCGGGGCGCCGGCGGCGGGCTCGATCCGGCGGGGGCGCTGCTGGTCACCGCCGGGGCGACCACGCTGGTCCTGGGTGTGGTGCGGGCCGAACGGCAGGGCTGGGGCTCGGCGGTCACGATCGGTACGCTCACGGCCGCGGTGGTGTTGCTTGTTGCCTTCGTCCTGGTCGAACTGCGGGTCGCCACGCCGCTGTTGCGGATGGGACTGTTGCGGCGTCGGCCGGTGGTCGGGGCGAACCTGTTCATGATGTTGTTGTTCTCCGGGCAGTTCGCCGCGTTCTACTTCACCTCGCTGTATCTCCAGCAGGTGCTCGGCTACGGTCCGGCCGCCGCCGGGGTGGCGTTCCTGCCCTTCTCGCTCGGGGTGTTGATCGGCTCGGTGCTGGCCACCAAGGTGGTGGCCCGGGTCGGGCTCGGGCGGTTGCTCGCGCTGGGCGGGGTGCTGGTGGGGGTCGGCTTCGGGTGGTTCGGCCTGGCCTTCGATGCCGACGGTACGTTCCTGCGCTCGATCCTGGGGCCGTCGCTGGTCGCGAGCATCGGCGCGGGCCTGTGCTTCGTACCGCTGGGTACCGCCGCCACCTCCGGCGTGGCCGCGCACGAGGCGGGCATGGCGGGCGGATTGATCAACAGTTCGCGCCAGATCGGCGGTTCGATCGGGCTGGCCGCGCTGGTCACCCTGGCCGCGTCGGTGACCGGACCCGACGAGGGCGCGTCGAAGCGGGAACTCGCCCACGGCTACGCGGTATCGCTCGGTGCGGCGGGTGGATTGTTGCTGGTCGCCGCGGTGCTCGCGGTGCTGCTGGTGCCGACGAAGTCGACGATGACGTAAGAGAGTTCGGGCGTCGGGTGTGGGTCGTCGAGGTGCGCCGTGCTGCCGCGTCGTGGTGAAAGGACCCGTTGGTGGGTGTGCGGCACCGTCGGGCGCGGGCAGGATTGACGGAGTGTGGCAGGTCGGGTACCTGCCGGTGACCGGAGCGTCCGTGGGTCGAACGGCGGTGCGGGCGGGCGGAGTCGACTGCGAAGGGGGCGGTGATGGGTGTGCTCGGGCGGGTGTGTCGGCGGGTGGTGACGGTGGTGGTCGCGGCCGGGGTCGTGGTGCCGCTGGGGGTGGTGGTCGCGGCGCCGACGAGTGCGGCGGCCACGGCGTGTACCTCGCGGACCGGGCCGTATCAGCGGCAGGTGGAGGCGGCGCTCGGACTGCCGGTGGACGGGCGGGAGTCCGAGGCCGACTGCCGGGCCATCCGGACGTACCAGGCCGACAACGGCATTCGCCCGGCGGCCGGTTACGCCGGTCCGGTCACCTACGCGGCGCTCCAGCGGCGGTCCGCCGGCGGGGAGGGTGGGTGTCCGACCGATGTCGGGCGGATCGCGTGTGTGGACCTCGGCCGGCAGGTCAGCTGGATCCAGGACGGCGCGAAGCGGGTGTACGGGCCGGTGCAGATTCGTTCGGGGCGGGCCGACTTCGCCACCCGCACCGGGTTGCACAAGGTCTACTACCGGGCGCTCAACCATTGGTCGACGCTCTACGACGTGGCGATGCCGTACAGCCAGTTCTTCGACGGCGGCATCGCCTTCCACGCGATCGACGGCTCGGTCACCTCGCCGCCCGGCTCGCACGGCTGCGTCAACATGCGGCCGGCGGACGCGAAGGCCTACTGGGACCTGCTGCACACCGGCGACGAGGTGTACGTGTACGGCCGCAAGTCCGGTACATGATCACCGAGTTGTGCCACCCAGGGCGCCGGCGGGGGAGGTCGGTGGTCAGACCGCGCGCAGCGCGCCCGGGTGGCGGCCCGTGAGGTGGTCGAGCGCGGCGGAGGTGGGTTCGTCGCAGGGGAGGTAGACGACCAGCGTCTGGTCGACGTCGGCGAGGTCCAGGATCTCGCGTTCCAGGCGCAGTTCGCCCGCCTCCGGGTGAGCCAGCCGCTCCACGCCGACCCGGCGCGACGGGATGGCCGGCGCGGCCAGTCGGCGGCTGAACACGGTGCCGGCGGTGATCGCGAGGCCGTCCAGGAAATCCTGGACGTAGGGATCGGCGAACGAGGCGGCCGTGCGCAGGATCGCGGCGTGTTCGTCGGCTATCCGCTCCCAGTCGGGGTAGGCCGCGCGGGCCCGGGGATCGGTGAACACGTAGCGCACCAGGTTGGGTTGGTCCGGGTCGAGGATGCCGAGGGGGCGGGCCAGCCGCTCGTAGCCGTTGGTGAACGCCAGGACGTCGCCGAGCCGGTCGACCAGCAGCGCGGGGGCCGGTTCGAGCCGGTCGAGCAGGGCGCGAACGGTGGGCCGGATCGTGCGGGTGGGCGGCTCGACCGCCGCGTACGAGAACGCGTTGCCGGTGGCGGCCCGGGCGAGCAGGCGCACGTGGACCCGCTCCTCCGAGGTCAACCGGAGCGCGTCGGCGAGCGCGGCCAGCACCTGGCCGGAGGGGCGTCGGTCGCGCCCCTGCTCCAATCGCGTCAGGTATTCCACGCTGACCCCCGCCAGGCCCGCCAACTCGGACCGCCGCAACCCCGGAGCACGGCGCCGGGGCCCGTCGGGCAGCCCGACTTCGGCAGGCGTGACCGCCGCGCGACGGTCACGGAGGAAGTCACCAAGCTCGTTCTCACTCACGGCCCGAAGTCTAAGGCGCGCCGACACCGGGGCGGTTGCCGCTTGTTGCCGGTGCCTCGCGGGGTGGGGCCGGCGCGCGGTGGGTTGCGTGGGGCGGGGGAGAGGCACGGGGTGAGTGGGGCGGGGCGCCGGGGGTGTGCGGTCGAGTGGGGTGCTGCACGCGGGAGTTGCCGACGACCGGGACGGGCCGGAGATGCGGTGAGTCGGTCTGGGGGCCGGGGGCGTGAGGTCGGGGGGCGTACGCGGGAGTTGTGGGGTGGCCGGGGCGGGTCGGGCGAGGCGCCGGGGCCGGGGCCTCGCGAGAGGGTGGGAGCGGGCAGGGGGCGGGGCGGGCGTTCAGGTCGTCGGCCCGGTTCTGCCCGTGTGTTGCCCGTCGGTTCGACTCCTGGGCGTGTCGACTCGGCTCGGTGGCGTTCGCCCGGTGTCCGGCGGCGTGGTCGGGGT
The DNA here is from genome assembly GCF_053618075.1 of Embleya sp. NPDC055664. NCBI lineage: Bacteria > Bacillati > Actinomycetota > Actinomycetes > Kitasatosporales > Streptomycetaceae > Embleya > Embleya sp. NPDC055664. Next base: position 238,883 of record NZ_JBSHGZ010000003.1, read on the forward strand.
GCCGGGGTGGGCGGGTGAGTGGGACAGGGGCCGGGGTGGGGCGTCGGGGTCGTGGCGTCGGCTGTGGCGGAGCGTAGGGGAGTGCGGGCGGCGTCGCCGCTGAGGTCCCGTGGTGGTGTCCCGGGGGGGTGACGTCATGTGACGTCAAGTTGTGGCGTGGTCGGCTTGCCATGACGTCATTGTGGCGTCATGATGACGTCATGGACCTCACGCCTTATGTCGACAAGCTCTGCCGTGAACTGGCGGTTGCCGCCGAGGCGAACGGTGCGGAGGCGCGGGCGCTTGCCGAGCGGTTGATCGGGCCGCTCGAATCGGCGACCAGGCTCGCGCTGCTGAGTGCGCTGTCCGCCGCCGCCGACGAGATCAGCCGCGACCTGGCGCCGGGGTCGGTCGACATGCGATTGCGGGGGCTCGACCCGGACTTCGTGGTGTCGCCGGCGGTCGCCCGCTCGTTCGAGGAGGCCGGCGGAGGTGCCTTCGACGACGAGCCGGACGAGCGTCCCGGGCCGCCGCCGGCCGCGTCCGCGCCGGAGCCCGAGGAGGGCGGTACGGCGCGGATCACGCTGCGGCTCGCCGAGCACGTCAAGCCTCGGATCGAACAGGCCGCCGGTCGGGCGGGCCTGTCCGTCAACGCCTGGCTGGCCCGTACGGTGACCGCCGCGCTCGACCCCGCCGAGGAGCGCGGGCGGGAACGGCGCGGCACGTCACGCACCAGGCAGCGGTATACGGGCTGGGTGCGGTGACCCGATGCGCGGCCGGCGACCCCGGGAAACGCCGGCAGCCGGCACTCGACGGCGCCTGCCGCGAGACACGCCCGATCGGCCCGCGCCCTTGCGGGCGGCGTGTGCGTGCGCAACCGAGTACGCCCCTACGGAGTACGACCTTCAACTCCCAGGACGGGATGCCATGCCTACTTTCGATACTCCCAAGCCGATCTTCGCCACCGTCGACCTGGTCGTCGGCAGCCTTCGGATCAGCGCGAGCGACCGCGTCGACACGGTCGTGGAGGTACGCCCCACCGACCCGTCGCACACCGCGTCCGTGCAGGCCGCCGAGCAGACGTCGGTCACCTGCTCCTCGGGGCGACTGTCGGTGCGCGTGCCCAGGAACAAGAGCCGTTCGTTCTTCGGGCGCAGTGCTTCGGTGGACGTCACGATCGAGTTGCCCACCGGCTCTCGAATCGAGGGCCAGGCTGCCGCCGCGGACATCCACGTCGAGGGGCGGGTCGGCGAGACCCGGCTCTCGGTCGCCTCGGGGGACATCCGACTGGATCGCACGGGCGCACTACGGCTGAACTCCACCTCCGGTGACGTCTCGGTGGCGCATTCGGTGGGCCACACCGACATCAGCGCGGCGGCGGGCGAGATCCGGGTCGGCAAGATCGACGGCACGGCGGTGGTTCGCAACACCGCCGGCGGCATCTCGCTCGGTGCGGTCAGTGGCGACCTGCGCCTGAACAGCACACTCGGCGACATCACCGTGGACCGGGCGCTGACCACCGTCGGCGCCAAGACCGTGTCCGGCAGCGTCCGGATCGGCGAGGTGGTGCACGGCGCGATCCGGCTGGAGACCGCGTCCGGCGAACTGGAGGTGGGGATCCGCGAGGGTACCGCCGCCTGGCTCGACCTGAACTCCATGGCCGGCAAGGTGCATACCTCGTTGGACTCGGTCGACGGCCCGGCGCCGACCGACGACACGGTCGACGTGCGTGCCCGCACGCTCTCGGGCGACATCGTGATCCGTCGGTCCTGACGTCCGAAGCACGCAGCGGAGAGGACAGCTCATGTGGGCCGCACCCGAAGTGTCCGGCGGCGTCTGGCCGTTACCGCATCCGGTGCCGATTCCGCTGCTGTGCGCGGTACTGATCCTCGCGGCCCTGGCGCCGTTGGAGCGGTGGCGTCGGCAGCGGGAGATCGTGCGGCGTCGCACCGATCGGCTCGCCGGTCGGGAGGTCGCGCCGGCCGCTGTCCGTTCCGCCGTGCCATGTGGCGCCATGCGGTCGGACGCGCGATCGGGCGCTCGATCCCGTACGCGGTTCGGTGCTCGATCTGCGACACGCGCGATCGGGCAAATGTCGGAATCGATGACAATTCCGACGGAACATGGGGGCGAATCGCGGCGAACGGCCGCTACGAACCCGCAGGGAGTACTCATGCCCGTGACCGCCGACCTCGACAAGCTGCTCGACAAGGCCTACGAGAACAAGACGCTCAGCGAGGTCCTGGCCGCGCCGGTCGCCGGACTGGCCGGGATCACCGACGCGCACGCCGAGCACCTGGCGTCGTTGAAGATCACCACCATCGGCGACCTGGGCCGCAACAAGTACTTCCGCTGGGCCGCATCGCTCGCCGACCTCCAGGACAGCGGCGCCAAGTAGCCGGGCCGTCGGCGCGGTTGCTCGGCCCGGGGTCAGCCGGCCGGGTCGGTTTCCAGGGCCAGGAGCAGGTCCACCCGGTCCCGGGCGGAGAACAGGTCACGGCCCGTCAGATCCCGTACCCGGCCCATGCGTTGGTGCAGTGCGCTGACGTGTACGCCGAGCGCCCCGGCGCAGCGCTGCCAGGCGCCGTTGGCGGCCAGGAACGCGGCCAGGGTGTCGATCAGGTCGGTGCCGTGTTCCGCGTCGTACGCCCGCAGCCCGCCCAACACCCGCTCCGCGAACGCGGCGCGCACGGGCGGGGGGACCGCGGTGAGCAGTGCCGGGTATGCGTCGATCTCGGGGCCTTCGGCCACGGTGAGCCGGCCGGGGCGCGTCCATGCGAGGTCCCGCGCGCCCCTGGCCTCGGCCAATGCCGTCCCCCACGTGGGTGACGTCCCGGCAATGCCGATCGCCAGGCGCTCGGCCCCGAGGAGCGGCTCCCACCAGTCGGCCGCCCGCTCCAGCGCACGAGCGACGCGCGTCGCGCCGCCGGGCCCCGTTCCGGCCGCGGCGAACACGACCACCTCGGCCTTGCCGACGGCCACCACCCACTGTGCGGTCGGCTCCTCGTCCAGTGCGTACTCGATCAGGTCGATGACCAGGCGTGCGGTCGCCGCGTCGGCGCCGTGGCCCGCGGCCGAGCAGACGATCGGCGCCGCGTCGGGCGGGAGGCCGGCCGCACCCAGGCGGGCCCGAATCGTGTCCGGGGCCGCATCCGACTCGACGAGGTCGACCAACTCCCACGCGTGGCCCTGCTCCACAGCCGCCCGCTCGGCGCGCCGCGCATCGCCGAGCACGAACAGGTCGGCCACGCGCGCCAGGGCCTCGTCCGTACGGCGATCCCCACCGCAGACCAGATACCCGACCGGACCGGCCCCGCGCCCCACGGCGAACACGGTGTCCCCACCCACCAGAATCGGCAACCCCTCACCACCCCGAGCCATGACCCGAGCCACCTCCCGACGCCCAGACCTGCCGAGAGAATGGCCCCCCGGCGGGCCCTCACCGAACGCCGCCCCCTGTGGGACGACGGGTTCGCGCGACGTCGTGGAGCCGGGCGGGGCCGGTGCGGCGGTGGGGGTGCTCGTGGCGGGTCGCTCCGGCGCGGTCGACCGGTCGGACGCCCCCGCGTCAGCCGACTCGTTCCACCCCGCCCTCCCGTCCGGCGACGGGGTCGCGGTTGCCAGGAGGCGGCCCGCAGGGGTGATCACATGGCACGGGGCGTCGAGTTCGGTGGCCAGTACCGTGAGCAAGGCCTGGGTGTCGGCGCCGTTGGTCAGGGCCGTGAGCAGACGGGTCTGGCGGCTGGGGGAGCGTTCGGTGGTGGGATCGGACTCCCGGGCCATGCGGTGGGCGACCACCTCGGCGATGCGGACCGCCGGGATCGAGTGCGGCGCCAGGAACAGCGGCAGGCCGGCCCGAACACAGGCCTCGACCAGGGGATATGGCACATCGTCGGGACCGGGCTCGGGCACCGGCGGCCGGGGCGAGAGCACCAGGGCCGCCGCGCCGTTCGTGGCGAGGGCGCGGACGAGGTGTGCGGACTCGGCGGGGGATGCGGGCACTTCGCCGGCCACCACGAGTTCGCCGCCGGCCAGACCCCGGCCCGGGGCAATGGGATCGTACGCCGACACGCGCCGCACCTCGCGGCCGAGCCGCCCCGTACCCGCCAGCAGGGCCAGTCGCAGCTCGGGCATGCCCAACAAATCCTCGACCCGCACCGCCGTGCCCCCAAGCCCGTCGCCGTCCATATCGTTCGAATGATCGTATGAACACGCGGCGCTCCGGATAGGGGCCTTCCACCCTTCGGCCGGATCCGGCCGATGCCGACGGTTGCCTCGGCCGCCGCGGCGGGCGGCTCTCGTGCCGATCGTCGCCGGGCCGTCCGAGGGAATGTGGCGTGTCGTCGACGACTGTGCCCACTCCCGGCGATGGCCGAAAAGCGCCCCCGCAGCGCGCCGGCCCGGCCGCCCATCACACCGGCACGGCCAACCGATACCCCCGCTTCGTCACCGTTTTGACCAGCCCCTTGTGCGGCCCCAGGGCGCTCCGCAGCCGGGCCACCGCGGCCTCGACCGCGTGTTCGTCCGCGCTCGCGCCCTGCCAGACGCGGCGCAGCAGTTCGGCGCGGCTGAGCACCCACCCCGGCTTTTCCGCCAGCGCCCGCAACACCGCGGCCGGCACCGGCGACAGCGCGATCACCCCGCCCCGGACCAGCACCGCGTTGCCCTGCAGCACCAGCCGGTCCGTCCCGGTGTCCAGTTCGCGCCGCACCCGCGCCGGCAGCGTCTCGGTGACCGTGCGCACCATCGACCCCAGCCGCCCGCGCTCCGGCCACAACGCCGGCACATCCTCCTCCGACAGCGGCTTCGCGCAGATCGCGCCGATGCACACCGTCAACACATCGGCGCGCAGCGCGTCCAGCACCTGCTCGCGCCGACCCGACTCGCCCGCCGCGGCCAAAAACGCGTCGATCGCCGGCGCGCTGGTGAACGTCATCGCGTGCACCTCGCCCCGGACCACCTGCTCCACCAGGCGCCGCACGGCCGCCGGGTCCTCCGGCGGCCCCCACCGATACACCGGCAACTCGATCACCTCGGCGCCGCGCTCGCGCAGCGCCGTCGCGAAGCCCTCCAGCGGCGCGCCGTGTTCCTGCACCGCGATCCGCCGCCCGCGCAGATCACGCGCCAACAACCAGTGCAGCAACTCGTCGTTGGCCTCCGAACCCGGCGAGTACATCTCGCGCAGCCCGGACGCGCGCACCGCGCCGGTGGCCTTGGGCCCACGGCTGATCACCGTCGCCGCCGCGCACACCCGCCGCACCTCGCCGGAACGCCCCCACCCCTCCGCCGCGTTCATCCACCCGCGCCAACCGACCCCGGTGGTGGCCACCACGTAGTCCAGCGGCTCGACCAGGCAGCGCTCGGTCGCCCGGCGCAACTCCCGGTCCTCCCGCAGCGGCACGATGCTCATCGTCGGAGTGCCCACGACCTTCGCGCCCCGGCGCTCCAGGAGCGCGACGAGTTCGTCGCGCCGCCGGGCCGCGGTGACCCCGACCGTGAGCCCGACGAGGGGTTCGGCCGCACCTGTACGAGTAACCATGTCGTGAGATTGACGGACCGGTGTTACGGACGTATTGCCGGGCGATCACCCCGGGGTAAGGCCGCGTGCCCGAATGGCACCCGATCGTGTCGGGCTTCTCACCGTCGCCGGCGCCCCGGGTGAGCCGGCCGTACCGCTCGCGCAACATCGGGGACCAGGACCCGTAACAGCGACTCGGGACGCTTCGGTGAGCAGCACTCGCCCCCCGGCCCCGCCTCGAAGGAGTCCATCCGTGACCGACGCCCAACAGACGCACGTGGTCCTGGTCGGCCACGGCATGGTCGGTCAGCGCTTCCTCGAAGCGCTGACCGAGGCCGAGCCGCGACCACCGGGGCTGCGCATCACGGTGTTGGCCGAGGAACCCCGGCGCGCCTACGACCGGGTGCACCTGACCTCGTGGTTCTCCGGCACCACGGCCGAGGAGTTGTCCCTGTGCGGTGACGGATTCGCCGCCGAGCACGGGATCGACATCCGGCTCGGCGACCCGGTCGAGACGATCGACCGCGCCGCCCGCACGGTGACCACCAGGGCAGGCCACACCGTCGGCTACGACACGCTCGTCCTGGCCACCGGCTCCTACGCGTTCGTGCCGCCCGTGCCCGGACACGACACCCCCGGCTGCTTCGTCTACCGCACGATCGAGGACCTGGAGGCGATCAAGGCCGCCGCCGAGCGGGCCCGGATCGGCGTGGTGGTCGGCGGCGGGCTGCTCGGCTTGGAGGCCGCCGGGGCGCTGACCGCGATGGGCCTGGACACCCACGTGGTCGAGTTCGCGCCACGCCTGATGGCGTTGCAGATCGACGACGGCGGCGGCCGGGTGTTGCGCCGCAAGATCCAGGACCTGGGCGTGACGGTACACACCGGCGCCGGCACCCAAGCGATCGTGGACCGGGCGGGTCGGGTCGCCGGCATGGTGCTGTCCGACGGCACCGAACTGGCCACCGACCTGGTGGTCTTCTCCGCCGGGGTACGCCCCCGCGACCGGCTCGCCCGCGCGGCCGGGCTGGCGGTCGGCGAACGCGGCGGGATCGTGGTGGACGAGTACTGCCGCACCGACGACCCGCACGTGCTGGCCATCGGGGAATGCGCGCTGGCCGTCGACGGGCGGGTGTACGGCCTGGTCGCGCCGGGCTATGCGATGGCCGAGGTGGCCGCCCGGCAGCTCGCCGCCGGCCCGCCCGACCCGGACCGCACCTTCACCGGCGCCGACCTGTCCACCAGCCTCAAACTGCTCGGCGTGGACGTGGCCGGCTTCGGCGACGCGCACGGGGTCGCCGAGGACTGCGTGGAGGTGCTGTACTCGGATCCGCTCGCCGGCGTGTACAAGAAGCTGGTGATCGGCGCCGACGGCCGGCTGCTCGGCGGCGTCCTGGTCGGCGACGCCGACGCGTACGCCCAGCTGCGCCCGCTCACCGGCAGCCCGCTTCCCGTCCCGCCCGAACAGCTGGTGCTGCCCGCCGCCGCCGGCCCGCGCGTGCGACTCGCGCTGCCCGACACGGCCGTGGTCTGCTCCTGCCACGGCGTCGCCAAGGGCACCATCCGGGCCGCGGTCACCGAGCACGACGTGGTCGACGTACCCGGCATCAAACGGTGCACCAAGGCCGGTACCGGCTGCGGCGGTTGTGTGAAGCTGATCGGCAGCATCGTCACGGAGGAACTGGCCGCGGCGGGCATCGAGACCCGGCGCGGGCTGTGCGAGCACTTCGCCCGCTACACCCGCGCCGAGCTGTACGAGATCGTCCGGGTCAAGGGCATCGGCGGCTTCGCCCGGCTGATCGACGAACACGGCAGCGTCGAGGGGCCCGACGCGGACGGCTGCGAGATCTGCAAACCCGCCGTCGGCTCCATCCTGGCGAGCCTGTCCGGCGGGCACATCCTGGACGGCGAACAGGCCGCGCTGCAGGACACCAACGACCACTTCCTGGCCAACCTCCAGCGCAACGGCTCCTATTCGGTGGTGCCGCGCATCCCCGGCGGCGAGGTCACCCCCGAGGGGCTGATCACGATCGGCGAGATCGCCCGGGACTTCGGCCTCTACACCAAGATCACCGGTGGTCAGCGCATCGACATGTTCGGCGCCACCGTCGACCAGCTCCCGAGCATCTGGCAGCGCCTGGTGGCGGCCGGATTCGAGTCGGGCCACGCGTACGGCAAGGCACTGCGCACGGTGAAGTCGTGTGTGGGGCAGACCTGGTGCCGCTACGGCGTGCAGGACTCGGTGGCGCTCGCGATCGAGTTGGAACTGCGCTATCGGGGCCTGCGCTCGCCGCACAAGCTCAAGTCCGCGGTGAGCGGCTGCACCCGGGAGTGCGCGGAGGCGCAGAGCAAGGACTTCGGAGTGATCGCCACCGCCGAGGGCTGGAACCTGTACGTCGGCGGCAACGGCGGCACCACCCCGCGCCACGCCGAACTGCTCGCGAGCGACCTCGACCACGACACGCTGATCCGCACCATCGACCGCTTCCTGATGTTCTACATCCGCACCGCCGACCGCCTGGAGCGCACCGCGTCGTGGCTGACCCGGATCGAGGGTGGCCTCGACCACGTCCGCGCGGTGGTCATGGACGACGCACTGGGGATCTGCGCCGACCTGGACGAGTTGATGGCCCGGCACGTGGAGACCTACGAGGACGAATGGGCCGCGACGCTGGCCGACCCGGAACGGGTGCGCCGCTTCGTGTCGTTCGCCAACGCGCCGGGCGTGCCGGACCCCACCGTGCGGTTCACCGCGGAGCGCGAGCAGATCAAGCCGGTGTTGTTCGAGAGGTTGGAGGTGCGCGGGCGATGAGCGGCCGAGCGGGAGCGGGGCGGATCCGTGGTGTTGGGGACAGGGGAGGTGCGTGGGTGACGGGTACGACCGGGACCGCCGTCGAGACGACGGTCGAGATCGCCGCCGGGACCGGGTGGGTCACGATCTGCCCGTACGACCGGCTGACCCCGGGGCGGGGCGTGGCGGCGCTGATCGAGGGCGAGCAGGTCGCCGTCTTCCGCACGCGCGCGGGCGAGTTGTACGCGTTGGGCAACCGCGACCCGTTCAGCGGCGCCTACGTCATGTCGCGCGGCATCGTGGGTCGGCGCGGCGAGGTGCCGATCGTCACGTCACCGATGTACCAGCAGGCGTTCGACCTGCGCACGGGCGAGTGCCTGGACGAGCCGACCACGCCGGACGGGACGCCGGCGGCGCTGTCGACCTGGCGGGTGCGGGCCCGTTCCTGAATCGCCGCCGGGCGAGGGCGCAGCGTCGCGCTCTCGCCCGGCGGCCCGGTGTCACGACGCGTCGGCGGGTGCGATGTTGTGGTTGCCGGTGAAGAGGTTGTCGGGGTCGTGCGCCGCCTTGAGGTCGCGCAGCCGGGTCCAACTCCGCGGGTCGTACATCGACGCGACCTTGTCCGGGTCGCTGGGAACGCCGTCGCCGTAGACGAAGTTGAGGTTGCGCCCGACGGACAGCGGGGCGAGCACGGCGTGGACGTCGGCCAGCAACGCGCGCGCGGCGTCCGGCCCCGGGCCCTCGACCATCGCCACCACGCGCACGATGTAGCCCGCGTCGCGCCCGCCGACCGCGTTGGGCACCGAGGGCTGCCGGGACAGCGCGCCGCCGAGGTGGCGCACCTCGTGCACGACCATCATCGGCGCGTTCGGACCGGTCAGTTCGTACACCTTGCCCGCCACGGCGGCGTCCAGGTCGCGGACCAGGACGTTGTCGCCGAGGTAGGCGTGCGGGTAGGTCGGGTCGGCGTGGATCGTGTGCGAGTCGGCGTACGGCAGGTCGGCCAGGTTGTCCACCAGGCGCGGGCCGATCGCCCGCAGCGGGGCCACCAGGCGCTCCCCGTCGGCGGCGTCGCCGCTGTACACGATCTTGATCGCCGCGGTGTGCCGGCCCCGCAGCGGCGGCGGCACCTGCTCGATGTCGGGCAGGCCGATGAACAGGATCGAGGAGGTCAGCTCCTCCGGGACGGTCTCGGTCCAGGCCAGATACGCCGCGGTCGCCGCCTCGACCAGGTCGGCGTCGAAGATCAGCGAGCCGCCGTACACCCGCGCCACCGGCACCAGGTCGACCTCGATCGAGGTGACGATGCCGAAGTTGTCCCGCCCGCCGCGCAGCGCCCAGAACAGGTCCGGGTCGCTCTCGGCGGTGACGTGGCGCAGCGTGGCTTCGGCGGTGACGACGTCGATGGCGCGGACGTGGTCGGCCGCGTAGCCGTACTCCCGGGCGAGCAGGCTCAGGCCGCCGCCGAGGGTGTAGGCGACGACGCCGACGTGCGGCGCCGAGCCGTTGAGCGGGGCAAGCCCGTGCGGGGTACTCGCGGTCACCACGGCCTCCCAGCGGGCGCCGGCCTGGGCCCACGCGGTCCGGGCGATCGGGTCGACGCGTACCTCGGCCATCCGGCGGGTGGAGATCAGCAGGCCCCCGGGCGCGGCGTCGGCGGGCGCGTGTCCGGTGGCCTGGACCGACACGCGCAGCGCGTGCGTGCGGGCGAACTCGACGGCGAGCCGCACGTCCTCGGCGCAGGCGGCGGCCACGATCAGCGCCGGTCGCTGTCGGAACGCCGTCTGGAATCCGATGCGTTCGGTGTCGTAGCCGGGGTCCTCGGGGGTGAGCGCGGCGCCGGACAGGTGTGTGTTCAAGGCCTTGACCGCGACGGCGAACTCCGGGTCGTGCTCGGGGGCGGGGGAGGGGGCGTTGGTCGCGGTCACGGGTGACTCCTGATCTCGGGCGGCCGATGCGCGTCCCACTCTCTCCCGAAACCGGCCGAGTGGCCGTCAAGTAGTCGGGTGAGTGTCAGGTAGGCGGGCGCGGGCCGTGGGCGTCGGCCGATCCGCGACGCTCGCTCGACGGATTCTCACAGCCGGGGATCGGGGTGTTGAGCGAGATGTAGCGTTGTCGAGGCGGCGGGCGCGCGGAACGGAAACCTGGGGTTTCTACCGTCACGGGACGTCGGTTCTTATGCCCTTCCGGACAGGTAGGTTCCCGTGACGACAACGACGACAACCGCGAGCGCACCGGTCCGGAGCGATCGGCCGCTCGACGACTGGCGGCCCGAGGACGAGGCATTCTGGGATCGGGTGGGCGCTCGAATCGCCCGGCGCAACCTGGTGTTCTCGGTGCTGTCGGAGCATATCGGCTTCTCCGTATGGAGTTTGTGGTCGGTCATCGTGCTCTTCCTCGGGCCCGAGTACGGGTTCGACCCCGCGCAGAAGTTCACGCTGACCGCCGTACCGACGCTCGTCGGCGCGGCGATGCGGATTCCCTACACCTTCGCGGTCGCTCGTTTCGGCGGGCGGAACTGGACCGTGGCGAGTGCGCTGTTGTTGCTGGCGCCGACGATTTCCATCGCGATCGTGCTGGAGCCCGGTGTCTCGTATCGCACGCTGCTCGTGGTCTCGGCGGTGGCCGGCGTCGGGGGCGGCAACTTCGCCTCGTCGATGGCCAATATCAACGCGTTCTACCCGCAGCGGTTGAAGGGGTGGGCGCTCGGGGTCAACGCCGGTGGCGGCAACCTCGGGGTGCCCGCAGTGCAACTGGTCGGGCTGGCCGTGCTGGCGACGGCCGGCGCCGAGCATCCTCGGCTGCTGCTCGCGGTGTACATCCCGCTGATCGTGGTCGCCGCGGTGCTCTCCGCGCGGTACATGGACAACCTCCCGTCGTTGCGCAACGACAAGGGCGCGATGCGGGAGGTGACGCGGGATCCGCACACGTGGGTGATGTCGCTGCTGTATATCGGCACGTTCGGGTCGTTCATCGGATTCGGTTTCGCCTTCGGGCAGGTATTGCAGGTGCAGTTCCACGCCGAGTTCGCGACGCCGGTCAAGGCCGCCTATCTGACCTTTCTCGGGCCGCTGCTCGGGTCGCTGGTGCGTCCGGTCGGCGGGTTGCTCGCCGACCGGTGGGGCGGGGCGCGGGTGACGTTCTGGAATTTCGTCGCGATGGCCGGCGCCGCGTTCGTGGTCTACGTCGCCTCGCGGCAGGAATCGCTCGCTCTGTTCCTGACCGGATTCGTGTCGCTGTTCGTCTTCAGCGGTTTGGGCAACGGCTCGGCGTACAAGATGATCCCCGCGATATTCGCGGTCAGGCTCGGCCCGGGACCGGCCGCGCGGCGCGCTTCGGGGGCGTTGATGGGGATCGCGGGAGCGGTCGGCGCGTTGGGCGGGGTTCTGGTCAACATCGCGTTTCGCGAGTCGTTTCTGAATTCCGGACGCGGGGACGCCGCCTATCTGGGGTTCCTGGGTTACTACGCGTTTTGCCTGGTGCTGACCTGGGCGGTGTACCTGCGATCGGCGGGGCGCCGGTCCGTGCGGATCTGATCCCGATCCTGTGCGACCCCGGGGCGGTCGAACGCCGGGAACTCCCGGTGTCGGCCGCCCCGTCGGCCCGCGCCTGTGGATCAGGCCACCGTGCGCGGGGCCTTGGACACGGCGACGGCTCGCACGGTGGTCGGCAGGTCGCGGCAGCGGCCCACCGGGGACAGGATCAGGATCAGGCCGGAGGCCGAAATGACCGCGGCCATCACCCACAGGGCGGTCCGGACCCCGAACGCCGAACCCAGCGCGCCGGCCAGGATCGCGCCGAGCGGGATGGTGCCGTAGTTGACGAACTGCATGCTCGCGGTGATCCGGCCGAGCAACCGCGGTGGGCAGTATCGCTGTTGGAAGCTCGACTTGATCACATTGCTCGCCACCACCCCCGCCGACATCGCGAACGAGCCGCAGACGAACACGGTCAGACCCGCGCCGGCGGTGGTCAGGGGGATGAGCAGGACCAGGCTCGACACACCGGGCTCGAAGACGAGGAACGCACGGGCGGTGCCGATCCGGGAGGACACCCTGCGGGAGACGAACGCGCCCGCCACGCCGCCGACGGCGCCGCCCGCGATCAGCGCGCCGGCCAGGCCCTCGTCGACGCCGACCGTGCGGATCAGGAACACCAGTTGCAGCGACTGGAGGCCGACCAGACCCAGGTTGGACACGCCGCCGAAGAGGGCGAACGCGCGCAGCCAGGGGTCGTGCGCGACCAGGCGCAGGCCCTCGCCGATCTCGCCGATCAGCGAGCGCTCGGCGCGCTCCTCGGGCGCCGGCTTCGACTCGGGCTCGCGGTGGCGGATGCGGAACAGGCAGACGAACGAGGTCAGGAACGTGCCGGCGTTGACGAACATGCCGTTCACGGCGCCCGCCAGTTGTGCGATCAGGCCGCCCGCGCCGACCCCGGCGATCTGCGCCGCGGACGCGCTGCCGTGCAGCTTGCTGTTGCCCTCGGCCTGGTCGGCGGGGAGCAGGATGCCGGGCAGGTAGGCGGTGTACGCGGTCTGGAAGAACACCGCGGACACCCCCGTCGCCAGCGTGATGGCGAGCAGCACACCGATGCTCAGCAGGCCCGCCCGGTGCGCCAGGGGCACCGCCAGGAACAGCGCACACGAGGTCGCGGCGGCGGCGAGCATGATCGGGCGGCGGGCCATCCGGTCCACCCATACGCCGACCGGCAGTCCGATCAGCAACCACGGCAGCCAGGCCGCGGCGCCGAGCAGGCCGATCTCGAAGGCGCTCGCGTCCAGGGTCGAGATCGCGATCAGCGGCATCGCCACACCGGTCACGGACGCACCGAACTTGCCGGTGGTCTCGCCGAACCACAGCAGGCGGAAGTCGCGGTGGCGGTGCAGCAGGCCGCTCATGAGGGGTCCTCGTCGGGTTCGGAGGGGGGATCGGCTTCGGCTTCGGCGGTTGGGCTCGGATCGGCCGATGCGGTCCCGTCCTTCGGCCGGCGCGGGAAGGACTGGTACTGGAGTACGACCGTGGCGGCGCCCGGTTGCTCGGGGCCGCGGGTGGCCTCGTGGACCAGTTCGACGACCCGGCGGTTGAGGTCGGCCAGCTGTTCGGCGGTCAGGCGTACGCCGCTCCAGTCCGAGACGGTGCGGGCGCGCACCCACTCGGGGCCCATCTCGTCGGCGTCGGTGAACGACTGGAGCAGGCGTTCGCCCTGCTGCCGGAAGGACTCGTGGATGTAGACGTCGAGCGCGCCCCGGGCCTCGGGGTCCTGGCGAAACTCGCTGGTGTGCAGGTCGCGCGGGTCGACCACGGCACGCCACCAGCGCTCGCGGCGGGTGCCGCGCTCGGGCACGTCCTCGATGAAGTCGTGTTCGGCGAGGTGGCGCAGGTGCCAGCTGACCGTCCCGGTGCTCTCGCCGACCCGGGCGGCCAGGTGGGTCCCGGTCGAGGGGCCGTCCAGGCGCAACATTTCGAGCAGGCGCATGCGTAGGGGGTGGGCGAGGGCGCGCAGGCTGCGGGCGTCGATCCGCCGGCGGGAGTCGTTCACATGCCCACGGTATTACGCAGAGACTTCTCTGCAAAGAGTTCTCTGCATCTTTGCAGAGAAGTCTCTGCGAATCCTGGCCGCGCGCCTGCCTCGGCGCCGCGGCTAATGTCCGGCCGCCGCCACCGACGGGGACGCCGTCGGCGCGGTGGCGGTCGGGAGCGGGCTCGGGCTCGGTTCCGGGTCGTGCGAGTCGTGGGTCAGGTGCAGGACGAGGGTCACCAGCAGGCCGATCACGATCACCGTCACGCCGACGAGGGCCTGTACGGTCTCGCGCTGCGGGCGGCGTCGATTCTCGGACATAGCGCCACGTTAGGCATGTTCGTGGTGGACCGATAGGCAAAGCGCCCGACTTCGCCGAAGGTGTCGCCGCCGAGGCCGGCCCTCGAACTCCCCGGCTGCGGATTTCGGATACGGGATAACGTGGCGCACGCGCTGCCCGGCGCATGGTCGAGGCCGGTACCGGGCAGTGGCCCCCCTTTGTGCACCACTCCAGGCCCGTGAGGAAAACCGTGGACAAGCCCGTCCTGCTGACCGTCGACGACGACCCGGCCGTTTCCCGTGCGGTGGCCCGCGACCTGCGGCGACAGTACGGCGACCGGCACCGGATCGTCCGCGCCGAATCCGGCGCACAGGCCCTGGAGGCGCTGGCCGAGCTGCACGAGCGCGGCGAGCAGGTCGCGGTGCTGATCGCCGACCAGCGCATGCCGCAGATGGACGGCGTGGCCTTTTTGGAACAGGCCGCACACCGGTACCCACGCGCGAAACGGGTGCTGCTCACCGCCTACGCGGACACCGGGGCCGCGATCCGGGCGATCAACGACGTCGACATCGACCACTACCTGCTCAAGCCGTGGGATCCACCGGAGGAACGGCTCTACCCCGTGCTCGACTCGCTGATCACCGCGTGGGAGACCGCGCCGGTGCCGGACGAGAGCTGGGCCACGGTGATCGGCGCGCGCTTTTCCGCGCCGTCGTTCGAGCTGCGCGACTTCCTCGCCAACAACGGCGTGCCGTATCGCTGGTACGACGTCGGCCAGGCCGAGGCGCGCCGGCTGTTGCGCGAGACCGGCACCACCGAGGCCGACGTGCCGGTGGTGATCGCCCCCGACTCGACCGTGCTGCGCGGCCCGTCCAAGGGCGAACTGGCCGAGTACGTCGGCCTGTCGGTGACCGCGTCCGACGACCTGTACGACGTGGTGATCGTCGGCGGCGGCCCGGCCGGCCTGGGGGCCGCGGTATACGCGGCCAGCGAGGGGCTGCGCACGCTGCTCGTGGAGCGCCAGGCCACCGGCGGGCAGGCCGGGCAGAGTTCGCGGATCGAGAACTACCTCGGCTTCCCCGACGGCATCTCCGGCTCGCAGTTCATCGGCCGTGCCCGCCGCCAGGCGCTCAAGTTCGGCGCGGAGATAGTCAGTACGCGCGACGTGACCGGTCTGCACGTGGACGGCGATGTGCGCACCATCTCCTGCGACGGCGACGTCGTCGCCCGCGGACACGCGGTCGTGCTCGCCACCGGGGTGTCCTACCGCACCCTGGACGCGCCGGGCCTGGCCGAGTTGACCGACCGCGGCGTGTACTACGGCGCCGCGCTGACCACCGGGCCCGACACCCGCGACCAGGACGTGTACATCGTCGGCGCGGCCAACTCGGCCGGGCAGGCGGCGGTGTTCTTCTCCCGCTACGCCCGCAGGGTGATCATCCTGGTGCGCGGCGCGGGCCTGGAGGCGTCCATGTCGCACTACCTGATCGAGCAGTTGGAGCAGATCCCCAACGTCGAGGTCCGGGTCCGCACCGAGGTCTCCCGGGCGCACGGCACCGGGCGCCTGCGCGAACTCACCCTGCGCGACCGGGACTCCGGTACGGAGGAGACCGTGCCCGCGTCGTGGTTGTTCGTCTTCATCGGCGCCAGCCCGCGCACCGGGTGGCTGGACGGCAGCGGCGTGCGGCGCGACCGGGACGGCTACATCCTCACCGGCGGCGAACTGCTCGACGACTGCGACGGCGAACTCGACGGCTGGAGCCGCCCGCCGTTCGTCCAGGAGACGGCGGTGCCCGGGGTGTTCGCCGCGGGCGATTCGCGCGCGGCCTCGGTCAAGCGGGTCGCCTCGGCGGTCGGGGAGGGCGCGATGACGGTGATGCTCGTGCACCGTTATCTGGACACCCTGGACACCCGGAAGCCGGGCCACGATCCGGGCGGGCCGGCCGACGCGCCGACCCCGACCGACACCCGCACCCCGGCGACGGAGGGATCACGATGAGCGTGTGCGACGTGTTGCCGCCGGAGGAACTGCGCACCCTGTTCCTGTTCGAGAAGTTGCCCGACGAACACCTGAACTGGCTGTGCGCGCACGGCAAGGTCAAGGCGTTCCCGGCGAACACCACGCTCTACCACGAGGGCGATCCCGGCGAGTGCTTCTTCGTGCTGCTCACCGGCGAGGTCACGATGAACCGCACGGTGCGCGGCGGCGAGTTGGAGGTGCACCGCTCGTCGATGCGCGGCGCCTATGTCGGCGCGGCATTGGCCCTGGACGGCGAGGGCGCGACCCCGGCGGTGCACGCGTACGGCAACACCGCGCGCACACACGTCGATTCGACCTTCTTCGTGCTGCCGGCCGCCCAGTTGGCGCAGGCCTTCACCGAGTGGTTCCCGATGGCCGCGCACCTGGTCGCGGGCATGTTCCTCGGCGGGCGCCGGACCGGTTCGGCGGTCGGGCAGCGCGAGCGTATGGTCGCGCTCGGCACGCTCACCGCCGGGCTCACCCACGAATTGGGCAACCCGGCCGCGGCGGCCGAGCGGGCTGCGGCGAACCTGCGCACCCGGCTGGGGGAGTTGCGCCGGGCCCGGGCCGAACTGGCCCGCTGCGGCGCCGCCGCCGACGCGCTGGAGGCGCTGGACCGGCTCCAGGCCGAGGTGTTGGCCCGGCGGGAGGTGGAGCCGCCCCGGCTGCGCCCGCTGGAGTTCGCCGACCGGACCGACGAAGTGGCCGAGATCTTCGAGGACTTGGACCTGCCGGATGCGTACGAGACGGCGCCGTCGTTCGTCAACGTCGGCCTGTACGAGGACTGGGCCCGGGACGCGGGCACGGCGCTCGGCGCGGCGGCGCGCCCCGGACTGACCTGGCTCGCGGCCAACCTGGAGGGTGAGGCGCTGCTCGACGAAGTCGCCGACGCGCTGGGCCGGATCACCGATCTGCTCGCCGCCGCCGGGCAGTACACCCAGATGGACCGGGCCCCCTACCAGGAGACCGACCTGCGCAAGGGCCTGGACAGCACGGTGGCCATGCTGGCCGGCCCGCTGCGCGACATCCGGGTCGAGCGCGAGTACGCCGAGGACCTGCCCAGGATCCAGGCGTATCCGGCCGAGCTGAACCAGGTGTGGACCAACCTGATCGACAACGCCGCCGACGCAATGGGCGGCAAGGGCACGCTGACCCTGCGCGCCCGCGCCGACACCGCGTCGGTGGTGGTCGAGATCGAGGACAGCGGCCCCGGCATAGCGCCCGACATCCAGGACCGGATCTTCGAGCCGTTCTTCACCACCAAGGCCCTGGGCGAGGGCACCGGCCTGGGCCTCGACATCTCGTACCGCATCATCGTGCAACGCCACGACGGCACGCTCACCGTCGACTCCGAACCGGGCCGCACCACCTTCCGCATCACCCTGCCGCGCTAGGTGTATTGCCCACGCCGACCGCACCACGTCGCCGGTTGCCGGCCGACAGGGGACGGGTGCGCGCCGGTTCGGCGCCCGAAGCGGACCGGGAGGGATTCCGGGCCGCGCAGTGCCGTGCCGAGCAGGCCGCGTACCCGGGTGGGTGCGGTGAGTTGTAGTGCCGGCAGGCGTTCGAGGAGAACCTTCAGGGCGGCGCGGATTTCGGCGAGCGCCAACCATGTGCCCAGGCACACGTGCGGCCCGTCGCCGAAGGCGAGCGTGGCGCGTGTTCGGCGGCCGATGTCGAACACGTCGGGATCGGGATACCGGGCCGGGTCCCGATTCGCGGCGGTGATCGCGAAGATCAGCGGGGTCTCCGCCGGGATGTCGAGGCCGAGGCCCTGCCAGGCGTATACCGGAGCGGGGCACATCCTCGGCAGCAGGCCCACCGGCGGCTCCCAGCGCAGCGCCTCCTCGACCACCCACTCGAGTTCGGTATCCGGGTCGGCGAGAGTCCGGGACAACTGCTCGGGATGGGTGAGCAGGGCGAACAGGGCGTTGCCCAGGCCCAGATACGTGGTGTCGGCGCCGGCCGGGAAGAGCAGCCGCAGGAAGGACAGGATCTCCTCGTCGGTGAGCCGACGCCCCTCCGCCTCGGTGTGCGCGAGGGTGGAGAGCAGGTCGTCGCCGGGATCCCGCCGCCGACGCGCGACGATCGGCGTCACGTACGCGGTGAATTCGCGGGACGCGCGCTCGGCCGCCTCCGGCGCCATCGGGAAATGGAACAGGTCGACCGCCCAGCGCCGGAAACGATCCTCGTCGTCCATCGGCAGTCCGAGCAGCCGGGTGATCACCCGGACCGGGTAGCCGTGGGTGAACTCGGCGACCAGATCGGCCTCGCCGCGCGCCGCGAAGCCGTCGACCAGCTCGTGGGCGAGCGGTTCCAGGATCGCCTCGACCTGCTCGGTGACCACCCGACGTCGAAAGGCGGGCACCACGAGCTTGCGGTTGATCCGGTGCTCCGCGCCGCGCATGCACTGGATGGTGTGGCCGAGCACGGGTTCGGTGGTGGCGGCGTAGATCGCGGACGCGGGAAATGCCTCCTCGTCCTTGAACGCGGCGGTCACCAGGTCGTGGGTCAGCAACAGCAGCGCCCTGGTCCCCAGGAACGGCACGACGGCGTACGGCTTGCGCGCCCGCGCGGCGGCGAGCACGCCGTGCAGGTCGGGGATGTCGTCGAAGGCGAAGTCGTGGCCCTCGATGTCGAAGGGCGCGCGGGGGTCGAACGGGTCGACGGTCATCCAGCCTCCTCGGCCGAAGCTCCGGCGACGACGGCAGCCCGTCGGTGGGACCGGGTGACGAATATTCGTCGTCGAAGTGACGTATATTCGTTGACTCTAGGGATGCCGTCCGACCGGAGCAAGGGGTGCCCGTGGCCGCGTCACCACCCACCGAACGGGTCGTGGCCGTCGTCGAGTTGCTGGCCGCCGCGCCGCGCGGGTTGAGCGTGTCCGAGGTGGCGGCCCGGCTCGACCTGAACCGGTCCACCGCGACCGCGGTGCTCGCCGCCCTGGAGGCGCCCGGCTGGGTGCTGCGCGGGCCGGATCGGCTGTACACGCTCGGCGCCGGACTGCTCGCCGTCGCCGACGCGGTCCGGGCCCGGGTACGGCTGCCGACCGCCGCGGCGGAGGTGTTGGCCGAACTCGCGACGCGGGTCGGATGCGGGGTGGCCCTGTCGCTCGTCGGCGTCGATCAGGTGGTGTTCGTCGCGGTCGAGCCGGGACCGGGTCGGGTGCCGGCCGGGATCGAGGTGGGCACCCGGTTGCCGCTGCGCCCGCCTGCCGGCGCCGCGGTGATGCCCTGGCGGCCGGCCGCCGAACGTGCCGTCTGGCTCGCACACGCACCAGAGTTGGCCCCGGTGCTGGACACCATCCGCGCGCACGGCGTGGCCGCCTGGCGACCGCGCCGCGACGCGGCCGAGCTGTTGCCGGTACTGCGGGACGTGGTGGGCCTGTTGGACGAACACCCCGGACGGGCCGAACTGCGCGCCCGCGTGCTCGACCAACTCGCCGCGATCAGCGCACACGCCTACACCGACACCGAGTTGACCTCGGATCGCACGCTGCCGCTGAGCCATCTGGCCGCGCCGGTACGGGACGCCCGCGGTCGGCCCACCCACGAACTCCAGATCGGCCCGCTGCGGGCCGCCGTCGGCCCGAGCGAACGCCGCGATTACATCACCGAGTTGCGCACCGCGGCGGAGCGGTTGTCGGCCGCCTGCCCGCTCCTTCCTTGACCGGGCGTACCGTCGACGACGACCACTACGGGATTGTTGCCGCTGGAGACCTGAACGATCCGGCCGGGTCCGGACATCGGCGCCCCGCCCGCTCACAACCCGAGAACGGCCCGCAACGCCACGTCCACCTGCTCCATTTCCTCCGGCCCGACGTCGCCCAGATACGTGCCCTGCTCGAAGCGGTGATGCCGTGACGTGTACAGGTCCGGAGCGAGCACCACACCCTCGACCGGGCTGGTGATCCGCACCGTGACCAGCGACTCGCGGCGGTCGCCGATGGTGTCCACCAGCGCGCACAACGCCGCGCCCGGATGCAGCGCGGCGACGTGGTCGTTCTGCACGATCATGAAGGTGCGTTCGCGGCCGACGGTGGGAATCGTCCACACCTGGCCCCGCCTCAGTGGCCGCACGGCCGCGCCCCCGCTCTTTTTCGGCGGCCGAATGTGCGCGCGACCGCACCCGCCGACCGGCCGCACCGGGCCGCCGGCGTCGAACGGTCGCGGTCGGGGACGAAGCGGTTGCCGGTAGCCATGCCCCCAGTCGTACCAGACGCGACGGCACCCGAATCGCCAACAGGGCGCGCGTTCGCCGCCGGCGCACGGATTCGATCGTTACCCGAGCGGCCCCGCCGCGTTCCCCCATCCCGGGTGGGCAGATCCCCCGCGAGAGCGAAGCGCCGCCGAACGCGCAACCGCGACACTGTCGGGGACGCCCACCCAGGAGTACGCCGTATGTCCGACCACCTCGCCGCGCACGACGCCGATCATCCCTGCGTCGATCACCTCGCCGCGCGCGACGCCGACCGGCACGTCCGCGACCGCGCCCGGCACACCCGCGATCTGATGCGGCGGATCGATCCGCAGCTGCTCGACGTCATGATCGCACTGCTGGTGCAGTTCCTGGTGTCGCTGCCGTTCCTGATCTACCTGCGCTCGCCGTACCGGCTCGGGTTCCTGCTGCTCAGCGGGACCGCGATCCCGCTGATCTGGCGGCGCAGGCAACCGTTCGTGGTCGCGTGCGTGGTCGCGCTGTTCGCGGTGCCGGCCTCGCTGCACCATCGGCCCGGCCAGTCCTTCCAGTTCGGCATGACGATCGCCATCTACACGGTCTTCTCGCTCGGTCGGCGCTGGGAGCGGATCGCCGTCGCGGTGCTGGCCCTGCCGATCACGCTGATGGTGGAGTTCGCCAAGGACCAGCCGCCGCAACAGGCCACCTTGGACATCCTGACGCTGACCGCCGCCGCCTTCGGGCTGGCCACCCGGCACCGCACCGCCTACATCGCCGAGATCGAGGAGCGCACCCGGCGCCTCGAGCACGAGCGCGACTTGGAGATCCGCCGCGCCGACGCCGAGGTGGCCCGGGCCGCCGCCCGCGAACGGGCCAGGATCGCCCGCGACATGCACGACATCCTGGCGCACGCGGTGAGCCTGATGACCGTGCAGGCGGAGGCCGGGCCGGTGGTGGTGCGCAGCGATCCGGCCCGCGCGGAGGCGGCGTTCGACGCGATCGCCGACGCCGGACGCGACGCGATGGTCCAACTCCGGCGCATCCTGGGCACGCTCAAGGACGATGCGGAAGCCGGGGCCCGGGCGCCGCAGCCCACCGTGGCCAATATCGCCGACCTGGTCGCCGAGGTCGGGCGGACCGATCTGAAGGTGGTGTACGAGAGCGTCGGCGAGCGTCGACCGCTGCGCTCCGACGCGGAGATCGCCGCGTACCGTGTGGTCCAGGAGGCGCTGACCAATGCGGTCCGGCACGCGCAGGCCACGACGGTGACCGTACGACTCGAATGGGGCGAGGACACGATGGGGATCACCATCACCGACGACGGGCGGGGCGGTCGGCCGCGTCCGGGCGGGGGCCACGGGCTGATCGGCATCCGCGAGCGGGCCAGCGCGTGCGGGGGCACTGTGGTGGTCGGACCGCGGGTGACCGGGCCCGGGTTCGAGGTCGCGCTGCGCATCCCGCTCGACGCGACGCGGGTGGCGCGATGACGATCAAGGTGGTGGTCGCCGACGACCAGGGACTGGTGCGCAGCGGCTTCGCGATGATCCTGGACGCGCAGTCCGACATTTCGGTGGTGGCCGAGGCGGGCGACGGGGTGGCGGCGATCGAGGCGGTGCGCGCGCACCGGCCCGATGTACTGCTCCTGGACATCCGGATGCCGCGGATGGACGGCATCGAGGCGGCCCGGGTGGTGTCCGCCGAGGCGCCGGCGTGTCGGATCGTCATGCTGACCACGTTCGACGTCGACGAGTACGTCTACGACGCGCTCTACGCGGGCGCGGCCGGGTTCCTGCTCAAGGACGTACGACGCGACGACCTGGTGCACGCGGTGCGCATGGTGGCGAGCGGCGAGGCGCTGCTCGCGCCGTCGGTGACCCGGCGACTGATCGCCGACTACACGCGCCGACTACCCCGTACGGAGCAGCAGCCCCAACCCTCCGAGCGGTTGGCCGTGTTGACCACGCGCGAGCGGGAGACGATGCGCTGTCTGGCCCTCGGGATGTCCAACGCGGAGATCGCCGAGGCCCTCGTGGTCAGCGAACATACGGTGAAGACGCACGTCAGCAGCATCCTGGGCAAGCTCGGCCTGCGCGACCGGGTGCACGCGGTGATCTGTGCCTACGAGACCGGGCTGGCCGTGCCGGGCGCCGCCTGAATCGCGCGCCTCGCTCGTTCGGGGGAGTGACGCGCGGAATCTCCGTCCTACAGGGGGAGTAGACGGTGATGCGGAAACGGTTCGTACAGCCGATGCGGCGAAGTACCCCGAAGGCGAATCCTGGTGTGGCCCGAGGGGACTGACCCGTCGGGGGCTTCGAACGGGGGCGCCATGACCGACGTTATGCAGCACACGACCGCCGAACTGTATCTGCGGCTCAGCGACTGCACGATGCGCGTGGGCCGGGGCTCGCGGGGCCGCCCGGCGCTGGAGGTATACGCGGGCTACCGCCTGATCGACGTGGCGGTGGCCGGTTCCACCCTGGCGCCGACGCTGCTGCGCGGCGCGCTGCGCTCGGCCCGCCGCGAGCCGGCCTGGGCGCTGGCGTGGGGTGTGCTGCCCGAGGACGGTGTGCCGCCGCGGATCGAGTTCCGCCGAGGCCGCTTCGTGCTCCAGGCGCCCGCCACGATCTTCGCCGACCGCTTCTGGGTGGCCACGGTCCCCGGCACCTACCGCTCCCTGGCCGTGCGCACCACGGACGCCGCCCCCGTGGAGGGCGGCCGCCTCACCCGGATGCGCCTCCCGCGCCTCTAGGGGGCGGTGTGCGCGGCGCCCGCTCAGTCGAGGCGGGTGACGTTCTGGAGCAGGCCCCAGGTGAAGTCGACGCGGTGCTCGACGCCGTTCTCGGTGATCACGCTCGCCCAGCGACCGGGCGCGGAGCCCTCGGTGTGGCGCAGGGTCGGGAAGGCCGCGGCGACGTCGGCGATCACGAAGTCCCAGGGGCGCAGGTCCGCCACCGTTTCGGCGGGCGGGGTCGTGGCGGGGTCGGCGCGGACCAGCCACTCCTGCCAGACCCGTCCGTCGGGGCCGGTCAGGATCTCGAACCGCAACTGCGGCCACAACGGCAACGTCCACCACTGAGCCTCGGCGGTGAGATCCCCGATCGCGCGTCGGGTGCGTCCGTGCGGTTCGCCCAGTGCGGCCCGATAGGCGCGCCCGGGGCCGCCGACCGCCCGGCTGCGCACCATGCGCTGCCACTGCGCGTTCACCTCGCGCATCCGGGATCGGGTGAACTCCAACTCGCGGACGGCATCCGCGACCAGATCGGGTTGGTAATCGCCCATGCGTCGCAACAACACCAGACAGAACTGATCGGGTCCCACGATGCAGATCTCCGTACTCGTTCGTTCGTTACCGCTTCCGATCCATCCCTATCCACAAAGCGGACGCTCGCGCAGGCATTCCCGGCACGTCGATCGTCCGTGGTGTCGTGGGACGCGGCCGGGCGCCTCCTCGCAAGGTGTATGACCGAGGTGCTGTGATCTGACGGTCCGTCAGCGCTATCGTTTGCCCCGACGTCATCGGGCGGCCACCGGACAACCGGCGCCGACCCATTACATGGCAAGGGGTGCACATGATCGTCGACTACATCCGGATGCTCGGAGCGGACCGCATCGAACATCCCGGCGGAACCCTGCTGGCCCACCTGACCCGGGTCGAGGCGCTGCTCGACTCCTGGGGCGCGCGACCGGCGCTGCGTACGGCCGGCCTGTGTCACGCGTTCTACGGCACGGACGGCTTCGCCCCCCACCTGCTCCCGCTGGACCGCCGCGCGGAGCTGGCCGGCCGGATCGGCGTGGACGCCGAGCGCATCGTCTACTTCTACGCGAGCTGCGACCGGGCCACCAGCCACCCCACCCTGGTCGACGGCCCGTTCCGGGACCGCTTCACCGGCCGGACCTACCTGCCCGCCGAGGCCGAACGCCGCGACTTCGCCGAACTGACCGCGGCCAACGAACTCGACATCGTCCGGGTCGACCCCGAGGCCCGCGACCGCTACGGCGCGGGCCTTCGGGACCTGCTGGCGGGCTTTCGCCCCCTGCTCAGCACCGCCGCCCGGGACGAGTGCGAGCGGGTGCTCGGCGACCGCGCCGCGCACACCGGGTAGCGGACGGGTCAGCGGCCGTCCGCCGTCGGACGGTGCTCGACGTACTCCACCACGGTGCCGTCGGCGTGCCGCGCGGTGAACCCGGATCCGGTCGGGACGCGGCGCGGCGCCTCGGTGATCTCGGCCCCGGCCGCGGCCAGACGGTCGAGGTAGGGCGCCAGCTCGGGTACCAGGAGGGTGCCGGTGGTGGAGCGGAATCGCTCCACCATGGCCGGCTCGCCCTCGATCAGCAGGAAGCCGCCGACCGCGGCGAGGGCGATGCCGAACTCGCGGAAGGTGAACCACATGTCGCGCTCCACGCCCTGGAGTTCCTCGTAGAACCCGGCGGCCGCCTCCAGGCCGCCGGGCTCGACGAAGACGCGGATGAACGCGCGCGGGGTGGTCAGCGTGGACGAGTCGTTGCTGCGGCGCCACATGATGTCCGCGGTGGGGTCGGTGGGTGCGGCCTCGGCCCATGCGGGGGTGGTGACGGGTGTGTCGGTCATCGGGAACGGTTCCTTTGCCAGTGGCCGGCGGCCCTCGGTGGTGCCGCCCGGCGGTGTGCGTCGGTACGTCCGCCACCCTCGCGCCGCCGCCGGCGTCGAGCCAGGCTCCGGCTTATACGGTGAGCGGCGGTCATAGGCTGGGCCGATGGGCATTCGGGACGAGCACGATCACCGGCACGAGTTGGGCGCGTTCCTGCGGGCGCACCGCGAACTGCTCGCCCCCGAGGACATCGGGCTGCCCCGCTCGCCGCGCCGCCGCACCCCCGGGCTGCGCCGCGAGGAGGTCGCCGCGCTGTCGGGGGTGGGCGTGGCCTGGTACACGTGGCTGGAGCAGGGCCGGGTGGACACCTCGCGGCAGGTGCTGGAGGCGGTGGCGCGCACGCTGCGCCTGGACGCCGACGCCCACCGGCACGTTCTGGAATTGGCCGGCTTCCACGTGCCGGCCGGGCCGGGCCCGATGCCGGTCGACGCACTGCGGGCGATGGTCGAGGGCTGGCCGATCAGTCCGGCGCTGGTGTTGGATCCCGCGTTGGACCTGGTGGCCTGGAACCACGCCTGGCGGCTGATCGCGCCGGACCCGGCCGAGCTGCCCACCGAGCGCCGCAACCTGTTGTCGATGTTGCTGACCGACCCCGCGTATCGTGTGCACTTCCCCGCGCACGAGACGATCGCCCTCGACCTGGTGCGCCACCTGCGCACCCGCGCCGAACAGCCGCGCGGCGCCGAGATCGCCGCCGAACTGCGCTCGGCGCGCCCGGACTTGGCGCCATGGTGGGACTGCCGGGCGGTCGGGGTGTTCGCGCCCAGGACGGTGGCGACCCGGCCGATCCGCGGTGTGTCGCCGCGGTTCGCGATGTCCCTGCTGACACCGGCCGAGGCGCCCGACGCGACGGTGCTGGTGGGCACGCCCGTCGACGCCGAGACGATCGCGCACATGGCCGGCCGGGCGGGAACGGAAGCCGGATTCGGCGGACACGCAGTCCTTGAGGTCCGTAGCTTGGAGAGGTAGCGACTTCCGACGGGAAGGCAGAACTCATGGATTCCGCCACCCTGGCCGTACCCGGAGCCGAGTTGTACTACCAGGTGCACGGGTCGGGGCCCGTGCTGCTGCTGATCAGCGGCGGCAACGCCGATACCGGCCTGTACACGACCCTGGCCGAACGACTCGCGGCCCATCACACCGTCGTCACCTACGACCGGCGCGGCAACTCGCACAGCCGACTCACCGAACCGCCCACCGAGCAGCGGATCGAGGAGCACGCCGACGACGCACACCGCCTCCTGGCCGCCCTCACCGACGAACCGGCGACCGTCTTCGGCAACGGGACCGGGGCCACCATCGGGCTCGACCTGCTGGCCCGACACCCCGACCAGGTCCGCCTGTTGGTCGCCCACGAGCCGTTCCTGCCCGGTGTGCTGCCCGACGCGAAGTACTGGCGCGAGACCTTCGACGAGATCCACGACCTCTTCCTGCGCAGCGGACGGGAGGCCGCGACGGAGGAGTTGATCCGGCTGTTCGACGTGTCCGTCCCGACCGTGGAACCGGGCGAACTGTCCGACTCGGCGCGCGAGATGCTCGACCGGGTGTTCGCCAACGTGGACTTCAACCTGGCCTTCGAAATCCGGTCCTTCGCCCGTTACGAAGCCGATCTCGCCGCACTGCGCGGCGCGCCGCTGCGCCTGGTGGCCGGCGACGAGGGAGCACACACCCCGCTGTATCGCACCGCCTCGGTGCTCGCCGAGCGCCTGGATCTCCCCCTCACCGAATTCCCGGCCGACCACGTGGGCCACATCATGCGCCCGGACGAATTCGCCGACGCGCTGTTCGAGGTACTGGACGTGGCCTGACGGTCCGACCCGGACGGGGCGCCACGCGGTTCGCCCCGTCCGGTCGGGTGTGCGGTGTTCATGCCTGCGTGGAGTCGTCGGTCACGGTCAACACCGCCTTGCCGCCGAGTTTGCGGTCGCTCAGCAGGGTCGCCGCCTCGGCGATGTCGGTCCAGGAGCCGCGCCACGCGATCTGTGGGTCGAGGTCGCCGTGTGCGGTTCGGGTGGCGAGCCAGGCGAGGTCGGCGTCGATGCCCGCGAGGTCGTCGAGCAGGAAATAGGTGACGATCGAGCGGTTGTGCCGGCCCGCGTCGCCGAACAGCGCGCCGAATGCGAACTGCTCGCCCTCGCCCGTGGAATGGCCGAGCGCGACGAGCGTGCCGCCGGAGGCCAACAGGTCGTGGGCGGCGGTCAGATGCGGCCCGCCGACGTTGTCCAGGACGCCGTACACGGGGGCCGTCTCGTACGGCAGACCGCCCGTCAGCACCTCGGCCGCGCCCAGCGCCCGCAGTTCGTCGACCCGGGCCGGATCCCCGGTGGCCGCGACCACCTCGGCGCCGCCGCGCGCGGCCAGTTGTACGGCGAACCGGCCCACCCCACCGCCCGCGCCGGTGATCAGCACGCGCCGACCCAGGATCGGGCCCATCCGGCGCAGGGCGCGCAGGGCGGACAGGGCCGCCACGGGCAGTGCCGCGGCCGACGCCATCGGCAGGCCGGCGGGCACCACGCCCAACTGTCGCGTCGGCACGGCACGCAGCTCGGCCCAGGCGCCGTCCCCGCCGAGCGTGGCCACGGGGGTGCCCACCGCGGGGCCCGACCCGTCCGCGGCGGCGCGTTCCACGACGCCGGCCGCGTCCCAGCCGGGGATCGTGCCGTTCGCCCCGGACGGCACCGCGAAGAGCACTTCACCCGCGTTGATCGAGATCGCCCGGACCCGAATCAGCGCCTCGTCCGGCGCGGGCTCGGGGTCGGGCACCTCGGCGAGGGTGAGGTGGGACGCGACGGCGTGGTCGATGACAAGGGCGCGCATGGTGGCTCCGGGGCTGGTACGGGCTGGACTGCCGAGCCCGAGTGTGGGGCTCGCTGTGCCCACTGTGCCACTGAGTGGCATTTGCTTACAAGAGGCTTTGGCGGCCGATGGGCATGTGTGGGGTAGAGTGGGATCATGACCACCGAACTGCCGCTGCGGGAACGCAAGAAGCTGCGCACGCGGCAGGCGTTGGCCGCGGCTGCCCTGGAGTTGTTCACCACCAAGGGCTTCGACGCGACGACGCTCGACGAGATCGTCGGCGCGGTGGAGGTCTCCAAGCGCACGTTCTTTCGCACCTTCGCGTCCAAGGAGGACGTGGCCCTCGCCCCCGAGCGCGAGCTGTGGACCGCCTATCTCGTCGACCTGGCCGAACGCCCGTTGGTGGGACGCGTCCTGACGATCTATCAGGACGCCCTCACGGAGACCCTCGGCGCCATGCCGGCGGACTGGGCGGACCGCTTCGCCGCCAGCCGGCGGATCGCCGACGCCACCCCCGCGCTGAACGCGCTCAGCCTGCGGTTTTGCGCGGACACCACCGACGCGGCGGTGGATACGCTCGCCGACCGGCTCGGTCCGGACGCGCCGGAGCGGATCCTGTTGCATCTGCCGCTCGACACGATGCTCGCGGCGTGGCACTGGGCGCAGCGGGAGTGGACCGCGCGGGGTGCCGGGCCGGGGTTGGCCGGGCATCTGGAGCGGGCCTTCGCGGCGATCCCGGGGAGTCTGGAACTGGCGATCCCGACGACCTCGGCCTGACCCGGCGCGAAACGCCGAGCCGGCCCGGGCGCGCGTCGGAGGACGGCGGCCGGGCCGGAGGCTGGGCGCTGGGGGTGAATCCGCCGGTCAGGCGGTGGCGCCGCCGTCGAGGACCAGGTCGGTGCCCACCGCGAAGCCCGCCTCGTCCGAGGCCAGGTACAACACGGCGGCGGCGAGTTCGGCGAGGTCGCCGACCCGGCCGGACGGGTTCTGCGCCTTCATCCGGTCCGACCGCTCGGCCTCGGTCTCGCCGCTGCGCAGCGACATCGAGGTGTCCAGCGGGCCGGGGCTGACCGCGTTGATCCGGACGCCGTCGCCGATGTGGTCGAGGGCGGCGTTGCGGGTGAGTGCGCTGACCGCGGCCTTGGAGGTGACGTAGGCGCCGAGGTTGGCCAGTCGGCCGTGCGCGCCGAGGTTGGACGAGATGTTGACGATCGCGCCGCCGCCGTTGGCCCGCATGTGGCCGATCTCGTGCTTCATGGACAACCACGTGCCGGTGACGTTGATGTCGAGGGTGGCCCGGAAGTCGGCCTCGTCGAGGTCGGCGAGCGGGCCCACGCCGACGATCGCACCGGCGTTGTTGACCGCGACGTCGAGGCCGCCGAAGAGTTCGACGGTGCGGGCGACGAGCGCGGCCACGCTCGCCGAGTCGGTCACGTCGGCGGTGACGGCCGCGCCGCGCCCGCCGTCGGCCTCGATCAGCCGGACGGTCTCCTCCAGCGGCGCGGCGCCGCGGCCCGCGACCACGACCGCGGCACCCTCGCGGGCGAAGGCGAGCGCGATCGCCCGGCCGGCACCGGAGCCGGCGCCGGTGACGAGGACGGTCTTGGCGGTGAAACGTGCGGACATGGTGGTGTCTCCCGAGGTGTGTGGTGGTGCGGTGATGGTGGGTTGGTGGGGATGGTCGGGTTCGGTGGTGAACTACGGGGCGCGGTCGGGGTCTCGGGCCTGCTCGCCGTCCCGCTCCCGGTCCTGGTCCGGACCCCCGTCCCGGACCAGGACCGCCGCCGCCACCGCGGTCAGCAGGAAGACGACTCCGGCGGTGCCGAAGGCCCAGGCGTAGCCGCGGATCGGGTCGGTGCGCGTGGCGGCCACCGACATCAGCGCGGCCAGGCCGACGGTGGGGCCGAGTTCCATCGCGGTGTTGAGGACGCCGCCGGCCAGGCCCGCCCGGTGGGCGGGTACGTCCCTGGTGGTCAGCACGGCGGTGCCCGCGAAGACGAGCGCGGCGCCGATCGGGAGCAGCACCAGGCCGGGCAGCAGGTCGACGGCGTAGCGGCTCGGGTGGTCGATCCGGGCGAGCAGGAGTAACCCGGCGGCGCCCACGACCAGCCCCGCCACGGTGGCGCGGACCGGACCGTACCGCCCGATCAGCGGCCCGGCCGCCCGGCCCGCCCCGATCAGGGCGGCGGTGAACGGGACGAACGCGCCGGCCGTCGCGAGCGGAGACCAGCCGTGTTCCTGCTGGAGGTAGAGCGAGATCAGGAAGCTGATCGAACCCGTGCCGGTGGCCGCGAGCAACACCCCGACCAGGCCGAGGATCCGGCGCCGATCACGGACGAAGCCCGGGGGCAGCAGCGGATCGGCCACCCGGCGCTCGACCGCCAGGAACGCGGCGAGCAGGACCACGCCGGCGCCGAGCGGGAGGAGGACGACGGTCGACGTCCAGGCGTGGTCGCCGGTGACGGTCAGCCCGTAGCCCGCGAGCGTGATGCCGATCGTGGCCAGGACCGCGCCGAGCGGATCGAGGCCGGGGCGGCGCCGCGCCGCCGGTACGGACGCGCGGGGCAGTCGCGAGGGCGCAAGCAGCAGACCGAGCGCGGCGACGGCGACCGGCACGGCGAACATCCAGCGCCAGGACACCCACGTGGTGAGCACGCCCGAGGCCAGGTTGCCGGTGGCGGCGCCCAGGACGGACAGGCCGCCCCAGGTCGCCATCGCCCGCCGGTACGCGTCCGGTTCGGGATGTACCGCGCGCAGCACGGCCATCGCGGCGGGCGCGGCGAGCGCCGCCCCGAGCCCCTGCCCGAAGCGCACCGCGACCAAAATCGCGAAGCCCGGCGCGAACACGGCGACTGCCGAGGTCAGGCCGAAGACGACCAGGCCCGCGGTGAACATCGAGCGCCCGCCGTACCGGTCCGCGAGCCGCCCGCCGAACAGCAACAACCCGCTGAACGGCAGCCCGTAGGCGGCGCTGAGCAACACCAGATCGGCCGAACCGAGACCGAACTCGCGGCCGATGTCGGGCAGCGGCACGCCGATGATGGTGATCGTGAAGATCAGCGTGGCCTGCACGGTGCCGAGCAGCGCGAAGGCGCCTGCGGTCGAGGCCCCGCCGCCCCCGGCGCCCGGCGATCGGTCGGTCGAGCCGCCGAGCGCGTGGTCGGGCCTGTTGCCGATCCCGATGCTCGTCATGTCGATTCCCCCCTTGCCGCCGACAGTCTTTTCGGATCGATCGTTCTTGATTGAAAGCATGATGCAGGGCATGCC
Organism: Embleya sp. NPDC055664; assembly: GCF_053618075.1. Classification (NCBI taxonomy): domain Bacteria; kingdom Bacillati; phylum Actinomycetota; class Actinomycetes; order Kitasatosporales; family Streptomycetaceae; genus Embleya; species Embleya sp. NPDC055664. The sequence goes on from NZ_JBSHGZ010000003.1 coordinate 269,852, forward strand.
GCATCGAGTGATCGAGTGATGGAACGCATCACGGCGGGCAGGTCCGGCCCGAGTGCCGACGAGGCTCCCCGCGCGCCCCGCCCGGATCAGTCGAGCAGGCTCAGTGCCTGCTGCGTCGCGTCGCGCAGGCGATGCGCGTCGGGGCCGGCCTTGCCGACCACGCGCATCCCTTGGAGCACCACCAGCAGGAAGCGGGCCAGGGCCTGCGGATCCCGGTCCGGACCCAGCTCGCCCTGGGCCCTGGCCCGGGTGAGCGCGAGGGTCAGATTGGTCTCCATCTGATTCCAGCCGCACTCGACGATCCGCGCCGCGCCCGCGTCGTGCGCGGCCAGTTCGGCGGCGGTGTTGGTCAGGAAACAACCGCGCAGCCGGGTCGGCTCCTCGGACGCCTGACGGGCGAACCGCTCGACCAGCGCCCGTACGGCCGGCAGTACCGGACCGGGCTGGGACAACTCCTCGAAAAGCTCGGGATTGCGCGCCTCGCGGTAGCGGTCGAGCGCCGCGAGGTAGAGGTCGCGTTTGTTGCCGAACGTCGCGTAGATGCTCGCCCGGGCGACGCCGAGGTGCGCCACGAGGTCCGCCATGGAGGTCGCCTCGTAGCCGCGCTCCCAAAACAGTTCGAGCGCGGACTGCAAGGCGGCGTCGGGATCGAATTCCTTGGTCCTGGCCACGGATGTGACTCTAGGGCATTCGAGAATGAACGGTCAAGAAATGATTCGCTCCAGGACCGGGCACCGAGGACATTGCGGCAAGCTTTCGACCGCATTCGCTTCTAGTCTGCGGGCATGGAGATCACCAAGCTCAGCGTCCGTCGGCTCAACCGCGCCCTGCTCGAACGCCAGTTGTTGGCGCGGCGGCAGTCGATCTCGGCCGAAGCGGCGATCACCCACCTGGTCGGCATGCAGGCGCAGGCCCCGCATCCGCCCTACGTCGGGCTGTGGACCCGGCTCGCCGAGTTCGCTCCCGCCGACCTGGCCGACGCGCTGACCGATCGTCGGGTGGTCCGGGTCGGGCTGATGCGCGGCACGGTGCACCTCGTGACAGCCGCCGACTGCCTCGCGCTGAGGCCGGTGGTGCAGCCGATCTACGACGCGGACCTGTACCGCAACTCCCAGCACGGGCTGGGCGAGTCCACCATCGACGTCGGGAAACTCGTCGCCGCCGGCCGCGAGTTGCTGGTCGAGCGGGCGCTCACCGCCAAGGAACTCGGGCTCGCGCTCGGCGAACGTTTCCCCGACGAGAACCCGGCGGCGCTGGCGCATGCGCTGCGCAGTCAGGCTGCGCTGGTCCAGGTGCCGCCGCGTGCGCTGTGGGGGCGCAGCGGGCAGTCCGCGTGCACCACCGCCGAGCACTGGCTCGGCCGCCCGCTCGGTACGGACACCACGCCCGACGCGATGGTGTTGCGCTACCTGGCGGCGTTCGGCCCGGCCACCGTCGCCGACGTACAGGCCTGGTCCGGCCTCGGCCGACTGCGCGAGGTGGTCGAGCGGTTGCGGCCGAACCTGGTGGTCCATCGCGACGAGGCGGGCCGGGTGTTGTACGACGTCCCCGACGCGCCGCTGCCGGCCGAGGACACGCCCGTGCCGCCGCGCTTCCTGCCGGAGTTCGACAACGCGCTGCTGTCCCACGCGGAACGTGCACGGATCATCTCCGAGCCGGACCGCAAGCGGCTGTTCACGGTCAACGGCATCGTCCGCGCCACGTTCCTGGTGGACGGTTTCGTCGCGGGCATCTGGCGGCTCACCCGGGGCGGCAAGCCGGTGACGGCCGGTTCGGTCGCCGCAGGCGCCGCCTCGGGGACGCCGCTGGTCCTGGAACTGCAACCGTTCCGGCCGATCGACGCCGCCTCGCGCGAGGCACTGGAGGCGGAGGCGGCCCGACTGCTCGCGTTCGTCACACCCCACCCGAGCGAGGTGCGCTTCGGCTGAGCCCGGCCCGCAGCTCGTGGGCCAGGTCGCGGCCGGCCGGTCGGCGACCCGGGACGTGCAACAGCCGGGCGGTGTCGGCCAGGAGGCGGGTGATCCGGGCCGACGAGACGCCCGGCTGCGCCGGCAGCACGCGCGTGGTCAGCAGGTCGGCGGCGTCGGACCAGGCGCGGGTGTGGGCGAAGGCGTGCAGCAGGTACGCGTGGTCGTTGTGCGCGGTGCGGCTGCCCGGGATCCGTCCCGCGGCGGCCTGCTCGAACAGGGGGATCGCGCGTGTCCAATCCCCGTTGTCGGCGTGCGTCATCGCGTGGTGCCAGGTGATCTCGGCGGCGTCCAGCCACCACGCCCAGGCCGGATCGCGGGTGCCGGGGCCCTGGAGATGCCGGCCGTACGTCTCGGCGATCAGTCGGCGGGCCGCGGCGTGCTCGCCGTACTGGTTGACCGCGCGGGCCCGGCGCATCACGAACAACGTGCGGACGCCGGGCGGCAGTTCGTCCCGCAACACGTCGTCGCAGATGCGCAGCGCCACGTCGGGCCGGCGCAGGTGGATGGCCTGCATCGCGAGCTGGGACAGCGCGAAGTGCTCGGCGGAGCGGTCGCCCGCCAGACGCGCGGTCCGCACCGCCCGCGTGGTGAGCCACCGGGCGAGCGGGTGCCGGTCGGCGTCGTAGGCCAGCCACCCGGCGAGCTGATCCGCCTCCGCCACTGCGGCGAGCCGCTCCCGGGACGGAGCCGCGCCCAGGACGGCCCGCCCCGCCGCGTCGGCCGCGCGGACCGCCGGCCCGAGCAGCTCGCCGGCGCCGAACCGGGTGTCCAGGGCGACCAGTCGCGCGGTGTGCTCCCGCAACCGCCACGCCTCGGCGGCGTCCCGCCGACGCCGCCCCGCCGCCCCGAAGTGCCCGCCGGGCAGGCCCGGTTCCACCCCGACCCGGTCCCCGGCGGCCCGTCCCTGATCCACGCGCCCGTGCTCCGTCGATCTCTCCCCACCCGCGACCCGCCCACCGTGACCCCACGACCCTACGGCGGACCCGGTGGACGGCGCGGCGACGGGTGCCTACATCAGCCCGACCACCCGAGGCGGGACGAACAGGTGGAAGGCCCGATGCTCCGCGGCCACCATCGCGGCGGCGCTGCCCGGATGGTGGGGTTCGGGGCCGGCGTCCAGGATGCGATGGTGCCAGGCGCAACGTTCGCAGCCCGGAGTCCAGTCCGGCAGATGCTCACGGTGACCCGTGACCAGGTGCCGGGCCAGGCGGATCCGGGATCCGATCATGCTGTCCAGCGGGTCGTGATCGATGCCGCGATCGCCGCTCCGGCGTCGCTCGTCGGTCTCCTCCTGGACCCGTTTCATCCGGCGATACAGGCGCACACACTCCGGGCAACCCCACATCCACGGCGGGGGTACCGGCCATTGGTTCTCGGGTCTGCCGTCGTCGGCGGTCATATTCGTCACGGTAGTGGCGGGCCCGGGCGGGTACCAGAGTGTGACGGCGCCGCGACGAAGCGGGTACGCCGATCGGGCTCGGATCAGCCCGTCGCGAGCTCGATGCCCTCGCCGTCGACCGGGCGTCGTACGGAGCGGCTGTCGGTGCCCGCCAGTTGCCCCAGCAGGCGCTCGGTCATGACCAGCCCGGTGTCGTTGAACACGCCGTCGTGGATCAGCAGCGCCCGGGCCGGATCCACTTCCCGGATGAAGTCGGCCGCGTCGCGAAGCGCGAGCCAGGGCCCGCCGGCCGGGACCAGGAGAGTGGGCGTGGTCTCCTCCGGAACGGTGAGCGCGTCGCCCGGGTGGAAGACCTCGCCCGCGATCAGGAAGCCGACGTTGTCGATGACGTCGATGTCGCGGTGGATCACCGCGTGCTTTTCGCCGTACACGTGCACCGACACGCCCTGCGCGCCGCCGATCTCGAACGTGTCCCCGTGGGTGACCGGGTGGATCCGGCCGGTCAGGTCGGGGAACTGCGCGGCCACGGCCGGGTTGGTCCACACCTCCAGATCCGGGTTCGCCGCCGCGGCGGCCCGTAGCGTTTCGGGGACCACGTGGTCGAAGTGCTCGTGGGTGATCAGGACGACGTCCGCGCCGACCATCGCGTCGGGGTCGCTGAGCGCCCCCGGGTCGATCACGACGGTGCCGTGCGCCGTGGTCAGACGTACACACGCGTGACCGAGCTTGGTGAATCGCATGGCTCTGCTCTCCCGGGTCGGTGGGTCTGCTGTGGGTCGCGCGGTCGGTGCCGCGATACGTCCCCGGCGCTTCTTGCCGCTGCCCTCGTCGATCATGCCAAGTGCGGGGCCGACATGCGGCGGGAAGGGTGCCCCGGCTGCGAGAGAATCGATCCATGTACGACGATCAGGATCAGCAGGAAGCCCCGGAGTCGATCCCGGTGGGGCGGGCGACCGATCTCGGCGCGGCGTTGCTGATGCCCGACATCGACCGGCCCCGCGCGTGGTTGCTCACGTTGAACGATTCGCCGCAGTCGTACGTCGATCTCGACAAACCCGAGCACCTGGAATTCGAGTACACCCGACGGCTCGGGCATGTCGTCGACCTGGCCGCCGCGCCGGGCGAACCGCTCGCCGCGCTGCACCTGGGCGGCGGCGGACTGACCCTGCCCCGCTATATCGCGGCCACCCGGCCCGGCTCGTTGCAGACGGTCGCCGAACTCGACGGCGAACTGGTCGCCCTGGTCCTGGAACACCTGCCGCTGCCGGCCGGGGCGGCGGTGGACGTACGTACGGGCGACGCCCGCGAGGAGTTGACCGCACGCCCCGACGACTCGGCCGATCTGATCATCGCCGACGTCTTCGGCGGCGCGCAGGTACCCGCGCACCTCACCTCGCGCGAGTTCGCCGTCGAGGTGGCCAGGGTGTTGCGGCAGGGCGGGGTGTACGCGGCCAACATCGCCGACGGCGGCGACCTCGACTTCGCCCGGGCGCAAGTGGCCACCCTGCGCTCGGTGTTCCCCGAGGTGGCGCTGATGGCCGAGCCGGGTGTGCTGCGCGGCAGGCGCTTCGGCAACCTCGTCGTGGTCGCGTCCACGGCGCCGCTGCCGGTGTCCTCGCTGGCCCGGCGGACCGCGGGCGACGAGACGCCGGCCCGGGTGTTGTCCGGCATCGAGGCGCGGGTGTTCTCGCGGGACGGGGCGCCGGTCACCGACGAGACGGCCACGGCGTCGCCGGCGCCGCCCGGGGGGACGTTCCGGATCGGGTGACGGGTCCGGTTCGCGGGTCGGTGCGGAAGGCGCTCAGGCCCAGAAGGCGTCCGCCGCTTCCAGGTCCGCCACACACTCGTCGAGGTCGGAGACCTTGTCGCCGACGATGCGGAAGACGATGCCGCCGGCCTGGTCGAGCGCCTTGTCCGCGCGCCGGGCGGTGGCCCGGTGTACGGACATCACGTGGCCCCGGCCGTCCACGAAGAGGTGCTGCAACTCGACCCGGAAGGTGCCGTCGCTCGCGGTGGCGAGGCTTGCGTAGTAGCCGAGGACCGCGTCGATGCCCTTGAAGTCGCCGGACAGCGGGTGGTTGCCCGGGACGTGGTGTGTGCAGTCGGAGGTCAGCAGGGCGCGAAGCGTGTCCGTGTCGCCGGCGGAGAAGGCTTCGTATCCTCGGCGAACGAGTGCGGCGTGTGCGTGCTCAGCCATGATGTTTCGCCGCCTTTCATGACAAATCGGGACGAATGGCTGATGTCTCAAGCCTGTCACTCGGGCGGCCCGGGGTCCAGGTCCGGCACGGTCGCCGCCGTCGTCGCCGGCACGGGTCAAGGGCGGAAGGCGCGGCGGTAGTCGGCGGGGGAGGTGCCGAGGCGGGCGGCGAAGTGGTGGCGGAGGTTGGCGGCGGTGCCGAGGCCGCTGCGCTCGCCGATCTGTTCGATCGGCAGGTCGGTGGTCTCCAGGAGGGACTGGGCGCGGGCGAGGCGCTGGGTGAGCAGCCATTGCAGCGGGGTGGTGCCGGTGGCGGCCTGGAGTCGGCGGAAGAAGGTGCGCGGGCTCATCCGGGCCCGGCGGGCGAGGTCGTCGACGGTGAGCGGGCGGTCGAGGTGCCGGCCGGCCCAGTGCAGCACCGGGGCCAAGCCCTCGTCGTCGGTGGCCGGGACGGACAGGTCCACGAACTGGGCCTGGCCGCCCGGGCGGTGCGCCTGGACCACCAGGCGGCGGGCGAGCTGGTTGGCGATGTGCGCGCCCAGGTCGGTGCGCACGATGTGCAGGCACAGGTCGAGGCCGGCGGTCATGCCGGCGCTGGTCAGCACCGAGCCGTCGTCCACGTACAGGACGCTGTCGTCGACGGTGACCTTCGAGTGGCGCCGGGCCAGTTGCTCGGTATGCGCCCAGTGTGCGGTGGCCCGGCGGCCGTCCAGGACGCCGGCGGCGGCGAGGGCGAAGGCGCCGGTGCACAGCGAGACCATGCGCGCGCCGGCGTCGGCGGCGGCGCGCAGTGCGGTCAGGAACGGGGCGGGCAGGTCGACGTCGTGGTCGACGCACTCCTGCGGGACGGCCGCCACGATCACGGTGTCCGCGCCGGCCAGGGCGTCCCAGCCGTACGGCGTGCGGATGCCGAAGGAGAAGCCGGGTGCGTCGTTCGCCGCTGCCCCGGACCCGGGCTCGGGGCGTTCCGCGCAGACGCGGAAGTCGTACCAGGTGTCCGTGAGTTCCGGCTGCGGGGTGCCGAACACGGCGCAGGCGATCGCGAGTTCGTAGACGTCCCAGGTCGGGATGGCGGCGTCGTCGACCACCGCGACGGCCACGGATCCCGGGCCCGATCCCCGGTTCGCGGGGCGGGCGGGTGTCGGCGGTCGGTCGTCGTTCATGACGGGACAGCCTAGCCCGTCGGCCGGCAGGAATTTTGCGATGAGAGGCATTCCTGCCACTGTCGGCGCGGTTTCGGCGTTGCGAGGGTGGTCCGGGTCGGGCGAACGACGGCCGACGAACGGCGACCGCCCGACGACGACCGCCGAACGACGAAGCACGAAGGACGAACATGAACCACGAAGCCGTGACGGTCATCGGGATGGGATCGATGGGCCGGGCGATCGCCGCCGGGCACGGCGCGGACGGGTACGCCCGCGTGATCGAAGGGCTGCGCGGGTGAGCGCCGGGACGACGGCGGTCGCGGCGCCTGCGACGCGGGGCGCGGGGCACGGGGCGCCCGCGACCGAGGCGCCCACGTGGTCCGACGCGGTCACCCGGGCCACCGCGACCTGCCTCGACGTACTGGCCCGAGCCGCGGCGACCACACCCACCGCCGACCCGTCCGCCTGGCACCGCCTCGCGGACGAACAGCGCTCGGCCCGGCAACTGCTCGACCACCTCGCGCTCGGCCTGGTCGGCTATACCGGCCTGTTGATCGCCCGCCCGACCGATCGCTACATCACGCTGTTCGCGTCGCTCGACCCACAGGCGCCGATCGACGCGTGCCTGGACGGACTGCGGATCGCCGGCACCCTGCTCGCCACGACGGTGCGGCACGCCCCGCCCGAGGCGCGCGCGTGGCACCCGTGGGGGCATGCGGATCGCACCGGCTTCGCCGCGATGGGCGTGGTCGAACTGCTGATGCACACGCACGACATCACCCGGGCGCTCGGCATCGCCTGGACGCCCCCGGACGACCTCGCCGGCCCCGCGCTGACCCGGTTGTTCCCCGACGCACCGCCGGGGCCGGCGCCGGCGGCGATCCTGCTGTGGTGCACGGGTCGGGGTGAACTGCCGGGCAGACCACGGGTGTCGGCCGGCGCCTGGAACTGGGACGGCCGCGTGCGCTGAGCCGCACGCGGACCGCCGGCGAACCCGCCTGCGGACCCGTGCGCGGCCGGCGCACCGCTCCGCCCGCAACGCCCCGCGCCCACCCGATCCGGGAGGGCGCGGGGCGCCCGTCGGCTCAGACCTCGGCGGGCGTCTCGTTGTAGACGCCCGCGTAGTCCTGCCCCGACAACTTCTGGATCGCTTCCATGATCTCGTCGGTGATCTCGCGCCGGGCCCGGGCCACGTCGGTCCGCCCGTAGTGGCGCGAGAAGTCGAGCGGTTCGCCGAAGCGGGCGAGCGCGCGCGGGGACAGCTTGGGGATGTTCGAGCCGATCGGCTGGATTCGGTCGGTGCCGATGATTCCGACCGGGACGACCGGGCACCGCGCGGCCAGGGCCAGCCACGCGACGCCCGTCCGGCCCCGGTACAGCCGGCCGTCGCGCGAGCGGGTGCCCTCGGGGTAGATGCCGAACGCGTCGCCGCGCTCCAGTACCGAAAGGGCCGTCTCCAGCGCGGCCTTCGCCGCACTGTGTGTACCGCGGGGCACGGGGACGGCGCCGATGCCGGTGAAGAAGGCCTTGCTGACCCGGCCCTTGAGCCCGGGGCCGTCGAAGTATTCGGCCTTGGCGAGGAACGACACCTTGCGTGGCATCACCACGGGGATCGCGACGCTGTCAACGAACGACAGGTGGTTGCTGGCGATGATGACCGGGCCGGTCATCGGAACATTCTCGCGGCCCTCGGTGCGCGGGCGGTAGATCGCCTTCGCGGTGGGAGCCACGACGCCATGCATGAACTTGTCGATCAGCACGGATCCCCCGTGGGAGTGGTGAGGTCTGAAAACACGCGCCACCTTATCGAGTCTGCGGCACCCCCACGACGCGTGTACCCACCTGTGCTGTTGACACAGGGTCGGCTGGTGACCACGGTACGGGTGGTGGCACTTCCCGCCGCCGTTTTCGCCGAGCGGCCGAGGCGGCGAAGGGGGCGGCGCACCCGGCCGGGCCGGCGCGGACCGATTCACACCCGACGGGCGAGCGATTCGAGCAGCAGGTCCAGGACGTCCTCGAACGGACTGCCCGACATCCCCGCCGCCAGGTGCGGACGTACCGCGCCGATGGCCGGGTAGTCGGCGGTGGGCAACATCCGGTACGTCTCCTCCCACGACCGGTCGTCGGCCTCGCGCACCTCGGGGGCGAGCGTGGCATAGGACGCCTCCAGAGCCGCGTGGGCCAGCACGGTGTCGATGAACACGTGGTAGTAGCGGGCCGCGTCGGCGGGGGAGAAGCCGGCCGAGAGCAACAGGGAGACGCCCAGTTCCACCGCCCGGAACTCGTTGTGCCGCCGGGTGACCCGCGCGGCGGCGATGGTGGCCACGCGCGGATGCCGCAGTTGGCCGTCCCGGACCCGCAGGCCCAGTTCGCGCAGTGACGCCACCCAGTCGGGGCCGGGCCGGTAGCCGGTCAACGTCTCGCCGATCAGGAAGTCGGCGATGCCCAGGAGCAGGTCGTCGGTGCTGCGGAAGTAACGGTAGACGGCGGTCGGGTCGCACCCCAGGGCGGCGCCGAGTCTGCGGACGGTCAGGGCCTCCGCGCCGTGGTGGCCGATCAGCCGTACGGCACACTCGATGATGACATCCTCGGACAAAACCACCCCGGACTTGGTCGGCCTGCGGCGCCGACGCTCGCCTATGACGCGATTTGTCCGAGATGATTGCTCCGCACTGTTCGATTGTGTTTGCTTTGCCCTGTTCGATGTATTCGTCTCGACTGTCGGGTCCATTGCTCCTCCGGGGACGTGCCCGCCACGGGGATCCACCTTATGTCAACACCATTGACGTAATTCCGACGCAAGCTGTTTCATCGGCGTCCACCCCCCATCAGCTTTTGCCCTCCTTGGAGCGCCGATGTCAACGAACCTGCCCCGGGACGACGGCCCACCCGCGCTGCGCAAGTCGCTCGGCGTCGTCGACGGTGTCGCGGTCGCCGCGTCCAGCACGGCCGCCACCACCAGCATCGGCGTCGGCATGGGCAGCCTGGCCGCCACCGTCGGGTCGAGCACCCCGGTGATCATCCTGATCGCGTTCCTGCCCATGCTCGGTATCGCCGGTGCGTACGCCCGCCTCAACCGGGTCGAGCCCAACTGCGGCAGCGGCTATGTCTGGGTCGGCAAGTCGATCGGCCCGTGGTCCGGCTTCCTCACCGGCTGGGTCGCCCTGGCCGGGTCGGTCATCTTCCTCGCCTACACCAGCGCGATCACCGGCTCGGTGCTGCTCCAGTTCGCCAACAAGGCCGGGTGGCACGAGTTCGTCGGGCTGGCCCTGGACCCGAACTCGACCAAACTCAGCACGGTGCTGGGGCTGGTCGTACTCGTGGTGGTCACCGTGCTCGCGGTCACCGGCGTGCACCAGGCCACCCGGCTCCAGACCTTCCTGCTCGTTTTCGAGTACAGCGTGCTGCTGATCTTCTGCTGTTGGGCCATCGCGGTCGGCGAGCAGCCGTTCTCGTTCTCCTGGTTCAACCCGTTCGAGATCGACTCCGCGCCGCACTTCGCGCAGGGCCTGGTGCTCGCGGTCTTCTTCTTCTGGGGGTGGGACGCGGCCTTCAGCGTCACCGAGGAGACCAAGAACCCCGAGGACTCGGCCCGGGGCGGACTGATCGCGCTGTTCGTGATGCTCGGCATGTTCCTGCTCGGCGCGATCGCCTTCCAGCGGGTGATGACCGTGCCCGAGATGACCGAGAACGGGCCGCAGGGCCTGACCTTCCTCGGCGCCCACCTCGCCGCCGATCCGTGGGCAAGCCTGCCGCTGCTGGCGCTGATCTTCTCCGCGGTCGCCTCGCTCCAGTCCGGGGTCATCCCGACCGCGCGCGGCATGCTGGCGATGGGCCGGGACCAGACGCTCGGCAAGGTGTGGACCCGGATCCACCCGACGTTCGGTTCGCCCGCGATCGGCACGGTGCTGATCATGGCGATCGCCGCCGGCACCGCCGTCCTGGCGATCGGCATCCCCAAGCTCAACGACATGATCCTGGCGGCGGTCAACTCGATCGGCCTGATCGTCGCCTTCTACTACGGCCTCACCGCGATCGCGTGCGCCGTGCGCTTCGGGCCGACGCTGCGCACCGATCCGCGCGAGGGGGTGCGGGCGGTGGTCATTCCCGCGCTCAGCGGCCTCGCGCTGCTCGGGGTCGGGGCGTACCTCTCCTACGACTACCTGACCATGAGCGACAGTTTCGAACTCAGCCCCGACAACGGCTGGTTCATGTTCTCGGTACCGATGGCGGTGATCCTCATCGGTCTGGGCTTCGCGGCCTACGCCAAGTACGTACGCAAATCGCCCTACTTCGAGACCGGTCGCGGCACCGACGGTGACGCGATCGAACTGCCGATGGACCGCTACAACGACGCCGCCGACTTCGACGCATTCAAGGCCAGGGGACACGCATGAGCACCACCACGATCATCACTCGCCCGGCGTCGGCCTCGGTGGCCGCCGACCTGGTCTTCACCGGTGGGCCGGTGTACGTCGTCGACGGTGCGCGCGGACGGGCGAGTTCGGTCGCCGTACGGGATGGGCGCATCGTCGCGGTCGGGCACGACGAGGTGCGCGAACTGATCGGGACCCGCACCGAGGTGGTGGACCTCGCGGGCCGACTGCTGATCCCCGGGTTCCAGGATGCGCACGTGCACCCCGTGGGCGCCGGCATGGAGATGGGACAGTGCGACCTGTCCGAGTACGAGACGCTCGCCGACTACCGGCGGGTGATCCGGGAGTACGCCGAGGCCGACGCCGACGTCGAGTGGATCACCGGCGGCGGCTGGTCCATGGAGGCCTTCCCCGGCGGCCTGCCGCACCGGTCGATGCTCGACGACATCGTCCCCGACCGGCCGGTGTACCTGCCCAACCGCGACCACCACGGCGCCTGGGCGAACAGCCTCGCGCTGCGCCTCGCGGGCATCACCCGCGACACCGCCGACCCGGCCGACGGGCGGATCGAACGCGACGCGGACGGAGAGCCGACCGGCGTGCTCCAGGAGGGGGCGGCCAACCTGGTCGGCCGGCTGCTGCCGCCATCGACCGCCGAGGACCAGGTCGCCGGGCTGCTGCGGGCACAGGCGGTGCTGCACTCGCTCGGCGTCACCGCGTGGCAGGACGCGCTCCTGGGCGCGCACGCCAACATCACCGACGCCACTTCCGCGTACCTGACGGCGGTGGATCGTGGGCAACTCACCGCCCGGGTGGTCGGTTCGTTGTGGTGGGAACGCGATCGTGGGGCGGAGCAGATCGAGGACCTGCTCGCGCGCCGCGAGATGGGCACCCGGGGCCGGCTGTCCTGCCGGACGGTGAAGATCATGCAGGACGGGATCGCGGAGAACTTCACCGCCGCGATGCTCAGCCCGTATCTCACCTCGTGCGGCTGCGCCTCGGACAACAGCGGGATCAGCTTCATCGAACCGGAGGCGCTGCGCGGCTACGTGACGGCCCTGGACGCGCACGACTTCCAGGTGCACTTCCACGCGCTGGGCGACCGCGCGGTGCGGGAGGCGCTGGACGCGGTCGCGGCGATGCGGGCGGCGAACGGCTGGAAGGACACCCGGCCGCACCTCGCCCACCTCCAGGTGGTGCACCCGGACGACATCCCGCGCTTTCGCGCACTCGGGGCGAGCGCCAACATGCAGCCGTTGTGGGCCGCGCACGAGCCGCAGATGGACACGCTGACCATCCCGTTCCTGGGCCCGGAGCGGGCCGCGTGGCAGTACCCGTTCGGCGAACTGGCGCGCAGCGGCGCGACCTTGGCCGCGGGCAGCGACTGGCCGGTGTCCAGCCCCGATCCGCTGCACGGGATCCACGTGGCGGTGAACCGGCGCGTGCTCGGGTCGGACTCCCCGGTGTTCTTCCCGGAGCAGCGGTTGGATCTGCACGCGGCGCTGGCGGCGTACACGGCGGGCAGCGCGTACGTGAACCACCTGGACGACACCGGGAGCATCGTGGTGGGCAACCACGCGGACCTGGTGGTGTTGGATCGGGATCCGTTCGCGGGGGCGGCGGGGGAGATCGGGTCGACGCGGGTGGTGGAGACGTTCGTGGGCGGGGAGCGGGTGTGGTGGGGTTGAGCGCGGGCGGGCACATCGCGTACTACGCGGCGACGGAGGTGCCGTTGGCGGCGCTCGTGGCGTTCTACCCGGGATGGCTGACCACGGGCGAGATCGCGCTGTACACGGCCGAGGACCGCGCCCGGATCGCCCGCGAGTCGGCCCGGTCGGGCCCGCGGCACGAGGTGGTGCTGTACCCGGACACCCCGCACGGGTTCTTCTGCGACGAGCGCGACACGTACCGACCGGAGGCGGCGGCCGACGCGTGGTCGCGGACGGTGGCACTGCTGCGGGAGGCGTCGGTGCGCGAATGACCACCCTCCCGATCACACCGGTTGGATGGGGAGTTTCGGATAGTGCATCCTTTGCCGTGGCTGTGCCCATATCGACCGCGCCACGGCACCCGAAAGCCGGTGCCGCAAACCCGGTGCGGGAGCAACCGGCGCAGCGTCGAGTAAGTATGAAAAGATCGTCGCCGAACTCTGCGGGGCGCATCGTCCGATCCGCCGCACCCCGCAGTCGGCCCGCCAACCCGGGCCGGCCCGGGACCCGTCCGTCCCGATCCCGCCGCGTCGCGCCCGGCGGGATCGGGGGACGGGTTTCGGCGCTTCACGGGTGCCTACGCCCTTACGCGGTCGGCGAAATCGGGCCGCGTCGATGATCACCGCGCCGGTGATCCTGCCTATGGTTGACGCGATCGAACCAGCGCCTGGCATGGGGGACCGTTCATGATCGTCGAATACATCCGCTACACGATCGCCGAGGGGCAGGCCGGTGAATTCGAGGCCGCCTACGCCCGCGCGGCCGAGTCGCTGGCCGCCGCGCCGGAGTGTGTGGACTACGAGTTGAGCCGATGCGCGGAGGAGCCGTCCGCGTACATCCTGCGGATTCGCTGGACTTCGGCCGACGAGCACCTGAACGGCTTCCGCAAGGGTCCGCACTTCGCCGCCTTCTTCGCCGCGATCCGGCCGTACGTGGCCGCGATCGAGGAGATGCGGCACTACGCGGTGACCGAAGTGGTCGGCCGGGGCGGGTCGACGCCGACGCTGTACGAGTGGGCCGGCGGCGCGCCCGCGTTCGAGAAGTTGTTCACCACGTTCTACGAGCGGGTGGCCAAGGACGAGATCCTGGCCCCGGTGTTCGCCGACATGGACGCGCACCATGCGGAGCACGTCGCGGCGTGGCTGGCCGAGGTGTTCGGCGGCCCGGCGCGCTACAGCACCGAGTTGGGCGGGCACCGGCACATGGCCTCGAAGCACCTGGGCCGCGGGATCAGCGAGACGCAGCGGCGGCGCTGGGTGGCCCTGCTCCTGGAGACGGCCGACGACGTGGAACTGCCCGCCGACCCGGAGTTCCGGGGCGTGCTGGCCTACTACCTGGAGTGGGGCACCCGGATGGCGATCATCTACTCCGGCCCCAACCCGCCGCCGCTGCCCGAAACACCCATGCCGCGCTGGGACTGGGGCCAGACGCCGCCGTATCGGGGCTGAGCACACGCCCGGCCGGCGCACGGCCGACGGGATCGCGGGTCGGGCCCGACGAGGGCCCGACCCGAACCCGAACGGGAGCCGACCCGACTCCGCCGCTACGCGCGTCGGATACGGTCCGCAGGCGGCTGACTGCCCATCAGATTGCTGATATAAGCGGCCAAACGGACGTATCACGGTTCAAACCCAAAATTTGGGTAACGGTAACCACTCCCCTTGGCAAGGATTTCCGTTCCGTACCGACCGTCCCCTCGTCGCATCGGTCCTTCGCACGGCAGCATCTGCGGCGTCGATGTCACTCGTGACAGCTCCGTCACATGGAGGAACACCCACGTGAAGAGACACACTCTCGTCGCGTTCGCAGCCGCCACGACGCTGGTGGGCGGGCTCCTGACCCTCGCCCCGCCGGCTTTGGCGGACGACTCCCCGGCGCCCTCGGCCGAGTCCGCGTCCACCCCCATCGCCTGGAAGAACTGCGGCAGCTCGAATTATCCGAAGCTGGAATGCGGTTCGTTGCAGGTCCCGATGGACCACAGCCGTCCCGACGGGCAGAAGATCACGATCGCGGTGTCGCGGATTCCGCACACCGCCGCCAAGTCGCTCGGCCCGCTCCTGGTCAACCCCGGCGGCCCCGGCGCGCCCGGCCGCGGTCTGGCCGGCTACGTCGCGAAGAACCTGCGCCCCGAGGTGGCCGCGCAGTTCGACGTGATCGGCTTCGACCCCCGCGGCGCCGGCGCGAGCGAGCCGCACCTGGACTGCGTCCCGGGCTTCAACAACCCGGTGCGTCCGAACACCGTCCCCGACGACTTCGGCGACGAATTCGCCAACATCAAGCGGGTGTACACCTTCGCCAAGGCGTGCGGTGACAAGTACGGCGACTTCCTGAAGTACATGAACACGCCGGCCCAGGCCGCGGACATGGACTCGATCCGCGCCGCGCTGGGAGCCAAGCAGATCAGCTACTTCGGCTACTCGTACGGCACCTACCTCGGTTCGGTCTACGCCAAGCTGTTCCCGAGCCGGGTCAAGCGCCTGGTGCTGGACAGCATCGTCGACCCGAGCAGGGACAGCGTCTGGTACGGCGGCCAGCTCACCCAGGACGTGGCGTTCGACGCCAACATGAAGGCGTTCTTCGCCTGGGTCGCCAAGTACGACGCGAACTACCGCCTGGGCACCGACCCGGCCCAGGTCGAGAAGGCCTGGTACACGATGCGCGCGGCGCTGGCCAAGGCGCCGGCGGAGGGTGTCGTCGGGGCCTCCGAACTCGAGGACGCGTTCGCGCAGGGCGGCTACAACGACGCCTACTGGGCCGAGTTGGCCGAGGGCTTCTCGGGCTACGCGGTCGACCACGTCACCGGTCCGCTGCGTACCGCCTACGAGGACCTGGCGGCGGCCAGTCCCGGCAACGACAACATCAACAGCGGCTACCTGGCCACCCAGTGCCGGGACGCGGCGTGGCCGAAGGACTGGGCCACCTGGCACCGGGACGCGGTCAAGACCTACGCCAAGGCGCCGTTCCTGACCTGGAACAACGTCTGGTTCAACGCGGCGTGCGCGTTCTGGCCCACCAGCAGCCTCAAGCCGGTGAACGTCGCCAACGACAAGCTGCCCAAGACGCTGCTGTTCCAGGCGACCAACGACGCCGCGACCCCGTACGAGGGTGGCGTCACCATGCACCGCCTGCTGCGCGACTCGGCCCTCGTGGTCGAGCAGGGCGGGCGCAACCACGGCATCTCGCTCAGCGGCAGCACCTGCCTGGACGACTACCTGAACGAGTACCTGATCACCGGCAAGACCCCGAAGGGCAACGGCCACGGGCCGGCCGACGCGGTCTGCCAGAAGCAGCCCGACCCGGTCCCCAACGCGGCCGGGGCCAAGCTGAAGGCGGACGCCCCGAAGGTCTCCAAGACCGCCCTGTAGGGCACCGCGCACCGGAGTTCGGCAAGGACGGGCCCGTCGCCTCGGCGACGGGCCCGTCCGCGCGTTCCGCCCTGCCGGTCAAGGCAGTTGGCGCCGTTGCCGGGCCGGCCGCGGGATGTGCCGGACCCCGTGCTGCCGTAAGGTCTGCTGCCGAGGTTCGGCGAAGGGGGACGACGGTGCACCTGACGGGTGTCGGCAAGCGGTACGGCCTGCGCGGCCCGTGGGTGTTGCGCGCGGTGGACCTGCATCTGCCGCGCGGCGCGCTGATCCGGGTCGAGGGCGGCAACGGCGGCGGCAAGTCCACCCTCCTGCGGGTGCTGGCCGGCGTGTGCGAGCCGACCACCGGCAGCGTCACCGAACGCGGCTCGGCCGCCTACGTGCCCGAGCGTTTCCCGCCCGAACTGCCGCTCACCGCCCGGCGATACCTGACCCACCTGGGCCGACTGCACGGCCTCACCGGCCGGGAGAGCCGGCGCCGCGCGGACGAGTGGGCCGAACGCCTCGGCTTCGCCGACAAGATACGCGCGCCGCTGCGCGGGTTGTCCAAGGGCACCTGCCAAAAGGTGGCGGTGGCCCAGGCGTTCCTGGCCGAACCGGATCTGCTGGTCCTGGACGAGGCATGGACCGGGCTCGACCAGCCCTCGCGCGACGTCCTGGACGGCTGTGTGGTCGAGCGCATCGAGGCGGGCGCCACCGTGGTCTTCGTCGACCACGACCCCCGGCGGCTCGCCGACCAGGTGTACGAGACCTATCGGGTCGAGGCGGGCGCGGTCGTCGCGGCGATACCCGAGGCCCAGGCGATCCGGGTGCTGATCGACATCGACACCGGGCCGAGCCCCGAACTGGACCGACTCCCGGGCGATCCCGTCCGCGAGCAGAGCAGGCCCGGCGTGGTGCGCCTGCACAGCAGCACCGCGCACTCCGACGCGCTGCTACGGCATCTGCTCACCGCCGTGCCCGGGATCAGCGTCCGGGCGGTCCATCGGGAAGGAGACGGCGCGTGATCTCCGCCGTGGTGCGCTATCAGGCGGCGCTGCTGCTGCTCTCGTATCGGTGGGTGCCGCCGGTCCTGCTCTACGCCGCGGTGATGGGCATCGGGGTGGCGGGCGGCGATCCGCTGTTGTCCTCGTTCGCGTGGGCGGCGGCCGCGATCATGCCGACCGCGGTGTGGTTGACGCGCGTGGCCGTCACGGTCGAGCCCGCGGCGGCCCGGCACACCGCCTCGGCGGCGGTCGGACCCGGGCGCGCGCACCTGGCCGGGCTGCTCGTCGCGTTGACCCTGACCTGCCTGCTCGCCGCGATCTGCACCGGCGCGCTCGCCGCCGGCACGGACCACATCGCCAACCATGCCACGCACGGCGTCGGTCGCGGCGAGGCGCTCGCCGCCGGCGCGATGGCCCAGTTCGTCACCATCCTGGCCGGCGTCGCGATCGGCGCGCTGACGAACCGTCCGGTGTTGCGCCGAGCCGCGTACGCCGTCCCGATCGCGGCGTTGCTCACCCTCGCCGCCCTGGTCACCCCCGGCAGCCCGGCGGCCCGAGTGCTGAAGGTGCTCACCGACGCCGCCACCAACGACGAAATCACCCTCCCCACCACCCAACTGGCCGTCACCGCAGGCGTATTCGTCGTCGCCATCGCCCTGACCTGCCGCATGGCCGCCCGGGTGGAACACGACTGACGGGGCGTCATCGGCGGCGTCCCCCCGCACCGTCACCGCTCAGGAGGCTCCCAGCCAGGTGGCCAGGTAGGGCGGGAGGGCCTGGTCGGCGCGGTCGGGGCGGATGGGGCCCCGGGTGGTGGTGAGGGGGACCACGCCCGCGTAGTAGGGGAGGTCGAGGTCGTCGGGGTCCTCGGCCAGGCCGTGGTCGCGGACCTTTGCGGCCACCTGGTCCAGGTCCAGGCGCAACACCGTGGTCTGCGCGTTCTCCTTCGGGCTCGGCGCGCGCACGTCGTCGGCACGGCCGGGCACCAGGTGGTCGATGATCACCCGGTAGGCGTGCAGCTGTTCGTCGGGGTCGGTGACGTGCACGAGCGGGCCGTGCGCGATCACGCAGCGGTAGTCCACCGAGTGGTGCATCGCCGAGCGGGAGAGCACCACCGAGTCGACGTGGGTGACCGAGATCGCCACCGGCACCCCCTCGGCGCCGCTCGCCCGGGCGGCGAGGGCGAGTTGCCCGCCGCTGGAGGTGTGCAGGTACAGGCGCTCCCCGTCGCGTCCGAACGCGAGCGGGATCAGCTGGGGTCGGCCGCCGACGGTGAACGAGACGTGCGCCATGAAGCCGGCGTCCAGGATCGCGTGCACCACGTCGACGTCGTAGCGCATGCGGTCGCGGTGACGCTTCGGGGCGGTGGCGGCGGTGACGGGGTACTCGGCCATCACGAAGATCCTTTGTACTAGTTCAAAATGCTCTTTGGAGTAGTACAATAAAGCCGGACCTGGGGAGGCTGTCAACGGCATAACCTCCTCCCGGAATGTGCCCAGGACGCAGGAGAAGCATGGCCACCACCGGTCGCACCGCCGCCGACATCGCCGCATCCGTCGAGCGCGACCTGCACGCGCGCGAGATCGCCCCCGGCGACGCGCTGCCGCCCGTGCGCACGCTCGCGGCCGAACTCGGCGTGAACGCCAACACCGTCGCCGCCGCCTACCGCACCCTGCGCGAACGCGGCATCGTGGAGACCCACGGCCGGGCCGGCACCCGCATCCGGGCCCGCCCGGCCACCACCCAGCGCAACACCCTGGGCCCGAGCGTGCCGCCCGGCGCGCGCGACCTGGCGAGCGGCGAGCCCGACCCCGCGCTGCTGCCCTCGCCGGTCTTCCCCGAGCCGAGCCACTGGCGACCCCTGTACGTGCACGGCGCGCTGTACCGGCCGTTCGAGGACGCCGCCCGCACCGTGCTCGACGCGGCGGGCGTACCCACCGACCACCTGGCCGCCACCTCCGGCGCGCTCGACGGCATCGAGCGCTCGCTCACCGCCCACCTGCGCCCCGGCGACCTGGTCGCGGTCGAGGACCCGGGCTGGAGCAACCTGCTCGACCTGCTCGGCGCGCTCAACCTCACCCCCCGCCCGATCCCCGTCGACGACCAGGGACCCGACCCGGCCGCGACCGAGGACGCGCTGCGCGCGGGCGCCCGCGCGTTCGTGGTCACCGCCCGCGCGCACAACCCCACCGGCGCCTCGGTGTCCGCCGAACGCGCCGCCGCGCTGCGCTCGATCCTGGCCGCACACCCGCGGGCCGTGCTCTTGGAGGACGACCACGGCAACGACATCTCCGGCCGCGACCTGCACACCCTCGCCGGCATCACCACGCACTGGGCACACATCCGCTCGGCCTCCAAGGCGTACGGGCCCGACCTGCGCTGCGCCATGCTGGCCGGCGACGCGATCACCATCGACCGGATCATCGGCCGGCAGCGGCTCGGCCCCGGCTGGATCAGCCACGCGCTCCAGCACGCGGTCGCCCACGCGTGGACCTCCGCCGAGGTCGCCGCACACATCCGCGTGGCCCGGGAGGCGTACCGGGTGCGCCGGACCGGGCTGATCGAGGCACTGCGCGAGCGGGGCGTGCGGGCGGTGGGCGACACCGGGATCAACGTGTGGATCGAGGTCCGGGACGAGACCGCCGCGGTCGCCGGCCTGCTCGCCCGGGGATGGGTCGTGGCCCCCGGCGCGCGCTACCGGATCACCTCGCCGCCCGGCCTGCGGATCACCGTGGCCACGCTCACCGCCGAGGAGACCGGCCCGCTGGCCGACGCGGTCGCCGAGGCGGTACACACGGGGGCGGCCCGCCCGGGGCGGTGAACGGGGACCCGGCGCGGCGAGGTCCCCGGGGATGCGGCGGCCGGTCGCCGCGGGACTACGCGGCACAATGTCCGTGATGGGAGGTGGGGCAAACCGAACCGTGACGTCGGGGGCTGTCACCCTCGCATCCGCGTCCCCGTGCCGGAGAGCATGGGCACACTCCACCGTCACGTCCGCAGCACTCCGAGGATGCCGATGCCCACCTTCCTGAAGGCCCCGTTCACCCGACGAACATGGGCCGAGTTCGGCTACGCCATCCTCACCTTCCCGCTCGCGGTGTTCGGATTCGGCGTCGCCTTCGTGCTCGCCGCGTTCGGGATCGCCCTGACCGTCACCCTGATCGGCCTGCCCCTCCTCGCCCTGCTCGTGATGGGCGCTCGCGCGTGGGGCGGCGTGCATCGCGGCCTGGCCCGGGCCATGCTCGGGGTCCAGGTACCGCCGCTGAGCCCCTTCCGGCGCCGGCCCGGACCGCTCGGGCTGCTCGGATCCGCGCTCGGCAACGCCGAGGGCTGGCGGGCGGTCGCATACACCGTGCTCAAGCTCCCACTGGGCCTGCTCATCGTGATGGTCACCGGCATGTTCTGGGGCAACGGCCTGGTCCTGCTGGTCTACCCGGTGCTCATGGCCGCCTTCGACCCGCACGTCACCGACTCCGACGGCGTCGTGCACCACTCGGGGATCCAGATCAACGACCTGTACTTCGACACCCTGCCGCTGCAACTGGTCGTGTCCGTGGTGGGCGTGCTGATCCTGCTGCTCGCGCCGTGGGCGGTCCGAGGCGTCGTACTGCTCGACCGCCTGCTCATCCCCGCCCTGCTCGGGCCCAGCAAGTCCGCCCAGCGCATGGCCGACCTGGAGGAGACCCGCGCGATCGCCGTCGACGACTCGGCCGCCACGCTGCGCCGGATCGAGCGCGACCTGCACGACGGCGCACAGGCCCGACTCGTGGCGCTCGCGATGAACCTGAGCCTGGCCAGGGAGAAACTCGACGCCGAGGACACCGAGCGCCCGATGGACGTGGACCGCGCCCGCATCCTCGTGGACAGCGCGCTCGGCAACGCCCGGGAAGCGATCGTGGAACTACGCGACCTCGCCCGGGGGATCCACCCGCCGGTGCTCGACCAGGGCCTGGACGCCGCGCTGGCCACCCTTGCGGCGTGCAGCGCGGTGCCGGTCGAGGTGCGCACCGACATCCCGGTCCGGCCGCCCGCCACGATCGAGACCATCGCGTACTTCTGCGCCGCCGAGCTGCTCACCAACGTCGCGCACCACTCTGGCGCGACCGCCGCGATCGTCGACGTGAGTGTGCGCGAGGGCCTGCTGCGGTTGTCGGTCACCGACAACGGGCGCGGCGGCGCGCACGGGGGCAAGGGCAGCGGCCTCACCGGACTGGTCGAGCGGGCCCGCACGGTGGACGGCGTACTGCGCATCGACAGCCCGACCGGCGGGCCGACCCAGGTGACGGTGGACCTGCCGATCCGTGGCTGAGCCGGTCGCCGGGCCGCCGGCCGGGGGGCCGGCCCGGGCATGGGACGATCGAGCCCATGCGCATCGTCATCGCCGAGGACGCCGCCATCCTGCGGGACGGCCTCGTCCAACTGCTTCTCGACCGCGACCACGAGGTGGCCGCGGCCGTCCCCGACGCCGACGCGCTGCGGGCGGCGGTGGCCGAGCACAAACCCGATGTGTGCGTGGTCGACATCCGGATGCCGCCCACGCACACCGACGAGGGGCTGCGGGCCGCGATCGACATCCGGCGCGAGCATCCCGGCATCGGTGTGCTGGTCTTCTCGCAGTACATCGAGACCCGCTACGCCGCCCAACTGCTCGGCGGCAACGCGGCGGGGGTGGGTTACCTGCTCAAGGAACGGGTGGTGGACACCCGGGACTTCACCGACGCGCTGGAGCGGGTCGCGGCCGGTGGCACCGCGCTGGACCCCGAGGTGGTCACCCAGTTGTTCGGCGCGGGCCTGCGCAGCGGCGGGCTGAACACGCTGACCCCGCGCGAGCACGAGGTCCTGGGCCTGATGGCCGAGGGACGTACCAACGCGGCGATCGCGAAGAAGATGGTGGTGACCGAGCGGGCGGTGGAGAAGCACGTCGGCAACATCTTCACCAAACTGGATCTGCCGCCCTCGGACACCGATCACCGACGGGTGATGGCGGTGTTGCGCTACCTGCAGCTGTGACCGTCGCCGCACGGGTTGGGGCAGGGCCGGTGTGGGACGCGCGGATCTCCCCCTCCGGGATCCGCGCGTCCCACACCGGCCCACGGGACCGTCCGTAGGTTCAGGGCGTCGGCATCTCCGCCGCCGCGGGTGCGGGGCGAACGACGTACCGTGGGCCGGACACGAGCGAGGCGAACGTGGACGGCGGGGCGGATCGGGGGGCGGCCGCGGGCCCCGTGGTCCCCAACTCGAGCGTGCCCGGACCACCTTGGGTCGCGTCGCCGCACGCGGTCAGTCCGATGACGGTCGAGATCACCGCCGCGAGCATGCACGCCGCCGTCCCGGGCAGCGCCAGGCCGCGACTCACCCGGCCGGACTCACCGCTCGTTCGGCACACCGCGCGAGACCGCCCCGAGGTCGGTCTCGCGCGGGTGCCACGAGGGCTGCGCGGTCGTCCGGTGGCCGCCGCCACCGGGCGTTGCCGCATACGCGGGGGGCGAGGTGCACAACGCCCCCGAGGTTGTCGAGGCGGCGAGGAACGTTCCTCGCCTGCGGTGGGGTTCAGGCATCCGCGGCCTCCCCGAAACGCCGGGCCCGCCCCACCCCGGGCGGGCACGGCGTAGCAGGAGGCTAGGGGCGTTCCTTGTGGGTTTTCTGTGAATGGGCCGTCGGAGAGCGGGAATTCACGGCGGATCCCGTTCCGGATCGAGCTGCGGATCGGGATTTCGGCACGGTGGGGGCGGCGGGCGCGGCGGGGGGTGGGAGCGCGGGTTCGGGTTTCTCCCGGTCCGCCGTTCGGCTTTCGTCCCGCACGCGGCCCAGGACGCCGAGCCAGGCGCGTTCGCGGGCGGCGGTCGGGTCGGCGCGCAGGGGGAGCACCACTTCGATCCGGGTGCCGCGGCCGCTCGGCGGGACGCCCACCGTGACCCGCCCGCCGTGCAGCGCCACCTGCTGAGCGACCAGGGTCAGACCCAGCCCGGCGCCGCCGCTGCCGGGGCCGCGGTGGAAACGCTCGAACACCACGTCGCGCAACTCCGGTGCGATCCCGGGCCCGTCGTCGTCCACGCACACCACGCCGCAGTCCAGCCCGGGAAGCACCTTCACCAAGACCCGACTCGCGCCGTGCACGAGTGCGTTGCCCACCAGGTTGTCCACCAACAGCCGCAACCCCGCGGCGAGTCCGTACACCACCACCTCGTGCGGCGCCTCCACCCGTATCTCGACCGGGAGTTCGACGCCGGGCCGGTGGGCGGGCGCGCTCCGGGCCGACGCGTGCGCCACCTCGCCCAGTTCCACCTCCTCGAACGCCGTCGCGTCCACCAGGTCGCCCTGGGCGAGGGCGCGCAGCGCCGCCAGGACGGACAACACCCGCTCGTGGCCCACCCACAGGTCGGCGAGCACATCCGCACGCTCGGTCGCGGCCAGGTTCGGATAGGTGGTCAGCACCTCCAGGTCGGTGCGCATTCCGGTCAGCGGGCCGCGCAGTTCGTGGTCGACGGTCGCCGCGAACGAGCGCGCGGTCTCCAGGGCTTCGCGGGTGCGCGCGGTCTGCTCGGCGTATCGGCCGAGCACGTCGTCGAGGGTGCGGCCGAGTTCGTCCACCTCGACCACGCCCGACGACACGTGTACCGCCTCGTGCGTGCCGTCGTCCGGATCCAGCCGGGCCGCACGCCGGCGCAGCGCGCGCAGCGACCGGGTGGCCGCGGTCCCGGCGGCCAGCCCGGCGAGTGCGGACAGCGGTACGGCGAACGCGGTCACCACGTACACCCGCCGACGCAACAGCGCGGCCTGCGCCTCGGGTTCGCCCGAAGGCAGGAACACGTACATCGGCCCGGTCGGCAGCGGCCTGGTGACCATCCGCCACGAGAGCCGACCGGCGTGTACGGTCACCGGGTTCGGCGCACGGGCGGGCAGCGTCGTGGTCTGCGGTGGTTGCGGACCGACCATCAGCGGCCCGTCCGGGGTATCCACCCGCACGCCGACGTCGAGCGCCATGCTGAGCACGCGGTACTGGCGGGTGCGGAGGGCCTGTTGGCGCACGTCCAGGTCGGCCCGCAACAGTGCGCGGGCGGGTGGCGTCAACCGCTCGGCGCGCTGCTGGAGTTGCTGGTCCTGACGTGCCAACAGATCGGCCCGGACCCAGTGCACCACGAGGGTGCCGGCGCCCAGCACGAGCAAGGGCACCAGGACGGCGACCGACAGTGCGACGCGGGTGGAGAGCTTCATCCGGGACCGCCGCCGGCCCGAAGTACGAAGCCCACGCCGCGAACGGTGTGCAGCACGCGCGGCCGACCGTCCGCCTCCAGCTTGCGGCGCAGATAGCTGACGAAGGTGTCGACCACGTCGGTGCGTACGTCGAAGTCGTAACCCCAGACCCGGTCCAGGAGTTGATCGCGGGTCAGCACCAGGCCGGGGTTGCGGGCGAAGACCTCCAGGAGGGCGAACTCGCGACGGGTCAGGTCGAGCCGGACGCCGGCGCAGGAGGCGATGTGCGCGGATACGTCCACCGTGACCGGGCCGACCCGCAGCGGCGCGTCGCCCACCGGCCCGGGCGGTCTGCGCCGCAGCAACGCCCGCAACCGCAGGTCGAGTTCGCGCAGATCGAAGGGTTTCACCAGGTAGTCGTCCGCGCCGCTCTCCAGGCCCGCGATGCGATCGGCGGTCTCGTCGCGGGCGGACAACATCAGGACGGGGGTCGCGGCGCCTCGGGCGCGCAGTTCGGCGCACACCTCGATGCCGCTGATCCCCGGCATGGCCACGTCCAGGACCACGACCTGCGGCGCGGCGGTGGGCACGGCCGGCTCGATCAGGTCCAGCGCGCGGGTGCCGTCGGCGGCGAGGGTGACGTGATAGCCGGCCAGGCGCAGGCCGCGTTCCAGGGCCCGGCGGATGGAGGGGTCGTCGTCGACGACCAGAACGTGGGGTGGGGTGGGGGTCGGGGTGGGGGTTGCGGGAGCCTCGGTCACCGGATCGCGGCCTCCGTTTCGGGAGTCCGCGATTCGCGGGGCTCCGGGTACGGATGGGGGGACGAATTCGGGTGCGGGTGGGGGTGGTTGCCCGGGATCGGTGTTCGCGGGGTGGCCTCGGTGGACGCACCTTCGTCGCGGATCACGACGCGGCGCGTCGCGCGTGGGTCGGCTCGACCCATGTCGCCCCCGAACGGTTGTTGCCGATGTTGCAGCACAACCTATGGCGGGAAGCCGCTCCGTGTACCGGGAATGACGGCGCGTCAGCTGTGCGTGGGGGGAGGGGTGGCGGGCGGCGGGTTCGGCGGGGTGTCGGGCGGGCTCGGGGGCGGGTCCGAAGGCGTGTTCGGGTGTTCGGGGTCTTCCGGGCGTCCGGGGTGCTTCGGGCGCTCGCGGTGTTCCGGGCGTTGCGAGTGTTCCGGGTGTTCGCGGTGTCGCGATTGCTCGGGGTGTCCGATGAAGCCTTCCGTCCCGATGTCGAGCGGGTCGTCCGCGTCGGCCTTCGCGGACATCCACCGGAACCAGTTCGTCCGGTTGATCGGGACCTGCGGGTTGCGCAGCAGCCACAACACGTGGCCCGCCTGGTCGCGGGTCCACGACTCTCCCGAGACGCGGGCCTTCTCCAGCCGCGCGCGCAGATCGTCGCCGTCGATCACGCGGGCGATCCGCGAGTAGTCGCGGTCCTTGCAGCGGTGGCGCCGGTAGACGACGAGTTCGACCAGGTCGAGCAGCCGGGCCCGGGCCGGGCCGTGGTGACCGGGGACGGCGAGCAGCCGGATCAGGCGCTGCTTGCTGCTCCAGACCTTGGCGTGCCGGGTCCACTCGGCGGGGAACCGGGCCTCCCATTCGAGATAGGTCAGCGCGTATGGCAACCCGCCCCAGTCCGGGACCTCGGCGGGCGGGGGCGAGTCGGCGAGCAGCGCGGCATCGGGGGTGAGCAGCCACGCATCGCGAAATCGCCGCCACGCGCCCTCCTCGGCGGAGACCGAGCGGGGCACCCGCAACACGATGGTGTCGTAGGCCTCGCGCGCCGCGCGCATGTCGCGCGTCACCAGCAGATACCGGTCCAGTGCGCGGCGATGGGCGACCTCGTCGTCCGAAACGAGCGCGCGCATCCAACCCAGCCGGGTGTCCCAGTCCTCGATCGCGCCTCGTTCGGTCACGCCGACGATCTACCCACGTGGCCGGCGAACAAGTCCGCCCCGCCGCACCCGGCGCACGGAACTCGCCGCGAAGTCCCGCGAGACGTCGCTGTCGCGTCGCGCATGCCTGGTTCTCGCTCTCCTCGGGGACCGGGCGCAATCAAGGTCGCGCGAATCGCTGCGCCACCCACCCTACGAGCGGATCGCCCGCGTGGTGGGAGGCCGGCGCGGCGGGTCGCCGAGACACGGGCCCGCCCCTCGGGCGCCCGACCGCGCGACGGTCGGCCCGCGGCCACACCGATGTGCCGGGGCGGCGCGGTGCCGAGCCACGATCTTCTCGACGATCCGCATCGGCCGTTCCCCCGCCCGATCGACGCGGCCGTTCCGAGTACCGACCCGAGCGCCTTCGAGGCCGAAGGTGATCTCGGCCGTCGGGCGGCCTGCCCTCGACCCGGTCGAACGCCGCCCGGTAGGTGGCGGTGACGATCCGCGGCCACCGGGCCGGGAGCCGGCCGGACCGCGAGCGGGGTGGGGTCAGGCGCCGTTGCCGGCGGCCAGTTGGGGGGTTCTGGGGATGCGGCCGGTCAGGGTCAGGGCCGGGAGTTGGGGGTGGGTGGGGCGTGGGGGCAGGGCCGCGAGACCGGTGCGGTTGGGACCGGCGGTGGCCAACTCGGCGCGGATGCGGACCTCCATCAGGGCGCCGGCGGGGGCGGCCAGGGCGGTGGCCAGGAGTTCGCAGGCGGCCTCGGTGCGGCCCTCGGCGCGTTCGACGACGGCGAGGGCGTACAGGGCGTAGGCGCCGACCGGGGTCAGGCCCTGCGTGCCGGTCAGCCGCAGGGCCTGCCAGGCGCCGTCGCGGGCCTCGGCGATGCGGCCCTGGGTGGTCGCGGCCATGGACAGCGCGGCCAGGAACCAGGCGGCCAGCGTGCCCTGGCCGGTGGAGCGGGCCAGGCGCAGGCCCTCGGCGGCGTGGGTCTCGGCCTCGACCGCCCGGCCGGACAGCGCGCCCGCGACGGCCAGCGGCATCAGCGCCGCGGCGAGTGCGCCCCGCGCGCCGTGGGTGCGCAGCACCGCGGCCTCGTCGAGCAGGACCTCGTACGCCGCCTGGTCGGTCGCCGCCGCGTGGACCGCGAGCGGGGTCACCTCCCAGAGCGCGATGCCCAGGCCGTACAGCCGGGCCCGGGTGGCCGGGGCGACCATTGCGGGGGAGACGCCGTCGGCGCCGAGCGCGGCGACCACGGTGCGCAGCGGGTCGTCGGAGGCGAGGGGGAGTGCGGCCAGGGCGGTCCGGGCCTGGCTGGTGCGGGCGCGGTCGCCCGCCTCCCACGCGGCGCCGGTCGCGGCGAGCAGCAGGGCGGCGCGACCATGGGCCGCGTCCAGGAGCAGCGCGCCCGCCTCACAACGATGCCCTTCCGCGTGCCGGAGGGCGGCGCGGAGCCGGATCGCGGTACCGGAGGAGTGCGCCGACGAGCCCTCGTCGGTGACACCCTCGACATCGGTGGCGTCGGCGGTGTCGAGCAGGGTGCGGGCGCGGACCGGGAAGCCGGCCTCCCACGCGGCGTACGCGGCGGCGACGAAGCGGCGGCGGGCGGTCGGGCGGTCGGCAGTGAGCCGGGCGGCCTGCTCCCACGTCGCCGCGGCGGCGCCGGCGCCGAGTTCGCGGCGGGTACGGCCCGCGCCGGCCTCCAGAGCCGCGGCGAGATCGGCGTCGGGCCCGGTGGCCAGCGCGGCCAGATGCCAGGGACGCCGGTACGCGAGGGCGCCGCTCGCGGCGTAGACCAGTGCTCCGTGCAGGGAGCGGCGCTCCGCCGCGCTGAGCGAACGGCGTACCTCCTCGCGCGCCGACGCGTTGCGGAAGCGCACCCGATGCTCGGTGGTGTCGACGAGGTCGGCCCGCAGGAGGGCGAGCCGTGCGCCGCGCCCGATGCCGATGCGCCGTCCGGCGACGGCCAACTGGTCGAGGTCGGCGGCCGGTTCGAGCGCGGCCAGCGCGAGCAGTCGGCGCGCCTCCTCGGGCAGGCCGGCCGCCGGCCCGCCACCGCTCGCGACGCGGCCGGCACCCGATCGCTCGCCGCTGCGGACAGTCGACCCGGACGAGGTACCCGCCGTCACCCGATCGTGGTCACGGTCGACGCCCGACCGCGTGGCCCGCGCGGACTCGGGCCGGTGGTCGTTCCCGATACCGGTACCGGTACCGGTGCCGCCGCCCGTGCCCCGGGCGTCCGCGTCCGTGCCGGCATCGAGTCCGCCACCCCAGAAGACGTCGGTACCGGTGGCCCGCCCCGACCGCCCACCGACGCCCGAGCCCGAGCCCGATCCCGTGCCCGAAGCCTCTCGTCCGGCAGCCTCGTTCGCCCCGAAGCCGGCACCCGAACGGGACCCGTCCGCCGTACGCCGCGCGGACGACGCCGCGAACACGCCGTCGGCCGCTTCGCCCCGCCGACCATCCGTGGCCGCCGCGGCCCCGCCGCCCGCAGCCACCGGCAAGTCGCCGTCGCGCCCCCGGGCCGCGTCACCCGCCCGCGCGCCCGCCTCGGCGTCACCTGCCCCGCTCGTCCGCCGGGCGTCCTCGGGCAGTTCGTCCCGGGTGGCCTCCGCCGCCACTCGGGCCGTGCTACCCGCGTCACACGTGGCCCGGGCGGCCCCGTCGTGGATGGCCGTGGATTCGGCGTCGGTCGCCTGTTCGGCCGTACGCGTCGCCTCGTCCGTGCCCGCATTCCGCGAACCGGCCGGACCGGCAGCGGACTCCGCGGCGGCGACGTGCTCGGCCCCTCGCGTGGCGGCCGGGTCGTCCCCGGGGGCATTCGCCGTGCCGCGCGCCCCCGAGTCGCTCACCCGCTCGGCTGCACCCATTCGGAACGCCCCACCGGATGCCCCCGCTTCGGCCCGCTCCGACCGCTGCCCATCCGCTTCGGCGAGCCCGGCCCCCGCGGCGTCGTCCGCCCCGGCGACTCCGGTACCCGACTCGACACCGTCCGCCGCGGCGCCCGCCCCCTCCCGCGTGGCGCGCAGCACCGCGATCGGCAGCCCCTCCGCGCGGGCCGCGATGTACG
Source organism: Embleya sp. NPDC055664 (assembly GCF_053618075.1). Taxonomy (NCBI): domain Bacteria; kingdom Bacillati; phylum Actinomycetota; class Actinomycetes; order Kitasatosporales; family Streptomycetaceae; genus Embleya; species Embleya sp. NPDC055664. The sequence continues at coordinate 299,146 of NZ_JBSHGZ010000003.1, forward strand.
CCACCACCGCGGCCGAGGCCGCGTCGAGCCAGTGGGCGTCGTCGACCAGGACCAGGATCGGTTGTTCGCGGGCCGCGATGGCGATCAGGGAGCACGCGGCGGCGGCGACCACGGTGCGGTCGGCGGCGCCGGGGGCCAGGCCGAGGGCGGTGCGCAGCGCCTGGGCCCTGGTGTGCGGCAGTCGGCCGATGCGTGGGTGCAGCGTGGCGAGGAGTTGGCGCAGGCCGGTATAGGGGAGGGCGCCGCCGCCGCGCGGGCCGCTCGTCCGCAGGACGGTCATCCCCTTGGCCGCCCACACCGCCTCGGCCAGGAGCGTCGTCTTGCCCGTCCCCGCGGCGCCGCGCAGCACGACGGCTCCGCCGTCACCGGCGCGCGTCCGTTGCAGCAGCGCCGTGACGGCGGCCAGTTCGTCGTTCCTTCCGTGTGGCACGGAAAATCTCCTCGCTTCTCGCTCACACCCCCGTGGTGTGCCCGGCGGCCCCGCCGGATCCGACCGGGCCGCCGCACTATGAGCCTGAGCTTGCCCGTTCCCGGTCAACACATGTTCAACATTCACTCAACGTGTGAAGTCCGCACCAACCAATTACCGACATGTGACACCGACATGGGGCCGATCTCACGCCCGCGCTCGGCCGTACATCCACCGACTCCTCGATGCGATCGCCCTTCGGCACCTCGAACCCTGCCTCGAACCCGGTCTCGATCCGGCCTCGACCCCGCCTCGATCCCTGCCTCAATCCCGGTACTCCGGTCGCCGCCCGTCCCGGCGCGCCCGAATGGCCTCCTCGAAGTTCTCGGTTGTCAGCCTGACGTACAACTGGGCGTGCCCCTCGTGATCCATGTGCGAGTGCATGCTGCCGGCCTCCAGACCCGACCACAGCAACCGCTTTGTCACCTCCACCCCCACTCGACTGAACCCGATGATGCGCTCGGCGAGTTGGTACGCGTCGTCGAGCAATTTCTCGCCCGGCACCACGCGCGACACCAGTCCGATCCGCTCGGCCTCGGTCGCGTCCACGTCCCGCCCGGACAACATGATCTCGAATGCCCGAGACGACCCGATCGCCCGGGGGAGCAAATAGCTGATTCCGAGCTCGCTCGCGGTCAGCCCGTTGTTGATCCCGGCGGCCCGGAAGTAGGCCGTGTCGGAGGCGATTCGGATGTCGGTGGCAGTGGCGAGGCAGAAACCGCCGCCGATCGCGGGGCCGTTGATCGCGCCGATCACCGGCTGGTGCAGCCGGCGCAGCCCGAGGATCACGTCGTCCAGGATCTCCATCGACCGGCGCGCGATGCTCGTCCGGGTCAGGCCCTTGACCCCGGGGATGCGTCCGGAATTCTCCAGATCCGCACCGGAACAGAACCCCCTCCCTGCGCCGGTCAATATGACGACACGCGTATCGTTGTCGGAACTCACTGCTTCCAAAGCCTCACGGAAGGGGACCATGACGTCGAACGCCATGGCGTTCATGCGGTCCGGTCGATTGAGGGTGATGAGCGTGACGTGGGGGCGGGGCTTGTCGACGAGTACGAAAGACATGGGGGCGTCATCCTCGGCATGATGGAGGGGCGAAGGACTGCGAGTCGCACGGCGTCCGACCGGGCGACCGGGGTACCGAAGAGCGCGGATCCGATCCCGGCGCCGACGATCGGCGTGGCGCGTCCGGTCGCCGATCGGGCGAGCGTTCGCACGCCGATCGAGGGCGAACGTCCGGTGGCGCGTCGGTGGTTCGGGGCGCGGATCCGGTCGGCGGTGCGTGCCCGGATCGGGGCCCATGGCTGGTTCGGAACCCGTACGTGGTTCGGGACACGCGAGCCATTCTTGACCAAGTCAATGAAACCGCTCAAGGCCGATCCCCGATCGTTCGACGCGTTCGCGGGCGACTACGACCGATATGCCGGACTGTGTGACCCCTTCGGCGCGTGGCTGGCCGATCTCGAACTCGCCGGCGACCGTGCCCTGGACGCCGGGTGCGGCTCCGGCCGGCACGCGCTCGCCCTGGCCGGCTCCTATACCGAGGTGGTGGCCGCCGACGTGAGCGCGCCGCTGATCGAAGTCGCCAGGGTCCGCCGGCCGCACGAGCGGGTCCGCTACGAGGTCGCCTCGCTGCTGGACGTACACCACGCCGAGGGCTTCGACCTGGTTCTGAGCATCGGCACGCTGCACCATCTCCCGGACCTGACCGGCGCGCTCACCCATCTCGGGTCGCTGGTCCGCCCCGGCGGCGAACTCGTCCTGGTCGACGACGTGGCCACCGAGCCCGCCGTGACGCGCCGGCAACACGTGCTGCTCGCCGTCCGCGAACTGGCCCGGGACCTGCGCCGGCTGCGCGTTCGCGACGCCTGGTGGCTGTACCGCTTCCGCACCGGCACGGCCTGGCTGGACCACCTGATGTCCCACCACTACCTCACCCGCGCGCAGTACCGCGAGCGCTACGCCGAGGTCTTCCCGGACGCCGACTTCATCGACCTGGCCGACGCGACCGCGATGCGCTGGCGCCGTCGGCCGACCCACGACCGGCAACGATCGGAGAGCACGGATGTCGATCGACACGGCTGACGGCATACCGGCGTCGCCGCACGCACGCGCGGACGGCACGCCGGTCCGGGTCGACCTGGGTCGGCTCGCCTACCCGTTCGCGCAGACCGAGATGGCGCGCTGGGTCGCCGAGCGGCAACGGGGCGACGCGCCGGACCGGCTGTTCCTGCTCACCCATCCTCCGGTGATCACCTACAGCGCGCGCACCCCCGCCGCGGACCTGCCGGACCCGGCCTCGCCGATCCCGCTCGTCGAGGTGGACCGGGGCGGACACGCCACCTACCACGGCCCGGGTCAGCTGATCGGCTACCTGGTGCTGAACGTCCGCGCGCTCGGCCCGGGCGACCTGGTGCGCCGGGTGGAGAACGGCCTGCTCGCCGCGCTCGACGCGCTGGGCTTCCCGGCGGTACGGCGCGAGACCCCGGCGGGTGCGCCGAGCCTGGTCGGGATCTGGACACCGGACCACCGCAAGCTCGCGTCGATCGGGATGCGGATCCGACGGGGCGTCAGCAGCCACGGCTTCGCGCTCAACATCGACCCCGACCTGAGCGCGTTCACCACATTCACCGCGTGTGCGCTCCCGGACACGACGATGACCTCTCTGGCCGAACTCGCCGCCGAGGCCGGTTGCCCCGCCCCGACCGAGGCGGCGGTCCGCGACGCGGTGGCCGACGCCCTGCTTCTCGAACTCACCCGCCGTCCCCCCACGAGCCCGCCCGCCCCGCGCACGGAGGCGGACGCCCCACACGGGTTTCGGCCGCTCAATCCGCCCGCACGCCCGTGACGTCCCACAGGTGGTGGACCGGGTCGTGGACGAAGTAGCGGGCGAAGGACTCCACCGTGAAGACCATGCCGTCGCTGCGGTTGCCGGTACGCGACCACTGGTCGTCGGCCACCGCCGCGAACGCGTCGGCCAATGTGCCGCCCGCCGCCGCGAGATCGGCCGCGACGCGTACGGGGTCCTGCTCGGCGTAGCGCGACTCGATCGCCGTCGCGTCCTGGTCCCAGTTCGCGAAATCCGGGGCGTCGCGGGTCAACATCAGCCGTAGCCGCTCGTCGAACAGCACGAAGACGTCGCGGACATGGCACGCGTATTCGAGCGGGGACCACGTGTCCGGATTCGGCCGGTTCCGCAGCTCGTCGCCGCCGGAGACGAGCAACTCGTGCCACGCGGCGGCGTTCGCGCGGGTCAGTGCGGGGATCCGGGCGAGCGGAACGGCAGGGGTGTCCAGGCCGCAGTCGGGACAGGACGTGTCGAGAACCCACGTCCAACTCTTGGTCTCGGGAATGATCATGCGCCGAGGATGGCCCACGCATCCCCGCTCCAACAAGACGTTTCCCCCGAAGCCCCCGCGTGCGCGCTCTCGGTGCGCCGCCACCTCCCGCCCACCGGGTCACACCCGCCACGCGAGTCGACCCCTTTATCAGTGCTCCTTCCGCTGTACATCCTCGACGGCGGATTTCGAGGATGCCTTTTTCTGCTTCTCCTTCTCTGTGGGCAAAAGCGTTTCTCCGAGCACCCACACCACGAACCCGAGCACGATCAGGGCGAAGCTCGCCGGCAGCTGATAGCCGTGCAAAAAGGCTTGCCGGGCGAGCAGTCCCCAGGCCCGGAACCAACCGACGAAGTGGTGAACGATCCCACCGACGCCTTGGAGGACCAGGAACAATCCGAAAATGTCCAGGAACTTGCGCATGGGCGTCACGTTATCGACGCCTCTTGATCTTCGAAACGGCCGAGCGGCCAATCCCGATCGACCAAAGTCGAGCCCCGCGCGCCCGGTACCGCGACCTTCGTCGCGCCGACCGAACCCGACCGCGACCGCTCACGTCGACGGTCGGTGAGACGGGCCGCCTCGCGGCGAAAGGCTCACTGCGGCTCCAGCCGAACGGTAGTCCGCAGTGGCTATGAGTGGGCCCGGGGGCACCGATCTCACCGACCGCCCCCTACAACCCGCACGCCCCGCCCGGCATTCCCGTCCCCACGCGGAACTTCCACCCCGCGTCCGGAATCGCCGCCGCCGTGTCGAAATGCCCCGTAATGGTGCACAATATGCCCCGCTCCACCTCCAACAGGCCCTCCCGCGGTCCGCCCGAATCCCGCCCCACCCTCTTCCGCGGTAGCCCGCACCCGGCCCCCCGCCACGCCCTACGATCGAGTCATGTTCGTGATCACGCTGACCTACGTCGTCCCCGTCGAGGACATCGACGCGCTCATGCCCGGCCACCTCGAATGGCTCGACCGGTACTACGCGGACGGCACCCTGCTCGCCTCCGGGCGTCGTGTCCCGCGCACCGGCGGGGTGATCCTGGCCCGCGCCGACGACCGGGCCGCGCTCGACGCCGTGCTCGCGGAGGACCCCTTCCGGAAGGCGGGCGCGGCCACCTACGACGTTGTCGAATTCGCGCCCTCCAGGACCGCTCCCGGGCTCGAAGGACTGCTCCCGGCCACCTGAAGTGCAGTCAATAGCCGTTCATTTCCAGCACATTTGATGGCGATTACTCACCAATTCAGACAACAAACGAGTACAGGCTTCCGCATTCACACCTTCGGGTGATTTCGTGTTGGGAACACACCCGGACCGGGCGACGGGGACGCTCATCCGCCGGGGCGTGCATTCCGCGCCGAGTACCCCGATCGCGTCACCCCAACCCCCGCTCGGCGCCCTACCGACACAACGGCACAGCTTGCGACAGGACGTATGGGGGAGGCGCTGACCGATGCGCGTGCGAGATACCCGGATGCCGGGGTGGCCTGCGGACATGTTCGTGCCGGAGCTCCCCGTGGCCACCGCGCGGCTGCGTCGTAGGGTCGCGGATTCGGTGCAACCCGACGGGGCGGTGCGCAGCCCGTGCCGCAGCCGCGTGCTCGAATCGGCGCTGCTGCTGCGCCTGCTGGAGCGCACCGGGATCGAATCCGATCACCACCGTCGGGTCGCCCGGTTCCTCGCCGATCGCCCCGACGACGCCGAACCGCTCGATCGGCTGCTCGCGACGATCGCTTTACGCCACCCCGACGACCTTGCCGAACACGGCACGGACGCCCTGCTCGACCGCTTCCTGCAGCGGGCGCCGGCGTTCCTGAACGCGCGCAAGCGGGTTCTGCTCGAAACGGTGCTGGCCCTGCTCGGCCCACCCCGGAGCGCGCGCCGGCGTGCGTTCGACCCGAGCGCGTTCGACACCGGGAACCTGCACCCGTGGGCGCACGTGCAGACCATCGCGCTCAAGGTCGCGTCGGCCGATCTGACCGGTCACGCCGACGAGATCGCCGAGTCCGAGGTGCGCCTGCTCGTGGACACCCAGCAGGTGTCGGGGGTGTGGGAGGGCAATCTGCTCGTGCACCTCCTGGTGCTGCACGCGCTGGTCGGTCGGCCGCACCTGGACGGTGTGCTGGTCAACGGCGTGGCCAAGGCGCTGGTCCACCAACGGGTGGACGGCGGGGTGCCGTTCGTGACCGACACGGACACCTGGTGCGCGGTCACCGCGGGTGTCGCGCTGGACGCGTCGGGCGCCCCGATGGAGGTCCGCCGCCGGATCGGCGACCACCTCGCGGCCCGCCAACGGGTGGACGGCGGCTGGTCGTACACCGACGCCGCGGCGCTCGCCGACGTCGACGACACCTCGGTGGCGATCGAGTTCCTGCACGCCACCGACCCGTTGCGCTACCGGCGCACGATCGACTGCGGCTTGCGCGCCCTGTGGTCCTACCAGGGCGCCGACGGCGGTTTCCCCACGTACATCGCGGGCGCGCCCTCGGAGGCGTGCATGACCGCGGCCGCGGTCAACGCGCTGAGCGTACGCGCGCCCCGGCACGTGCAACGCATCACCGCCGCGCGCCGGTTCCTGGCCGCCGCGCAGCGCGCCGACGGCACCTTCGACCCGGACTGGAGCCGCAGCCGCTACCACGCGATCTTCCGCGCCCTGCTCGCCATCGACGCGTGCGGTCCCGACGCCTACCGGGCCACCGTCAAGCGGGCGCTGACCGCGGTGCGCGAGGGGCAGAACCGCGACGGCGGCTGGGGCCAACAACCCGGCGACCCCAGCGACGCGATCAGCACCGCGTACGCGCTGATCGCGCTGTGCCGCCAGGCCGACCCCCGCCCCGCGGCGCGCGGCGTCGAGTACCTGCTGAGCACACAACGCGCCGACGGCGGGATCGACTCGGTGCCGGACATGCTCGGCACCCGGCCGTTCCTGTACGTGATCCCCAGCCTGGCCGACCACTTCACCCTGCTGGCCCTCGGCCACCTGGGCAGTCGGTTGGCCGCCCGGACGCGCCGCCCGAGCGCCCCGCGGGGCCCCGGCGCGCAGTCGGCGTACCCCTCGGCCCTGCGTGCCCCCGCGCCCGGTTCCGCCGGATCGCGCGGTGGGGGCAGGAATACCCCGACGCAGACCGGCGAAAGGAGCCCGGCGTGAGCACACCGACCGTCGTCGACCTCCCGATCAGCTTCCACCTGCCGAAGCTCGCGAACCTGTTGCCGATGACGTTCCATCCGGAAACGGACCGGCTGATGCGCGAGTCCCGCTGGTGGGCCCACCGCCACCTCGGCTTCGCGTACGCGGGCGACGCCGCCCGGATAGACAAGAACGTGGACGGAACACTGCTGGTGTCGTTGTCCGTTCCGCACGCCGACTACGAACTCGCGCTGACCACGGCCAAGGTGATGAACTATCTGATCGGCATCGAGAACAGTCTCGTGGACAAGGCAGGCCTGGGCGGCAGTTCGTTCGCCACCCGCAACGTCTTCGGCCGTTTCATGGCCGACCTGCTCGGCTGGGGGGACGGCTCGACCCCCCTGCGCGAGGACTTCTCCTGGTTGCGCGAGCGTATGCCGCCCGCGCGCTGGATCCGATTCGTCTCCTACATGGAGGACTTCGCACACGGGTTCACCACCGAGTTGGAGAGCTGGCGCGACGCCGGGATATCCGACTACGACACGTACATGGACGACCGCCGGCACAGCCTGGGGGTGCGCTGGTTGTTCGGGTTCGCCGAGGAGGGCGTGCCCGGCGTGGCGCTGTCCCAGGAGGCGTTCCGGACCGCCGACATGGTGGCCATCCACGACACCGCGATCGACGGCTACACGCTGATCAACGACCTGGTCTCCTATCGCAAGGAGCTGGTCATGGACGACCGGGTGAACCTGGTCTACTACCTCGGCGAGGCCGAAGGGCTCGACCTCGAAGGGGCGATGAACAAGATCTGCGGCCTGATCGACGCCACCGAACGCAAGTTCCTCGACCTGCGTGACCGGATCATGGCCGGCCCGCACGGCGGGGAGCCGGGGATGCGCGCCTATCTCGACGAGGTCGGCCACGTGATGACGTCCAACCTGTGGTGGGCCACCGTCAGCAAGCGCTACGAACCCGGCGGCCTGGGCTGGGACGGCTCCACCGCCGGCACCATGACCTTCCACCGGGACCGGGCCGTGTTCGTCCCGGATCCGACCCCGGGCGGCTGACCGGCGACGGCCCGAACACGGCGCCGACCGCTCCACTCGCACCACACCGATGGTCACACCCCGGCGCGCCCGGTCCTCGCGGCGCGCCGGCGGGCTTTGCCCGAACCTGACGCAACGTCAAGGTCACCCTCGGACGGCTTTAATCATTCACTCATGAAGCACGTCCATGCTGCCTACATGGACTTTCCGCGTTGTGGCACCCCGCGTCCTGCGGTTCGATCCGGCTCGCACCCGGTGGGGAGGGCGCGACCGCCGGTCACGCCCCGGGGAAAACATCGGGCGGGCGGTGAGCGGATCGGCGTGGTCGGGGCAGGCGTCCGGTGATGTCAGTCTCCTTCGGCACCTTCGACAAGCGCACCCGACCCGCCCGCCCGGCGTGCGCCCCGGCCCGCCCGACCCCCGCCGCGCGCCCGCCGGCCGAGCCGGCCGAGCCACGCCCGCCCGCCGAGTCGGCCGGCCCGACGGCCCGGACCGATCCGCCCGCGACCGCCCGCCGACCCCACCTGCACCGGGTCGACCTGATCCGCGACATCGCCTTCCTGTGCGTGATCGTGGTGCATGTCATCGGCGTGACCTACCCGTTCCCCGGCGAGGGCCCCGCCTTCACCCAGTTGGTCCTGCACGCGACCCGCGCGGTGTTCTTCTTCGTCAGCACGTTCGTGCTCTTCCACAGCGCGTACCACCGGCCACTGCGCGTGGGCGCCTTCCTGGGCAGGCGCTTCAAGCTGCTCGGCGCGCCGTATCTGCTGTGGTCCACCGCCTACTGGGCACTGGGCGACCACGCGCGCATCCGCGACGACCTGCCCGGCGCGCTGGGCGATCTGCGCGGCGGCATCGTCTGGGGCGGGTCCTGGTACCACCTGTACTTCCTGCTCGTCTCGCTCCAGATCGCGGTGCTGTTCCCGCTCCTGCTCAAGCTGGTCCGGGTCGCCACCGGTCGGCATCTGCCGCTGCTCGTGGTCACCGCCGCGGTGCAACTGGCCGCGTTGGTGGTGCTGTTCCACTCCACGCCGCTGAGCGGCCCGCTGGAGTGGTACCGCACGCACGGCGGGATGTTGTTGCCGACCTACGGGTTCTTCGTCCTGTCCGGCGCGCTGGCCGCGGTGCACCTGGACGCCTTCCACGCGTGGATCGTCGGGCACACCCGGACCGTGTGGGCCGGCACGCTCGGCACGCTCGCGCTGACCTGGCTGTGGTACCGGCACACCGTCGCCGGCGGCCGGGACACCGCGACCGCGTCGATGGCGACCCAGCCGGTGAGCCTGCTGTGGGGCCCGGTCGCGGTGATCGCGCTGTACGCCCTGGCCGGCCGCTGGGAACGGGCCCGCCGACCCGTGCCCGGCCGGCGGGCCGCCGCGTTGGGGGCGCAACTGGCCTTCGGTGTCTACCTCGTGCACCCGATGATCCTGCGGCTGCTGGAACTGAGCGGATTCGCCGCCGCGTTGCCGTGGTCGCCGGCGGTGGACACCATCGTGCTCGCGGCGGTGGTCGCCACCGGGTCGGCCGGGTTCGCCTGGCTGGTCGCGCGAACCCCGGTCGCCCCCTGGGTGATCGGCCGCGAACGCATGCGCGGCGACCGGCCGGCGTCGGTGACCGTACGGCGCTCGACACCGGCCGGCCCACACCGGCGTTCGCACGGTCAGCACATGGGCAGCAGGTCCTTCACCGACCCCGTGGTCTCCAACCACGCCTCGGGCGCGTAACCCGCGCCCTGGCTCGTGGTCACCAGCACCCACTGGTCGCTCTTGCCACCGCGCCAGCCGTAGACGGTGACACCACCCTTGGCCCGGCAGGTCGCGGTCAGTTGGGTCCCCGCGGTCACCTCGGTGATGGTCTTGCCCTTGCCCGGCTTCTCGCGTATCTCCAGGCCGATCGCCTGGCGCGCGATCACCGCCATCTTCACCGTCGAGGTGGGCGAGGGCACGGCCGTCCCGCTCGCCGACGGGTTCGCCGACCCGGATGCGCCGGGCGACACGGTGCTCGACGCGTTCTTCTTCTTGTCGTTCTTGTCGTCGCCGGAGAGCACCCACCACACCAGGATCACGATCACCCCGACGATCACCGCCCCGATCACCAGACCGGTCCCGGATTTCGGTGGGGGCGGACCTCCCGCGCTCGGCGCCCGACGGGCGGGCGTCAGGCGACGCCAATCGAATCGGGACGACCCCGCAGACGGCATGGTGACTCCTTCACACGGACGTGCGGTGATACCGGAAAAACTCGACGCTTGATTCTTTCGTGTCGCGACCCCGTCACGGTAAGGCGATCCGGAATCGCCGCGCCGTACGATTCCCGGCCACATGTCACACCGGACCCCTATGGTCGGCGCATGACCTCTGCGTTGCCACGGATCACCGACGACCAGCGACGAGCGCGTTTGGGCACTCGGCACCGACTGGCGGCCGGCGCGCGCGCCGCGCACGCGGAGGACGCGGTCCGGTCCGTGCTCCTGCTGCACGCCACCGACCCGGCGACGGTGTACGTGTCCACCTGCGCGCGCCTGGCCGAACCGTCCGTCGCCGAGGTCCGGCGGGCGTTGTACACCGACCGCAGCCTGGTGCGGATGCCCGGCATGCGGCGCACCGTCTACGTGGTCCCACGCGAACTCGTCCACGTGGTCCAGCGTTCCAGCACCGACGCGGTCGCGGTCACGCAGCGCCGGGTGCTGCTGCAGTTCCTCGCGTCCGGCGGCTACGACGAGGCGTGGCTGGAGCGGGTCGAGGCGGACACGGTAGCCGCGCTGGCCGAGTTGGGCGAGGCCACGGCGATCGAACTGGGCGCGCGGGTACCGCTGTTGCGCACCCAGATCCGGGTCGCGGTGGGCAAGCCGTACGAGGCGAACCAGGGGGTGTCCACGCGGTTGTTGTTCACCCTCTCCTGCGAGGGCCGGATCGTGCGGGCCGAGCCGCAGGGGTCGTGGCTCTCCAGCCGCTTCCGCTACACGACCATGCCGCCGCTGCCCGAGATCGGAAAAACCGAGGCGAAGGCCGAGTTGGTGCGCGGCTGGCTGGCCGCGTTCGGGCCGGGCACGGCCGACGACCTCAAGTGGTGGACGGGCTGGACGACGGCCGACGTGCGGCATGCCCTGGCCGCGGTCCGGGCCGTCGAGGTGGGGCTGGACGGCGGCACGACCGGCTGGGTGCTGCCCGGCGACGAGGAGCCCGAGCCGGCGCCGGAGCCATGGGCGGCCCTGCTGCCCGCCCTCGACGCCACCCCGATGGGCTGGAAGGCCCGCGACTGGTACATCACCCCCGCCCTGCGCGAGCACCTGTTCGACCGCATGGGCAACATCGGCCCGACCGTCTGGTGGAACGGCCGCGTGGTCGGCGGCTGGTCCACCCGCCCCGACGGCGACCTCGTCTGGCGCGCCCTGGTCGACCTCGACCCCGAGGCGTCCAAGGCGATCGAGGCGGAAGTGGCCCGGCACACCTCGTGGTTGGCGGGCGCCCACATCACCCCGAGATTCCGCGTCCCTCTGGACCGTGAACTGAGCGCGTAGGTCGCGCCGAGGCGGGCAGGGCCGGGGCGGGGCGGTCAGACCCGGTCGCGCGCCGCGTCCGGCTGCGCGCGGACCGGCTCGGCACGCGGGCCGGTGGTGTAGACGACGAGCAGCAGATCCGGATCCCCGGGCAGGGACAACGTCTCGTAGGTGATGTCCACGGGGTCGCCGCCGGCGGGGCGCAAACGCTTGGTGCCGTGCGTCTTCTCGGCCACCTGGTGGGCGTCCCACAGCGGGCGGAAGCGCGGGTTGCCGGCGGACAACTCCTCGACGAGGGCGGCCATTCGGGTGTCTCCGGGGTGCCGCGCGGCGTCCAGGCGCAGATACCCGACGGTGTCGGCGGCGACCTGTTCCCACTCGGGGTAGAAGGTGTGCGCGTCGGGGGCCAGGAACGCGTGCCGCGCCATGTTGCGCGCGTGCGGCGCCATCGCGCTCAGTCCCATTAGCGCGTCGGCGAGCGGGTTCCACGCCACCACGTCCATGCAGCGGCCCAGCACGAACGCCGGCGCGTCGATCCGGTCCAGGAGCACCTGTACGCCCGGCCGCGCGGTCGAGGGTGCGGGCCGGCGCACACTCACCCGGGTCGGCCGGGCCAGATCCCACATGTGCGCGTACTCGGTCGGATCCAGCCGCAGCGCCCGCCCGATCGCGTCCAGCACGGCGTCCGAGACGTGTTGTCCGCGGCCCTGCTCCAGGCGCACGTAGTAGTCGACGCTCACGCCGGCGAGCTGCGCCACCTCCTCGCGCCGCAACCCCGCCACCCGGCGCTTGCGGCCGAACACGGGCAGGCCGACCTCCTCGGGCCCGACCCGGGCGCGGCAGGCGCGCAGAAACCCGCCCAGCTGCTCGAAGGACGTGTCGGCGGACGTGGTGTTCATGATCGGACTCTACTGCCGGGCCCCCGGCCGCCGCGGCGACCGGGCGCGAAGGTGGTACGGCCGGACCCAGGTAAACGTGTGCTCTGGGTGTCCGCGCGGTCCGGCGGCACAGTGATCCGAGTCAGCAGGTCACGCAGTACGGATCAACCCGGGAGACCCTCATGAACCACACCGCACCCACCGCACTCACCGCACTCACCGGTCGCACCGCCGTCGTCACCGGGGCCGCCAGCGGCATCGGCGCCGAGACCGCACGGCAGCTCGCCGCGAACGGCGCGCGGGTCGCCCTGCTCGCCCGCCGGGAGGACCGGTTGAAGGACCTCGCCGCCGAGATCGAGGCCGGCGGCGGTACGGCGCTCGCCGTCGCGGTCGACGTCACCGACCAGGACTCGGTGGACGCGGGCGCGGCCCGGATCCGGGCCGAATTGGGCCGCGTCGACCTGGTCGTCAACGCGGCCGGGGTGATGTTGCCCAACCCGCTCGACGACGGCCGGATCGACGAGTGGACCCGGATGATCGACACCAACGTCACCGGCGCGCTGCGGATCATCCGGGCGTTCACCGCCGACCTGGTCGCGGCGGCGACCGAGGGCGGTACCGCGGACCTAGTCGACGTCTCCTCGATCGGCGCGCACGTGACCTTCCCGAACTACGCCGTCTACGGCGCGACCAAGGCCGCGCTCACCCACCTGTCGGCGTCCCTGCGCAGTGAACTGGGCCCGCGCGACGTCCGGGTCACCAACATCGAGCCCGGCCTGACCGACACCGAACTCGGCTCGCACATCGACAACGCCGCCCTCGGCGAGGCCGGCCAACTCGGCGCCATGTTCGACACGATCGGCGCCCTGTCCCCGGCCGACGTGGCCGACCTGATCGTCTACACCACAACCCGCCCCCGCCACATCAACCTGCGCCAGCTGATCATCCTCCCCACCCACCAGGCCTGACCCCCACCCACCGCCCACCGGCCACGGCTCCAATCGCAGGCGGGGGCGTGCGGGTGATGTTGCGTCGAGGGGCGGGTGTTGACTATGACTTGTCAGGGCCGGTCGGCACCCCCTTGCTAGGAGTTTTTCGTGGCGTTGTTTCGTCGCCAGTCGCGTAATCAGCAGAACACCGCCTGGGGACAGGACGTGCGCGGTGTCCTGATGAGCGCGCCGCCGGAGCGGATCAGGCAGGATCTGCGGCTGATGATCAGCCGCCCCGGCCCGCACCTCGGTGCGCAGGGCGTGGTGTGGCCGCTGGGTGTGCGCGGCGAGATCGTCGCCGTGGCGTGTGTGAAGGGGCCGGACGGCACCGCGGTCACGATCGAGACGCCGATGGTGCAGCAGTGGGGGATGGCCGTCGAGGACGTGTGGCTCCAAGGCGCGACCAACCTGCGGATGGAGGGCTACGGCGGCACGCCGATGGAGATCTCCCCCGGAGCCACGCTGCACTCGCTGCTCGGCCAGAGCTGGCCCGGATCGGCGCAACTGTTCCGCCTCGGCGAGGCGATCGGCGACCCGCTGCGCGCCGGCGCGTTGGTGTGCGCGCCGGTGGACAACGGTCTGCTCGCGCTGCCGCTCAACTCGCAGCGCACGGTGGGCATGGCCGGATTCGTACTGAAGACCGCACAGGGCCTGACCCGGGACCAACAGCCCCTGTCCACCGGGATGTTCTGGTGGCACGAGGGCATCCTGGAAGAGCTGGAGGTCGAGTGGAAGGGCCCCGAACACGCGAGCCTGACCGGATCCGCCCGCTTCGGCCAGGTCGTTCGCGCGCTCCCGCAGCAGTAGGCGCGACAACACCTCGCCCACCGGCGCGCGGGGCCTACATCTCGGTCAGCCGGTAGTGGTACCGCTCCCGCTCCACCGTCCACGACCGCCCGTCCGGGCGCGGTGCGGGCGGGAAGGCGGTACCCGCCAAAACCGCCTCGACCCGCAGCCGCTCGGCGTCCACGACCGGCGCGCCCGCCACCCCGTAGTACAAATCGACCGCCGCGTCCCGATCGCCGTAGACCAGGATGCGATCACGCATCAACACCGCCAGCGCGGGCCGCTCCGGGTCGAACAGCCCCCACGTCGTGCCGTCGCCCGGATGCCCCAGGAACAACACCGAGCGCGGCTCGGCCAGCGCGAACCCGGTCAGCCGCGCGTCCACCGGGCCGAGCACCGGACCCGCGTCCACCGCGCCGTGATCGATCAGGTCGCGCAACACGTCCAACGCCGCCGGTGGCAGATCCTCGCCGATCACCGCGAGATCACCGGTCAGCGCGTGGGTGCGCCCCGGACCGGCGTGCGGCCCGCGCAACTGGAGGAATCCGCAGCGCGCGACCGACACGCTGGTCAGCGCCGCACCCCCGGTCCGCTCCCAGGCGACCGCCAACTCCAACCCGGGCCGCAACCACATCGGCGCGACCAGCACCCCGCCCGGGGCCAACTGCTCCACCCACGCCGGCGGCAGATCCGGCACACCCACCGTGGCCTCGATCCGGTCGAACGGCGCCCGGTCCGCGACGCCGGACCAGCCGTCCCCGGCCCGCACGTCCACGTGTATCCCGAGCCCGGCCAACCGCCGCGCCGCCGCGCCCGCCAACTCGGCGGACACCTCGACGCTGACCACCTCGCCCGTCGCCCCGACCAGGTGCGCCAGCAGCGCCGCGTTGTAGCCGCTGCCCGTGCCGATCTCCAGCACCCGCATCCCGGGCCGCACGGCCAGTTGTTCGAGCATCAGCGCGATCATCGCCGGCTGGCTGACCGTACTGTCCGGCAACCCGCGCGCGTCGATCGACAACACCACCACACGGTCCTCGTACGCACGCGCCGGCGAGGTGCCGCCGGGCATGAACACCTCGCGCGGCACCTCGGCCATCGCACTCGCGACCGCCTCGGTGCGTACACTCCCGCCCAGCCGCAATCGCTCCACCAGCGCGTTCCGCAGCCGGGCCGACGTGCGCTCGTCGTTCATGGCCCCCGTGTACCCACCTCGGCGCCCGTCGGCACCCCGCACGGCGCCCGGCCCGCGCAACGCGCGCCCCCTGGATCGCCACGCATCCCTCTTGCCCCACCACCCCCTCGTGTGGACCATGGGCCGACGACGACCGACGCGTTCGCCGGCGGAATGGGGACACGGTGACCTACCACGAGAGCATTCGCGTCGAGGCGACGGCCGAGCGGGTCTGGGAGATCCTGATGGACGTCGAGCGCCGGCCCACCTGGACCGCGTCCATGAGTGAGGTGCGCCGACCGGATCGGGAGCCGTTCGGCGTCGGCAGCCGGGTGCGGGTCAAGCAGCCCCGGCTGCCCGCCACGCAATGGGTGGTCACCGAATGCGAACCGGGGCGATCGTTCACCTGGACGTCGCGCAGCGGCGGGGTGACCACCTTCGCCGACCACCGCATCCGGGGCGACGAGGGCGTCACGGTGGAGCTGATCCTGCGCCAGAGCGGCCTGCTCGCCCCGTTGATCGGCCTGGTGGCGGGCAATCTGACCCGGCGCTATCTGCGGATGGAGGCGGAGGGTCTGAAGGAGCGCGCCGAACGCGACGCCTGATCGGGGCGCGCGGCGGGCACCGTGGCCCCGCCTACGGGTGTGCGGCGCGCGAGCCGGTGCGGGCGGTGATCTCGTCGCCGGACAGGTACGCGTCGGTCTTCTCCAGGTTGCCCATCCGGCCGTCCTGGTCGGACATGAAGCCGAGCCGGACCAGGTCGTCGCCGGCGAAGGCGTGCTGGATCCAGTTGGACAACACCCGGGTGCGGGCCCGGATCGACGGCACCGTCAGCAGGTGGTAGCCGCGCGTGATCGCCTGCGCGGGCAGACCGCGCATCTCGTAGCCGAGCGGGCGGGCCACCGCCTGGGTGCCGCCGAGGTCGACGACCAGCCCCAGGTCCTTGTGCCGGAACGGGCTCAGCGGTTGGCCGCGCAGCGCGGCGACCACGTTGGCGGCGGCGATCTTGGCCTGGCGGTGCGCGTACTGCGCGGTGGGCGGGCAGATCGCGCCGTCGCCCTTGTCCAGGTCCGGTACGGCCGCGGCGTCGCCGAGCGCGAACACGTCCGGATGCCCGGGCACGGCCAGATCGGCGGCGACCGCCAGCCGGCCGCGCACCAACTCGGTGCCCAGCGTGCCGACCAGCGGGCTCGCGGTGACCCCCGCCGTCCAGACCAGCGTGCGGCACGGCAACTTCTCACCCGTCGTCAGGGTGACCGCGTCCTCGGTGATCTCCTGCACGCTGACCCCGAGCCGCACGTCCACGCCGCGCTTGGCCAGCATCTGCAGGGTGGCCTTGCCCAGGTTCTCGCCGAGTTCGGGCAGCAGGCGCGGCGCGATGTCGACGATCATCCAGCGCACCTGCGCGGGGTCCAGGCGCGGGAAGTGCCGCAGCGCCTTGGTGGTCAACATCTCCAGGCAGGCGGCGGTCTCGACACCCGCGTAGCCGCCGCCGACCACGATGAACTGGCAGCGCGAGGCGCGCTCGGCCGGATCGGTGCTGGAGTTGGCGATCTCCAGCTGGGCGATCACGTGGTCGCGCAGATACACCGCCTCGGCCAGGTTCTTCATGCCGTGGCCGTAGGTGGTCAGGCCGGGGATGTCGAAGGTGCGGGTGACGCTGCCCGGAGCCAGGACCAGCTTGTCGTAGTGCTCGTTGCCGACGTCGCCGGAGATCTTGCGCACCACGCAGACCTTCGCGGCCAGGTCCACGCCGATCACGCCGCCGGGGAGCACGTGCGTGCGGTCGAACATCCGGTGCAGCGGCACCGCCGTGGTGCGCGAGGACAACACCCCGGCCGCGACCTGCGGCAGCAGCGGGCGGTACACCATGTAGTCCATCGGACTGACCAGCACGATCTCGGCCTCGCGGGGACCGAGGGAGCGCTCCAACCTGCGCACCGTCTCGAACCCCGCGAACCCTGCTCCGACGACGACCACCCGCTGCACCATGGCTGCCCCTTCCGGGAAGGCCCGGGCAGGAAACCCGCGACCATTTGGCACATTTTGTCCAAACATATGGCCGAGCGGGGGACGCCACGAGCGGGACGGGCCATCCGGGGGGCGGCGCGCCGGCGGGCGGCGACGGGCCCGGAAGAGCGCCGGCGGGCGCCGGCGGATGCGGGCTCAGGCGGTTCGGCGGCGACCACGACCGAGCGCGAAGCCGGCCGCCACGCACAGGACCGGGGCGGTGAGCAGGCCCGCGACCAGGTTGAGGCCGCCGTAGCCGGCCATGCCCAGGACCGATCCGGAGACCGCGCCGCCCGCCGCGCCGGCCAGGTTCATCAGCAGGTCCGACACGCCCTGTACACCCGGCCGCTCACCCGCCGGCACCGACTCGGCCAGCAGCGCCGAGCCCGCCACCAGGCAGCACGACCAGCCGAGGCCGAGCAGGACCAGGCCGACCATGGTGCGCCAGGTGGAGTGGCCCGAGGTACCGGCCGTGAACACCGCGAGCAGCAGCACGAACTGGCCGCCCAGGATCACCGGGATCCGGCCGAACCGGTCGGCCGCCCAGCCGACCACGGGGGACAACGCGTACATGCCGGCGATGTGCAGGCTGATCGTCAGCCCCACCAGGGTCAACGCGGTGCCGTGGTCCTTCATGTGTACGGGTGTCATCGCCATCACCGACACCATCACCACGTGCCCGAACGCCACCGTCGCCAGGCCGAGCAGCGCGCGCGGCGTCCGGCGGATCACCGCGAACGCGCCGCGCAGACCGGCCCGGGGCGGCACCCGGTCGCCCAGGTCGGCGCGCGCGACGAGCAGCGGGTCCGGGCGCAGCGCCACCCACAGGATGATCCCGGCGCCGGCGAACGAGACGATCGAGAACAGGAACGGACCGGCCAGCTCCGGCAGGCCCAGGGCGCGGCCGACCACCGCGCCCGGCTCGTTCAGGTTGGGGCCTAGGACCGCGCCGACGGTGGTCGACCAGACCACGACCGACAACGCCCGGGCCCGGCCGGCGTCGTCGGCGAGGTCGGTCGCCGCGTAGCGCGACTGAAGATTGGCGGCGGTCCCCGCGCCGAACACGAGCAGCGCGGCGATCAGCAGCGGGAACCACCCGAGCACCGCCGCCAGGATCACCCCGCCGGCCGCGACCGCCGCCACAGCCCAGCCGGCGGTGAGTGCGACGCGACGTCCGTACCGGGTCGCGGCGCGCGACATCGGCAGCGCGAACAACGCCGCGCCCAGGGTGATCGCGGTGGTGGCCACGCCGGACCAGCTCTTGGAACCGGACAGATCCTCGGCCAGCAGCCCGCCGACGGTCAGCGCCGAACCCATGCCCACGCCGCCGACGACCTGCGCGGCGATCAGGGTACGGACGGTCCGCCGTTGCAGGTCCGAGCGGTCGACCCGCTCGGGGTGGGCGGACGCGGGATCGGCCGACGCGGGGCGGGCCGACTCGGGTATGGCCGGGTCCAGGGCGGTCATGCCGGATTCACCACCAGATCGGGGATCGGACGAGGTGCACGGATCCACAGCGTGCCGCACGAGCCCGGCCCGCCCCGGGCGGGGCGCTCGCGAACCGGTTCGGGCGGGGTGTATACCGCTGCGGAGAAAGATCATCCCACCGGCGGCTCCGGGTGGGTATGGGCGGAGGTCGGGTGGGCCCGGGTGTGCGCCGGTGTGCGCGGTCCGGGAGTCGGGTACGGGCAGGCGCCGCGCATCGGATATGGATCGGCTGAGGATGACACTGGACGACGAGCACGCCTGGGCGCTGTTGCGTGCCCTGGACGACCCGGACCACCTGACCGCCCCCGCGGACTACGACCCCGACGCCGCGCGCGAGCGGTTCGACCGGCTCGTGGCGCGCCTGGACGCGGACTTCGACTGTCGGTGTTCGGTCGAGGGCGAGGCGGGGGCGGCGAGTCGGCACGGGGCGATCGTGGTGCCCGCGAGCGCGCTGTCCGGGACCGGGCGGATCATCGTGGTGGTGAGCAACTTCGGCGACCTGGCGGTGATCGGGGTCGACGCGCCGGACGAGCACCCCGTCGGCGCAGCGCCCGCCTACGTGGGGCCGGAGGAGACGGAACGGGTCGCCGCCGCGCTCGACGACCTCGGCTACACCGTCGTGCCGGAGGACCTGTTGCGGACCACGTACGACGGGGCGAGCCGGCTCGCCGACCACTACACGGTCGAGGACGCGCCGACCTGGTGGATCCGGTTCTTCGACTATCCGTGAGGCCGGCCCGGCGGTCGTCGGGTCGGGTTGCGTGAGGGGTGTTGCCTGGGTAGGTGTGTGACCCATGAGATTCAGGGTGCCGATCGGTGACGAATTGCGGACGAGCCTGGGTGCGCCGAAGCGGGTGAAGTTGCTGGACAGCAGCCCGCGTTCGCGGGTGTGGCGGGTGGAGTTCGGCGGCGAGCGGGCGATCGTCAAGCGGATCACCGACGGGGGCGACAACCGGGACGGCGCGTCGGCGCGCTTCGCCCGCGAAGTGGCCGGGTTGCGGCTGGCCGAGCGGGGGCCGGTCGGGCCTCGGGTGCTGGCCACCGATCCCGACGCGTGCGTGATGGTGCTGGAATATCTGGACGACCTCGGGCGGACCGACGACTGGCTGCCCGGCTACGCCGAGGCGTTGGCCCGGCTGCATGCGCTCACCGGGCCGGCGGACGCGGGCGCGCTGCCGGCCTGGCGGGCACCGACCGCCGCCGATGCCGAGTCCTTCCTGCGGTTGGCCGCGACGCTGGAGGTACCGATCCCGGCGGGCGTGGCCGCCGAGTTGGCCGCCCTGCTGACCCGGCTCGACCCGACCGGGCGGTATGCGCTGTTGCACGGCGATCCGTGTCCGGGCAACGACCTGCGGACCGTCGACGGGGTGCGGTTCGTCGACTTCGAGCAGGCCGCGCTGGGCGACGGGCTGGTCGAATTGGCCTATCTGCGGATCGGGTTCCCCACGTGCTGGTGCGCGATGTCGCTGCCCGGACCGCAGGCGGCCGAGGTGGAGGCGGTCTACGCGGCGACCTGGCGGGCGCACACCGGCCGCGACCTGGACCCGGAGGCGTCCGTCGCCGACGCCTGCGCGGGCTGGCTGATCCGGGGCGACGCGCTGGTCGAGCGGGCGCACCGGGACAGCGTGGACCACCTGGACCGGGTGCCGGTGCAGGACTTCGAATGGGGCTACATCTCGGCCCGCGAGCGGCTGGTGCACCGGCTCGGCGTGGTGGCCGACACCGCGACCGAGCCGTTGCACGAACTGGGGCTGCTGGCACGGGAGTTGCGCGGCCGTCTGCTGGCGTCCTGGCCGGGACTGCGCCCGCTGCCGGGTCCGGACTCGCGTCCCTGGTGAGGAAACCTGCCCGGCTCGACGCTTGCACCACTACAGCTGAAGTACTATAACTGTAGTCATCTTGCTGAGCCGTCGTCCGGTTCGGAACGCGCCACGGAAAGAGACCGCATGCGAAAGCTCACCTACTTCATCGCCACCACCATCGACGGCTTCATCGCCGACAAGGACGGCGGCTACGACTTCTTCCCGGTCGGGGAGGATGTGGTGGCACACCTGGTCGCCGAGTATCCGGAGACGTTGCCGACACACCTCGCCCCGCACGTGGGGGTCGCTCCGGACACGGAGTTCCGGCACTTCGACACGGTCGTGATGGGTCGGGGCACCTACGAGCCCGGTATTCGGGAGGGGCTTCCCAATCCGTACGGCCATCTCCGGACCTATGTGGTCACCGAGACGATCACCGAGACCCTCGACCCCGCGGTGACCCTGATCGCCGGCGACCCGGTCGCCAAGGTGCGCGAGTTGAAGGCCGAACCGACCGGCAAGGGCATCTGGCTGGCCGGTGGGGGGCGCCTGGCAGGCAGCCTGATCGACGAGATCGACGAGTTGGTGATCAAGACCTATCCGGTCCTGATCGGCAGCGGGATACCCATGATGTCGGGCGTGTTCGGGGCACACGCGTTCACCCACACGGGTGGGACGGTGCTTGCCGGGGGGACGTCGGTGGCGACGTACAGTCGCACGTGAGGGCGAAGGCGTCGGCGGAGCGCGGTGCGATCGCCGGGTGGTTCACCCCGGCCGATCCCGCGTCCCGGTGGTCGTCGGGTCGGCGGTTCGTCCGGACGGCCTCTAGGTGAGCGGGAGTTCGAAGTCCACCACGCGGTGTGCGATGCGCAGGCCGGCGAAGGGCAGGGCCAGGCGGACGGCGCCCTCGGTGTCGCCGTCGAACTCGAACACGGCCAACTCGCGGACGTCGGGCCGCTCCCGGCGCAGCAGGTCCACCAGCGCGGCCACCAGTGCGCCGAGGATGTCGGGGGCGACGCCGGGGGCGGTGATCGCCTCGCCGGCGTTGAGGTACGCCAGGTCGTCGGCGACGTCGACGGTGAGTTCGGCGCCCTCCCCGATCAGCCCCACGAGCGGCGGCGGGAGGGTACGGGCGCGGATCGCGGGCAGGCCGCCCGGGGCCCACCAGCCGCGCGGGTCCACGGTCCAGATCCGGGCGATCTCGCCGGTGGCGCGGGCGGCGTCGCCTTCCGGACCGGTGTCGGTACCGCTCCAGTGCAGCATCGAGGCGCCGCCGGCGCGGGCCCGCCGGGCGGCTCGGCGGTACATCGATACGAAGGCGGCCCGCTCCTCGGAGGTGGCGCCGGGATCCGCGCCATAGGAGCCGTGGACCAGCCGACGGGCGAGCCGGTCGGCGCGCTCACCCTGGGCGGTGACACCCGCCTCGCCGTTCCCGTACAGGCTCAACCAGCCGAGCAGCCGCCCGCCACGGCGGGCGCGGACCGTGCCGATGCGGTCGCCGGGATCGCCGGCATCGGCGGAGGTGGTGACGTCGGCGGGCGCCGTCGGCGCCGGGAGTCCGGCGGCGGCGTACACCTCGGTCGCGGCCCGGAGGTCGGCACCCGGGTCACTGTCCCATTCGAGGGAAATGTCGCCCTTCATGGCCCCATCGTCCCTCGATCGACGCGGGCGTACCGGTTGCGACAGGCCGGGGACGGTCGGCGCGGCTGTGCGGTCGGGTCCGGTCAGCTCGGGCGGTCGAGGCGGCGGTGGATGCGGTGGATCCGGTGACGGGCTCGGCCGTCGTCGTCGATGCCGAGCCGGACGCGGCGTTCGAGGACGTACTCGACCGCCTCGGCGAGCGGTTGGTCCGGTGCCTTGCGCCACCGCTTCGGCCGCTTCACGTACAGGCGATCCGCGACGGCCTCGGCCCCGCCGGCGTCGCGCGCACCGGCCAGGGCGGCGAGCACCAGGTGCTCGTGGCGGCGGTTGGCGCTGCGGACCGCCGCCTTGTTGCGGCGGATGTTGCGCCGACTGCTCTTGTCGTTCTCGCCGTAACTGTTGCGCCGGTCCCTCAGGTAGCTCAGGCGTTTGCGCTCCTGCGGCGTCTGCCGATCCATCACGTCGCCTTTCCGTCGCCGCGTGCGTCGGGTTCGGGCGGTGACCTCGACCGCCGGTCCCGACGCTACGCAGGTCGGGCGCGGGCGGCGACGGATTTTCGGCGGGCCCGACCGGCGTGGCCGGGCCCGGGGTACGCGCCGACCGCGGGTACGCGCGGGCGGTGCGCGGTTATGCGTATGTGTGCAGGGCGGCCACGATCGCGGCGGCCAGGCGGTCGGGAGCGCCTTCGGCGTGGGACAGGAACAGGGACGGCTCGGTCAGTTCCAGTTCCAGCAGGGTCGGCGTGCCGTCGGCGGCGGGGACCAGGTCGACGCGCGCATAGAGCAGGGGGGAGATCGGGATCTCGGTCAGGACCCGGGCCCCGACCGCGAGTTCGGCGGCGGAGGGCTCGCGCGGCTCGATCGTCTCGGCCTTGTACAGGCCGTCGATCAACTCGCCGCCGCGGCCGTCGAGGATGGGGCCCTTGCGGATGGCGTGGCTGAAGACGCCGTCGAAGTAGACGAGCGCGGTCTCACCGACGGTGTCGACGGCCTCCAGGTACGGCTGGACCATGACGGTGCGGCCGTCGGCGAGCAGGGCGGTGGCGTGCCCGGCGGCGAGCGCGCGTTCCTCCGGGGAGGCCAGGTCGTAGCGCTCGGTGTCGCGCGACCCGGCGCTTATCGCCGGCTTGACCACGTGTACCCCGGAGGTGGGCAGCGTGACGGTCGAGTCGGGCTCCAGCCACATCGTCTCGACCACGGGCAGGCCGGCCCGGGTGAGGTCGCGCAGGTAGGTCTTGTCGGTGTTCCAGGCCACGACCGCCGCCGGGTTGGCCAGGCGCGGCACGCTCGCGACCCACTTCACGAACGCTTTGTGGTGCGACGGGTAGTCCCACACCGAGCGCAGCACCACGAGGTCGTACGCGTCCCAGTCCACCGTCGGGTCGCTCCACACGGCGCCCTCGGCGCGGATGCCGTGCGCGGCCAGCGGGGCGATGAGCAGACGGTCGTCCGGGTCGAGGTCGGGCAGCTCGGCGCAGGTGACGAGGGCGACGCGGGGTTCGATCATGGCGTCAGATTAACCGGACACCCTGATCGATGATCACACAAGTCGGGCGGTGTCTCGTGGGATGACTCGGCCGGGCGTGTGCTCGGGCCGGATCGGGCGCGGGCGTCGTGGGCGGTGATCGGCGCCGCGGTGTGGTCGTTCGACGGGCCGGCGCGTTTCGGGGCCGCCCCGGGGGTGAGAACGATGAGAGGGACAAGGCTTTGGGGGCACCGTGGTCGGTTCATCGGACACCGCGCCCTTCGGGCCGGCCGAGATCGTCGCCGTACGTCACGGCGAAAGCACGGCGAACGCCGCTTTCGCCGCGGCGGCGGCCCGCTCCGCCGCTCGCTCCGCCGCCGCCCGGTCCGCCGGCGTCGCGGCGGATCCGGCCGGCGGGTGGGAGGCGGAGGAGCCGGATGGGGACGGCGAGTTCGACCCGTCGCTGGTCGGGCGCGACGCCGACATCGCGCTCAGCGCGCGGGGCGAGGACCAGGCCGGCGCGGTCGGGCGGCGGCTCGCACTCAGGGGGGAGACCCCGGACGTGGTCCTGGTCTCGCCGTATCGCCGGGCCCGCTCGACGATGCGGATCATCGCCCGCGAAGCCGCCCGAGTGGGCCTGCTGTTGCCCCCGCCCCGCCGCGACGAGCGGTTGCGCGACCGGGAGATGGGCGTGCTGGAGCTGCGTACGGCCGCCGCCATCGAACGGCTTCACCCGGACGAGGCCGAGCGGCGGCGGCGGGTCGGCGACCTCTACTACCGTCCGCCCGGCGGCGAATCGTTGGCCGATGTCGCGCTGCGGTTGCGTACGCTGCTGGCCGATCTCCGGCACGAGGCGCCGGGCGCGCGTGTGCTGATCGTGGGGCACGACTCGACCGTCCTGATGCTCCGTTACGTCCTGGAGGGGCTGACCGAGACCGACGTCGACCGGTTGGTACGGACCGACCCGGTGGGCAACGCGTCCATTTCCCGCTGGCGGGTCCGGGACGGGCGGCTGCGGGGGATCCGCTACAACGACATGCGGCATCTCCGGGGGATCGACGTGCACTGAGGGCGGTCGGGCGGCGAGGTCGGGCCGGCTCGGGCGGGCAACGTGATGGCCGATATGCGCCGGCACCGGGTCGCGCCGAGCGGTTGCATCGGGGTGCGCGGTTCCGTCGCGGAATCGCCGTCGTCCTACCGCCCGTGCAGCCGGTGCCACCCGTGCCGTGTGTGCACGTCGAAAGTGGAGCTTTCTCGTGTCGACCGTCGTCCCCGGCCCGGGGAACCCTCATCCGCCTGCGCCGGGGCGTTCGCGGTGGGCGCTGCCGGTGCTGCTGAGCGCGGTACTCGTCACCACGCTCGACTTCTTCGTCGTCAACGCGGCGCTGCCCGCGATCGAACGTGACCTCGACGCGGGGGCCAGCGCGCTGCGGATGGTCGTCGCCGGCTACGGGCTGGCCTATGCCGCCGGGCTGATCACCGCCGCGCGACTGGGCGAACTCTACGGTCAGCGGCGGGTGTTTTTGGTCGGCGTGGCCCTTTTTACGGCCGCCTCGGCGGGTTGCGGGCTGGCCGCGGACGCGGCGGGCCTGGTCGGCTGCCGGATCGCGCAGGGCGGGGCGGCGGCGCTGATGGCGCCTCAGGTGCTGGTGCTGATCGGGGCGTTGTATCCGACGGGCGCCGAACGGGCGCGGGCGTTCGGGCGATATGGGGCGACGGTCGGGCTGGCGGGGGTGAGCGGTCAGGTGGTGGGCGGGCTGCTGATCGCCGCCGATCCGGTCGGACTCGGGTGGCGGGCCTGCTTCCTGGTCAATCTGCCGCTCGGGGTGGCGGCGCTGGTGCTGACGCCGCGTACGGTTCCGGCGCCGGGGCCGGCCGTCCGGAGTCGAGGGGCGCTCGATCCCGTGGGCGCGTTGCTGATCGCGGTGGGACTGGGCTGCGCGGCCTGGGCGTTGTTGCGGGGCGGCGCCGACGGGGGGTCGGTGTCGCGGCAACTGCCGTGGATCGTGGCGGCGATCGGGGCGACGGCGGTTTTGGTGCGGCAGCAGCGTGGGCGGGTGCGGGTCGGGCGGCGGCCGTTGGTGGACCCGACGGTGTTTCGGGAGCGGGGTTTTCCGGTGGGGGTGGCCGCGCTCGGGTTGTTGTTCGGGACCTCGGCAGGGTTGTCCACGATCCTGCCGCTTTACCTGCAACTCGGGTGTGGATACGGGCCGTTGGCGTCCGGTGCGGTGGCCGCGTCGATCAACGTCGGCTTTTTGGGCGCGGCGGCCGGGACCGGGCGGTGGTACGGCCGCTTCGGGGATCGGCTGCCGACCGCCGGGGCGCTGTTGCTGGCGGCGGGGATCGGGGTCGCCGGGTGCGCGTCGGCGACGGGGACGGTCGCGGTGTTGCCGATGGGGTTGCTGGTCGCCGGCGCCGGGATGGGTCTGGTGTTGGCTCCGTTGACCTCGGCGGTGCTCGTGGGGGTCGGTCCGGGGCGGGTGGCCGCCGCGTCCGGGGTGATCGGTACGGCGCAGGAGATGGGCGGCGTGCTCGGCGGTGCGCTCGCGACCTCGGTCTTCTTCGCCCTGCTCGGCGACGAACGGGCGGACTCCCGCTGGGAGATCGCCTTCCGCGGGAGCGTGGGAGTCCTGGTGCTGTTCGGTCTGGGGGTCGCCGCGCTCGCCGCCCTGCATCGTCGGCGCGGTGCGGCGTACTCCCGGACGGTGCCGGTGACCGGCCGCGTGCCGACCACCACGCGGGCCGAATCGCCGGGGCCCTGACGCCGCGCGGGGCGTTTCGTCGAGAGCCGGCGGCCGACGGCCGGGTACGGGGGAGTGGACCCGGCCGTCGGCGCCCTTCATACCCACGGGGTGGGGGGTGCGCCGTCGCGCATCGGGGGTGTCAGGTCCCCTCCCGCTCCCGTTCGGTGCCCTTTGGTTGCCCGGGTTCGAGGCCGGAAAACCGCTTCGGATCGAAGAGGTCGAACCCGGCCGGACCAGGCTGCCAACCGATCGCGCGGGCGACCATTCGAAGGCGATAGCGCCATTACCGAACAGAAACTTGACGCTGCGTCAGCAACCGGAACGGGAACCCCCGGGATCCGTTTCATCCCTGATCAGCCGCTTGATCACGGATGCGGTGGGGAGGGTGCGCGCCGGTCGCAACGGCCCCGGGCAGGTCCTCGATCGGCTCCCGGTCGGCGCTCGCTCGGCCTTTGCCGGCCCCCGGCCCGCCCCCACCCCGACTCACGTCCCCGGCAGCCGCTCCAGTGCCGCGATCAGGTCCGGGTAGCGGCGGGTCCGGGCGCCGCCGTCCACCCCGTACGTGCTGCCCGAGACGAAGCCCGCCTCGTCGGAGGCCAGGAACAGGACCACGGCGGCCACCTCCTCCGGTTCGGCGAAGCGGCCCAGCGGCGCGTTGGCCACGTACTCCTCGACCACGCCCGGGACATGCCACATGCCCGCGGTGGCCTGCGTGCGGATCAGGCCCGGCGCCACCGCGTTCACCCGGATGCCCGCCGGCCCCAACTCCAGCGCCGCCACCTCGGTCAGCGCGACCACGCCGGCCTTGGCCGCGCAGTACGCGGCCATGCCCCGGCCGGGCTGGACCGCGTTGAGCGAGGCCATGGTGACGATCGAGCCGCCCCCGCCGGGCCGGTCCCGCATCGCGCGGCCGGCGTGTTTGACGGTCAGGAACGCGCCGTTCAGACACAGGTCGACGACCCGGCGCCAGGCCGCGTAGTCGTGGTCGGCCAGTTCGGCCGCGGTGCCGCCGCCCGCGTTGGCCACCGCGATGTCCAGGCCGCCGAAGTCGTCCACGGCGGCCCGTACCAGCGCGGCCACGTCGTCCTCGACCGTCACGTCGCACAACCGGGTGCGGCAGCGCTCCGGGCCCAACTCCTCGGCGAGCGCGGCCAGTCCGTCCGCGTCCACGTCCCCGGCCAGCACCACGGCCCCCTCGGCCACGAACCGGCGCGCGACGGCCCGCCCGATGCCCGCCGCGGCGCCGGTCACCAGCGCGACCCTGCCCTCGATCCGACCTCCTCCGGCCGGCCCGGCTCCGTTCGTGCGCCCGCTCACGTCGAGGCCCCCTTCGTGCTCTCGTAGTCCTTCACGGCCCCGCCGACCGCCTGCGCCGTCTGGTCCCGCCAGGTCTCGGACAGGCCGACCTGCCAGTCCTGCGACGCGATCGGGCCGTGTGCCGCGCCGGTGAAGTACGGGATCACCTCGCGCGCGATCAGTTCGTACGACCGCCTGGTCGCCGCCGGGTCGGCGAAGTCTGCGCCCATGAACAGGTAGGTGCCGAAACCGCCGGACTTCTGCCACAACCGCTCGATCTGCCGAATCGCCATCTCCGGCGTGCCGCAGATGAACGAACCGGTCGCGTTGCCCCGATCGATGCGCTGCGCGAGTGGGGTGTCCGCGTCGAGCGGGACCGGCAGCACCTTGGCCTGGTAGTTCTGGATGCCTTCGAGGCCGTACGCGACCTCGCGGCGCGCCTGCTCCTCGGTCTCGGCGATGTGCATCATGCCCATCAGCCGCCACGCCGACCGGTCCATGGTCCGTCCGTGGCGCGCGGCCACCTCGTTCGCGATGCCCCAGTGCGAGCCGAGCGCGTCGAAGCCGCCCTCCTGGCTCGCGGCGATCGACAGCATGCCCGCGCCGAATCGGCCGGCGGTGCGCGGTCCGGCGGGGGAGAAGGTCGCGGCGACGGCGATTTCGAACGACGGGTGGGTGTACGGCCGCAGTTGCAGCCGGGCGTCGCGCAGAGTGAACCAGTCGCGCTCCCGGGTCACCGGCTCGCGGCCCGCGAGCAGGGCCACGATCGCCTCCAGGGATTCCTCCATCATGGCCCGCTGGCGCGCGGTGTCGATGCCGAGCATGTGCGCGTCGGAGGCGAGTTGGCCTGGACCGACGCCGAGCATGACCCGGCCGCGGGTGAGGTGGTCGAGCAGGACCATGCGGTCCGCGACGTGCAGCGGGTGGTGGTACGGCAGCGAGACCACGCCGGTGCCGAGGCGGATGTGTCGGGTTCGGGCCGCGGCGCTCGCGATGAACAGTTCGGGGGAGGCGACGATCTCCCAGCCGCCCGAGTGGTGCTCGCCGATCCACGCCTCGGCGTAGCCGAGCCGGTCCAGATGTTCGACCAGGGCCAGATCCTGTTCGAGCAGCAGGGTCGGATTGCGTCCCGCCTGATGGAACGGGGCCAGGAACACCCCGAACTTCAGCGGATCGCGCTCGCCGAGGGCCACCTGCCGAGCGATCTGCTGCGCTTCCGTGTGCGCCACTGCGACTCCTTGACTGGACGGGGTGGGAGCGGACGATCGGCCGGAAACCGATCGGCCGTCAACGTTCCATGACGCGATGCGCGAAGCAATAGGCGCACTATGCGAAAAGGGTGTCCCGAGTCGGGCGCCGGCCGGCGGGCCGGTCGGTCGCTCGATCGGGTACGGAGCGCCGCCTCGAGGCGCCACGGTGGTGACGGAGCCCGAAATGTATTGGCCCGTCCGGCGCCGAGCCGGTAGTAAGGGATGTCACCTCGGATCCACTCCGACCGCTCACCCCCGACCGCTCCACCCCGACCGCAGGACGAAGGACGCGCGCACGCCATGGGCTACATCGATGTCAACGCCATCTCATTCACCTTGCCGGATGGACGTGTGCTGCTCGATGACGTGAGCTTCCGGGTCGGCGACGGCAGCACCGTGGCGCTGATCGGCGCGAACGGCGCGGGCAAGACCACGCTGCTGCGGATCATCACGGGCGAGCTGAAACCGGACGGCGGCGCGGTGGCCCGCACGGGCGGGCTCGGCATCATGCCGCAGTTCGTCGGCCGGATCCGGGACGCGTCCACCGTGCGCGACCTGCTGGTCTCGCTGGCCCCGCCGCGGATCCGCGACGCGATGCGCGCCGTCGACGACGCCGAACTCGCGCTGATGGAGCACGACGACGAGAAGCACCAGATGCGCTACGCCGGCGCGCTGGCCGAGTTCGGGGACGCCGGCGGCTACGACATCGAGCCGGCGTGGGACCAGTGTTGCCAGGCGGCGCTCGGCACGACCTACGACATCGCCAAGTGGCGCGAGGTGCGCACGCTGTCCGGCGGCGAGCAGAAGCGGCTGGCCCTGGAGGCGCTGCTGCGCGGGCCGGACCAGGTACTGATCCTCGACGAGCCGGACAACTACCTCGACGTACCCGGCAAGCGCTGGCTGGAGCAGTCGCTGCGGGAGAGCCAGAAGTCGGTCCTGCTGGTATCGCACGACCGCGAACTGCTCGCCCGCGCGGCCGACCGCATCGTCACGATCGAACTCGGCGCGGCGGGCAACACGGTCTGGATTCACGGGGGTTCGTTCGCCACCTACCACGAGGCCCGGCGCGCGCGATTCGAGCGCTTCGAGGAGTTGGGCCGTCGGTGGGACGAAGAACACGCCAAGCTCAAGGCGTTGGTCCTGATGTACAAGACCAAGGCCGCGTACAACGACGGCCTGGCCTCGCGGTTGCAGGCGGCCCGGACCCGACTGCGCAAGTTCGAGGAGATCGGCCCGCCGCAGAACATCCCGCGCGAGCAGGACGTGAAGATGCGGTTGCGCGGATCGCGCACCGGCAAGCGTGCGGTGGTCGCGGAAGCGCTGGAACTGAGCGGTCTGATGAAGCCGTTCGACACGGAGATCTGGTATGGCGACCGGGTGGCGGTGCTCGGCTCGAACGGCTCGGGCAAGTCGCACTTCCTGCGACTCCTCGCGGCCGGCGGCACGGACCCGGAGGCCGAACACGAACCGGTCGGCGACGCGGTGATCGCGCCGGTCGCGCACACGGGTCGGGCCCGGCTCGGCGCGCGGGTGCGGCCCGGGTGGTTCGCGCAGACGCACGACCATCCGGAGTTCGCGGGCAAGACCCTGGTCGACATCCTCGGCCGGGGCGACGAACACCGCAGCGGCCTGGGCCGGGAGGGTGCGGCCAGGGTGCTCGACCGGTACGAGCTGGCCTATGGCGCGGAGCAGCCGTTCGACACCCTGTCCGGCGGCCAACAGGCCCGATTCCAGGTGCTGTTGCTCGAACTCTCCGGCGCCAACCTGCTGCTGCTCGACGAGCCGACGGACAACCTGGACCTGGTCTCGGCCGAGGCCCTCCAGGACGCCCTGGAGGCCTTCGACGGCACGGTCCTGGCCGTCACCCACGACCGCTGGTTCGCCTCGTCGTTCGACCGCTTCATGGTCTTCGGCCAGGACGGCCACGTCCGCGAAACCGACGGCCCGGTATGGGACGAGGGCCGCGTGGAACGCGCCCGAACCTGACCCGCCGGGTAAGCCGAGTCCCGGGTGGGGGTTCGGGGGAACCGGAATGACGGGGGTGGGTGGTCTGCCCTACGGTTCGGCGGATGCATCCTCACTTCGACGCGGCGAATGAAGCCAACGAGCCGGACGAGTCGAGCGCTGCGCGTGACGTGGTTGTTCGGTGTGCCGAGGACCGGGATACCCGGATATGTCTTCGGGACGCGTTCAGTCCGGACGACGAGGTTGCCGTCGCGCACTCCCCGGCGTCGCGACTGGTGAACTACACGGTCGAGTTGTGCGGGCCCGGGCTGGCCGCGCGCCTGGAGCGGGTGGTGGGCTGGAGTGGTGAGGCGACCGAGATCGACGGGTTTCTGACGGACCTCGCCCGGGACTTCGGCGGGTGGGACGGTGAGCGGACCTGGCGTACGGACGATCGGGATCTGACCGTTAGGGCGGTGTTCCGGTCGGGGGGCCGGGTCGAACTCACCTGGGAATTGCGGCCGTGGCGTAGCGCCGACGGCCGGTGGACGGCCGCGGCGACGACGGTGTTGGCGGCGGGGGAGCAGTTGTCGGTGCTGGCGGCCGATGTCAGGCACTTCCTCGCCGGCGCGGGAGGGTGACGGCGCCACGCTCGGCCGACACAAGCCGCCCGCCCGCACTCACCCGTGTTCGGCGAAGGCCGCCGTGATCGCCGCGTGGTCCGCGCCGGATGCGAGGAGCAGGCGCAGCAGTACGCGGGCCTTGTACGGGTCGAGCAGGCCGCCGTTGAGCAGGCCGCGGCGTTGCAGGTCGGTTTCCGAACCGATCGCGCCGTAGGTGTGGCGCAGCACGGGTCCGGCCCCCGTGCGCGAGGTCAGCACGACCGGGATGTGTTCGGCGAGCGCACCCAACGTCGGGGCGAGCGCCGACGAGACGTGGCCGACGCCGAATCCGGCCACCACCAGCCCCCGATGGCCGCCCGGAAGGCCCGCGAGCAGCGCGCCGTCGTCGTCGAACGTGGCCGGGTACAGCGCCACGCGGGCCGCGGCCAGCGCATCGGCCGAGGGCGTCGGCAGCGGGGTGTGTCGCGGGGGAGCGGTCAGGATCCGGACCCGCTCCTCGATCACCCGGCCCAGCGGCCCGGTGTCGGGCGAGGCGAACGCGCTCGTGCTGGTGCTGTGCGTCTTGCGGACCCGGCGCGCGGCGTGGATCTCGTCGCCCAGGACCACCAACGCGCCGAGCCCGCGCGCCGGTTCGGCCGCCGCGACCCGCACGGCGGCGAGCAGGTTGGCCGGCCCGTCGGGGCCCGCCAGGGTCGGGTTGCGCATCGCCCCGGTGAGGACGAACGGTTCCGGGTGCGGCCACACGAGGTCGACCAGGTAGGCGGTCTCCTCCAGGGTGTCGGTGCCCTGGGTGACCACGACGCCCGCCGCGCCCTCGGCGACCGCGCGCGATCCGGCGGCGACCACGTCGAGGATCCGGGCGAAGGTCAGGTCGGCGCTGGGTACGGCCCGCACGTCCTGTACGCGCAGCCGCACGCCCGACTCGGTCAGGCCGGGGACGGCGGCGGTCAGGTCGGCGCCGGTGAGCCGGTTCACCACCGGGCCGGCGGCGGATCCGTCGGTGCCCGCCATGGCGATCGTGCCCCCGAGTGTGAACAGCGCGACGTGCATCGGTCGGACCTTCCCGTGGATCACTGCGATGGACCCGGACACGGTATCCGCCCGATCCGAGGACCCGCCCGACCCGCCCGACCCGGGACCGGTGCCGGCGGAGGTCTCGGCGATCGAGGGCACACGTGAAACGACCCCGAGGGACGTATGTCCACTCGGGGTCGCCGGTTGCTCTTCGGTGCCGTCGTGCGACGGTGCCGCTCCTCGGGCCGGATTCGACATCGTGCGGTCGGGCCGGCCTGCGGGTCGGGGGTCATCGCCGCCGTCACCGGGTGAGCAGTTGCAGGTTCCGACGCATGCGCAGCGACTCGATCGCCGCGGCGCTCTGTACCGCCTCCTGCTGCACCTGCTCGGCCCGACGGGCCTTGGCGGCGGCGCGCCGGCTGCGCAGGGCCGCCACGACCATCCGGTCCCGACGGGCGACGGTGAGAAGCTCCTGCTGACGGTTCTTGTAAAGCTCGTACTCGATCACTGTGTCCACCTTCTGCTACTTCGACCCGGTCTCCCCGGCTCGTGGTAACAGCTTCGCGCCCCAGTGGGGGTCGGGGCATGAGGCGGATGCCGCATCTATCCGGGGATCCGTCGCCCCCCGGATACCTAAGCCGATCCGAGCCGGCCTAAGCCGACCCAAGGCGGTCTAAGGCGGTCTAAGGTCCCCCGAGGTCCTCTAAGGCGGGTCCGTCGAGGAACCCGCGACGACGCCCTGACCTGGGCATACGCGAGGTGGACGAGTTCCTCGGCCGCGGTCAGCGGATAAGGCCCCGGTTCCGCGCCGCGGCGAGCCATTGCGGGTACTGGCCCACGAGTCGCTCGAAGAGTTCGTCGTCGCTCAGGCTGTTCAGGTCGGCGACCGTGAAATAGGCCGTGTTGTCGAGGAAGCGGCCGGACAGGTCGTCCAGTTCGGCCAGGAACTCGAACTCGTCCGGTTCGCCGATGGCCATGAACTGCCAGAACACCGGCTCGTAGCCGGAGGAGCGGATGTGCTCGCGGGCCGCGTCCTCCTCGCTCGTCGCGCCGTCCGTCACGAACATCACGAACACCGGCGGCTCGGGCGGCGCGGTCGCGGGCAGCGGCGTCGATCGTGGGTCGCCGGAGCCGAAGTAGTACTCCCGCACCGCGCGCATCGCCTCGCCGTAGTCGGTCCACGGGCCCACGTCGGCCTCGGCGTACACGGTCGCCACCCGCCCCCGATAGTTGTCCAGGTCCATGCCGCCGAAGCGCCGGGCGAAGGCCGCGAACGGGAACACGTCCACCTCGCCGTCGTCGTCGAAGCGCAGCGCCAGCGACAACACCCGCTCGGCCAGCGCCTGTACCCGACCGCTCTCGTACATCTCGTCCATCGAGATGGACATGTCCAAGACCAGCGCGACGCGCGCGGTGTGCTCGGCCAGACCGTGCTTCTCCAGGCCGATCGCGGCCTTCTTGGTCAGCGAGAGCAGCGTGTCGTGGCCGTCGCGGGCGAGCCGCTTCTCCATCGAGATCAGCCGCTGCTTCTTGAGGTCGACCACGGGTGCCGAAGGCGCGGACTCCTCCGCTGCCACGCTGATTCCGAAGTCCGTGGCCAGGCCCGCCAGTCCGGAGTCGTAACCCTGCCCGACCGCGCGAAACCGCCACCCGCCGGCCCGCCGGTACACCTCGCCGAACACGAACGCCGTCTCCGTCGTGGCGTCGTCGATGTCGAACGAGACCACCGAGGCGCCGGTGGCCGCGTCGGTCAATTCCAGCCGCAGTCCCGGCACCCGACCGAACGCGCCGCCGTCCGCCGAGGCCGCCAGGATCACCGCCGCCAGGTCGTCGGGCGCCCGGTCCAGGTCGAGGGCCACGGTGTCGGAGCCGGGCCGTTTGCCCCGGTGGCCGACCGCGCCCGAGGGGTGGCCCGGCTGGTTGTAGAAGACCATGTCCGCGTCGCCGCCCACCCGGCGTTCGCCGTTCAGCAGGAGTGCCGACACGTCGACGTCCGGCACGCCCGGACCCGGTTGCCAGCTGAGGGTGGCGTGCAGATTCCCGGTCGACAGCGGGGCGTTCGCGCCCTTGGCGAGCTTCGTCATCCCCTCACCGTGCCACAGCGCCCGAGCTGCGGTGCGGTTCGGGCGAGTTCGGTACGGGCGGACCGGAACGATGCCGCCGGCACCGGCCGGGAGCCGGTCCGCCAGGATGGACCCATGGCGTCGATCGTGTTGGCATCGCTCACCGTGGACTGGATCCCCGTCGCGCATCGCATGGAGCTGATGCGCTGCGACGAGGTGCCCGCCGGCTACACCGTGACCACCGGCTTCGTGTTCGCCGTGGACGCGCTGGGGCGTACGTTGCTCACCCGGGTGGACCGGCCGGGACGTGGCTGGGAGGTGCCGGGTGGGCACCTGGATCCGGGCGAGACGCCGGCCCTGGCGGCCGCGCGGGAGCTGGCCGAGGAGACGGGGCTGCGCGTGGACGCGGGCCGGTTGACGTTGCTCGGCGGCCAGCGGATCACCCTGTCGGATCCGCCGCCGGCCGGCTATCGGTATCCGGCCCGGGCGTTCCAGGCCTTCCACGCCGTGCGGCTGCCGGACCCGGGCGCGCCCACCCGCCCGGAGCCGGGCTCGGAGTGCGGGGCGGCCGAGTGGGTCGGGCCGGCCGAGGTCGCCGCCCGCTGTCCCGGCGCCGCCTGGCTGCCGCTGCACGCGACGTTGTTCGGCTGACCGGGACCGATGCGTCGGACGGTCGGGCCGGGCCCACCCCCCGCCGCACCCCCGGGCCGAAACGGGCTAATCTGCACCGATGATCACCGTCTCCACCGCCAACGTGAACGGGCTGCGGGCCGCGGCCGGCAAGGGCTTCACCGAGTGGCTGGGTGCCACCGAGGCCGATGTGGTGTGCCTCCAGGAGGTACGGGCCACGCCCGACCAGCTCAGCGACGAGGTCCGCGACCCCGAGGGCTGGTACGCCTACTACGCGCCCGCCACCGCCAAGGGCCGGGCCGGCGTCGCGGTGTACAGCCGGATCCGGCCGAGCGCGGTCCGGATCGGCTTCGGGTCGGCCGAGTTCGACGCGTCCGGGCGGTGGATCGAGGTCGACCTGCCCAAGGTGACCGTGGCCAGCCTGTACCTGCCCACCGGCGAGGCGGATACGCCCAAGCAGGAGGAGAAGAACCGGTTCATGGCCGACCTGCTCGCGCACCTGAAGGTGATGCGCGCGACGGCCGCGATCGGCGGGCGCGAGTCGCTGGTGTGCGGGGACTGGAACATCGCGCACACCGAGCACGACATCAAGAACTGGAAGGGCAACGTCAAGAAGTCCGGGTTCCTGCCCGAGGAGCGGGCCTGGCTCACCGACCTGTTCGGCGCGGCCGACTGGCACGACGTGGTCCGCCGGATCCACCCCGAGGGCCCCGGGCCGTACTCGTGGTGGTCGTACCGGGGCAAGGCGTTCGACACCGACGCCGGGTGGCGGATCGACTACCACGTCGCGACCCCGGAACTGGCCGACGTGGCGCTCACGGCGGTGACCGAGCGGGCGGACAGCTACGACGCGCGCTGGTCCGATCACGCGCCGGTGACGGTGGCGTACGACATCTGAGCGGGGCGGGTCCGCGCGGCATTCGCGTGGGCCTGCCCGTCGACGTCCGCGCGGGCCGGCCCCTACGACATCCGTGCCGGCTCCGGGATCGGGTCGGGGTCCGTGCCGGGTGCGTTCGGCGTGTCGTGGAGCGTTTCGCGGCGCCGCCGCATGGCCTTCGTATGGCATTCGTCGCAGCACCACGGGGTGACCGGCATCGCCATCAACTCGGCCAGCCGGGCACGGGTCGTGTCGTCGGCCGGGGTGTAGACCATCATCCGGGTCTCCGGGACGTTCAGCTGCAACCGGGTGGCCGAGAGATCCAGCCGGCCCACCGCGACATGCAGGAGCCGCTTGATGTGCCGACTGCCCGAATTGACCTCGCGGCGAGCCCACAGTCGGGCGAACTCCGGGCTGGCGTCGGTCAGTCGGCTGACGAACGACTCCCACTCCGGCTCACCGACGTGCCGGGCGAACGCGGTCTGCAACTCGGCGACCATGCGCGGTTCCTCGAAGGCCCGGTCGATGAACGGATTGCACGTCTCCCGCGACGTGAACGTGGCCCAGATCGCGTTGCGTTCCTCGATCGGCATGTCGGCCATGCTCGGAAACAACCTGGAGTACGCGCCGTTCCAGGCCAACACGTCGTAGCGGGCGTTGTACACCGCCGCCGGATGCGGGACCAGCGTGTCCAGGATCTCCTGGATCTCCGCCGGCAGCGTCGCCCCCGGCGGCGGCGCGACCTCCCAGGGCACCTGCGCGAGGCGGTACAGGTGGGTGCGTTCGGCCGGGTCCAGACCCAGGGTGCGCGCGACCGCGTCCAGCACCTGGATGCTCGCGTTGATCGGCCGACCCTGTTCGAGCCAGGTGTACCAGGTCACCCCCACCCCGGCGAGCAGCGCCACCTCCTCGCGGCGCAGCCCCGGCGTGCGTCGGCGCAGGCCCGGGGGCAGGCCGACCTCCTCCGGGGTGCGGCGCTCGCGCCGACTGCGCAGGAACGCGCCCAACTCGGTGCGCCGGCTGGCGGTGTTGGTGCTCATGCGGCCATCCTCGCCGCTCTCCCGCCGGGCTGCCAGGTGCTCTCGGTACCAGGATCGACAGGCTCTCGGCAACAGGATCGCCGCCCCCGCACGCTCCTTGCATGACCACGACAACTGCCGCGCCGGCCACGGCGCGGCGCGCCCATCCGCTCCTGCTGACGGCGTTGCTCACCGCACAGTTCATGGCCCTGCTCGACACGTCGGTCGTCAACGTCGCCGGCCCCACCATCCGTACCGATCTGGACACCAGCGGCGCGGGTCTGCAACTGGTCGTCTCCGGCTACACCATCGTCTACGCGATGCTCATCGTCACCGGCTCCCGGCTCGGCGGGCGGCACGGTTTCCGCCGGGTCTTCGGCGTCGGCCTGGTCGTCTTCACCGCCGCGTCGCTGGCGTGCGGGCTCGCCTGGGACGACACGTCGCTGATCGCGGCCCGCGCCGTCCAGGGCGGCGGCGCCGCGCTGATGGTGCCCCAAGTGCTCAATCTGATCCAGGCGACCTACGCCGGGGCCGACCGGGCCCGGGCGATGGGGCGCTACGCCGCGACCATCGCCGGCGGCATGGTCGCCGGGCAGGTGCTCGGCGGACTCCTGGTCAGCGCCGACCTGTTCGGGCTGTCCTGGCGGCCGGTGTTCCTGATCAACATCCCGGTCGGGATCGTGCTGTACGTGCTCGCGCGGCGGGTGCTGCCCGACGGCGGGATCCCCTCGGCGCGCGGCCTGGACCTGCCCGGTCTGGCCCTGCTCGCCCCCGCCCTGCTGGCCCTGGTCGTCCCGCTGGTGATGGGGCACGAGTTGGACTGGCCGACCTGGGGGTGGGTGAGCCTGGCCGGGTGCGTCGTGTTGTTCGTGCTGTTCGGCTTCGTCGAACGGCGCGCGTCGCATCCGCTGATTCCGGCGTCGTTGTTGCGAGTGCCCGGGGTGCTGCCGGGGGCGGTGACGCTGCTGCTCGCGATGACGGCGTTCGGCGGGTTGATGTTCTCCACCGCGCTGTACGTCCAGGGCGGCCTGGGCTACTCGGCGCTGGAGGCGGGGCTGACCTTCATCCCGGCCTCGCTGGTGTTCGCGACGGTGTCGCTGCGTTGGCAGGTGTTGCCCGCCGCGTGGCATCCGCGGTTGCCGATGATCGGGATGCCGATCGGCGCGCTCGGCTTCGCGGCCAACGCGTGGACGTTCCGCACCGGGCAACCGCTGCCGGTGCTGCTCGCCACGATGGCGGCGGGCAGTTTCGGTCTTGGCGTGGCGTACAGCCCGGTGATGACGCTGGCGCTGCGCCGGGTGCCGCTGCCGCAGGCGTCGGACGCGTCCGGCCTGATGGTGACGATGATCCAGCTCGGCCAGGTGCTCGGGGTGGCCGTGTTCGGCACCCTGTACCTGTCGGTCGGCGGCGACTTCCACCACGCGGGCGAGGTGACGGCGTTGTGGATCGCGGCGACGGTGTTGGTCACCACCGTGCCGGCGGCGCGACTGCGTCGGTGAGGTTCGGGGGCCGCGGGGGTGCCCCCGGTGTTCGTCGACGAGGTCGGGGCCGCGGCGGGTGCTATCCGGTGTTCGCCGCGGCCTCCGCCGCGTCCTGGGCGGCCAGGACGCGGTGGCCGTATTCGAGGGACCACTCGCCCAGCGCCCGGAACGGGACCAGGAGGGATTCGCCCAGGTCGGTCAGCGCGTACTCGACGCGCGGTGGCGCCTCGGCATAGGTACGGCGCTCGACCAGGCCGTGGTATTCGAGCCGGCGCAACGTCTCGGTGAGGACCTTCGCGCTGATCCCGCCGATCCGCGCGGCCAGCGCGCCCGGGCGCATCGGGCCGTCGGCCAGCGCGTAGACGACCACGCTGTTCCAGCGGTTGGTGAGCAGGTCGAAGGCGACGCGGGCGCGGCAGTCGGCGACGTACTCGCCTTCGTGCTCGGTCATGGCACCCATTCTCACCCGGCCGTCACTTACCGAACGGTGTGCATCGGCGCGCCTAGCGTCGTGGAGTCGGAAAGACATACGTCGTGGGTCGTATGGGAGAAGTGCGATGCGAATCGGAATATTGGGCGCGGGCAACATGGCGGCGGCGCTGGGGGCCAAGTGGGTCGGGGCCGGGCATGACGTGCTGGTCGGGGCCCGGTCGGCGGAGCGGGCCGCGGCGCTCGCCGAGCGGATCGGGGCGCGGGCGGGCACGTTCGCGAAGGCCGCCGGGCATGGGGAGGCGGTGCTGGTGGCGGTCGGGCACGCGGCGGTCGGGGAGGTGGTCCCGCCGCTGGCGCCGAGCCTGATCGGCAAGGCCCTCCTCGACTGCTCGAACCCGATCGTCCCCGGACCGGGCGGCCTGATGTTGACCACGGACGGCGGCCCGGCGGCGGCCGACGCGCTCGCGGCGGCGGCCCCCGGGGCGCACGTGGTCAAGGCATTCCACCTGGGCGCGGCCGAGGTGTGGGCGGGCCCGCACGCCACCGGCCTCGGCGTACCGCTGTGCGGTGACGACCCGACGGCACTGGCCGTGGCACAGACCCTGGTCGCCGACATCGGATCGGTACCGCTGCCGGTCGGCGGCCTGGACCGGGCGGGCTACCTGGAGGCGACCGCGGCGATCGTGATCGGTATGTGGTTCGCGGGCCAGGACCCGAGGACGATGTTGCCGCTGTTGGAGAACGCCCACGGGTAGACCGATCCCGTGCCTCTCGGTCGGTATTCCGGTCTCTTCGGCCGGGTCCCGGCTAGGGTTTGCCGTGTCAGGGACCGGCCCCCCGAAGGGACGTGAACGACATGCTGGTGATCCGAGCCGCACGCGCCTTCGACGGCGAACACGCACTGCCCGGGCCGGTGTCGGTCTTCGTCGCGGACGGTCGGATCGTCGCACTGGAGCCGGGCGAGGCCCACGTGCCGGACGGCTGGGAGGTGGTCGACCACCCCACGGCGACCATCCTTCCCGGCCTGTTCGACCTGCACAGCCACCTCGGCGGCGACGGTCGTGACGGCGCGCTCGACCGGTTGCCCGAGTACTCCGCCGCCGAACTCGACGCCGTGATCGACGACTCGCTGCGGCGCGAACTGGCCGTCGGGGTGACCGTGGTGCGCGATCTCGGCGACCGCGACTGGTCGGTGCTGCGGCGGCGCGATCGGGCGCCGGACGGACGGGCCGTGCCGACGATCCTGGCCGCGGGGCCGCCGATCACCAGCGCCGGGGGCCACTGTTGGCGATTCGGTACCCAGGCCGGCGGGCCGGAGCAACTGCGCGCGGCGGTGCGCGAGCGGGCCGAGCGCGGGGCGGACGTGGTCAAGGTGATGGGCAGCGGCGGCACGATGACCCCGGGCACCGATTTGATGCACTGTCAGTTCACCGAGGCGGAGCTGCGCCTGATCGTGGACGAGGCACACGCCGCCGGCTTGCCGGTGACGGTGCACGCGCACAACCTGCCCGCCGTCGAACAGGCCCTCGCCGCGCACGCCGACGGGATCGAGCACCTGACCTGCCTGACCGAGCAGGGCGTGCGGATCTCCGACGACCTGCTGGACCGACTCGCGGCCCGGGGCATCCCCGTGTGCCCCACGCTCGGAACCGACCCCGAAGCGCTCCCGCCGCCGGCGGCCAGGGAGTTGCTGGAGCGCATCGGAGCGACCAGGGAGGTCCGGCTCGCCCATGTGGCCCGCACCCACCGCGCCGGGGTCCGCATCGTCTCCGGAGCGGACTCGGGAATCAGCGCCGCCAAGCCGCACGGAAGCCTGCCGGCGGCCGTCGCCGACCTGGTCTTTGGCGGCGTCGCGGCGACCGACGCCCTCGCGTCCGCCACCTCCCTCGCCGCCGACGCGGTGGGCCT
The DNA here is from genome assembly GCF_053618075.1 of Embleya sp. NPDC055664. Taxonomy (NCBI): domain Bacteria; kingdom Bacillati; phylum Actinomycetota; class Actinomycetes; order Kitasatosporales; family Streptomycetaceae; genus Embleya; species Embleya sp. NPDC055664. Next base: position 340,132 of record NZ_JBSHGZ010000003.1, read on the forward strand.
CGGCACCCGCAAGGGCCGCCTCCGCGCGGGCCACGACGCCGACCTGCTGCTGTGCGAGGGCGACCCCGTCAGCCACATCGAGGCACTCACCGCCGTCAGGGCGGTCATGGTCGGCGGGACCTGGGCGGACCTGGCCTAGGTCTTTCAGGTCTTCAGGTCTTTTCGGTCAGGTATGCGATCAGGACCGGGACGTGGCTGTGGGACGGATCGCGGACGGCGGTGAGCAGGGTCACCCGCCCGGTGCCGGCTCGGGTCAGTAGCGCGGTGCGGGCGGATTCGGCTGCCGGGGAATCGAGTTCGGCGCGGTAGCGGGCGCGGAATTCGGCCTCGGTGAGACTGCCGCCGTGCAAGGCGCGGCGCAGCTCCGTGGACGGGGTCAACTCCTTGGCCCAGTCGTCGAGATGGGCGTCGGCCTTGGTGATTCCGCGCGGCCACAGGCGGTCGACCAGGACCCGCAGGCCGTCGTCCGGGTCGACCGGGTCGTAGACGCGGCGGACGGCGATGGTGGGTCCGCCGGCCGAGGTGCGCTGGGCCATGGTGGCTGCCTCCGGTTGGGGGTCGGTGCCGGATGCCCGCGTGTACCCCGCCGCCGGGCGGTCCCACCATCGGGCCGCGCGTGCGCTCGCGTGTGCGTGTTCGGCGCGGGTTCAGTACGCGATGCCGACCGGTTGGCGGTACGTCGCCGGGTCGTCGATGACCGCGAGCATCGCGTGTGCCACGTCGGCTCGGGCGATCGTGGCGCCGCGTGGCACGCTGCCGCCGATCTGCGTGCGGTACACACCGGTGACGGCCGCCTTGGTCAGCTTCGGCGGTCGCATCGCGGTCCAGTCGGTGTCGCTGCGGGCGAGTTCGGCCTCCATCGCCGCCAGGTCCGCGTATACGTCCTTGAGCATCGAGCGCAGGATCGGGATCAGGCCCTTGCGGACGAGGATCGAGTCCTCGGACGGTGTCGGGCCCACCGGCGCGGCGCTGATCGTCACCAGGCGCCGCACGCCCGTGTCGGCCATCGCGGTGATGATCGCGGCGGTCGCGGCGGCGGCGATCCCGGTGGCCTTGCGGTTGCGCGGGCCGATGCCGGAGAGCACCGCGTCGTGCCCGTCGATCGCCTCGCGCAACTCGGCCGGATTCGTCACGTCGGCCCGGACGACGTCGATGTTCGGGTGTTCGAAGTCGGGCCGGGACGGTGCCCGGACCACGGCCGTGATCTTGTGTCCGGCCGCCGCGGCCTGCCGCAGGACGTGTCCGCCGGTGGCGCCCGTCGCGCCGAGAACGGTGAGCCTCATGTGTCGCCTCCCGAGGTGGGTGAGTGTTCACTCACCCCTCCATGGTGAATACTTGCTCACCACTACGTCAAGCCCGGCCCCGGACCGCCCACGACGAACGGACGACCGCCCCGATGCACCACTCGCCCCACTCGGGCGCGGACCGGCAGGCGCCGGCGCCCACCCGGCAGCGCATCGTCGACGCCGCCGAGCATCTGATGCGTACGCTCGGCCTGGCGCGGACCACCACGAAGGAGATCGCGCGCGCCGCCGGGTGCTCGGAGGCCGCGCTGTACAAGCACTTCACCGGCAAGGAGGAACTGTTCGTCGCGGTCCTCCAGGAGCGGCTGCCGCCACTGGGTCCGCTGCTCGCGCAACTCTCCGGCGAGGCGAGCGAGTCGGGCGAGACGGGTGAATCGGCCGTGTCGGCCGTGTCCGGGGCGGGCGCGGACGCGGGCGGCGGCGACGTGGAGCGGCGGTTGGCGGCGATCGTGCGCCGCGCCGTGGAGTTCTACGAGGAGAGCATGCCGATCGCCTCGTCACTGTTCGCCGAACCCGCGCTGCTGCACCGGCACCGCGAGGCGCTGCGGGGCATCGGCGCCGGTCCGCAGGTACCGCTGCGCATGCTCGCCGACTACCTCGCGGTGGAGCGCGATCGGGGCCGGATCGCGCCCGAGGCCGACCCCCACGCGGCCGCCGCGCTGCTCCTGGGCGCGTGCTACCAGCGGGCGTTCCTGCGGCACTTCATGGGCGTCGAGGACGGCCCGCCCGTGGCCGAATTCGCCGCGAGCACCGCCCGCACGCTGATGCGCGGCATCGCCCGCACCTGATGTCGACGCGGGCTGCGACACTCCGGGCAGCGGAGGTCCGCCCGCGATGTCGGCCCGGGCTCATATCGTGCGCGCATGGAACTGACACCTCACATGATCACGATCGACTGCGCCGACGCGGGCCGGCTCGCCGCCTGGTGGGCGGACGCGCTGGGCGTGGAGATCGCCCAGGACTTCGGCGAGTTCGTCATGGTCGCGGCCGAGCCGCTGGTCCTCGGCTTCCAGCAGGTGCCGGAGCCGCGGGTCGGCAAGAACCGGCTGCACATCGACTTCTCCGCCCCCGACCGCGTCGCGGCGGTCGACCGGCTGGTCGGGCTCGGCGCCACGGTGGTGGGGGATCGCAGCGCGCCCGGACTGAACTGGACCACCATGCAGGACCCGGACGGCAACGAGTTCTGCGTCTCGGGGTAGCGGCGCCCGGACTCAGCGCCGGTTCAGGTGGTCCGCCAACGACCGCAACGCGGTGATGGTCTCCCGGTCCAGGGATTCGTCGTCGGCGGTGGGCCAGGCGCTGGTCTTGACGATGACGACGTCGGCTTCGGGGTCCACGTAGAGGTATTGGCCGAAGACGCCGATGCCGGTGAAGGCGCGCCGTGCGCCGCCGAGGGTCCACCACTGATCGGAATAGCCGTAGTGCGGTCGGCCGCTCGGGCCGAGTGCGCCGACCGCGATGTGCGGAACGTCGCGGCCGCGGCTGCGCGCCACCCACTCCTTCGGCACGATCCGCTCGCCCGCCCACTCGCCGTCGCGGGCCATCAGCAGGCCGATCCGGGCCAGATCGCGAGTGCTCGCGTTGAGCGAGCCGCCGCCGAGCGCGGTGCGCGGGCGGCCCCGGGTGAGGAAGTAGTACGCGTCGTCCTCGGTGCCGATCCGGGACCACAGCCGGCTTGCGGCGTACTCCGCGATCGGCATCCCCGTCGCGCCCTCCAGGACCCACCCCAGCACCTGCGTGTCGATCGTCGAGTAGTTGAACGCGGTGCCCGGCGGGCTCATCCGGGGCAGCGAGCGGATCACGTCCAGGATCGATCCGCCGCCGGTGACCGCGTGTTCGAAGCGGTTGATCGCGCTTTCCGGGACGGTCCAGTCCTCGACCGCGCCCACGCCGCTGCACATGTCCGACACCTGCTCGACGGTGGGCCCCTCGAACGCGGTCCCGGCCAGGTCGGGGCAGTACGTCACGACCGGGTCGTGCAGACTCGTGATCGCGCCCTCGGCCAGCGCGATGCCGACCAGGATCGAGGTCACCGACTTGGTCAGGGAGAACGCCTGGAAGCGCACACCCGGCCCGGCGCAGCGGCCCGGATAGCTCTCGTGCACGATCGCCCCGCGATGCAGCACCAGGAACGACGTGGTGAAGGTGCGCGCGTGCAGGTCCGCGAGCGGGCGCTCGACCCGGTCGAGGGTGTAGGTCGCCTCGATCGCCTCGGGCCGCTCCGGCCACGGGGACGGCGTCGCGGCGCGCGGGACGACGGTCTTGGGCATCAGCGCGTGCATGTGGGTGAAGGTCCACTCGTTCACCGGACGCCGCATCATCAGATCGCCCTGATGCCGCCAGAGCCACACTGCCCCGGCCGCGGCCCCGGCCAGGGCCGGCACGGTCCGACCCCAGCGCGGAATACCCGAAGCAGAACCCACGACGCCACTCTCCCTGTTGTGCGCACTCGTCTCGGATCGGATCGGATCGAACCGGATCGGACCGGGCGGCGGCCGGAGCCGCGCATCAGTAGAGCATCGACGCACGGGACGACGCGAGCGGTACGCGGCGGGCGGTCAGGCCCGGCCGCGCAGGTAGCGACCCCGGGAGAGTTCGGTGACCAGGACCGGATTGCCGCGGCCCGGGACCACGGTGCGGCGCTCCTCGGTCATGCCGAGCTTCGTCATCACGTTGGCCGAGGCGGCGTTGTCGACGTGGCATACGCTCACCAGGCGCGGGACACGGGCGTACTCGAACGCGAAGCGCAGCACCTCGACGGCGGCCTCGGTGGCGATGCCGTGACCCCAATACGGCCGCGCCAGTCGCCAGCCGATCTCGACGGCGGGCAGGATCTCCGGCAGGAACTCCGGTACGGCCAGGCCCGCCCAGCCGACGACCGTGCCGACCGGGCCCGGGTCGGGCGTACGCAACTCGATCGCGAACAGGCCGAACCCGCGTGCCTCCCAGTCGCGTTCGTAGCGGGCCAGGGCCGCTGCGCTCTCTTCGGGGGTAAGCGGCAGGCCGCCGCCGACATAGCGCATCACCTCGGGGTCGGCGTGCATCGCGGTGAGCGCGGGCAGGTCGTCGTCGTGCCAGCGGCGGAGCAGGAGGCGGTCGGTTTCGATCATGGAACCATCGTGCATGATCCGGCGGCGGCTCGGGGAACGCATTTTCGGGCTTCCGTACACCGCCGGATCGGGCCGCGACGCGAGGTGCCTTCGGCCCTCAACGCCATGTCCGATTCCCGCCGGACGGTGCGCCGCGGATCGCGCACAGTGGGTGGTGGAAGCCCCGGTGTCGCACCGGGATCGGTACTCGCGGCCCGCGGCCGCGGTCTTGGCGAAAGGTGCCATGATGACCGTCCACACCACCCTCGACAGCCCGCTCGGCGAGCTGCTGCTGATCGGCGAGGAGCGAGCCGACGGCACGGTCGCACTGACCTCGCTGTCCGTACCCGGCCAGAAAGGTGGGGCTCGGGTAGCCGCCCACTCGCGCGCCGACGCGACCGTGTTCGCCGAGCCGGTGCGCCAACTCGGCGCCTACTTCGCGGGCGAACTGCGCGACTTCGACCTGCCGTTGGCCCCGCGCGGCTCGGCCTTCCAGGAGCGGATCTGGGCCGCGGTCGACGAGATCCCGTACGGCACCACGACCACGTACGGCGCGATCGCCGAACGTGTGGGCACCTCGCGGGCGGGCGTCCGCGCGGTGGGCACCGCGATCGGCGCCAACCCGCTGCTCCTGATCCGCCCGTGCCACCGGGTGATCGGCGCCGACGGTGCGCTGCGCGGCTACGCCGGCGGGCTCGACCGCAAGGAGTACCTGCTCGACCACGAGGGCGCGCTGCCGGCGCGGCTGGGGTGAGCGCCGTGGACACCCTCTTCGCCGCCGAACCGGCGACCGGCACCGACCTCGCCGCGCGCCTCGACGAACACGGCCACGCGCTGACCCACCGGATCCTGGACCCTGACACCTGCCGGGAGATCGCGGACCTGTACGACCGACCCGAACTGTTCCGGGCCACGATCGACATGGCCCGACACCGGTTCGGCGCCGGGCAGTACCGCTACTTCGCCGCACCCGTCCCGGAGCCGATCGCGGCGCTGCGCGCGTCCTGCTACCCGCATCTGCTGCCGATCGCGCGCGCGTGGGCGGAGCGGCTGGGCCGGCCGGCGCCCTGGCCGGACACCCTGGACGAGTGGCTGACGATGTGTCATGCGGCGGGCCAGACCCGGCCGACGCCGATCCTGCTGCGCTACGGGCCGGGGGACTGGAACGCGTTGCACCGCGACCTGTACGGCGACCTGGTCTTCCCGCTGCAGGTGGTGATCGGCCTCGACGAGCCCGGCGTCGACTACACGGGTGGCGAATTCCTGTTGGCCGAACAGCGCTTCCGGGCGCAGTCGCGCGGCACCGCGATCAGCCTGCCGCAGGGGCACGGGCTGGTCTTCACCACCCGGGACCGGCCGATCCGCTCGGCCCGGGGCTGGTCGGCCGCCCCGATCCGACACGGGGTCAGCACGGTCCACTCCGGCCGGCGCCGCACTCTCGGCCTCGTCTTCCACGACGCGGCGTGAGTGCCGTGCGTGCCGTGAACGACGGTGCCGCCGGCGCGGGTGGCGGGTACACGCTGATCGGGCCGGACGGGCGGCCCTACCGCAGTGCGACCGCCGGCACCCTGGGCGGAACCACGAACGGCCGGCTGTACGGGCGGCTGGACTGCCGCAGCGCGTTGCGGGCGATCGCGCGCGGCGGCTATGTGGCGAGCCGGGTCTTCTTCGCGACCGAGGCGGACGCGGTGGCGGCGGGGTTCCGGCCCTGCGCGGTGTGCCTGCCGGCCGAGTACGCCCGCTGGAAGGGTTGCCCGCCCGCGCCGCACACCGAGGCGGAACTGGCCGACCTGCTCCGGAAGTTGGCCGGTCGGCGCACGCTGGCGATCGGACACGGCCGGGACCGCGCGTCCACCGCCGCCGCACACGCGCTCGCGGCGGCCTGGCCGGGCGAGGTGGTGAGCGTCGTCTCCTGGCCCGAGCAGGCCGCCTCGTGGCTGCGCCCGGCACTGCGGTTGACCGCCCAGGCGCCGGACGCCTGGGTGGTGGCGGGCGCGGCGCGGGGGTGGGCGGGGATGCGGGAGCGGTTGTTGCGGAGTACCGATTGGGACCCGGAACGCACGTATGGGTTCGCGTCGTTGGCGGGTGCGATCAGGGACGCGGGAGAGGAATAGAGCGTGACCCCCGGCTTCCTGTCGTACGCTCCGATCATGGCCGAACGCACTCTCGTCCCCGACGACTTCGTGATCCCCCCGCCGCCGAGCACGCCGTCCTTCCGGCTGGAGCCCTTGGCGGCCCGGCACAACGAGGCCGACCTCGCCGCGTGGACTTCGAGCATCGACCACATCCGCGCCACGCCGGGATTCGCCGGCCGCCACTGGCCGCCGCCGGAGGGCATGGCCCCGGCGGACAACCTGCGCGACCTGGTCAAGCACGCGGACGACTTCGCGCGGCGGGTGGGATTCACCTATACGGTGCTCGCCGTCGGGGGCGCGGAGGGCGTCGAGAGCGCGGAGGGCGCCGAGAGCGCGGAGGGCATCGAGGACGTCATCGGGTGCGTGTACATCTACCCCGACCGCGACGATCCGTCGATCACCAACGTGCGCTCGTGGGTGCGGGCCGATCGGGCCGACCTCGATGCTCCGCTCCACCACGAGGTGTCCGCGTGGCTCGCCGCCCGGTGGCCCTTCGAGCACGTGGTCTACGCCCCTCGGTAGGGACGTGCGCCCGGCTTGTTCAGGCGAACTCCGGTATAAGCGCCGCAAGTTCGCGCCATTCGTCGAGCGGGATGCGGCCTTGGTCCGGGGTGAGGACCTGGAGGCAGACGTGGTCGGCGCCCGCGTCGAGGTGTTCGCGGATGCGCTTGGCGATGGTCTCGGTGTCGCCGATCGCGAACAGGGAGTCGACCAGGCGCGTGCCCTCGCCGTCGAGTTCGGCCTGGCTGAAGCCGAGTCGGCGGAGGTTGTTCACCTGGTGTCGGGCGGCCTGGTAGCCGGCCACGAAGCCGCGCGCGACCTCCAGGGCCCGGGTCGGGTCGGCGGTCGGGGACGGGACCACGGTCAGCGCCACGGACAGGTACGGGTCCGGGCCCATCGTCTCCCGGGCGAGCGCGGTGTGGTCCACCGTCACCAGATAGGTGTGCGCGCCCCAGGTCCGGCGGCCGGCGAGGGCGAGCATCCCGGGGCCGAGGGCGGCGAGCACACGGCGGGCGGGGCGCTCGGGCGGGTCGCCGACGAGTACGGCGGCGTCCATCTCGTCGAGGTACGCGCCGACGCCCGCGACGGCCGGGGCGGTGTTCGCCTTGGGCATGCCGGGGACGTCCGCCTGCCCGGCGGCGCGGTGGCCGCCCAGGCCCAGCACGAAGCGGCCCGGATACGCCTCGTTGAGCGTGGCCTCGGCGGCGGCCATCAGGCGCGGGGTGCGCTCGGACATGATCGCGATGCCGGTGGCGACCGGGAGCGTACGCGTGGCCGACAGCAGGAGTTGGGCATGCGTCGTGGCCTCGCGGCCGATGCCCTCGCCGACCCACAGGCCGCCGTAGCCGAGGGCCTCGATCTCGGCGGCCGCGTCGCGTACCGCGCCGGCGGGTCGACCGTCGAACGCGAAGGTCCACAGGCCGAGTCGGCCGAGGGCGGTCTTGTCGTGCGTCATCGGGTTCCGTTTCGGTTCGTCGGGGTGTGCGGGTGGGGCGCGGGTCGGGCCCGCGGTGCCTCGCGGCATGGCTTCGCCCGGTGGGCGGGGCTCCGCCTGTAGACAGGGCTTCGCCCGGGGGCACGGCTCCGCCCGGTATTCCGGAGGGGTCCTCCGGTTTGCCTCTTCCACCATATGGAGGCAGGCTCCGTTTGACAATCGTGGTGTCGTTCGAGAGGGAGTGCCGATGAGCCGGCCGATGCGCGCCGATGCGCGGCGCAACTACGAGCGGCTGCTCGCCGAGGCCCGGGTGGTGTTCCGCGAGCAGGGCGTCGATGCGTCGCTGGAGGAGTTGGCCCGGCGGGCCGGGGTCGGGATCGGGACGCTGTACCGGCATTTCCCGACGCGCGACGCGCTGGTCGAGGCGGTGGTGCGGGACCGGTACGACGGCCTCACCGCGCGGGCCGCGGCGTTGCGCGACGCCGACGGCGCGCGGGACGCGCTGGCCACGTGGTTGCGGTTGCTGATCGAGGGGGCCGGTACGTTCCGGGGGATGAGCGCGACGCTGATGGCCACGCTCGCCGACGAGACGTCGGAGTTGTACGCCTCCTGCCATGCGATGCGCGAGGCCGGCGCCGCTCTGCTCACCCGCGCGCAGGCGGTGGGGGAGGTGCGCGCCGACATCGACACGGACGGGTTGTTCACCCTCGCGCACGGGATCGCGTGGGCGCACGAGCAGCGTGAGGTGGACGATCCGGAGCGGTTGCCCCGGCTGCTCGACGTGGTGGTCTTCGGGCTGGCGACGCGCGGCTGAGTACGCGCCGCGTCGGCGGCCGGGTGAACACGTGGGTGGGATGCGCGGCGACCCGCTCGGAGCGCGTGCGGGCGGCTCGGCCAGACTGCGGAGCATGGACAGTCAGGCGAATGGGCGTGCGAAAGACGCGGCGGACGTGCGGATCACCGGCGCCGCGGGGGCGTTGTTCTTCGATGCCGAGGGGCGGGTGCTGCTCGTCGAACCGGACTACAAGCCGGGGTTGGAGTTTCCCGGCGGGATCCTGGAACCGGGGGAGTCGCCGTGGGAGGGCTGCGTCCGGGAGGTCCGGGAGGAGTTGGGGATCGTGCTCGACGGTGCGCCGAACCTGCTCGTGGCGCAGTGGGTGGCGCCGGCGGGCGGGCATCGCGGCGGTATGCGCTGGCTGTTCGACGGGGGTGTGTTGACGGCCGATCGGATCGGGGAAATCCGGCTCCAGGCCGACGAGTTGCGGGCGTGGCACCTGCTGACGCCGGATCAGGGCGCGGCGGCGATGCCGGCGGGGCGGGCCGCGCGCCTGCGGGCGGCGCTGCGGGCGCGGGCGAGTGGTGGGGGGATGTACGTGGAGGGCGTGGAGTGAATCGGGCGGCCGTGGGCCGGCGGTGCGTGGTGCCTAGCGGTGCGTGGTGCCGTCGCCCGTCACGGCGGCCGTCAGCGCTTCGACGAGCGGGATCGGTGGGGCGTGCACCGCCGTCGGGTACACCAGCAGGGTGCCGTCGGCCGCGACGGCGAAGCGGCCGCCCAACCGGCCCTCGCGGGCGGCCTCCTCCGGGTCGAGGGGGATGGGTGGGCCCTCGTCGAGGATCAGGGTGTCCGGGGTCAGGCCGGCGCGCAGTACGGCCGCCTCCAGGGTCCTGGCCCGGCCCGGATGCGACGTGCGCAGCCAGATCTGCCGGGCCGGGAACGGGTCGCGCTCCCGGAACGGGCGACCCGCGTGGTCGAGCGAGAACAGGTCCCGCACCGGTCGGCGGTGCGCCACGACGATCGGTCGGCGGCCGGTGAGTCGCGAGCGTATTCCGGGCGGCGGGTAGCCGAGTACGGGTAGTGCCGCGATGCCCCGGCGGTCGAACTCGGCCGCCGTCGCGGCCAGCAGCGCCTCGACGCGCTCGGCGACCGCGGCCCAGTCGGCGGGTCGACGTGCGGCCGCGGTCGGGCCGACGCCGGATGCCGGGCCGGCCGACCGCTGCCGCTCGGCCTCGATGCGGGCCTCGAAGTCGCTCATGGCGGCAACCTACCGGCGCGTCGTGTGCGGCGGGGCGATTCGGGTGGGCGGGTGCGATCGGGGTGTGAACGAGGTGCGGGCGACGGGTGATCACCGCCCGGCCGGATCGTCAGCCCGTCCGGGTCCACTCCTGGCCGAGCGGCAAGCCGGTTTCCTTGTGAACAGCCGTTCCAGGATCAAAATTGACGGCCCATCAGCCTTGTCGATTGGCAAAGGTCGACGTATGTTCATGGCCAACAGGAAGGGGGACCCGTGGCGATTCCGGCACCGGAGGACACCTACGACCGGGTGCTCCTGGCGGCAGAGGAGCTGTTCGGCGAACACGGCTTCGCCGGCACCTCGTTGCAGGCCATCGCCGACCGTGTCGGGGTGACCAAGGCGGCCCTGTACTACCACTTCCGGACCAAGGACGAACTGCTCGACGCCCTGCTGCGCCCGGCCCTGAACGATCTGGACCGGGTGTTGGAGGTCGCCGAGAGCAGGCGTGGCACCACCGCTCGCCAACGCCTGCTGTTCGAGGGGTACGTCGACTTCCTCATCCGGTATCGCACCCTCGCCGTCATCCTCGACCGGGACGTCGCGATAGGCCGCCACCCCGCCATTCAGCCCCGACTCGCCTCGATCACCGCGCGGGTGCGCGAAGTCCTCGACGACGTCGACGACTCGATCGAATACCGCGTGTCGACGGCGGTGGCGATGGGTGGCATCTACTCCGCCGTCGCCGCCTTCCCCGAACTGCCCGACGACGAGCTGGGCCGCATCCTGCGCGGTGTGGTCCGCAAGCTCCTGGGCCCGCGCCGCAGGGCGCCGGGCCCGGTCGCCGGGGCCTGATCGAGCACGCGCTCACCGCACCACCGCTCCATCGCACCACCGCTCCACCGCGACGTTCGGCACCCGTCCCCGGCCGGATCCCGCGGCGACCTCGCACACCCTCCGGCAACGGGAGTTCCACCATGACGTGTCCGGTCCTCGACCACGGCTTCGACCCCACCGACCCCGACCTGTACACCACGCGCATCCCGCTCGACGAGTTCGCGCTGCTGCGCAAGACGTCCCCGGTGGTATGGGTCCCGCAGACGCCCGAGGTGTCCAACTTCGGCGACGACGGCTACTGGCTGGTCACCCGGCACGCGGACGTCAAGGAGGTCTCCACCAAGCCGGAGATCTACTCGACGAACAAGAACACCGCGATCATCCGCTTCGCCGAGGGCATGGACATGTCCAACATCGATGCGCAGAAGCTCATCATGATCAACATAGACCCGCCGGAGCACACCCGGCTGCGCAGCATCGTCCAGCGCGGCTTCACGCCCCGGGCGATCAACGCCCTCCAGGCCGCGCTGACCGAACGCGCCGCGCAGATCGTGGCGGACGCCAAGGCCAAGGGCTCGGGCGACTTCGTCACCGAGGTCGCCTGCGAACTGCCCCTGCAGGCGATCGCGGAACTGATCGGTGTACCGCAGGAGGACCGCCGGAAGATCTTCGAGTGGTCGAACAAGATGCTCGGCTACGACGACCCCGAGTACGCGGAGACCCAGGAGGCGGGCGCGCAGGCCGCCGCCGAGCTGATGCTGTACTCGATGGGCATGGCCGAGGAGCGCAAGGCGTGCCCGGCGCAGGACATCGTCACCCGGCTGATCACCGCCGAATCCGACGGCAGCCTGTCCTCCGACGAATTCGGCTTCTTCGTCCTGCTGTTGGCCGTGGCCGGCAACGAGACCACGCGCAACGCGATCACGCACGGGATGCTGGCGTTCTTCGACAACCCCGACCAGTGGGAGCTGTACAAGGCGGAGCGCCCGGAGACCACGGCGGACGAGATCGTGCGCTACTCCTCACCGGTGATGTCCTTCCAGCGCACCGCCACCCAGGACACCGTGCTCGGCGGCCAGGAGATCAAGGCGGGCCAGCGGGTCGGCATCTTCTACAGTTCGGCCAACTTCGACGCGGACGTGTTCGAGAACCCGACGAAGTTCGACATCACCCGCAGCCCCAACCCGCACCTGGGCTTCGGCGGTGGCGGCCCGCACTTCTGCCTCGGCGCCTCGCTCGCGCGCATGGAGATCAACCTGATGTTCAACGCCATCGCCGACGCGATGCCCGACATCACCAAGGCCGCCGACGCGAGGCGCCTCCGCCACGCCTGGATCAACGGCATCAAGGAACTCCAGGTCCACTACACGGCCAAGTAGCCGGGCCCGACCACGGGCCACCCCAAGCAGGCGCCGCCCACTCCCGGGAGCAGCGGGCGGCGCCTTCCCGCGGTCCGGCACGGTGATGGGACAAGGTTTCCGTACATCCGTGCGACCCCATCCGCGGGGCCCGACACGCGGCGGGTGGGCGTGCTCGGCGTCCGGTGATGGTCAGCCGGTCCAGGTGAGGCTGATGACGCTGACCAGTACCCGCGTGTCCTGGACTACGTAGGTGGCGAACCCGAAGCGGCCGAACGGCGCTTCCAGGGTGTCCTTCAGACCGCCGGCCATGCGTTTCCCGGCACCCCACGGGTCGCGCTGTAGCCGGTGCTCCAGGGTGTCGAGAGCGTTGAGGGCAGTGCGTGGCAGGGTCCGCCGGACCAACTCGGCCTTCGGGTGGTACTCGATCGTGTAGCTCACCGGTCCGCCTCTTGGAGTCGGGCGAGGGGGATCGCCCCCACGTCCTCGCCGGCGCGGACGGCTCGGGCGCGGTCGAGAATGTCGTCGTAGTCGCCGGCGCGGTGGTGGATGAGGCGCCGTTGCCAAGGTTCGAGGATGTTGGCGAGTTGGGCGAGGTCGCCGAGTTCGGCCGCGACGCGCAGTGCGTGTTGGTAGTCCTGTTCGAACTGGGCGCGGGCGTCGTCGGGGAGTTCGGCGCGGATTTGGCCGGGGGTGGGCCAGAGGGCGCCGCCGGTGTGGATCGTGACGTCGGGATCGCGCGGGTCGCGGGTGTCGTCCATGCCGTCAGCGTGGCATCGTGCCCACCGTGATCGGTAGCCGGCGCACTCGGATGGAGCACGCGCGGGTTATGCGCCCGGGTCGAGGGCGGGCAGGCGGCCGATTACCGTGGACCAGTCGTGTTCGTCGTCGCCGTCGAGTGGTGAGCCGTCCTCGTCGAGGACCAGGCCGACACCGCAGGCGCGCAGGGTGTCCAGGCTCCGGACGGAGGCCGGGTGCGCGGCCAGGGCGCTCTTGAACCAAGGCACGGCGACCACCGGGATGCCTGCGCCCAGCGCCTCGTTCAGGGTGCCGAGGGCTACGTTGTCGGAGATGCCGAGTGCCCATTTGTTGAGGGTGTTGAAGGTCAACGGGCAGGCGAGCAGGGCATCCGGGGCCGGGAACGGCCGCGGGTCGTCGGGCCCGCGCTCGCGGGTGCGCACCGGACGGCCCGCGATGGCCGCCAGGTCGTCGAGACTCGCGGCGAGCCATGCCGCGGCGGTCGGAGTGAGCGTGACAAACGTGTCCCAGCCGTCCGCGCGAACGGCGTGGACCAGGCTCCCGAGCCCACGCAGCGCAGGAGCAGCCCCGGCCACGACGTACAGCACACGATGCGTCATGCGTGAAGCCTACGAGCGCCCGACGCGGGTCTGTGTCCGGTGGAGCCGACGCAGGCACAGTTGCCGGAGGGCGCGCCTCGCGGCTCCCACCGCGACCGCCTCGGCCGGCGTTACAGTCCATGGAGCCGGTGCAGCATGAGCAGCGCGGCCCGCGTTGGCGGAACGAATCTCCCCGCGCGCGATCAGGTCCGGCACTTCTTTCAGCGGCACCCACTCGACCCGATCCGACTCGAACGCGTCCTCGGGCTCACCGACATGCTCGCGGCGTTGCCCGCCGGTAGGGCATCGCCAGGACAGCCTCGACCCTCTCGGCCACCTCACGCACGGTCGGCACACCCGTGTGTGGGGCGAACTCGCGGTGCATCCCGTGCGGGCGATCCGCGAGGCGCCGGGACTCCACGCCCTGCGCGGCGTCCAGCCCGCCCGATGCGGCCACGTGGGCTCGGAAGGGCGGTGCCGGACGATCCGTCGGCCCGTGCGTCCAGGTCGATGTCCCGAGGTCGTTCACGCGTTGGGCGAGCCCTGCGCGAGCCTGTCCTTGCCGGGCGGGCGACTGGGGAACGAATGGGGCGGGAGTCGGGCGTGGTGGTCGCGAGGCTCGTCGTTGGTTCAGATCCCGACGACCTTGAGCATGGTGACCACCAGGACGTCGCGGCTGATCTCGTACTCGGTGATCACCCCCGCGAGGCACGCCGAGCGCCGGTCCTTGTTGCGCGGATGGCGGCGCCGTGGGCGTAGGGATCGCGGGCCATGGCGGCTACCGCGCGGTCGAAGTCGCGGCGGGTCGAGGCGGGTCGAGGCGGAGAGGGCGGCGTATTCGCTGCGGGCCCGGTCGGAGTACTGCACGTAGTAGCTGCTCATGGCTCAACCGGGTTCCCGTCGATGTCGACGACGCCGGTGAGGTCGCCGGAGCGAATGCGCTCGGCGTCGGCGTCGATGCGGGCGTGCTCCTCCGGGGGATGGCCCAGTGGACGGCGATGGCGGCCAGGTCCTTGAGAGGGGCGTTGCCGATCTCCTTGTCGAAGGCGTCGCGCCGGTCTTCGGGGAGGGCGGCACGGATGTCGACGAGGGGGCCGGGGAGTTCGGTGGGGACGCCATTGATGGTGGTGGCGATGGTCGGCCGGTCGGGGTCGCGGAGGTCGTGGTCCATGCCCTCAGGGTGACATCGCGATCCGGGTAACAGGCAGCCGGCGCGCAAAGCCGTGGGCATACCGCAACGTGCGCCGGGGCGTGTGCCAACCGCTTCGGCTCAGGGTGCGGGCGGGCTCGCGTCCCCCCCGGGGGGCGCCGCCGGGGGTCCGGGTTGCCGACGGCGCCTTGGCCTCTCAGGACTTGAGGAGTTCGGCTTCCTTTTCCGGGGGCAGGCCGACCACCGGGCGGTCGGGGCGTTGGGGGGCCACTCCGCCCAGGGTGCGGAGCCAGGTCCAGGTGTCGGCCACGGTTTCCGCTGTCGGGCGGATGCGGAGGCCGGCGGCCAGGGCCTTGCTCACGTCGCGGCGGTGGATACTGTTGTAGTCCTCGCCCGCCGGGACCCACACCGGCAGTTCGATCCACGGCTGCACGTCGGCGGCCAGGATCGTCTCCGGGTCGATCCAGCGCAGTTCGGCGGTGGAGCCGGTGACCCGCACGCACAGGTCGAGCAGTTCGCCCATCGTGGTGTGGCCCGTCGGCGAGATCAGGTTGTACGGGCCGCTCAGGCCCGCCTCGGCGGCGTGCACCGACCACTCGGCCAGGTCGCGCGCGTCGATGAACTGCAGCGGGGACTCGCGCGGGCCGGGTGCGACCACGGGGCCGCCTCGGGCGATCCGGTTGAGCCACCACGGGAGGCGGCCGATGTTCTCGCGCGGTCCCAGGATCAGGCCGGCGCGCGCGTGCACGTACCGGTCGCCGAAGGCCCGCTCGATGGCGATCTCGGCGCCGCGCTTGGCGATCGGGTACGCCACGTCGCCGTCGTCGGGCGAACCCTCGACCAACGGCGCCTCCTCGCCCACCCCGGCGAGCGTCGGCTCCGCGTACACCGAGCACGTGGAGATGTACACATAGCGCCCGACCCGGTCGGCCAGCAGGTCGGCCGTGTCCCGCACCGCCCTGGGTGCGGCACTCCACGTGTCCAGGACCACGTCCCACTCGCCGTCGGCCAGCGCCGCCAGACCACCCTCGACGGTGCGATCACCGACCAACGGGCGTACCTCGGGCGGGAGTTCGTACCGACCGCGGTTGAACACGGTGACGTCCCAACCCCTGGCGAGCGCGGCGTCGGTCAGGGCCCGGCCGACGAATTCGGAACCACCCAGGATCAAAGTTCTCATGATCAGACTCTGCCCGCGTACGGCCGCCACGGGAAGGATCCTCTGCTCTCGGCGGAATCACCCGGGCGTCGACCCGGGACGACTCGGGCATCCACAGCGGCGACCCGGCCCCCGCACCCCCACTCACCGCGCCGACCCGCGCGCGCACGGATGCCCCGCACCGTCCCGTTCCACCGACTCCTGCTCGGCCAGTTCCCGATCCAACAACCGCAACAACCGCAGCAGCTCGGCCCGGTCCGCCTCGCCCAGCCGATCGAACACGGCCGCCCCCGCGCCCTGACGGATCGCCCGGATCCGACGCACCTCGGCGCGCCCCTGCTCCGTCGGCTCCACCAACGTCGCCCGCCGATCCACCGCCGAGGCGCTGCGCCGGACCAATCCGCGCGCCGCCAGGTCGTCCACCACCGTCGTCGCCGAGCGCGGCACGATCTCCAGGCGCGCGGCGAGGTCCGCCATCCGCAGCGGCTCACCGGCGTGCACGAGCACCTTCATCGCGTGCGCCTGGGCGGGGGTCAGGCCCAACGGGGCGAGTTCGCGGCCGGCGCGGATCCGGATGCGCTTGGCCAGGCGCATGAACAGGTCGCCGATCGGCGCCGAGCTGGATTCCGGCGAACTCACGCGTGTCACGTCCCGAGGAGCGGGGATCCTGATGGATCCGGGTACACCCATTGTCTCCGGACCGGTCGCCCGGCCCCATCGCCGTGTCGCCCGCCGGCCCCGAGTCGTCACCCCCGGTCCCGAACGACGGGGGCGTGCCGGACAAACGCCGCGTCCCGTGCCGGGAGTTCCCGGCGCGGCCCACCGGCGCGCAGCACCACGTCCAGCACCCGGTCGATCTCGCACGCGTAGCCCCCCGAGGCCCAGGCCGCGTTGGCCTCGACGACCGCCCAGCCCGTGTCGGTGCCGCCCACGTCCACCACGATCGCCGAGGGCAGGTCCGCCCCGGCCGCCGCCAGCACGTCGGCGCCGAAGGCGAGCGCGTCCGGACCGCGCCGGCACGCCGCGATCGGCGCGATGTCCAGGTCGCCGTCGACGGCGTACCGCGACGCCGCGTGCACCGCCCCGTCCAGGCAGAACAGCCGGTATTCCGCCCGGAACACGATGGTCTCGCTGAGCAGCACCGCGGTGTCCGGGTCCGCCGCGTCGCTGCCCGGCAGCTGGGTGCCGTCCCGGTACACCCTGGCCGGGAACGACTTGTCGTTCGGCGGCTTGACGAACATCGGCCGACGCAGCGTCCACGCGTGCGCCAACGTGGTCGCGGTGATCTCCCGCCGGGTCAGTTCGACCGGCAGCCGCGCCAACCAGTCCTCCGGCGCCTCCAGCAGACCCAGGTCCAGATCGCGCGCGGTCGCGTCGGCGAACAGCGGCCCCGCGTACAGGTGCGCCCGCGTGCCCATCAGGTCGTCCGGCGCCTGCCAGGTGTGCAGGCGGCGTACCGGCAGGTCGCGGCGATGGGCGGCGCTCGCCAGGGCTCGGTCGGTGTCGGTGCTGCGTGGGGACAGGACCAGGACGCGGTCGGTGTGGGTCATCGGCCCAGGGTGTCGGGGACGGGCGCGGCGGGGCGAGTGTTTTTCGGCGTCGAGGGCGTGGCATTGTTTCGGGCATGCTTCCCCTGGTCCATGCCATTCGTTACGTCACGCCCATGCGTGAGGGCGGCTCGTTGCCCGGGCTCGTCGAGGCCGACGACCTCGGCACGTATGTCGTCAAGTTCCGCAGTGCCGGGCAGGGGCCCAAGGTGTTGGTCGCCGAGGTCGTGGTGGGCGAACTGGCGCGTCGGCTCGGGCTGCCGGTGCCGGCGCTGGTGCGGGTCGAGGTGGATCCGGTGATCGCGCGCGGCGAACCGGATCAGGAGGTACAGGAGCTGGTGCAGGCCAGCGCCGGGCTGAACCTCGGAATGGACTTCCTGCCGGGCTCGGCCGACTTCACCCCCGCCACTTGGGAGCCGGACCCCGAACTGGCCGCGCGCGTGTTGTGGCTGGACGCGTTCACCTCCAACGTGGACCGTTCCTGGCGCAACCCGAACCTGCTGGTCTGGCACGGCCGGTTGTGGCTGATCGACCACGGCGCCTCGTTGTGGTTCCACCACGCGTGGCAGGCCGCCGCGTCCGCCGCCACGCGCCCGTTCGACGCGAGCGACCACGTGTTGGCCGCGCTCGGCGGACCGGGCCTGCTCAAGGCCGACGCCGAGCTGGCCCCGAGGATCACCCGCGAGCTGCTGACCGAAGTGCTGGCACTGGTCCCGGACGAGTGGCTGGAACCGGGCGACGCGGAGCGGGCGCTCGGCCTGGACCGTCCCGGCGCGCTGCGCGAGGCGTACATCGCGCACCTGCTGGCCCGCGCCGCCGCCCCGCGCGCGTGGTTGCCGGAGATCGCGCCCGAGGTGTCCGCGCGCCAGGGCGCCGCGCAGCCGTCGAACCGTCCGGATTGGCTCAAGTGATGACGATGGCCGTGCAGCGGGAGTTCTTCGAGTACTCGATCATCCGGCTGGTGCCGCGCGTGGAGCGCGGGGAGTGTCTGAATGTCGGGGTGGCCCTGTACAGCCAGGCATTCGACTTCCTGGGCGCGCGTACGCACGTCGAGCAGTCCAGGTTGTGCGCGCTCGACCCGGAGGCCGACCCGACCCAGGCCAGGGCGGTACTGGCCGCGTGGGAGCTGGTGTGCGCGGGCAGCGAGTCGGCCGGCGCGCCGGGCGCGGAACCGCTCGGCCGGCGCTTTCGCTGGCTGACCGCGCCGCGCAGCACGATCGTGCAACCGGGCCCGGTACACGGCGGGTTGACCGCGAACCCGGCGGCGGACCTGGATCGGTTGTTCGACCTCCTGGTGTTGTGACGGGTGCGGCCATCCGTGTGGTGACGGGTACGGCCATTCCTCGGACGCCGGCCCCGCACGCTGAGCGTTTGTGACCGGTCGTGATCTGTCGGTGGTCGAACGCGCTGCGCTACCGTGGCTCGCACGGGTGCGTTCCCGGACTCCGACGGAGGAGGCGACGATGATCCGTACCTACGGTCCGCAGAGTCGCGGCATGGTGGTCTGCACGCTCGTGCTGCTGACCATTCTCGGCCTGTACAGCGCGGTCTACGAAGCGGTCGCGTGGACGTGGCTGGTGTGGTCGCTCCTGGCGATGGTCACGGGCCTGCTCGTGGCCACCGATCGAGGCGTATAGCGACGCCGATCGGGGCGTATGGCGCCGCGCTCCGGGCCCCGGCGGACTCGCGGCGCGCGGCGCGCGGCGCGCGGATCGCCTACGCCACCGTGAACCCGTGCCGGTCACCCAACCGGGCCAGCGAACGGCGGCCCGGGATCCCGTCGGCGTCGGAGCCGCTGTAGCCGAGCCTGCGCTGCCACTCCGCGTACGCCCGCACGGTCGCGGTGCCGTAGTGCCCGTCGGCCAGGCCCTCGGCCAGCAACCCCTCCGCGACCAGCGCGTTCTCGACCATGCGCGTCCCCATGTAGGTGACGGGCGTTCCGGGCCGCTCCGGGTCCGAACGCGCCGCCGCGACCAGTTCGGCCAGGTCCACGGCGGGCCGCTGGGCCGGGATCTCGACGTCCGGGCCACCCGTGGCGGCGGCCACGATCCCGGGGAAGACCAGCTCGGTGAACTGGCGCACCCGCGCATCACCGGGGCAGGCGGTGCCGCCCAGCGACCACTGGGCGAACATCCGGTGGTAGCCGTAGCCCGGGTCGTCCCAGGCGCGGCACACCCGCAGCGGCAGGCCGTGCCGTTGGTGCAGCCACACGCCCAGCCGGATCAGGCTCGCGACCTGGGCGTCGGTCCACGGATCGGTGTGCTCCAGGTTGCTCGCGCTCTCGCAGCTGACCGCTCCGGTGCCGTCGGCCCGCCGGTTCGCCGACGCGTTGGCGTCGGCGCGGGTCTCGGTGCCGATGAACTGGAACAGACCCCCGTCGTACGCGCAGCCGAAGTGCGACTCCAGGTTGGTCGAGTCGCGCCAGTACTCGTACATCCGTTCCCCGGACCACGGTGCGGCGATCGAGTGGAGGATCAACTGGGTGGGGCGGATACCGGGCTGGGAGTCGGATTCGGGTTGTAGTTCACGTTTGGTGGCTCCGGAGTACCAGGCCATGGCGGTCCCCCTGGGATCGACTACGGGAAAGTCGCGAATGACCATGGTCACGACGCTTCGCACGGTTTTAGCCGATCTTTGGGAAATTCGAGCCAACCATCCCTGATTCGTCGATAATGCCCCCGGCGGGAGCCACTCCGGGGCCGGCTCGATACGCATCCCGCGCCGGCCGAAGATGCCGGCCGCGGGCGTTTGACTTCGGCCGGTATCGGGGCGTTTCGGGTGATTTGCGACGCTGGGTCGGTTACCGGTCGGTTGTCGAGTCTCCACAAGTATTAGGACGTCCTCTTTATCGGTGTCGATACCCCGGCGCCGACGTATCCCTGACAGCGTTGCGAGACAAGTGACCGGCTCGCGATCGTGCGCCGGTCGTCTGTGTCGCGTTTTGACAAGGCTTCGACTGAGCTGGGGTGCGTTGTATGTCGCTCGGCAGGACCGATGTGGTGGTGACGGGGATGGGTGCGACCACGCCGTTGGGCGGGGATGTGCCCTCGACGTGGGCGGCCCTGCTGGCGGGCGAGTCGGGAATCGGCGCGCTGACGGATCCCTGGGCAGCCGACCTGCCGGTGCGGATCGCCGGGCGGATGAAGGTCTGCCCCGAGACGGTGCTCGACCGGGTCAAGGCCCGGCGGCTCGACCGCTGTCAGCAGGCCGCGCTGGTGGCGGCGCGTGAGGCGTGGCAGGACGCGGGCGCGCCGGCGGTCGAGCCGGAACGGTTCGCCGTCGTGGTCGGCACCGGCATGGGCGGCGCCATGACGATGCTCGCGCAGCACGACCTGCTGGCCGAGTCCGGGGTGCGCCGGGTGTCCCCGCACACCGTGCCGATGCTGATGCCCAATGGGCCGGCCGCGCAGGTGAGCATGGAACTGGGCGCCCGGGCCGGCGCGTACACCCCCGTGAGCGCGTGCGCATCGGGCTCCGAGGCGATCGCCTACGGCCTGGACCTGATCCGCCTCGGCCGCGCCGACGTGGTGGTCGCGGGCGGTGCGGAGGCGACGATAGGCGCGCTGCCCATCGCCGGCTTCGCGCAGGCCCGCGCGTTGTCCACGCACGGCGGCGACCCCGCGACCGCGTCGCGTCCGTTCGACGTCACGCGCAACGGCTTCGTGATGAGCGAGGGGGCCGCGCTCGTGGTCCTGGAGCGGGCCGAATTCGCGGCGGCGCGCGGTGCGTTCGTACACGCGTACCTGGCCGGCGCCGGGGTCACCTCGGACGCGAACCACATCACCGCCGGGTACGGCCCCGGCCAGGTCCGGGCGCTGCGGCTGGCGATGGCCGAGGCGGGCGTCACCGGCGCCGACGTGGACCACATCCAGGCGCACGCGACCTCGACCCCGGCCGGCGACGTGCTGGAGGCCGCGTCGATCACCGAGGCGATCGGTACGCACGCGGCGGTCACCGCGATCAAGTCGATGCTCGGCCACCTGTGCGGCGGCGCCGGCGCGATCGCCGCGGTCGCGGCGGTGTCGGCGCTGCGCGACGGGGTCGTCCCGGCCACCATCAACCTGGACTCGCAGGACCCGGACATCGACCTGGACGTGGTCGCCAAGGAACCCAGGGTCGGCCCGCTCAACGTCGCGGTGGCCAACGCCTTCGGCTTCGGCGGACACAACGCGACGCTGGTCTTCACGTCGGCCAACTAGCGCCCGACGACACCCGGGGAGCGAGCGCTCCGATCGGCTGCGGTCGGGGCGCACTCGGGCGGCGGGGCGCCCGGTGGTGGGCGTGGGGCCGGTGGTGAAAAACCCGGTGCGTCGGGGCTGTGTCTTCCGCCAGGCTTGGTTCTGTGTTTTTATCGAGAATCCCGCGTGCATCGAGCGAATCAGGAAGCTCGTTTGCCTCATTCGTTTCTAGGCTGAAGCCTATGAAGACCACGGGGAAGAGCAGCGCGGACACCAGCGGCGAGGCGGCGGGCGGCGAGAGCGGGAAGTCCGGTCCGATCGCCGCTTTCGCGCGCTTCGTGGTCTTCGGCGGCGGTACCGGGATCGCCTCCTCCGGTGCACTGGTCGTACTCTCCGGCACGATGCCGATCGCGGTCGCCAACGCGTTCGTGACCGTGGTCTCCACGGTGGCCGCCACCGAGTTGCACAGCCGGTTCACCTTCGGCGGCGGCCGGGCCGGGCTGCGCGCGCACGGGCAGTCCGCGCTCAGCGCGCTGGCCGCGTACCTGGTCACCACGGCCGCGATGCTGGGCCTGCACGCGGCGGCCCCGGGCGCGGGCGTGCTGGTCGAACAGGGCGTCTACCTGGGCGCGTCCGGCCTGGCCGGGATCGGCCGCTTCGTGGTGCTGCGCCTGTTCGTCTTCACCCGCCCGGGCGCCCGGCCCCACCCGGCCGCGCCCGCGCTGGCACGCGCCCAGGTGGTGGCCGCGGCGTAGGGGCGGCGCCTCGGGCACGGCCCGGCCGCTTCGGCGGCGGACGCGGGCTCAGCGTGGTTCGAGCGTCCACCACTGCGACGGGTGGTCGGTGTCCTCCCACTGCCGTACGGCCCCGCCGACCTCCGTACTGCCGTCGGCGACCTCGAGCAGCAGCCCGCTGACGTAGTTGATCAGCGTGACCCGCCCCGCCTCCTCCGCGTGCTCCTCCAGGATCCACTCCTGGGCGCCGAAGTTGTTGGCCCGCCAGAGCTGTACATAGGCCCCGTTCTCCACGGAGGCCCCGATCACGTCCAGCCGCTTCCCGGCGACCACGTGCTCCAGGTGATACACGGCCCCACCGGGATGGACCGCCGAGACCCGCCAATGTTGCGCGGTCGTCCCGTCGTCGGCCCCCTGCACCACCCGGGCCCCACCCCCGGTCCGGCCCCCCTCGACCTCGAGCACGAGCCCACTGTGCACATTGCGCACCACGTACACACCCTCGCCGATTCCACCCACGCCGCGCTCCCGGACACCGTACAAACGATCTTGAACCAGCCACCCTCCCACGCCCCACCGACACCCACCCACGGGCCCGACCCAACCCGAGCCCCCAGACCGCCTCCGCCACCCCCGCCCCTACCGACCGCCGCCTCGACCGAACCTGGGTGTTTGGTGGCGGGGGCTGGTGCGGGGCTGGTCTGAGTGGGTGGTGGGCCGCCGCCGGCGTGCGGGGGTCCGAGACTTCGAGGTCCCGGAGGGGCGGGTGTGTTGGTCGGCTTAAAAGCGGCCGGCAGCGGCGGGCGGTGTGGGTGCTCGGGTTGGGTTCACCGGGGGTGCGTTTTGGAGTGGGTCGGGTGGTTTCGGCGCGCGTTGTGCTTGTGGTTGCGGGTGGCTGTTGCGGGGCTGGTCTGAGTGGGTGGTGGGCCGCCGCCGGCGTGCGGGGGTCCGAGACTCCGGGCTTGCGGCGAGGCGGGCGTGTTGGTCGGCGAAAACCGGCCGGCAGCGGGGGCGGGAGAGCGCTCGGGTCGTGCCCTCCGGGGAGCCTTCCCGGGTGGGTCGGGACGTTGCGGGGGTGTTGGAGGGGAGTTGGGGTTCGAAACCGGATCGCGATGGGTGGTTGTGGGCTTCGAGGCTCGGTGACCTGCCGTTTTGCGAGGTCGGGGCGGAAAGTCGGGCGACGAGTGCCGGTTTCGTGCGCTCCGACCCCCTCAACGCCGGAGCGGAGACCGAAACCGCACACTCGGAGCCGGCTTCGAGCACTGCCACTCCAAAGAGGCCGTCAAGGCGGCCGAAAGTGCCCAGCGAGAGCCGAAACCGGATCCCGAGGCACCCCAAACGCTCTCCTCTCCGCGCTGACCTGCGGTTTTCTCCCACACCGAGGCCGCGGCACCCAACGCCGTCCGGTTTCGTGAACTCTCGCTCCACACCCGCCCACTGCACCTCGAAGAAATGCCCTGCCCGACCCACTCCGGAACGCACGCCCGGCGAACCCGACCCGAGCGCCCGCCAGGCCCGCCGCTGCCGGCCGCTTTTTCGCCGAGCAACACGCCAGTCTCGTCGGGAGCCCTCCGCCTTGGAGCCCGGCACGCCGGCCGCGTTCCACCACCGACTCTGACAAGCCCCGCACCGGCACCCGCGACCCAAGGCGCCACCCCCGCTGGAAGCACCCGGCCCACTCGGGAACGCACGCCCGGCGAACCCGACCCGAGCGCCCTCTCTGTCCGCCGCTGCCGGCCGCTTTTTCGCCGAGCAACACGCCAGTCTCGCCGGGAGCCCTCCGTCTCGGAGCCCCGCACGCCGGCGGCGGCCCACCACCGACTCCGACCGGCCCCGCACCGGCCATCCGCGACCCAAGGCGCAACGTGCGTCGGAAGTGCTCGACCCATTCGGAAAGGCCGTCGGGGAATCCCAGCCGAGAACCCTCCCGCCCCGGGTCAGGGGGATGGGAAGGAGTTGTCGAGGAAGGCGGTCCACGCGGCCTGTACGCGGCGGGTGTGGCTCGGGTCGGTGGCGGCCAGGTGGTCCAGGAGGAGGCCGCGGAGGGTGGCCAGGACCAGGGTTGAGGGGACTTGGTGGTCGGCCAGGACGCGGTCGAGTGGGGGGGAGCCATTCGTCGAGGGAGGCGACGGTGAAGTCGGACCAGGGGGCGTCGCCCTGGAAGGACCGTACGTAGCCGTCGAAGAACAGGCGCAGCGCGCCGCGTCGTTCCGGTGCCACCAGCCAGGTCCACAGCAGGTCGAGGGTGTCGCGGGCGGTGCCGGGGCGGCCGTCGGCGCGGGTGACCAGGGCGAGTTGTTCGGCGCGGCCGACCTCCAGGATCTCCCGGATCAGGCCCTCCTTCGAGCCGAAGAGGTAGAGCAGTACGCGCGGGCTGGAGCCGATCGCCCGGGCCAGCGGGCGCAGCGACAACTCGGCCAGGCCGTGTTCGGCGACATAGGCCACGCTCGCGGCGAGCAGTTCGTCGCGGCGGGCGGAGGTGGGGGGTTTCGCGTCGGCGGTCATCCGCAAACCCTCCACTGAAACGACTGTTTCAGTGGAGGGTCGGTGGGGCGTTCGTGAAGGTTTTCGAGATCGTGACCTCGACATCGGGCCCGCGCGTCGTGCGGATTCGGGACGCCGACCGCCCCGGCGACCTGGGCGCGGTCGCCGCGCTGCACGGGGTGCTGTACCGCCGCGAGTACGGCATGGACGCCACGATGGAGGCGTCGGTCGCGGCCGGGATGGCCGAACCGGTGCCGGCGCGGGCCCGGGAGGGAGACGACGGGCCCGGGCGGATGTGGGTGGCCGACGACGGCGAACGGGTCTTGGGCGCGGTGGGGTTGACCCGCGAGAGCACGGCCTGATGCGGCTGCGCTGGGTGATCCTGGACCCGGTCGCCCGGGGGGGCACGGCGTGGGCCGCGCGCTGCTCGACGTCGCGCCGGCCCGAGGGCCGCCGGCGCGACGCGGCCGGGGTGTACCTGTGGGCCATCGCGGGCCTGGGCGCGTCCCGGCACCTGTACGAGCAGGCGGGCTTCACCCCGACCGAGGAGCACCCCGCGCGTACGTGGGGGGATCGACGTCATGGGGCAGCGGTTCGATCTGAAGTGGTGAGCGGAGGGGGTCGGAGCGACGGCTTCACCCGTCCAGCAACCGCACATCCGTATCGCGCAGGTAGGCCGGGTCGGACAGCAGGTCGATGCCGACGATGCGGTCGTTCGCGATCATGAATCCGAAGACGACTCTGGGTTCGCCGCCCGGCGCCCAGGCCAAGCCGGCGATGCCGTCGAGCAGGGCGGGCCGTGCGGCCTGGGCCCGGCCGGAGAAGGTCTCCGCCACCGCCGCCGCGCCGCGTACCTCGACCATGGCGCCGACCGCGATCGCCGCCGAGTCCGCGCGCAGCACCACGTCGGGGTCGAGCAGGGCGAGCAGTGCCTGGAAGTCGCCGCCGCGCGACGCCGCCAGGAAGGCGCCGACCACCTCGCGCTGCCGGGTGGGGTCCACCTCGAGGTCGCCCGGCGAGCCCTGGACCCGGCGGCGCGCCCTACTGGCCAACTGCCGGGTCGCGGTGGGCGTGCGGTCCACGATGGGCGCGATCTCGTCGAACGGCAGCGCGAACATGTCATGCAGCACGAAGGCGAGTCGTTCGGCCGGGGCGAGGGTGTCCAGGACGACGAGCAGCGCCATGCCGACCGAGTCGGCCAGCATCGCCTGGTGTTCGGGGTCGTTTCCCTCGGCCGTGCAGACCGTGGGGTCCGCGACGAACGCCTCCAGCGGGTCCTCGCGGCGGGTCCGGCGCGAACGCAGCATGTTCAGCGACACCCGGGCGACCACCGTGGTCAGCCAGCCGCCCAGGTTGTCGATCTCGCGCACGTCCGTACCGCTGAGCCGGATCCACGTGTCCTGGACCGCGTCGTCGGCCTCGCTGAACGAACCGAGCATGCGGTACGCCACCGCGCGCAGGTGGGTCCGGTGTTCCTCGAAGCGGCCCGCAAGGAAGTCGTTCTCGTCCATCGGTCTCACATTTCCGTGGTGTCGTGTCACGGACATGACCGATGGGAGCGAGGCGATGTGACGGAACCGACGATCGAGCCGGCCGGCGCGGCCCCGACCCGGCCGGCCCCCTGCGGGGGCTCAGCGCAGCGGCAGGCACACCCACACGGTCTTGCCGCCGGTCGCGTCCGGCTGGATCCCCGCGTATCCGCCGGCCTCCGTGACCAGGGTCTTCACGATCAGCAGGCCGCGGCCGCTGTCGTCGTCGACCGTCTCCACCAGGGCTTTGGGGCAGAACGGATGTCGGTCGTGCACGCCGACCTGGAGCGCCCCCTCGGCCGTGCCGCGCACGGTCACCACGATGGCGGGGGTCAGTACGCCCGCGTGTCGGATCGCGTTGGTCACCAGTTCGGAGACCACCAGACGCAGGGTGTCCACCAGATCGCCGTGGGCGGGCATGCCCCACTCGACGGCGATCGCGACCACCTTGCGACGGGCCGCGGACACCTCCGCCTCGTGCGGCGGCAGGTCGAATCGACACACCGGATGGGCATCGTTGAGCACGGTCATGCCGCGCCTCCCGAGCCGGTGGCGGTCACGTGACGGACGGACACGGCGCCGTTGCGGCGCCTGGTGTGGCTCATGATGACCCCGATGGCGGGTGTACGGATCTTCCGAGGGAATTCCCTCGGAGCGTACCGATTCCGACGCCCGCCGCGTCCAGTTTGCGACACTTCCCCACCTCCGTCGGCGGGGCGTTCGGGGGCGCGCGTCGGCGAAACGCCCTGGCGAGCGCGCCGCCCGCGCACAGCGCGCGCCAGGGGCGGCCCTCCCGGGTCCACCCGTACGCGTGATGCGTGTCCCGCGCGCCCTACCGCTCCGCGGACGGGCGCGGACGGGCCTGGCGCCCGCCGGCCGGCGTTCGTCACGCCTCGGGCGGATGTACCTCCGTGCCGGTCAGGTGGGGGCGCACCAGGACCTTGACGTGTTCGTCGGGGCGGCCGAGGGTGTCGATCGCCGCGGCCACCCCCTCGAAGCCGACCTGACCGGTGATCAGCGATGCCGCGTCCACGCTGCCGGCGGCGATCCGGGCGAGGGTCTTCGGATACTCCTCGGGCGGATAGGTCAGGCACATCTTCACCGTGAGGTCCTTGTAGATCCCCACCACCGGCCGGAAGGTGTCCTCGGTCATGCACACCCCGATCAGCAACACCGTGGCGCCGCGGGGCGCGGCGTAGGTGATCCGGTCGAACATGCCGGCCTTGCCGGAACACTCGAAGACGGTCAGCGGTTGCCCCGGCTCGGCGCCCTCGCGCCACGCGTCGAAGGGATCACGCTCGGCCGGGTCGACCACCACGTGGGCGCCGAACGCGCGGGCGAGTGCGCGCCGGCGCGGCGAGGGTTCGGAGACCACGACGGGCGCGACGCCGCGTTCGATCAGCCCGGCGATCGCGCCCAGGCCGATCGCTCCGGCGCCGATCACGATCGCCGCGCCGCCGCGTTCGGCGCCGGAGCGGGCCACGTTGCCGAAGCCGACGGCCAGCGGCTCGGTCAGCGCCGCGACGTGCGGCGGCACGTGTCCGGGCACCTTGACCAGCGCCGCGGCCTGCATCACCATGCGCTCGCCGAAGCCGCCGGGGAAGGTGTTGGAGAAGCCGATGGTGCGCAGTACACCGCCGCCGTCGAGTGCCCACGGCAGCCCGACCACCACCTCGCCCGGCTCGAACCCGGTCACCCCCGGGCCCGGGCGCACCACCCGCGCGGCCAGTTCGTGGCCCATGACCAGGTCGGCGTCCGGGTCGAAGACGAACGAGGGGGTGTCCGAGTCGATCGAGGCCCGAAGGAAATCCGCGGTGTGCTTGTACGCGGACAGGTCCGAGCCGCAGATCCCGCAGGCCACCGTCTCCACGAGGACCTGACCCTCGCCGGGTTCGGGGGCCGCGATGTCCTCGACGGTGAACGTGCCGCCGCGCAGTACCGCTGCTCGCATGATGGGCGTCTCCCTGGGCTTCGGGTGGATGGGGCTCGGGTGGGGTCGGTCAGGACGCCGGCGGGGTCATCGCCGCCACGACCGCCTGGCGCAGCGCGCCGATGAAACGTTCGCTGTTCTCGTTCGCCCAGGCCATCGAGGCCTGTCGGGGGCGGTTGGCGCCGGTGAAGTGCGGCACTACGTACTCGGCGAACAACTCGTAGCTGCGCCACTTGTCGGCGGGCCGGGCGATCGGCAGATCGAGCAGCAGCAGCGTGCCGAAGCCGCCGGAGCGCTCCGTCATCGCGGTGATCCGCTCGATCGCCTGCGCGGGAGTGCCGATCATCGCGACGCCGAAGGTGGGGAAACCCTCGCCGGTCCACTGCGCGATCGCCGCCTCGGGCGTCGCCCCCCACGGCATGGTCATCCCGGACAGGCCCTGGATGTAGTCGACGAGGTGGTGCACGCCGTACTCGGCCTGCGCGCGCGCCGCCTCGACGGTCTCGGCCAGATGCATCGGCACGACCAGGCGCCAGCGTTCGCGGTCGGCGACATGACCGTGCTCGGCGCAGGTCTTGGCGTACACGTCCCAGTTGGTCGCCAGCGCGGCGAAGCCGGACGGGTCGGCGGCGGCGAGCGAGAGCAGGCCCATGCCGTGGGTGCCGGCCTGGACCGATCCGGACGGGGAGACGGTGGAGGCGCACACGGTCTCGATGCCCGCGCGGGTGTACGGGCCCAGGTGCAGTCGGGCCTGGTCCAGGGTGAACCAGTCGGTCCTCATGGTCACCGTCTCGCCGCGCAGGAGCGGGACGATCGCGGCCAGCGCCTCGGCCATCATGCTCCGCTGGCGCATCGGGTCGATGCCCATCATGAAGGCGTCCGAGGCCAGTTGGCCGGGCCCGGAGCCGAACATCACCCGCCCGCGCGATTGTTGGTCGAGTTGCACGATGCGGTCGGCCAGGACCAGCGGGTGGTGGTACGGCAGCGAGTTGACGCCGGTGCCGAGCCGGATCCGGCTGGTGCGTTCGGCGGCGGCGGCGATGAACACCTCGGGGGAGGCGATCGTTTCGTAGCCGGCCGAGTGGTGCTCGCCGATCCACGCCTCCTCGAAGCCGAGGGCGTCCAGGTGCCCGACCAGGTCGAGATCGCGGCGCAGTTGCAGCGCGGGGTTGCCGTCGATGCCGTGGTAGGGCGCGATGAACGCGCCGAAGCGGGTCGGTGTGGCGGCCTCTGACACGGGCGGGCCTTTCGTCGGACGCGTGGCGCGCTTTCATAGGACACAAGAACGTGCTTGGATGAGTTATGTCCTACATGGAGGATGGCGAGGAAACAAGGGCCGCGAGCGGGACGTCGGCCGGATCGGCCGCGGGCACCTCGACCGGCCCGCGCGCCCGGCGCACCGCCGACGGCGGGCCGAGTGCGCGCACGCTGCTGCTGACCGTGCTCGGGGAGTATGTGCGCTGGCCGGGGCACGACGGAGTGTGGTCGCCCACCCTGGTGGCCGCGCTCGACACCCTCGGGGTGCCGGAGGCGGCGACCCGGCGGGCGATCACCCGGCTGACCCGGGAGGGGTGGCTGCTTGCCCGGTCCGAGGGGCGCTACACCCGGCTGACCCTCGCCCCGTCGCTGTACCGCCTGCTGACCGGCTGGACCGACCGGCTGGCCCGGGCGACCCGGGAGACGCCCTGGTCGGGGCAGTGGCAACAACTCCTGTTCCGCCCACCGGCGGCGCTGCGCGAGGCGCGGGCGGTGGTCGAGGAGCAACTCGCCTTCGAGGGCTTCGGTGACCTGGGTCGGGGGGTGTGGATCGCGGCCGACCCGGGCGGGGTGGACGCACTGCGCGCGCTGATCGCCGAGCAGGGCCTGTCGGCACACGCGATGTGGATGACGTCGACCGTGTGCGACGCCGCGCGGGAACGGGCGCTGGTCGAACAGGCGTGGGACCTGGTCGCGGTGCGCACGATCCTGGACG
This sequence comes from Embleya sp. NPDC055664, assembly GCF_053618075.1. NCBI lineage: Bacteria > Bacillati > Actinomycetota > Actinomycetes > Kitasatosporales > Streptomycetaceae > Embleya > Embleya sp. NPDC055664. The sequence continues at coordinate 370,319 of NZ_JBSHGZ010000003.1, forward strand.
ACTTCGTCGCCCGCTTCGCCGACGCGCGCGCCGACTCCGACGAAGCGGCCTTCGTCCTGCGCACGCGCATGGTGCACGCGTGGCGCCGGACCTTCGAACGCGACCCACGACTGCCGGCCGCGCTGCTCCCGCTCGACTGGCCCGGCGGTACCGCGAACGACCTGTTCATCACCACCTGGCGGCAGATCCACACCCCGGCCGCCCGCTGGTGGGCCGCGCTGGACCGCGACCCGAGACTGCCCTGACCCCGACCGGCCCGGCCGAAGCCGCGTTCGCCGCGATCAGGACGGTGTTTCGCTCCAGCGGTCGAACGTCCTGCTCGCGCTGTCGTAGGTCAGCCAGGTCCCGTCACCGAGAGGGCATGGGTAGGCGGTGATGGGGCCGGTGGGGTATGTGACCGGGCCGCGGACGGTGAGGGTTCGCGCGTCCAACAGCCAGTGTCGGACCGGGCGATCCGCGTCTTCGTCGGCATCGATCGTGGTGGCGACGACCGTGTCGGCGTCCACGAAGCCGCAGGTGTGGTCCCACCAGGACGGGGACTCGTCGTCGTTCGGCTCCGGGTCCGCCTCGGCGAGCACCGTGCCGTCCAGGGTGTGGAGTCGCACGTCGGCCCCGTCGTGTTCGACGGTCAGGAAACCGTCGTGGCCCGGGTGCACGTCCGCCAGGATGCGGTCCATGTCGTTGTTCAGGTCCCACCCGGTCAGCGTGTCGCCGTCCAGGCGGGCCCAGTGCAGCAGGATGCCGTCCTGGCCCATGCCGATGCAGAGGCCGACGTGGATCCCGTCCGGGTGTGAGCGTTGGTGTGAGCCGCCGGCCGCGCTGTCCAGCCGCATGCGGGCGAGTTCCCGTCCGTCCCGGGCATCCAGGACCACCCAGCACTCGTGCCAGTCGTCCCAGTCCACGTCGTGTCCGCCGATGACGACGTGGGCCCAGACGTGTCGGCCGTCGTCGGAGACGTGGCAGGAGCCGCTTTCGAAGCCGCGGCACACCTGCTGTTCGTCGCCCGAGTGGGTGTGACCGACCACCGGTCCCCAACAGCTGTGCCGGTACTCCCACAACCGCTCGCCGTCGGCGCCCACGGCCGTTACCGCACGCTGACCGGAGAACACCACGAACGACGCGTCGGGGCTCAGCGCATCGACGCCGTTGTCCCACCCGGGCCACGGCACGGGGAACGTGGCCATCGGGGCGAGCGCGCCCGCGAAGAACTCGTCCACGTCGTGGACGTCCAGCCGGTGCCCGCGCCGAACCAGGAGGCGTGATCCGTTCGCACGCTTGTCCACGGCATGGCGGTCGACCGGGGCATCCCCCGGCAGTCGGGCCGAGTCGCGCGGGTGTGCAGTGATCGACATGCCCGAAAGTTAGCGAACGCCGACGACAGGCGGCTATCGGGGCCGGCGCAGGGTGAATTCGTTGCCGTCGGGGTCGATCAGCAACACCCGGCCGGCGGCGTCCGCGGCGGCGTCCGGGCGCGTCGCGCCGAGCGAGATCAGCCGGGCGATCTCCGCTTCCCGGTCGGCGTCGGCGGGCAGCGCCAGGTCGAGGTAGAGCCGGTTCGGGCCCGTCTTGGGCGCCACAGGGGGGCCGCCCCACGTGATCTTCGGGCCGCCGTCCGGGGATTGGATCGCGGTCTCCTCGTCCTGGTCCCAGACCAGCGGCCACCCCAGCGCCTTGCTCCAGAAGTAGCCGACCTCCCGCGTACCGTCGCAGGAGAGCGCGCCGATGCGACCGGGGCCGGTGTCGGACAGGAACCTGTTGCCCGCCGCGATGACGCAGAACTCGTTGCCGTCCGGATCGGCGAGCACCACGTGGGTCTCCTCCGGGAGTTGGCCCACGTCGAGGTGCCGGCCGCCCAGCTCCAGCGCCCGCGCCACGGTCTGCGACTGAACCTCCGGGGAGGCACTCGTCAGGTCGAAGTGCATACGATTCCGGCCAATCCTCGGCTCCCGACTCGGCCGGAAACGCACCCGAAACCCGGCGGGATCGGGCGGCAGGATCGCGACGTCGTCCGCACTGTCGGTGCCGGCCTCCCACCCCAGGATCTGCGACCAGAATCGCGCCAGGCCCGTCGGGTCGGTCGCGCGGAAGTTGACGGCGAACAGTCGACTGGTCATGTTTCGTGCATCCCCGATCCACCGACGGTCGTTTCGACGCCCGTCCGAGTCCAAAACGTGCAGCCTAGGCGCGACACACGACCCTCGCATCCGAGTTTCCGGACGGTCCTCGGGACCTGCGCGGTGTGCCACGCGGCGCAGGTCCCGAAGGGGAAGGCGGGGTCAGTTCGTTCGGGTGCGGAATTCGGCTGTCGCGCGGTCGAAGGCGGAGTCCTTGTGGTGGGTGAACTCCTCGTCGGTGAAGACCGGTTCGGTGATGTGCGGGGGGATTCCCGTGCCGTCGAAGGTGCGGCCGTCGCGGGTGCGGAAGACCTCGTTGGGGAGGCCGAATTGCCAGCCGTTGGGGAGGGCCCGGTCGAGGACGTCGGAGAAGACGCCCTGGGTCGCCTCGCCGATGCGGACGGTGTGGCCGGGGCGGTTCATCAGGGACTGGGTGAAGGTTTCGCCGGCGCTGACGGTGGAGCCGCCGGTCAGGACCGCGAGCGGGCCGGTGTAGTGCGGCACGCCCGGGGTGGGGCGGACCTGGATGGGCTGGGCGCGGGTGAAGCGGGTGGGGTCGAGCGGGTCGTTGCGGGCCTGCTTGGCGTAGGCGAAGTAGGGGCGGTCGGTCAGGCGGGCGGCCAGGTTCAGGCCGAGGTTGTCCGCGCCGCCGCCGTTGACGCGCAGGTCGACGATCAACCCGCGCAGTCGCCCCACTCGTTCGGTGGTCAGGATGGCGTTCAGCGCCCGGTCGAGTTCGGCGGCGTTGACGGTATAGCCGCCCTTGGGGTCCTCGACGTAGCCGAGGAAGCCGGAGACGCGCAGGTAGCCCTGGCCGTCGGGCAGGTCCGTGTAGCTGATCCGACCCTGGCCGTACTCGGTCAGCGGGTGGTCGGCGCCCAGGTCGCGCTCTTGGATGTACGCCTTGATCCTCGTGTCGAGTTCGGGCGTCGGGGCGGTCGTGCCCGGGCGGGCCTCGGCGAAGAAGCGGTTCGGGCCGCCGCTCAGGTACAGGTGCGCGTCGTCGAGCGGGTCCAGCATCTCCCGGAAGATCGCGAAGAGTTCGTCGTCGGTGGTGTTCGGGCCGACCCGGGGTCGGTATCGATCGCCGACGGCCTGCCAGTCGACGCCCTTGGCGGCGAAGAACGGGTAGTTCTCGGCGAAGGTCCGCCAAAAGACGTCGAATGTGGTGCGCGGGTCCCCGGGCAGGGGGCGGGAGCAGGCCGCCGGCAGGGCCGCGACGCGGCGCAGGTTGCGGTGGTCCGGTGCGTCGGTGAAGTGCAGCGTGGCCTGCCTGCGGTTCGGGTTCACCCGTACGGCGAGGACGCGGCTGTTGTCGGCCTGGTAGCCGATCGTGTCGCCGTCCACCGTCGCGCGGGTCGCGGTCGAGCCCTTGAGGCAGCTGATCGCGGTGGTGTCGTACTGCTGCAACGTGCCGTTCTCGATGGTCAGCACGGTGCCGTAGCCGTCCACCTGCCAGACGCCGTCCTGGTGGGGTGACGGGCGCTCGCGAGGCGCGGTGTCGGCCGTGGCCGACGCGATGCCGGCGGTGGTGGCGAGCAGGGTGGCGGCGGCCACCGTGGCACAGGTGCCGAGCAGCTTGGTCATCGCGGTTCCTGTTCCGATGCGGTACGAGCGGTACGAGCCTGGGTCGAGCGATCGAATCGGTGCTTCCTTGCGTGCACCAGAATCGGCCGGCTCCAGGGTGGCGCGACATCGCGCGAGCCGGTCTGTCTCGGGTGGGGGTAACCCCCGATCGGCCCCGTCCCGCTTGCGTACGCATACCCCCGGCCCCTATGTTTTGTTTCAGACGTTCGTATGAAGATCTATTCAGACGTTACGATGTCGTAGCCGACCCGAGGTGGCATATGGGAATGACGACGGAGGTGGCCCGATGGCGCAGCCGGTGAACGCCGATCTGGTGGACTCGGTGCGGTCGCGGCTGCCCGACGGTGCGCACCTGGCCGAGACGGCCGACGTGTTCGCACTGCTCGGCGACCCGGGGCGGTTGACCCTGCTGGTCGCGCTCCTGGAGGGCGAACTGTGCGTACGCGACCTCGCGGCCGCGTGCGGGCAGGGCGAATCGGCCGTCTCCCACCAGTTGCGACTGCTGCGCGCGCACCAGGTGGTGACGGTGCGCCGGGAGGGGCGGCTGGCGTACTACCGCCTCGCGGACGCCCACGTGCGCCTGCTTCTGGACGTGGCGTTGGCGCACATCGGCCACGCCCCGGCCACCGATCACATCGGCTGCGCGACCGAGATCCCCGGAGGGGCCCGATGAGCACCCGCGACCACGACCACGGCGCGCCGGGCGGGCCCGGGACCACCGAGCCGGTTCGCGGCCCGGGCGCCGGCGACCACGACCACGCGGCGCACGCCGGGCACGACCACGGCGGGGGCAGCCACGCCGGGCACTCGCACGGCGTCGCCGCCGACGCCGACCGGCGCTACCTGACCGCCGCGCTCGTCCTGATCGGCGCGTTCATCGTCGTCGAGGTCACGGTCGGCATCCTGGCGAGTTCGCTGGCCCTGATCACCGACGCCGGCCACATGGTCACCGACGCGTTCGCGATCGGCCTGGCGCTGGTGGCGATGCGCCTCGCGGCCCGACCCGCGCGGGGGCGGTGGACGTACGGCTTCAAGCGGGCGGAGATCCTGTCCGCCCAGGTCAACGGCATCACGTTCCTGGTGCTCGCGGTGTGGTTCACCTACGAGGCGGTGCGCCGGCTGATCACGCCGCCCGACGTCGAGGGCGGCCTGGTCATCGTCACCGCCGCGGTCGGCATCGTGATCAACGTGATCGCGGCCTGGCTGATCTCCAAGGCCAACCGCTCCAGCCTGAACGTCGAGGGCGCCTACCAGCACATCCTCAACGACCTGTGGGCGTTCATCGCCACCCTGGTCTCCGGCATCGTGGTGCTCACCACCGGCTTCGCCCGCGCGGACGCGATCGCGTCGCTGGTCGTGGCGGCGCTGATGCTCAAGTCCGGCATCACTCTGGTCGGCGAGTCGTGGCGGATCTTCCTGGAGGCCGCCCCCACGGGTGTCGACCCGGACGCGGTCGGCGCCGACCTGGCCTCGGTCGAGGGCGTCACCGAGATCCACGACCTGCACATCTGGACCATCACGTCGGGGTTCCCGGCGCTGTCCGCGCACGTCCTGGTCGAGCCCGGCGACGACTGCCACCGGGTCCGCGACCGGCTGCAGGAACGGTTGCGCGAGCGGTACTCGATCACCCACACCACGCTCCAAGTCGACCATGCCGACCCGACGGTGCTGTCCATCGGCGCCACGCGCGGCCACTGCGAGGACCCGCACGGGGCAGTACACACGCCCTGAACGGGCGCCCGCCGAGGGCGACACACGATCGGGCCCGCATACCTCGACGGTATGCGGGCCCGACGCAGGTGCGGGGTGGGTCAGTTCGAGGCGGCGGCGCGCACGGTGCGCAGGCGCTCCGAGCGCAGCTGCTCGTGCCAGTGGTCGCCCAGCGGGGTCAGCGGCACGCCGGTGGCCCAGGTGAGCAGCAGGTCGGCCAGCGCCGGGTTGCGGGACATCACCGGACCGTGCATGTACGTGCCGATCACCCGACCCGCGTACGCGCCCTCGGTGCCGTCGCCCGTGCCGTTGCCGTTGCCGTGGGTGACCCTGGCCAGCGGCTTGGCGCCGGGGCCCACGTACGTGACGCCCTGGTGGTTCTCGAAGCCGGACAACACCGGCAGCCCGAGCGCCGGGTCGACCTCGGCCAGCACCTCGCCGACGCAGCGCTTGCCCGGCGCGCCGCGCCCGGAGCGCACGTCGAGCAGACCCAGGCCCGCCTCGGGCTGGTCCAGGTCGTCGATGAACTCGGTACCGATGATCTGGTAGCCCGCGCAGACCGCGAGCAGCGCGGCGCCCGCGCCCACCGCCGTGGCCAGGCCCGGGTCGCGGCGCAACCGTTCCGCGGCCAGGCGCTGCGGCCGGTCCTCGCCACCGCCGATCAGGTAGATGTCGCCGGAGGTGGGCACGGGCTGGTCGGAGCGTACGTCGACACGCTCGACCTCGATGCCGCGCATCAGCGCGCGCCGCTCCACGATCAGCGCGTTGCCCTGGTCGCCATATGTGCTGAGCAGGTCCGGGTAGATCCAGACCAGGCGCAGCCTGCTCTCACCGATCATGCCTGTGCCGCTTCCTTGATCGTCTTGCGCAGCTGTTGGAACGCCGTGTAGTTGGCGATGACCTCGATCTGGCCGGGCGGACAGGCCGCCACCGCCTGGGCGGCCGTCTCGAAGACCTGGAACTGCAGGCCCGCGACCTCCAGGCGGACCGCCAGGTCGAGGCGGCGCTGGCCGAGGACGAACAGCGGACGGCCGGCGAGCTGGGTGAAGTCGACGTCCCAGATCCACGAGGTGTCCTTGCCGTCCGCGTCCAGCGCGTTGACGGACAGGATGACCGGCGTCGGCGGCGGGTTGATCAGCGAGAACGTCTCGACCCAGCCGGCCGGGTTCTTCGCCAGCAGCAGCCGCAGCTTGCGGCCCATGTAGTCGACCACGTCGTAGCGACCGGCGACGGCCGTGACGTGCTTCATCCGCTCCAGGGCCGCCTCGACGGGCACGCCGAACAACGACGCTATGGCCGCCGCGGTCACCGCGTTGGCCCGGTTGGCCCGGCCGGGCAGCTGCAGGTGCAGAGGCCAGATCCGCCCGTCCGGGTCGACCATCCGATCTCCGGCGAGCGACCACGTGGGGGAGGGGCGGCGGAAGTCGCACTGCGAGCAGAACCAGTCGTCGCCCGGACGCTGCATCACGCCACCGCACTGCGGGCAGGACCAGGAGTCCTCCTGCCAGGTCTGCCCGGCAGCGACCCAGAGCACGTCCTTGCTGGACGAGGCCGCCCACACGATCAGCGGGTCGTCGGCGTTGGCGACCACGATCGCGTCGCGCCCGCGCAGGCCCTCGCGCCACTTCTCGGCGAGCATGCGGGTCTCGGCGGCCCGGTCGAGCTGGTCGCGGGAGAGGTTGAGCAGCGCGATGGCCACCGGGTCGGAGTCGCGGGCGACACCGGCCAGGTACTTCTCGTCGACCTCGATCACGCCGTAGCGCGCCTCGTCGCCCGCGCCGGCCAGCGCGGAGGTGATTCCCGCAGGCATGTTCGCGCCCAGCGCGTTGGACACCACGGGACCCGCGGCGCGCATCGCCTCGGCGACCAGACGCGTGGTGGTGGTCTTGCCGTTGGTGCCGGAGATCAGCACCACCTGCAACCCCACCGACAACTGCGCGAGCAGGTCCGGGGCGAGCCGCAGCGCGAGCTTGCCGCCGATGACCGAGCCGCTGCCCTTGCCGGCGCGCCGCGAGATGGCCGCGGTCACCCGACTCGCGGTGATCGCCAATTTGGAACGCGGCGGCAACGCCTCGGGGGAGCGCCGCGGCGCGGCCCCCTGGCCGGGAACGCTATTGCCTGACATCGAAGAAGGTTCCTCCAAGCGACGGCCCCGACCGGCGGTGGCCCATGACCGGGTGTACCGGCCGCCACCCTATCGAGATCATCCGCCCTTCCGTCGCCGGCGACGGTGTGTACGGGATGTGTATGAGAGGGGACGCCCGGGCCGGTCGTCGCGGTTGCGGTCGAGCCGGTCGGCGGGGCGTGTGTTCCGCCACGGTCCGTCGGCCGGTGCGCGGCGAGTTTCGCCTTGGTCGCCCCGCGCCCGGCCCGCGTCCCTACGGCAGGCGCCAGTCGATGGGTTGTGCGCCCTGGGCGACCAGGAGGTCGTTGGTGCGGGAGAACGGACGCGAGCCGAAGAAGCCGTAGTCGGCCGACTTCGGGGACGGGTGGGTCGACTCCACCACCGCCGCGCCCGGACCGAGCAGCGGCCGGGCGTTGCGTGCCTCGCGGCCCCACAGGATGCTCACCAGCGGCGTGCCGCGCTCGCCGAGCGCTCGGATCGCCTGCTCGGTGACCTCCTCCCAGCCCTTGCCCCGATGGGCGTTGGAGCGACCGGGAGCGGTGGTCAGGGATCGGTTGAGCAGCAGTACGCCCTGCTTGGTCCACGGAGTCAGGTCGCCGTTGGTCGGCAGCGGCACGTCCAGGTCGCGGTTCATCTCGGTGAAGATGTTGATCAGCGACGGTGGCAGCGGCCACACCTCCGGGGCGACGGCGAAGCTCAGGCCCACCGCGTGCCCGGGGCCCGGGTAGGGGTCCTGGCCGACGATCAACACGCGCACATCCGCGAACGGCTGCATGAACGCCCGCAGTACGTTCGCGCCCGCGGGCACGTAGCGTCGCCCCGCGGCGATCTCTCCTCGCAGGAAGTCGCCCATGGCGGCGATGCGACCCGCCACCGGTTCCAGGGCCTTGGCCCATCCTGCCTCGACAATTTCGCCCAACGGCCGCGCCACCATGGGAGTTGAGCATAGGGCAAACGGGTGACACGACCCGCACGCCGACGTTCCGGTCGGCGACCGCCCGCGACGGGCGCCGCCGCCGGCGGTCGGGGCCGGTCAGATGCGGGGGACTCGGCCGTTGAGCAGCGCGGTGCCAAGACGGGTACGCACGTGCACCATCGACTGGCCGCGGCGTTCGGAGGAGACCAGGCCCGCCTCGCGCAGCACGCTCGCGTGGCGGCTCGCGGTGGCCATGGACACGCCGATGATCGCGGCCAGGCGGGAGGTGTTGACCCCGCTGCCGATCGCGTTCAGCGCGGCGGCCCGGGCGGAGCCGACGAGTCGGGAGAGCGGGACGGCGGACGTGTCGAGGGCGTCGCGGCCCCGGGTGAGCCAGTCCGCCGGGCGGGCCACGGGATACGTCAACACGATGGGGAGTTCGGGCTGCACCACGGCGAACAGGTTCGGGCCGCAGAAGAACGAGGGCACCATCACGATGGACCGGCCGTCGGCGCGGATGTCGGCGTCGACCGGACAGGGTGTGCTCAGGATGTCGTCGTGCCAGGACATCAGTTGCGGCGGGAAGCTGCCGAGCAGACCGCGTACTCCGCCGGAGAGCACCGCCTCCGCGCGCTGCGCCCGATCCGCCTCGAACGCGGTCGCGGCCCGGGAGGCGTACGGGGCGACCGCGATCGTGTGATAGGCGCGCAGCAGTCGGCCGAAACGCCGCAGACCGGCCGCGTCGCCGGCGGCCAGCGCCGTTGCCCAACTCGGCAACGGCCGTGTGCCGGCCGCCAGTTGGGCCAGATCGGCGGCGATCGTGGCGGCCGGGGTGGCCAGTACCCGGTCGATGCCGATGTCCAGGTCGCCGGCCGTACCCGGAGGCACCAGGAAGTCGGGGAAGGGCTCGGAGCGGGGATAGAGCCGGGCGAGTTCGCGGACCGCCCGGGTCAGCTCGGCCGATTCCAACGCGGCGCACACCTCCTGTCGCCACGCGGCGAACACGAGGTCCGGCTCCCGGCTTTGCAGGAGATGCAGGGTGAACGCGATCTCCCACATCGGGTCGAGCCGATCGGCCAACCGCAACCGGTGCAGATCCTCGCCGGTCAGGTGGAACCGGAGCATGCTACCCCCGCGACAATCCTTTCAACGGCCCCCACGCCACGGTAGCGACCCCAACGCCCCGGTCGAAAGGTTTGCATCGGGGTGCAAGGGCCGGGGCCGAGGCGGGCCGGGCCGGTCCGGTCGCTCAGGCCGGGGACATGACCTCGTACAGGTTGCCCGAGTCGTCGGCGAAGAACAGGCCGCGCGGGCACAGGGGATGGTCGATGCGGCCGTTGGTCCGGTCGCGAGGGCTGCTGCCGTACGGGATCCCGGCCGCGCGGATCCGGGCCAGGATCGCGTCGAACGTGTCGGGGTCGACGTCGAAGGCGAGATGGTGCCCCTCGGCGCCGGGCACGGTCATGAAGTCGAGCGTGAGTTGTTCGTTGACCCGCACGGGGGCGAAGTGGCCGTCGGCGCCCGCCGGGGGCAGTACCTCCAGGCCCATCACGGTGGCGAAGAACCGGGCCGCGGCGCGGTGGTCGATCGCGGGGACGATGGTGTGGTTGAGGCTGACGGCCACGGTGGGGTCTCCTCGCGGTCGAGCCGGGATCCGTACGATGGGCGACCGACCGCATTGTGGACGGCGGCCGATCGGGACGGGGACCCGGCGTGGCGGATGCGGTACGGAGGACGCCGACGCGACGGAGGCGGTTGCGGGTGCCGGGTCCTAGTCGGGGACGACGGGAAGGACGCCCTCCAGGGCCTCGGTGTCCCCGCCGGCCAGGGACAGCGCCACCGCCGCCTCGCACGCGGCCAGCGCGAACACCGCGCCCACCCACGCGCGTTCCGCCGGGGTCAGGCGCCGCCATTCGAGCGCCCCGCCCGCCCCGTCGACCAGATCCGACGCCGCCGCGAACCAGCCCCACTCGGCGGTGCCGCGCCCGGAGGCCAGCGCCCGCAGTACACCCGCGCCCAACAACACGTCGCGCGCGCCCAGACCGCGGCCGAGCAGCGACGCCTCCCGGGCCGCCGCGGGCCGCAACCACACCCCGCCGCGCGGCGCCACCAACGACACCACCCCGGCGGCCACCCGGCCCGCCGCCAACACCGTCGCCACGCGTCCGGCCGACCCGGATATCGCGCCCGAAACCGCCACCACTGCCCCCGATCGAAACCTGCCTGTACCCCCGGCCCATCGACCGGCGGCCCACACCGTAGCGGTGCCCCGATTCGGGCCCCGCACCCCCACCACGCGCGGAACCCGCCCACCGGTTTCCACCGGGGTCCACGGGACCCGCACAGGCGTCACCGCCCGCACCATTAGCCCCCACGGACTCCCGCCTCCGCTATCGGGAAGGCCCTCACTTCGGCCGGCCGCGACGGCAGGTCGAACCGGCCCGGCTTGCGGCCCACCGGCGACCGGGTCGTCCCCGGCGGGTCCCGCCGCAACGTGCTCAGTCGCGGAGGGCACCCTCCGGGCGGTAGACCATCAGGCGGCGGCCCTTGGCGATGCGGAGCTGGGAGGCGCCGGGGCGGACCTCGCCGTCCACCGCGAGTTCGGCGCCCTCCTGGATCTCGGACAGGTGCATCGTGCGCGCCGTGGACGCCTCGTAGACCCGCGAGGTGCCGAGTGTGCCGGACAGAACGGCCGCGACCAGTCGGGTGCGGGCCAGCGGGCGGGAGGCGTCGACGATGCGTACGTCGAGGAGGCCGTCGGTGAGGTCGGGGCGATAGGTGGGCGCGAAGCCCTCCGGGGCGTACTCCCCGTTGCCGAGGAAGATCAGCCACAACGACCTCGGCCGACCGTTGACCCGCATCTTCACCGGGCCCGCGTCCCGCAGCACCCGGACCAGGCCGACCAGCATGGCCGGCCACTTGCCGATCTTGCGCTCCAACTCCTCGCGGAAGCGCACCAGATCGGGATACACGCCGAGCGAGAACGTGTTCAGGAACAACTCCGGGCCCAGCTCCTCGCCGTCGTCGGAGAACGGGTGCGAGTGGTCGCGCTGGAGTTCGGCGACGTCCACCAGGACCGCCTCGCCCGCGGCGAGCGCCTGCGCGGTGTCGTCGAGCCGGATCAGCCCCAGGTCGCCCGCGAAGTGGTTGAGCGTGCCCGCCGGGAAGACGGCGAGCGGCATGCCCCGGTCCAGCGCGATCCGCGCCGCGCAGTTCACACTGCCGTCGCCGCCCGCGACGCCGAGCACCTGCGCCTCCCGGGCCGCCTCGCACAGCAGCGCGACCAGGTCGCCGTCCTGGCCGCGCTCGACCACCTTCGCGGCGGGCAGCAGTTCGCGCAGCCGCTGTGCGGTGTCGCCCTCGGGGCCGGCCGAGGCGTTCACCACGACCACCAGGCCGTCGCCGTCGACCAGCGACGGCACCTTGCCGCGCGGTTGCGGTGCGGTCGCGGCCTCCACCGGGCGGGTCGGCCACCAGCGCAGCGTCACCGCCGCCAGGCCCGCGCCGAGCGCCGCGCCCGCGAGCACGTCACCCGGGTAGTGCACACCCGTGTACACCCGGGAGAAGGCCACCGAGCCGGCCAGCGCACCGGCCGCCACGCCCAGCGGGCGCGACTCCAGCGCGACGCCGGTGGCGAACGCCGCCGCCGACGCGGCGTGCCCGGACGGGAACGAGGTGGTCCACGGCTGCCGGCTCAGCCGACGCGCCATGGGCACCGCGTCGATCACCGGACGCGGCCGGCGCACCCAGCTCTTGAGCAGCACATTGCTCACGGTCGAGGCCAGCGCCACCGAACCCAGGCCGCGCAACGCCGCCCGGCGCCCGCTGCGCCCGCCGGAAAGCGCCATCCCCGCACCGGTCACCGCCCACAGGCGCGAATGGTTGGCCGCCCGCGACAAGGCCGGCAATGCCTTGTTCGCCCACGGCACATGATGCGAGGCCACCCACGCGAAGGCCGCCCGGTCGGCGGCATGGATCTTTCCCATCCGTGAATCTTCGCAAAGAATCCCGACGCATACGCAAGGCGGGCGTCGATACGGCGTTCGAACCTGTCGGCGGCGCGGTCTACCCGGCCAGGGCCGCCGACGTCTCGGCGAGTTCGGCGTGGTACTCGATGCGCTCGGACCACGCGGCGGGCCAGGCGTCGATGCCGTGTGCGGCGCCGATCATGGCGCCGGCCAACGCGGCGATCGAGTCCGAGTCGCCGGAGGAGCCGGCTGCCCGGGCGACGGCCGAGCGCGGGTCGTCCGGATACAGCAGGACGCACAACACCGCCGTGGCCAGCGCCTCCTCGGCGATCCACCCGGCACCGGTGATCCGACACGGGTCCGCGCGGCGGTCGCCCTCCGCCACGGCCTGGTCCAACCGATCGAGCACGGCCAGGCACTCGTCCCAGCCGCGCGCGACGAAGCCCTCCGGGGTGTCGGCGAACGGGCCGCGCCACAGGTCTTCGCCGAGCCAGTCGCCCCGGTACACCTCGCGCTGCGCCTCGGCGTGCGCGCGCAGCAGGGCGGGGAGTTCGGTGATCGGCGCGCCGGTGCGCAGCGCGTGTACGGCGGTCGCGGTCAGGTCCGAGGCGGTCAGCGCGGTGGGGTGTCCGTGGGTGATCGCGGACTGGAGTTGGGCGGCGCCGCACCGGTCGGCCTCGTCGACGCCGTCGAGCAGGCCCAGCGGGGTGACCCGCATGTTGGCGCCGCAGCCCTTGGAGCCGCGCCGGGTGGCGTCGGGCCAGGCCCGTCCGGCGGCCAGCTCCGCGCATGCGGACATGCATGTGTGGCCCGGCGCGCGGGTGTTGTCGGGGGAGTCCCACCAGGCCAGGAACCGGTCCACCAGGAGCGGGGTCAGCCGCTCGGCGGTGAACGCCCCGCCGTCGGCGCGCGCGTCGATCACCGCCCGGGCCACCGCCAGGCCCATCTGGGTGTCGTCGGTGACCTGGGCCGGCGTGCCCTCCAGATCCATCGGTCCGGGCAGGTCGTACCGGCGCACGATCTGCGCGTACGACAGGAACTCCGTCGGCGCGCCCAACGCGTCCCCATACGCCAACCCGAACATGCTCCCGCGCACCCGCTCCGCGTTCCCCACCATGCGATACCACCCTTCGTCGACCGCCCACCCTGCCGGCCCGGTGTGCCGGCAGCCGGCCACTTTCCGCCCACTCGCGCCTGCGCCGGTCCCCTCGCCCGCCTGCACGTCCGTCCGACCGGCGGCTCGCTCTCCCGGGTTCGGCTCGAGGAGGGTTGGAAACGGCCGAATCGGGGCGAAACTCGGAGGATGGACGTACTTTCCGGTCGTATCCTGCTGCGCCCCGTCGATCCCGAGCGTTCGCTGATCTTCTATCGCGACGTGCTCGGCCTCGCGATCGCCCGCGAGTTCGGTACCGGGATCCATCGCGGGACGGTGTTCTTTCTCGGCGGCGGTTTCCTCGAGGTCTCCGGCACCGCGACCGGCGGCGGGCCCGGGGGCGAGGATCTGCGGTTGTGGCTCCAGGTGCGGGACCTGCCGGCCACCCACCGCGAACTCGTGGACCGGGGCGCCACCGTGCTGCGCGCACCGCGCCGCGAGGAGTGGGGGCTCGACGAGATGTGGATCGCCGACCCCGACGGTGTGCGCATCTGTGTGGTGCAGGTCCCGGACGAGCATCCGATCCGCTATCGGCCCGGCATCTGACCGTCGGGCGCGCCGCGTTCCGTGCCCTGTGCGCCGTGCTCGGGTCGGTGGGGCCGGGCGGATTCGTCGGCACCTCTCGACGCCCCTTGACGGCCCCACGGGGACGGCGACACACTCAAGCTACCAGCCGGTAACAATTCGACGATGTCCCGGGGGCCCGCCACCCATGACCGCCTTCAGCCTCGCCCTGAACGAGGACCAGACCACCATCCGCGACTGGGTGCACACCTTTGCAGCGGAGACCATGCGGCCGGCCGCCGCCGAGTGGGACGAGCGCGAGGAGACCCCCTGGCCGATCATCCAGGAAGCCGCCAAGATCGGACTCTATTCGCTGGACTTCTTCAGCACCCAGGCATTCGACCCCACCGGCCTGAGCATTCCGCTGATCATGGAGGAACTGTTCTGGGGCGACGCCGGGTTGGGCCTCGCGCTGTCCGGCACCGCGCTCGCCGCGGCGGGCCTGGTGGCCAACGGCACCCAGGAGCAGATCATCACCTGGGCACCCGAGTTGTTCGGTACGCCCGACAACGTCCGCGTCGCCGCGTTCTGCTCGTCCGAGCCGAACGCCGGCTCCGATGTCTCCTCGATGCGCACCCGGGCCGACTACGACGAGGCGACCGGCGACTGGATCCTCAACGGGGTCAAGACCTGGGCCACCAACGGCGGTATCGCACACGTGCACGTCGTGGTCGCCACCACCGACGCCACGCTCGGCTCGCGGGGCCAGGCCAGTTTCGTGATCCCGCCGAACACGCCGGGGCTGTCCCAGGGGCAGAAGTTCAAGAAGCACGGGATCCGCGCGTCGCACACCGCCGAGGTGATCCTGGACAACGTCCGGGTGCCCGGCGACTGCCTGCTCGGCGGCAAGGACAAGCTGGACGAGCGGATCGCGCGGGCCAGGTCCGGCACCTCCGCGCGTTCGAACGCGGCGATGGCCACCTTCGAGTCGTCGCGCCCGGCGGTCGCGGCCCAGGCCGTGGGCATCGCGCGCGCCGCCTACGAGGTGGCGCTGGAATACGCCCAGGTCCGCGAGCAGTTCGGCCGGCCCATCATCGACAACCAGGGCGTCGCGTTCACCATCGCCGACATGCGCACCCGGATCGACGCGGCCCGCCTGCTCACCTGGCGCGCCTCGTGGATGGCCGCGACGAAACAGCCGTTCACCGCGGCCGAGGGCTCGATGTCGAAGCTGTACGCGGGCGAGACCGCCAAGTGGGTGACGTCGGCGGCGATGCAGATCCTCGGCGGCAACGGCTACACCCGCGAGTACCCGGTCGAGCGTATGCACCGCGACAGCGCGATCTACACCATCTTCGAGGGCACCAGCGAGATCCAACGCCTGGTCATCGCCCGCACGTTGGCGGGGGTGCCGATTCGCTGACCCGCGCCGCGTCGTCGGGCGGGGCGTCGGGGCGGCGCCCCGCGGGCTCAGCCGGTCCAGACCACGTTCATCACGGTGACTCGGACGCGGTTGTCCTCGATCACGAAGGTGATGAAACCGAAGGCTCCGAACGCGGCTTCGCGCATGGTCTTGAGACCGCTGTGCATCCGGCCGCCGACGCTCCACGGGTCACGTTCCAGCGCGCTCTCCAGGTTGTTGAGCGCGGCGACCGCGGGCTGCGGCAGGCCCGCCTTCTGCCGGGCGGCGGGGGCGTCGTACACCACGAGGTAGCTCATGTGCGCCTGGTCTCGGCGGCGGGCACCGTTTCCAGTTCCTCGCCCGCGTGCAGCCGGGCGGCCCGTTCGAGGACACGTTCGTAGTCGCCGGTGCGGCGCAGGATCAGGTGTCGCTGCCATCCGGCGAGCAGATCGGCGAGCAGGGCCAATTGCCCGGTGTCGTGGGCGTGGGCGAGGGCGGCGGCGAACTCCCGCTCGAACTCGGCGCGGACGTCCTCGGGCAACTCGGCTCGGATCTCGGCCGGCGACGGCCAGCGGGCACCCCCGACCCGGATCACCAGGTCGGGCGTGCGTGGTTCGGGGATCGTCGTGTCCATGTCCTCAGCGTGCCGGCCCCGCCGGGTCGACCGACAGCCGGCGCGCGACGATCGGCCGTACGCCCGGCGAAGCGCAGCCCGTGCACCCTTTCAGGACACCGGGCCCGGTTCGGGGGCCGGCTCCGGCTTGTCGGGGGGCGGAGGTGTGCCCGGGTCGGGTGGCAGGGGCTCCGGGCCGGGTTCGGGCAGCGGGTGGGGGAGGGGCATCGGCGGCACCGGGGGCAGCGGGTCGGGCCACGGGTCGGTCACTGCGACCTCCAAGCAGGTAGCGCGTCGCGGTCGCGACGTCGCCACCCGGATACCCGCCACGAACCGATCCCATCTCCCGGGCACGGCGGACACCCGGGCGCCGCCGCCCCGACGGCACGGCCGACAACCGCCCACCACCCGCCGGGCCCTACGCCGGCTCGAACGCCGCCCCGCTCACCCGCACCGCCCGGCCGACCCACGCGTCCGTACGCATCGACGCCAGCACGTCCGCGTCGGTCGAGGAGGCCACCGACCGCACCCCGCCGCCGCCCTCGCCCTCGACCACCACGATCGCCACCGCCGGTTCGCCCCCGTCGAAGGCCACCGTGCAGCCCACCACCCGTGCCGGGCCCGTATAGTCCGGGTCCACCGGGCGGGCGGGCAACTCGGCGCTCACGTCCACCGCGCGAAAGCCGCCGGGAGCGGGGCGCGCCGACCACAGCGCCCCGGCCTGCTTGGTCACCATGCCCGACACGCTGGTGACCAGCCCGTCCCCGCCCTCGCGGACCCGCCTCGCCACCTCGACGGTGGCGTGCAGCGCGTACGTGTTGAGCGGACCGCCCGCGAACGCCATCCCGCCGGTCGTGGTCAGCTCCCGATCGGCGCGCCCGGTCAGACCCAGTTCGTGCCGCTGGATCCGGACCGCCGCCGGGAAACAGCTGTACAGGTCCACATGCGCGGCGTCGGCCGCCCCGGGGCCCAGCGCCGCGCCGACCGCCGCGAAGCCCGGCGAGCGGGCCGGGTCCGGCCGGGCCACCAGCGGCACCATCGTGTTCGACTCGGCCGCCACCGTCGGGAACACCCACCGCTCGCGCGCGACGCCGAACCGGCGCGCCGTCTCCACCGAGCACAACACCAGCGCGGCGGCCTGGTCGACGTTCATCTGCGAGCAGTGCCACTTGGTATAGGGGCTCGCCAACCATGCGTTGCGCCCGACCGGGGCCAACAACTCGTCCTCGGACACCGTGCGGCCGCGGATCGATCGCCCGCCCTCGGCGGCGACGGCGGCGAACTGCGCGCACAGCGCCGCGATCTCCCGGGCGTCCTGCGCCGGCGACACGCCGCGCGCGGCGCCGATCGCCGACTCCAGGACCGCGTACTGCCGGGCCGGCACCGCCAGATGGCGATCGATCTCGACCCGGGCCAGGATGTCCGCGCCCGGCGCCCACACCGTGTCCGGCACCCCGTCCGCGACCGGATCGACCAACTCGACCCCGGCGATCCGGGCGCGCAGCCGCCGATGCGCCGCCTCGCCGCCCACCACCAGGACCGCGTCCACTCGGCCGGACGCGATGTCGGTGCTCGCACGGGTGAGCAACGACTGTTGCAGGACGCCCAGTTCGGCCAACGTGCTGTGCGCGTCGACGAGCTTGAAGCGCTCGGCCAGCCACCGCCCCGGATCGCCGTGCCGCCAGGTCCCGCGCGGCACCAGGACCCGCCGCACCGCCCCGAGCAGCCCGCCGAGCCCCTCGGCCGCGTCCTCGACGGCCCGCGCCATCAACTCCAACTCGCCCACCCCGGCCCCGGCCTCGGCCAGGCGCTGATCCGCCACCCCGACCCCGACCAGGACCGGTGTGCGTGGATCGATCCCGTCCAACCCCATCGACGCCCCCTCACACGCGCCGCCACCCGGCGCGCGCCGAAGCTAGCGCCGATGCCCGACGATCACCAGCGGCACGGGGAGCGGGCGGAGGACCGAACCCGGTCCGCGGCCGGGGTGGGAGATCCCGGGCGGGGGCGGCCGAGCCGGGGGAGTCACCCCTCGAAGCGTGTCGGCGGGAGGCGGGCGAGGAACCGGGCGGTTTCGAGGCCGTCGTGCGGTGGGCCTGCGGTTCGGCTGTTCGCCGGCGCGGGCATACGACAACCTTCCGGTGGTGTGGCCGAGAGCGGTGTGGCGAGGAGCGGGTGGATGAGCGAGCACGATCCGTATGTGCGAGTGCGCGGCGCGCGGGAGCACAATTTGCGGGACGTGGACGTGGACATCCCACGCGACACGTTCGTGGTGTTCACCGGGGTGTCCGGGTCGGGCAAGTCCTCGCTCGCGTTCGGCACGCTGTACGCGGAGGCGCAGCGGCGCTACTTCGAGTCGATCGCGCCCTACGCGCGCCGGTTGATCCAGCAGGTCGGCGCGCCGCACGTGGACGAAATCGACGGATTGCCGCCGGCGATCGCGCTGCGGCAGCAGCGGTCCGCGCCGACGTCGCGGTCGACGGTGGGCACGCTGACCACGTTGTCGAACTCGCTGCGGATGTTGTTCTCCCGCGCGGGGAAGTATCCGCCGGGCGCGCCGAGGTTGGACTCGGACGCGTTCTCCCCGAACACCGCCGCCGGGGCCTGTCCGAACTGTCACGGGCTCGGGCGGGTGCACGACGTCGACGAGGCGTCGCTGGTCCCGGATCCGGACCTGTCGATCCGGGACGGGGCGATCGCCGCCTGGCCGGGCGCGTGGTACGGGAAGAATCTGCGGGACATCCTGGCCACGCTCGGCTACGACGTGGACCGGCCGTGGCGTGAGCTGCCGAAGGCCGAGCGGGAGTGGATCCTGTTCACCGACGACCAACCGGTGGTCACCGTGCATCCGGTGCGCGACGCGAGCCGGATCCAGCGCGACTACCAGGGCACGTACAGCAGTGCCCGGCGGATCGTGCTGAAGACGTTCGCGACCTCGAAGAGCGCGACGCAGCGCAAGCGGGTGGAGCGTTTCCTGCGCAGCGGGCCGTGTCCGGTCTGCCACGGTCGGCGGTTGCGGCCGGCCTCGCTGGCGGTGACGTTCGCCGGGTACGACATCGCCGCGCTCGTCGCGCTGCCGCTGACCGAGGCGGCCCGGGTGCTGGCCGAGGCGAAGCCGGACGGGGAGGCCGCCGCGACGATCTGCGCGGACCTGGTGGCGCGGATCGCGGTGCTGGTCGAGCTGGGGCTGGGCTATCTGGGCATGGCGCGCGAGACGCCGACGTTGTCCTCGGGCGAGTTGCAGCGGTTGCGCCTGGCCACCCAGTTGCGGTCCGGGTTGTTCGGGGTGGTGTACGTGCTCGACGAGCCGTCGGCCGGGTTGCACGCGGCGGACACCGAGGCGCTGCTCGTGGTGCTCGACCGGCTGCGGGCGGCCGGGAACTCGCTGTTCGTGGTGGAGCATCGGATGGCCGTCGCCCGCCGGGCCGGATGGCTGGTGGACGTGGGGCCGGGCGCGGGCGAGGGCGGCGGCCGGATCCTGTACAGCGGCCCGCCGGCGGGGTTGCGCGAGGTGGCCGACTCGGCGACGCGCCGCTTCCTGTTCCCGGCCGGCCCGCCGCCGGTGCGCGAGCCGCGGTCGGCCGGCGCGTGGCTGACGTTGACCGGGGTCACCCTGCACAATCTGCGCGATCTGGACGTGGCGTTCCCGCTGGGCGTGTTCACCGTGGTCACCGGGGTGTCGGGGTCGGGCAAGTCGAGCCTGGTCGGTGGGGTGCTGGCCGAGGTGACGGCGGCGCACCTGGGCACCGGGGCGGAGCCGGACGAGGACGACGGGCCGGTGTCGGGCGAGGTGCGCGCGGTCGAGGGACTGGGGGCGATCGACCGACTGGTGCGGGTGGACCAGAAGCCGATCGGGCGCACGCCGCGTTCGAACCTGGCCACCTACACCGGGCTGTTCGACACCGTACGCCGGTTGTTCGCGGAGACCGACGCGGCGCGGGAGCGCGGGTGGACCGCGAGCCGGTTCTCGTTCAACGTGGCCGAGGGGCGCTGCGAGACCTGTGCGGGGGAGGGCTTCGTCGCGGTCGAGTTGTTGTTCCTGCCGGGCACGTACGCGCCGTGTCCGACCTGCCACGGCGCCCGGTACGACCCGGCCACCCTGGAGGTCGCCTATCGCGGGCTGAACGTGGCGGACGTGCTCGGGCTGACCGTGGACGACGCGGCCGACTTCCTGGCCGACGTGCCCGCCGCCGCGCGCAGTTTGACCACGCTGCGCGAGGTGGGCCTGGGCTATCTGCGCCTGGGCCAACCCGCGACCGAACTGTCCGGCGGCGAGGCGCAGCGGATCAAGCTGGCGAGCGAGTTGCAGCGGGCCCGACGCGGGCACACGCTCTATGTCCTGGACGAGCCGACGGCGGGTCTGCATCCGGCGGATGTGGAGTTGCTGATGCGGCAGTTGCACGGTCTGGTCGACGCGGGCAACACGGTGGTGGTGGTCGAACACGACCTGGACGTGATCGCCGGCGCCGACTGGCTGATCGACCTGGGGCCGGGCGGCGGTGTGCACGGCGGGCGGATCGTGGCGAGCGGGGTGCCGGGGGAGGTGGCGGCCCGGGGGGTGGGGGTGACGGCGCGGTTTCTCGGCGGGCGGTGACGGGCCGGTCAGGCGGCGTCGGGCCCGGCCAGGAACGCCAGCAGGGCCGCCGGGTCCTCGCTCGCGCACGCCGCGCGTACGGCCGCCTCGTGTGCCTCGGCCAGCGCGTTCAGCCGGGCGAGTCGGTCCGTACCGCGCCGGGACAGGTGGACCGTGATCCGGCGGCGGTCGGCCCCGGACTGGCGGCGGTAGATGTGGCCGCCGTCCACCAGCGCGTCCACGATCCGGGTCAGCGTGGCCTGCGGGATCACCAGGGCCCGGGCCAGTTCGCCCATCGATCGCCCCGTGCCGTCGCCCAGGGTGCGCAACACCAGCCACTGGTCGAGGGTGCAGTCCTCCTCGGTCAGGGCGACGGTCAGCGTGCGGGTGAGTCGGCGCTGCGCGACGGTCAGCGCCTCGACCAGAAGCGGCGGTGCGACGGCGCGTTCGGCAAGTTCGCCGGCGGACATGCTGATCACCCCTTCACCGGACCGTTCTCAGGAGCATACTTACTCGCCTGATGAGCGTCGAGACAGTCCTGATCGAGCCGCTCGACGCGCTGTATTCCGACCGGAATCCCCAGGTGCTTCGAGTGGGCCTCGTGGTGCCCCAGTCCGGTGCGCTCGGCATCATCGGCCCCTCCGCCGTGGATGCCGCGCTGCTCGCGGCGCACGAGATCAACTCCGCCTGCGGGGTGCGCGACCGCCGGCTCGAACTGGTGCTGGTGGACGCCGGTGTCCCACCCGCCGAGGTCGCCGCACAGGTGCGACAACTCGCCGACGCCGGAGCGGTGGAGGTGCTGGTCGGCTTCCACACCAGCGACGTGCACCGCGCGATCGAGGCGGTGGTGACAGGACGTGTGCCGTACATCTTCACCCCGCCGCACGAGGGCGGTCGCCGGCTGCCCGGCGTGGTGTGCACCGGAGTCGACCCGATGCGGCAGCTGCGCGAGTCGATCGGCTGGTTGACCCGGCAACATCGGCTGCGCCGCTGGGCGTTGATCGGCAACGACTACATCTGGCCGCAGGCCACGCACCGTGCGGCGGCCCGGCTGATCGCCGAGGCGCGCAGCAGTGTGGTGTACGAGCGGCGGGTCGCCTTCGGCGCGGTGCGCGAGGGGCTGGACGAATTGTTCCAGGGGCTGCGCACGACCGGGGCCGATGCGCTGCTGCTCAGCCTGATCGGGCGGGACCTGGTCGACTTCAATCGGGCGCTGCGGCACGCCGGTCTGGACCGGATCCTGGTGCGGCTTTCCGGATCCCTGGAGGAGAACGGCCTGCTGGCCTACGGCGGCGACGACACCGGCGGGATGTACGCGGTGATGCAGTCGTTCGCGTCGCAGACCGACGATCGCCGGCTGGGGCTGGCCGAGCGGCACCGGGCGCTGTTCGGGCCGGACGCACCGGTTCTGGACGCCTACGCGGAGGGGCTGTACGACGGGCTGCACCTGGTCGCGGCGCTCGCGTCGTGGAACGCGCTGGGCCCCAACGGGTTGGCGGCGGCGGTGCATCGCCTGCTCGACGGGGACCCGGAGGGCACTCGGGCGGCCTGGGCGCGGTCGCCGCTGGGCCCGCCGCGCCGGCAGGTGTTCCTCGCGCGGGCGGAGGGGCTGGATTTCGCCGTGCTTCCGCGCCGCGAAAGTACTTCCATTTGGAAATAACTGGATCTAGGGTCTCTCCGAGACCCCTCGGGGTCGTCCCGAGGAGAGATCACCATGAGCGAAGTCCCCGCGCCCGAATCCGCCGCGAGACCCGGGTCCACCGGCAGACCCGACCCGACCGGTGGACCCGAGTCGATCGAGAAGTACGGCTACAAGCAAGAGCTCCGCCGCTCGCTGAGTTTTCGCGACCTGCTCGTCTACGGCCTGGTCTTCATGGTCCCGATCGCGCCGTTCGGCATCTTCGGCGGCGTGTTCCAGGGCTCCGGCGGCATGGTCGCGCTCACGTACATCATCGGCATGGTCGCGATGATGTTCACCGCGCTGTCCTACGCGCAGATGTCCCAGGCCTTCCCGATGGCCGGATCCGTGTACTCCTACGCCGGTCGCGGCATCGCCGCGCCCGTGGGCTTCCTGGCCGGCTGGATGATCCTGCTGGACTACATCCTCGTCCCCGGCCTGCTCTACCTGATCGCCGCCGTGGCGATGAACTCGCTGGTCGGCTCGATCCCGGTGTGGATGTGGGTGGTCGGCTTCGTACTGCTGAACACGGCGGTGAACTACCTGGGCGTGGAGATGACCGCCAAGGTCAACAAGATCATGCTGATCGGCGAGCTGATCGTCCTGCTGCTGTTCGTGGTCGTCGGCGTGGTCGCGCTGATGGACGGCAAGGGCCGGGGCTTCGACTTCACCCCGCTGTACAACGGCGACACCTTCTCCTGGAGCCTGGCCTTCGGCGCCGTCTCGATCGCGGCGCTGAGCTTCCTCGGCTTCGACGGCATCTCCATGCTGTCCGAGGAGAACAAGGACTCGGCCAAGGCCATCGGCCGCTCGATGGTCGCCGCGCTGCTGCTCGCCGGCACCCTGTTCATCGTGCAGACCTGGGTGGCCTCGCTCCTCGTGGAGGACCCCAAGGCGCTGATCGCCAACGGCGACCCGGACGGCACCGCGTTCTACGACGCGGCCCGGGTCGCGGCCGGCGGCTGGCTGGCCAAGCTCACCGCCGTGGCCACCGCCGTCGCCTGGGGCTTCGCCAACTCGCTGGTCGCCCAGGCGGCCACCTCACGCCTGCTCTACGCGATGGCCCGCGACCGGCAACTGCCGTCCATCCTGGCCAAGGTGCACCCCAAGCACCGGGTGCCGGTCAACGCCACGCTGCTCACCGCCGCCGTCTCGCTCGCACTCGGGCTGTACACCAGCACCCGCGACGACGGCATCACCAAGCTGAGCAGCCTGGTCAACATCGGCGCGCTGACCACCTTCCTCGTCCTGCACGTCTCGGTGGTCGTGCACTACCTCGTCCGGCACAAGAGCCGCGACTACTGGCGACACCTGATCGCGCCCTCGATCGGCTTCGCGATTCTGGCGTACGTCGTCTACAAGGCCGACGACGACGCGCAGCGCCTGGGCACGATCTGGTTCGCGATCGGCCTCGCCCTGCTCTCCGGTCTGGTCCTGGCGGGCCGCCGGCCCAAGATCTCCGCCATCGATCCGCTCGAGGAACCCGTATGACCCTGCTCGAAGTCGTCTCGCTACGGCCGACCTACCACCAGTACGCGTACACCTTCGGCGGTCGCCGACCGCTGGTGACGGTGCGCCCCGGCACCATCGTCGAGTTGTCCACCGAGGACTGCTTCGGCGGCAACGTCAAGGGCTTCGACGATCTGCCCAGCGCGGTCTGCGAGTTCCCCTACCTCAATCCCGTCACCGGCCCGATCGCGGTCGAGGGCGCGGAGGTCGGGGACACCCTCGCGGTGCACTTCGTGGACATCTCGCCCGCCCGGGACTGGGGCATCTCCAGCACCTTCCCGCACTTCGGCGCGCTGACCGCGACGCCGACCACCGCGATGCTGCACGCGCCGCTGGAGGAACGGGTCTGGGTCTACGACCTGGACGTCGAGGCGGGCGTCTGCCGCTTCCGGGCCCGCAAGAGCGACTTCTCGGTCGAGCTGCCCCTGGACCCGATGCACGGCACCGTCGGGGTGGCGCCGGCCGGCGGCGAGACGCTGATGTCGATCACCCCGGGGGCGCACGGCGGCAACATGGACACCCCCGAGATGCGCGCCGGCACCACCGCGTACTTCGGCGTCAACGTCGCGGGCGGCATGCTCTCGATCGGCGACGGCCACGCCCGGCAGGGCGAGGGGGAGGTGTGCGGTACGGCGGTGGAGGCCGCGATGCGCACGGTGATCGTGGTCGACCTGATCAAGGGCGGCGCACCCGTGTCGCCGCGCCTGGAGAACGACCACTACCTGATGACCACGGGCTCGGCCCGCCCGCTGGAGGACGCCTACCGGATCAGCCAGCGTGACCTGGTCGATTGGACGGCCGCCCTGCTGGACCTGGACCTGCTCGACGCCTACCAGCTGGTCAGCCAGGCCGGCCTGGCCCCGGCCGCCAACGTGTGCGACACGAACTACACGATGGTGGCCAAGCTCCCGAAGGCGACGCTGGGCCGGCAGCGCGCCTACGAGGGGCGGCACGACCACCTGCGCGCGGTGGCGGGGGCGTACCTGCGGGAGCGCTGAGGGCGCGGTCGGGGCGCGGCTCCCACACCTGCGGGAGCGTGCCGCGACATCGACTCCGGGACCGGAGAGGCCATCGGTCCCGGCACCCGGCGGCGTGCCGCCCCCGCGCCGGGTGGAAGGGGACATCCCCGGGCGAATCGCGTCCGCCGACGCACGTCCCCCCGGGGCCCGGGGATGTCCCAGGGGCCGGGAGCCCCCGGCTTCCGGCTGGAACGACGAGGATTCGCACGCCGAATCGCTGATCGGGCATGTCCGCCCGCCGGTCGGGAATTCCTCGGGTGTCCATGTGTTGCCACTCGTGTGAACGTGTTTTCGCCGCAGGTCCGGTTCTCCGTCCTCGATCGATCGTTGACGCTCCGCGGCGAGCACCCCGCCTCGGCGCTGCGGCACGCGGTGGCGTTCGCTCGGGAGGTGGAGCGGTTGGGGTATCACCGCTTCTGGGTCGCGGAGCATCACAGCGTGCCGGGGGTCGCCGGGTCGGCGCCGACCGTGCTGGCCGCCGCCGTGGCGGCGGCGACCGAGCGGATCCGGGTCGGCACCGGTGGGGTGATGTTGCCCAACCACCAACCGCTCGTGGTCGCCGAGCAGTTCGGGGTGCTGGAGGCGCTGTACCCGGGGCGGATCGACATGGGTTTGGGGCGCTCCGTGGGCTTCACCGACGGGATCCGCGCGGCGCTGGGGCGGGGCAAGGACGCGGCGGAGGACTTCCCGGAGCGGCTGGC
Source organism: Embleya sp. NPDC055664 (assembly GCF_053618075.1). NCBI lineage: Bacteria > Bacillati > Actinomycetota > Actinomycetes > Kitasatosporales > Streptomycetaceae > Embleya > Embleya sp. NPDC055664. The sequence continues at coordinate 395,891 of NZ_JBSHGZ010000003.1, forward strand.
CGAACTGCTCGGCTACTTCCTGGGCACCCAGGACGCACACCCGGGCGTACACGCGCGCCCCGCCGAAGGGCTGCGTCCGGCGCCGTTCGTGCTGGCCACCGGGGCGGGCGCGGATCACGCGGCAGCGGCGGGCGTACCGCTGGTGGTGGCCGCGGCGATCGGCGAGGAGCGCATGCTGCGCGCGATCGACCGTTACCGGACCACGTTCCGGCCGTCCACCTGGTCCGCGCGACCCTACGTGGTGCTCGCCGGCACGGTCGCGGTCGCGGACAGCGCCGAGGCGGCCGACGACCTGCTGCTGCCCGAGGCGTGGGCGGCGGCCTATTCGCGCACCCGCGGCACCTTCCCGCCGCTGATCCCGGCCGAGGAGATCCGCGCCGCGACGCTCACCGCACGCGAGCGCGAACACCTGGACGCCGCGCAGCGCGACCGGATCGCCGGTACGGCGGAGACCGTCGCGGCGGATCTGGCGGCCCTGTTCGCCCGCACCGACGCGGACGAGTTCCTGGTCACCACGAGCAGCCACGACCGGGCCGGCCGCGCCGACTCGGCCCGGCGCCTGGCCGAACTCGCGGGCATCGCACCCCGGATCGGCGCCGGCGCGACGCGCTGAATCGGGGGATCGGCCCCGCTCGTACCGGACCCCCGGCGGCAGCCGGCGGGCGTTGCTACCGTGGTGCGGCTCCAGTGGTCGTTCTGCGGGGAGGTTTCGAGCGATGGCCCATGTCGGCCGGCAGCCGGACATACGTCCACACCCGAACACACCCGGGACCGGGCCCGGTCACGCGCCGGTGGAGACCGCCGCGCAGATCGAGCGGCGCTGGATCGCCAACATCGCCTCCGTGGTGGTCCCGGGCGTGCTCGCGCACCGGATGTTGCGGCCGGCGCACCGGATCGGCAAGCCCGACGGGCTGATGGGCAACCTCAACCGGGTGCGCGCGTGGCTCGGGCTGATGATCGTGCTGGCGGTGTTCCTGCGCGGCCTCTACCAGGAGCGCAAGCAGGGCTCCGGCGAGTCGGCCACCACGACCCGGATCCAGGGCGCGCAGGTGGTGGCCGAGGTGGCGTCGGCGATGGTGCGCCGGATGGTCCTGCTGCCGGTGTACGGGATGATCGGCATCGTGCTGATCGGCTGCCTCCTGGTGCTCTTCGCCCGGCCGCACCTGCGTTCGCTGACCATGCGTCAGTTGATCCACCCGGTCCGCTCGGTCGGGCTGTTCCTGGTGGTCCCGGTGATCGGCGTCGCGGTGGCCTGGGGCTGCCGCAGGGGCGCGGGCCTCGGAAGCAACACCAACACGCTGCGCACCGACGGCACGATGGTGCAGCTGGTCCTGTCGTGGGTGTCCATGGTCGTCGGCATCTGGGTGTTCGGCTTCGCCGTGGTGGCCATCTGGCAGGTGGCCCAGCACCTGTTCTCGGCGGCCGACGGCCACCCGATGTTGCCCGCGCTGATGGCGATGTGGCTGGCCTGGACCTTCACCCTGACCGACCTGCTGATCAAGACGGACAACCCGCTGTTCGCCGGCTCGGACATCGTGCCGGACAACATCAAACTCCCGGTGGGCGTGGGCGGATCGCTGATCATCACCGCGCTGAGCGTGTGGGAGATCCGCCGCCTCGGCCGCTGGAACGGCATCACCTGGCGCAGCGGCCCGTGGGGGTCACGCTCGCCGCAGAGCCGAAGCCTCACCCAGGGCGCGTCCCGCTAGGGCGTGTCTTCAATCTCCCGTCGGGCTCCGCGGCGTGAGCGCAGCGAGGAGCCCGAAGGGCGGATGCCGTGCATCGGCGTGCCGGAGAAGCAGGTGCATAGTGGTTTCTATTCGCCTGTTTCTCCGGGGCGGCGAGGTGCGGTGTCGGGCGTCGTGGAGCTCGGCGGGGGATTGAAGACACGCCCCCCGCGGTTGCGTCGGCCGTCGACCGGCGCGACCGCGGGCGGCTTCAGGACGACCTGCGGGCGCCGGTGATCAGGCGGTAGCCCAGGCCGGTGGTGGTTTCGTCGACCAGGAACAGGCGGCCGTCGTGCTCGAAGGGCTTGGGCATCGCCTCCGCGAGCGAGACGCCCAGGCGCAGCGGGTATTCGTCGAGGACGGTGATGTGGCCGTCGTTCGGGTCGAAGCGGACCAGGCGCGGCGGTTTGCTGCCCCGGGCGTTGACCCATACGCGCAGGGCGCCGTCCGGCTCGACCGCGATCGGGGCGGCCTTGCTGTCCACGCTCAGGCCGACCACCTTGACCGCGGCGGGCAGTTCGGAGATCCAGCGCACCCGGCCGCTCGCCCGGTCGATCGCGATGATCTGGTTGGCGCCGGGGGAGGACGAGGCGTGCACGGACCGGCCGTTGTTGCCCGGGACGTAGATGGTGCGCTCGTCGGCGAGCAGGCGCGGGGCGGTGCCGCGGGCGTCGCCGACCAGGGGATTGCCGGTTTCGATCGGGTACGCCGGTTCGCCGCGATCGGTCAGCACCGTGGGCCGGATCGCGCCGCCGGTGCCGGTCGGCTCGTTGACGATCACCGGCGAGGTGGCCACGACCGGGGAGGCGCCGGGCGGGCCGCCCTTGGGCAGGGTGTGTGTCCAGGCCGGCTTGCCGGTCGTGGGATCCAGGGCCCAGACCGTGTCGGCGCCGGCGCACTGTCCGTTGGCGACCAGGGCCGCGCCGCCGCGGAATCCGGTGACCCGGCAGCCGGCCGCCACGGTGTTCGCGGTCCAGAGCTGGGCGCCGTCCCTGATCCGGAACGCGGTGTCGCCGCTGACCGCCACGCCGTGTGAGACGGCCACCCGCTCCTGGGCCGGGGTGTCCTTGGCGGTGCGCGGTTTGCTCCAGACCTCGGTGCCGGAGGTGACGTCGATGCCCGCGACGCGGTCGCAGGCGGTGCCGACGCCGTAAACGATCACCGCGATCGTCCCGTCGGTGTCGGCGCCGGCGGCGCACATCGAGGCGCCGCCCGGGAGCGGCTTCTCCCAGGCGGTGGCCCCGCTGTCGACGCGGTACGCCACCACGCGGGCGCGCTCCGAACGGACCACGGTGTCGCCCTGGAACCAGGTGCCTTCGAGGGTACGGGCGTCCTTGGACGCGCTCGCCGGGGGCTTGGGGCCGTCCCGGCCCTCCTTCAACGCCCAGGAGACCGCGACGTGTTCGCCGGAGTTGGCGTAGTCGTTGCCGTCCTTGACCGCCTGCCGGACCGCGCCGACGCCGGCCACCGCCAACACGGCGAGGGCCAGGAGCGCGCTGCGGAGCAGGACCGGGCGATCACGCCGCGCCCGGACCCGGTTGGGGTCGAGCGGCGGGCCGAAGACGAAGTGGTGGTCCGAGGGCGCCGGTTGCAGCGGCATCGGGGAGGACGGGGGTGTCGGTGTCGAGCCGCCGGGGCCGTAGGGCGGCAGTGCACCCGGGCCGACCGGGCCGCCGGGACCGCCGTGCGGCGGCGGGTAGGTGTGCGGGCCGGCCGGGGGATGCGTGTCGTACAGCGGCAGGTTGGGGTTCGCGACGAAGCCGCCGCCGCCGGAGGAATGGGGATACGGCGCCGGGCGGGCGTGCGGTTGCGGCTGCGCCTGGTGCGGGACGTGCGGCTGCGGTTGCCCCTGGGCCGGGGCGTGCGGTTGCGCGTGTCCCTGGGCGGGGGTGTACGGCTGCGCCTGTCCCTGGTGCGGGACGTGCGGCTGCGGTTGCCCCTGGGCCGGGGGCGGCGCGAAGCCGGGGCGGCCCGACGTGTGCGATCCGGGCGGCCCGAACGGCGGTGGGTCGGATGGTGTCGGCTGCGGGGGCGCGAACGGCGGCTGTTCGGCCGGGGTCGGCTGCGGCGGGGCGAACGGCGGTTGTTCGGACGAGGCCGCTCGGGCACGGCGGTGCTCGTCCCACGGGTCCTGCGGATCGGTCGGGTTCTGCGGGGTGCTCACGCGGCGGCTCCCGAAGTGCCGGGTATCACCGGGGCGCCGAGGCCGACCTCGTGCGGGCCCGGCAGGTCCTTGAGGTCGCGGCGGTCCACGTGTCCGACCGACTGGCCGACGTTGTGCAGCCACAACACGAGGAAGGTGATCACCGCGGCCGAGGCGGCGGTGATGAGTACGCCCACCACGATCACCAGGACCTTGCGCGGCGCGGCCGGCCCGCGAGCCGGAACGGGTTCCGGCGGCGCGCCCCACGGCGTCGGCGTCGGTCCGGCGGCCTGTCGCCGCGGTGGCGATGACTGCGTCATGACGATCGTGCCCCCCGTGTCCCGTTCCCTGTTCACCTCGTGCCGCGGCCGGCGCCGATCCGTCCCCGACACGACATCGCGTCGATTACCGTACCGATCCCGGCCGCCCGCCGCCGACAATCCGGGCCGGTTCGAGGGTGGACCCGCCCCGACCGAGGGAACCGCCCGGGTCGGTCGGGCGTCGGACCGGCGTCGGACCCACCGTCGCGGCGACGCCTCGGTGGGAGAGGATGTGGTTCCGGCGTCGTCCGTAGGCGTCGCATCGTAAGTCGTAACGGGGAAGTGGATCCGTGTCGTTTCAGCAATCGCCGGGCGGCGAGCAGCCGCAGCAGCCCCCCGGCGGGCCCTATGGTCCGCCGCCCGGTCCGTACGGGGCACCGCCGCCTCCCGGTCAACCGTACGGCGGCCCCTACGGCCCGCCCGGCCCGCCGTACGCGGGCGGGCAGCCCGGCGCCCATCCCTACGGCGCCCCGCCGCCCCCGGGCCAGTGGGGCTACGGGCCCGGATACGGCGGCCCGCCGCCGCCCGGGCAGCCCAAGCGCAAGGTCGCGATCATCGTCGGAGCCGTGGTGGGCGTGCTCGCCGTGGGTACCGTCGCGGTGCTGGGCGCCACCGGCGCGTTCTCGTCCGACGACGACAAGGACCCGGTGGCGAAGCCCACCTCGTCGTCCCGGACCTCGGGCCCGCCGACCACGCGGCCCACCTCGCCCGCGCCCGCGCCGCCGGACCTGCCCACCACCCGCCCGCCGAGCACGACCTCGGCGCCCAAGCGCACCGTGGACACCCCCGACAGGGCGGGTGGGCTGAACAGGATGGACGACGACACGTATCCGGCGCAGAAGTCGCTCCGGGACGGGGCCAGGCCCGGTTCCAAGGTTGCCGCGTACGGTGCGTCGGGCGCGAGTTCGCCGAGCGCGGTGGTCATGGTGATGGCGAACCCGGCGCCGCGCCAGTCGCCGATGACGACGATGGATCAGATCATCGCCGGCATGCGGGAGGGCGCCGACGAGAAGTCGGCGGACCTGGGGACCGTGCGCGAGATGGGCGCCGGTTCGATGGGCGGCGTGTTGCGCTGCACCACCATCAAGTCCGGCGGCAAGGCGCTGCCGACCTGCGTATGGGCCGACGCGGACACCGTGGGCGTCGTGTACGGGATGAACGACAAGACGTTGGACGAGACCGCGGCGCAGACTCTGCGGCTGCGCCCCGACCTGGAGAAGTGATCCAGGGGTAGCACGCAACCTCGATCTCCCGACCGGGCCCACGGGTCCGATCCGCCGGGAGCTGCGAACACGCCGTACGCCCCGACGACGCCCGCCGTCGCCGGGGCGTCGTCGTACGCCCGCGCACTCCCGCCGCATCCGGACACGCCGACGCGACCGACGGCGACGGGCGTCGTCGGTGCAGAGGGGCCGGCCTTCGCGGACTCGCCCCCGGGAGCCCGGCCCCGACCGGGCCGCAGGCGGCCCGCCGGGTCGGACCCGGGTCGGTCAGGCCGTCCCCGGAGCCGCCGGGATCCGGCTCGTCATGCGCTCCATCCCGCTGATCCAGTTGTCACGCAGCGCCGCCGTGGCCGCCGGGACGTCGCCGGCGCGCAGGTGCTCGGCGATCCGGCAGTGCTCCTCGGCCTCGCGCTCCAGGAGGGTGTCCTCGCCGGCGATCAGGTGCGTGTAGCGGCGCATGCCCGCCTTCACGCTGGTCACCAGATCGAGCAGCCGCTCGTTCGGGCACCGGCCGAGCAGCAGGTCGTGCCACTCGTCGTCGTGCCATTCGATCTCCGACTGCTCCGCCACCGGATCCGGGAAGCCCCGGGCCAGCCGCAGCAACTCCGGTGCCATCTCCCGGAGCTCATCGGGGTCGGAGAGCTCCAGAGCGAGTGACTCCAGGCCCGCGACGATCTCGCACAGCTCGCGGAACTCCTTGCTGCTGACCGGCGCGAACCGGAAGCCGCGTCCCTGATTGCTCTCCAGGACACCTTCGCCGGCGAGGGTGATCAGGGCTTCGCGCAGGGGGGTGCGGCTCACGCCCAACTCGGCGGCGAGCACCACCTCGTTGATGTCCTTGCCCGCCGCGAAGTCGCCCCTGTCGAGGCGCAGAAGCAACTCCTCGCGGATCTGCTCCCGCAGAGGTCGCCGCTGGATACCCATGTGTCGGTTACTCCTCGTGTCGATCGTCGCCGATATCTGGTGCTTGACATGTCACACCGTAGCCACCTTGAATTATGAATACAGAATACATGAACGGAGATCAACGTGCGGTTGACGCGAGTGCCGGGATTGCTGTTCGGAGGTGACTACAACCCCGAGCAGTGGCCGGAGGAGGTCTGGGCCGAGGACGCCAAGCTGATGGTCGAGGCCGGCGTGAACATGGCGACTGTCGCGGTCTTCTCCTGGTCACGTCTGGAACCCAGGCCGGGGGAGTACGACTTCGGCTGGTTGGACCGGGTGCTCGACCTGCTGCACGAGCACGGCATCGCCGCCGACCTGGCCACCGCGACCGCGACCCCGCCGCCCTGGCTGGTGCGCGAGCACCCCGAGACGATGCCGGTCGACGCACACGGCACCCGGCTCGAATTCGGCTCGCGACAGGGCTACTGTCCCAGCTCGCCGATCTTCCGCGCCGCCACCGTCCGGCTCGCCCGGGCGATGGCGGAGCGTTACGGGAACCACCCCGCGCTGGCGATGTGGCACATCGGCAACGAGTACGCGGACCACACGCTGGAGTGCTTCTGCGACGAGTCGGCCCGGCACTTCCGCCGCTGGCTGACCGACCGCTACGCCGACATCGACGGCCTCAACGCCGCGTGGGGCACCTCGTGCTGGGGACAGCACTACACCGACTTCGGCCAGATCAACCCGCCGCGCGTGGCACCGGGACCGATCAACCCGGCCCAGGTGCTCGACTGGCGGCGGTTCTGCTCCGACGCGCTCCTGGAGTGCTTCGAGGCGGAGAAGGCCGTACTGCGCGAGGTCACCCCCGACATCCCGGTGACCACCAACTTCATGAGCATCCTGCACGGCCTGGACTACTGGAAGTGGGCCGCCGCCGAGGACTTCGTCAGCGACGACGCCTATCCCGACCCCGCCGACCCGACCTCGCACACCGGCATCGCGCTCAGCTACGACCTGATGCGCTCGCTCAAGCGCCGCCCGTGGCTGCTGCTCGAACAGGCGCCCAGCGCGGTGAGCTGGCGCGAGGTCAACGTGCCCAAGCCGCCCGGCAAGATGCGCCTGGACAGCCTCCAGGCGCTCGCCCACGGCGCCGACGGCGTGATGTTCTTCCAATGGCGCCAGGCCCACTACGGCCCCGAGAAGTTCCACTCCGCACTCCTGCCGCACGGCGGTGTCCAAACCCGAGGATGGCAGGACACGCTGCGCTTGGGCGGCGATCTGGGCAAGCTCGCCGAGATCGCCGGCACCCACGGCCGCGCCGACGTCGCGCTGGTCCTGGACTGGGACTCGTGGTGGGGCCTGGAGGCCCCCGAGTCGATGCCCACCAAGCGGCTCGCCCTGCTGCGGCTGATGCGCACCTGGTACGAACCGCTGCACGCGCTCGGCATCACCGTCGACCTGACCCCGCCCGACCGCGACCTGTCCGACTACCGCCTGGTGATCGCGCCCAACCTGTACCTGTGCACCGAGGAGAGCGCGGCCAACCTGCGCGCCTACCCCGGCGAACTGGTCGTCGGCCCGTTCAGCGGCGTGGTCGACGCGGCCGACCGGATCCACCCCGGAGGCGCCCCCGGCCCGCTGCGTGAGCTGCTCGGACTGAGCGTCGACGAGTTCTGGCCGCTGGCCGACGGAGTCGAGCAGAGCGTGCGATACGCCGACGGCACCACGGGCACCGCGACCCGCTGGGCCGAATGGATCCGTACCGAAGGCGCCGCCGGCATCGCCGAATACGCCGACGGCGACCTCGCCGGACAACCCGCGATCACCCGCCTGGGCCGCGCCACCTACGTCGGCTGCGCCCTGGAGGACGTCACCCCCGTACTCACCGACGCGCTGACCCGCGCCGGCGTACGCCCGGTCGCCGACCTGCCCCCCGGCGTCGAGGCCGGGCTGCGTACCGGCCCCGACGCCGACTACCTGTTCCTGCTCAACCACGGCACGACCACCGCGGCACTGACCCTGCGCGCCCCCGGCACGGACCTGCTGACCGGGCGCGACCTGCACGGCTCGATCGAGATCGGACCCAGGGACGCCGTGGTGCTGCGCACCGCTCACGAGGGAGAGAAGTGACCCACCCCTATATACCCAATGCCGAGCCGGCCGTACGGGCCGAGATGCTGGCCGCCATCGGGGTCGAGTCCGTCGAGGACTTCTACGCCGACATCCCCGCCGCGCTGCGCCTGAACCGCCCGCTCGACCTGCCCGCGCCGATCACGTCGGAACACGAACTGGTCCGGCACATGGGCGCGTTGCTGGAACGCAACACCGACACCACCGAGGCGCTGAGCTTCCTGGGCGGCGGCTGCTACCCGCACCACGTGCCCGCCGTGTGCGACGAGGTCAACACGCGCGGCGAATTCCTCACCGCCTACGCGGGCGAGCCGTACGAGGACCACGGCCGCTTCCAGGCGATCTTCGAGTACGTCAGCATGATGGCCGAACTCCTGGAAATGGATGTCGTCAACGTCCCCACCTACGACGGCTTCCAGGCGTCCGGCACCGCACTGCGGATGGCCGCCCGCTACACCGGCCGCTCCACCGTCCTGGTCACCGCCGCGATCGGCGCGGACAAGCTGAGCAAGCTGCACGACTTCCTCGCGCCCGACATCGAGATCGCCATGATCCCGGTCACCGAGACCGGCGAGGCCGCGGCGTTCACCGTCGACGACACCGTCGCCGCGGTCTACCTGGAATACCCCAACGCGTACGGTGTGGTCGAGACCCGGATGGCCGAGATCGCCGAACTCGCGCACGCCCAGGGCGCGTTGCTCGTGGTGAGCGCCGACCCGATCGCGCTCGGCGTACTCGCCCCGCCCGCCACGCTCGGCGCGGACATCGTCTGCGGCGACATCCAGTCGCTCGGCATGCACCAGAGCTACGGCGGCGGCCACGCCGGCTACATCGCCACCCGGGACGAACCGCGCCTGGTCGCCGAGTTCCCCTCCCGTCTGTTCGGCATCGCGCCCACCGCGGTGCCCGGCGAATACGGCTTCGGCGACGTCTTCTACGACCGCACCTCCTTCGCGCTGCGCGAGGAGGGCAAGGAATGGGTCGGCACCGCCGCCTCCCTGTGGGGCATCACCGCCGGCGTCTACCTGGCCCTGATGGGCCCGGAGGGCATGCGCGAGCTGGGCGAGACGGTCCTGGCCCGGACCCGCTACGCGATGGACGAACTCGGCGCCGTACCCGGCGTGCGGGTGCTGCACCCCGAGGGTGTGCACTTCCGCGAGTTCGCCGTCGAGGTGGCCGACGCCGACGCGCTGCTCACCGCGCTGCGCGCGCACGACATCTTCGCCGGTGTGCGGCTGGACGCCGGCACGCTGCTGGTCTGCGTGACCGAGCGACACTCCAAGGACGACATCGACACGCTGGTGCGAGCGGTACGAGAGGTGCAGGGCTGATGGGTGCCGTCGGAGAATCCTTCGCGAAGTTGCCGATCGAGGCCAAGCCGCCGCTGCGCCGGTTCCACCAGGCGCGCTGGGACGAGCCGATCATCTTCGAGCTGTCCAGCCCCGGCCGGCGCGGCATCGGGGTGCCCGAGGCGGGCGTGCCCGCCGTCGAGCTGCCGGCCGCGGTGCGCCGCCAGGCACCGCCCGCGCTGCCGGAGATGTCCCAGCTGCACGTGCTGCGCCACTACGTACGGCTGTCCCAGGAGACGCTGGGCGTCGATGTCAACATCGCCGTCGGCCAGGGCACCTGCACGATGAAGTACAGCCCCAAGGTCAACGACCGCTTCGTCAGCGACACCCGGATCGCCGAACTGCACCCGGCCCAGCCCGAGGACAGCGTGCAGGGCGTGCTGGAGATCTACTGGCGCATGGAGCGCATGCTCGCGGAGATCTCCGGGCTGCACCGGGTCAGCCTCCAGCCCAACTCCGGCTCGGCGGCCATCTACACCAACATCGCGATGATCCGCGCCTACCACGCCTCCCGGGGCGAGGGCGAGCAGCGCGACCAGGTGATCACCACGATGTTCTCGCACCCCTCGAACGCGGCCTGCGCCAAGCTCGCCGGGTACGAGGTGATCACCCTGATGCCGGACGCCGACGGCCACCCGGACATCGAGGCACTGCGTGCGGCGGTCGGTCCGCGCACCGCAGCGCTGATGATCACCAACCCGGAGGACACCGGGATCTACAACCCGCGGATCGCCGAGTTCGTCGAACTCGTGCACGGCGTAGGCGGGTTGGCCTGCTACGACCAGGCCAACGCGAACGGCATCCTGGGCATCACCCGGGCCGCCGAGGCCGGGTTCGACCTGTGCCACTTCAACCTGCACAAGACCTTCTCCACCCCGCACATGTGCGGCGGCCCGGCCGCCGGCGCCAGCGGTGTGGCGGAGAAGCTGGTGCCGTTCCTGCCCGGCCCCACCGTCGAGTTCGACGGCGAGCGCTACTTCCTCGACGCCGACCGGCCGCAGTCGATCGGCAAGGTCCGGCCCTACCTGGGGGTCACCCAGAACGTGGTGCGCGCCTACGCGTGGATCATGGCGCTGGGCGCCGAGGGTCTGCGGCAGGTCGCCGAGACGGCGGTGCTGAACAACAACTACCTCCAGCACAAGATCCTGCAGATCCGCGGCGCCTCCGCGCCGTGGGGCAGGCGCCGGCTGGAGCAGGTGCGCTACTCGTGGGAGGAGCTCTACGAGGAGACCGGCGTGCACTCGGAGGACATCGGGGTGCGCGCGGCCGACTTCGGCGTGCACTACTGGACCAGCCACCACCCGTACCTGGTGCCCGAGCCGTTCACCCTGGAGCCCACCGAGTCGTACTCCAAGGAGGACCTGGACGAGTACGCCGCGATCCTCGCGCACGTCGCCGAGGAGGCGCGTACCGACCCGGAGTTCGTCAAGGGCGCGCCCTACAACCAGACCGTGCACAAGATCGACCCGACGTGCCTGGACGACCCGGAGCAGTGGGCGCCGACCTGGCGGGCGTACGTCCGTAAGCACCTGTCGTGAGAATCGGCCTGATCGTGAACCCGGTCGCCGGCCTCGGCGGCGCGGCCGGGCTCAAGGGCAGCGACGGCACCGAGGTACAGCGCGAGGCGCTGGCCCGCGGCGCCACCGCCCGGGCGGGCGAGCGCGCGGCGGCGGCGGTGCGCGCGCTGCTCGCCGCCCGCCCGGACGCCACGGTGGTCACCGTGCCGGGCGCGATGGGGGAGGCGGCCGCGCGGGCGGGCGGCGCCGAGCCCGAACTCGCCGCCTTCGCCCCGGGTGAGCCGTCCTCGGCCGGCGACACCCGGGCGGCGGTCCGCGCGCTCGCGGCGGTGGACGTACTGCTGTTCGCGGGCGGCGACGGCACCGCCCGGGACGTGCTCGACGCCGAGCCGGGCGGGCCCGTGCTCGGCATCCCGGCCGGGGTCAAGGTCTACTCCGGCTGCTTCGCGGTCGGTCCGGCGGCGGCGGGCCTGGCCGCCGCCGAGTTCGCCGGGAACACCACCGAGGCCGAGGTGGTGGACCTGGACGAGCAGGCCTACCGCGAGGGCCGGGTCAGCCCCCGGCTGTACGGCACACTCACCGTGCCGACCGCCCGGGTCCGGCTCTCCGGCCGCAAGACCGGCTCCACCACCGCGGCGCCGGCCACGGTCGAGGGCATCGCCCGCGAGGTGGTCGCCCGGATGCGGCCCGGCGTGCGCTACATCCTGGGCCCCGGCAGCACCACACGCGCGGTGGGCCGGGCCCTGGGCAGCGAGGGCACCCTGCTCGGGGTGGACGTGATCGCCGACGGCGTGCCGATCGGGATCGACGTGAGCGAGCGGGCCCTGCTCGACCTGGTGGACGGGCACGAGGTGGCCGCGGTGGTGTCGGTGATCGGCGGCCAGGGCTTCGTGCTCGGCCGGGGCAACCAGCAGATCAGCCCCCGGGTCCTGGCCCGGGTGCACGAACTGACCGTGCTGGCAACGCGGGAGAAGCTCGCCGCGCTCGGCGGCCGGCCGCTTTTGGCCGACACCGGGGACCCGGCCACCGACGCCCGACTCGGGGGCTATGTCCGGGTGGTCACGGGCTACCGCGAGAGTGTGCCCTATCGAATTGTTCCTGCTAGTGAGGAGAGCGTCGGATGAACGGGATGACTGGATCCCTGCACGGCAAGGTCGCCATCGTCACCGGCGGCGGCTCGGGCATCGGCCGCGCCACCGCGCTGATGTTCGGCGCGGAGGGCGCCGACGTGGTGATCGCCGACATCGACGCCGCGGCCGCGACCCGCGTCGCCGAGGAGATCTCGGCGCAGGGCGGCCGGGCGGTGGCGGTCAAGGCCGACGTCTCGGCCGAGGCGGACTGCGTGGGCGTGGTCGCCGCGGCGGTGGAGACCTTCGGCGGGCTGCACGTGCTGTTCAACAACGCGGGCATCATCCGGCGCGCCGACGCGATCGGCACCTCCGTGGACGAATGGGACCGCGTGATGGCGGTCAACGTGCGCTCGGTGTTCCTGATGTGCAAGCACGCCGTGCCCGCGATGACCGACGGCGGCTCGATCGTCAACACCGGCTCCGGCTGGGGCCTCAAGGGCGGCGGCAACGCGATCTCCTACTGCGCGTCCAAGGCCGCGGTGGTCAACATGACCCGCGCTCTGGCGATCGACCACGCCGCGGCGGGCATCCGGGTCAACTCGGTCAACCCCGGGGACACCGACACCCCGATGCTCCGCGAGGAGGCCCGGCAGCTGTCCGAGGACTGGGCGGCGTTCGAGGCCGACGCGGCCGACCGCCCGATGGGCCGCGCCGGCCGGCCCGACGAGATCGCCCGCGCGGTCCTGTTCCTCGCCTCCGACGCGGCGAGCTACATCACCGGTACCGCCCTGGTCGTGGACGGCGGCGGCCTCGCCTAGTCCGGGCCCCGCCGCTCCCGAGGGCGGCGGGCCCCTTCCCCGCACGTGCACGTCCCGCACTCATCCCCCCGGAGGCACATCGTGTCAATCTCCCGCGCCGCGAAGACCGTGGCCGTGCTGGCCGCCGGCGCCGCGCTCGTCGCCACCAGCGGTTGTGGCGGCAGCAGCGGTTCCGGTTCCGGCTCCAAGACCACCATCACCTGGTCGACCTGGGGCAACCCGGAAGAGCTCGCCCGGTTCAAGGCATTCGAGAAGGACTTCGGCAAGCGGCACCCCGACATCAACCTGAAGCTCCAGGCGGTGCCGTCCTACAGCGACTACCACGCCAAGCTGCTCACCCAGCTCTCCTCCAAGACCGCGCCCGACGTCTTCTACATAGGCGACGACTTCGCCGGGAAATTCGTCTCCGCCGGGGTGCTCGCCCCGCTCAACGACAAGATGGCCGCCCCCGACAGCAAGGCCAAGCCCGAGGAGTTCTTCGACGGCCTGTACGGCGGCGCCAAGAAGGACGGCCAGATCTACGGCATTCCCAACGACGCCAACCCCGAGGTGCTCTGGTACGACAAGCAGACGCTCAAGGACGCCGGGATCACCGACGACCCGGCCGCGCTGAACGCCCAGGGCAAGTGGACGATGGCCACGTTCCTGGACATGAACCGCAAGTTGAAGGCCGCCGACAAGGCCGGCTCGGTCTTCTACAACTGGTACGGCTCGACCTACAGCATGATCAACGGCTTCGGCGGCAAGGTGTACGACGGCGGCAAGTTCGTCGGCAACACCGACCCCAAGTCGCGTGAGGCATTGAAGACGCTGGCCGACGGCTACCAGGACAAGACGTTCCTGGTCGCCGACCTCCTGCCCGAGGGCAACGGCTCCGACGTGCAGTTCATCAAGCACAAGGTCGGCTTCGCCGCGGGCGGCCGGTGGATGATCGACACGGTCAAGAAGGGCCAGCAGGACAACTACGACATCGTGCCGTTCCCGTCGCAGACCGGCGTGCTGATGCCGCAGACGGTGGGCACGTCCTTCCTCGCGATGAACAAGGACACCAAGAAGGCGCAGGCCGCCTGGACGTTCATGTCCGAGTTCGTCTCCAAGGACGGCCAACTGCTGCGCCTGAAGGGCGGCGGCAACGCGGTGCCCTCGGTCAAGGGCGCGGACAGCGTGGTGATGGAGGGCTACCCGGCGCACGCGCAGACCTTCATCGACGCCCGCGACGGCGGTTTCGCCAACTACCCGGAGGAGGCCGGCGTGCCCGCGCTGACCGCCGACATCAACGAGCACCTGCTGAAGTTGTGGACCGGCAAGATCGGCTTCGACCAGGCGATGAACGAACTCGGCTCGCTCGTCTCCGCCAAACTGCACTGACCGGGGGCCGCCGTGACCACGTCCACGCTCAGCCGCACGACCGACACACGGCGCCCGACCACCGAGGAAACCTCCGAGCGCCGCCGGTCCCTTCGGGGCCGGCGGCGCCGGGAACGGTGGTGGGCCGCCCTCTTCCTCGGGCCGCAACTGGCCTTCCTGCTGCTGTTCACCCTGATCCCGCTCGGCTTCGCGGTCGTGCTGGCGTTCATGAAGTGGGACGGCCTGGGTGAGAAGTCCTGGGTCGGCTTCGACAACTTCCAGACCCAGCTGTCCGACCCCACCTTCCGCGACGCGGTCCTGAACACGCTGACCCTGGGCCTGATCACGGTGCCCGTGGGCCTGGCCCTGGCGTTGTTGATCGCGATGGCGCTGAACAACGTGCGCGGCAAGACCTTCTACCGGGTGGTCTACTTCCTGCCCGTGGTCACCAGTTCGGTGGCGGTCGCGGTGATCTGGCAGATGCTCCTCGCCAGCGGCGACCTGGGCATGCTCAACAACACCGTGCACGACTGGTTCGGGATCACCCTGCCCGACTGGCTCAACGACCCCGACTGGGTGATGGTCGCGATCGCGGCGGTGACCATCTGGTCCTCGCTCGGGCTGAACGTGGTGATCTTCCTGGCCGGTCTCCAGTCCATCCCGGCACACCTGACCGAGGTGGCCCGGATCGACGGCGCGGGCCCGCTGCGCATCTTCCGACACGTGACGCTGCCACTGCTGTCGCCGACCATCTTCTTCTCCTTCGTGGTCGCGGTGATCAGCTCGTTCCAGGCGTTCGACCAGATCTACGTGCTCGTCGACCCCGACCACAACGAGGGCGCGCGCACGATCGTGTACCAGGTCTACGACCTGGGCTTCAAGAAGTTCGAGTTCGGCGCCAGCAGCGCCGCCGCCCTGCTCCTGACGCTGATGACGATCGTGGTGACCCTCGTCCAGTTCCGTGCGCAAAAGCGCTTCGTCCACTACGAGTCGTAGGAGAGGAGGGTCGTGATGGTCACGGCCATCCGCCGTCGTATCGGCACCGTCGCATTGCACACCCTGCTCATCGTGGGCGGGCTGCTGATGGTGTTCCCGTTCATCTGGATGTTGCTCACCGCGTTCAAGGGCGAGGGGCAGATGATCCAGGATCCGCTGTCCTGGATCCCGGATCCCTGGCGGGCGAGCAACTTCCCCGACGCCCTGGACGCGATGCCGTTCGGGCGCGCCTACTGGAACAGCTTCTACATCGCCGCGATCACCGTCGTGGCCACCCTGCTCACCGCCTCGATGGCGGCCTACGCGTTCAGCCGGATCGACTTCCCGTTCTCGCGTTCGCTGTTCGTGGTCTTCCTGCTCACCCAGATGGTGCCCACCCAGGTCACCCTGGTGCCGCTGTACGTGATGTTGTCGCACTTCGGTTGGATCGACACCCACATGGCGCTGATCCTGCCCGCCATCGCCAACCCGTTCGCGGTGTTCATGATGCGCCAGTTCATCCGCGCGGTGCCCATCGAACTGGAGGAGGCCGCCCGCCTCGACGGCGCGAACCGGTGGACGATCTTCACCCGGATCGTGCTGCCCAACATCAAGCCGGGCATGGCGGCCCTGGGCATCATCGTCTTCCTGGGCAGCTGGAACAGCTTCATCTACCCGCTGATCTTCCTGAACTCGGAGGACAAATTCACCGTTCCGATGTTGCTCGCCTCGTTCAAGGGCCAGCACGGCGGACTGGACTACGGCCTGCTGCTCGCCGCGTCGACGATCTCCGTGGTGCCGATGCTGATCGCCTTCGTGATCGGCCAGCGGAAGATCATCAACAGCATGGCGGCATCCGGCATGGGAGGACGCTGACATGCCCACGCCCCTACTCGACCTGGTGGCGCTGGACCTGCGCGAACGCCCCTTCACCGACCGGGGATCGCGACTGCTCGTGCTCGCCGCGGACGACGGCGACCTGTGGGTGGCCCGATCCGAGTACGAGACGCGGCTGAGCGACACGATCGTGCTCACCGCGCTGCGGATCCGCGCGGCGGACGGCGCGGCGCTGCCGATCCGGGCCGCGCGGCCGGACCGGATCACCTTCGCGGGCGGGGTACACCTGGCCTTCGCCGACGCGGACACCCTCGTGCTCACCGGCACCGGCGCGCGGGCCGAATGGCTCGACGCGGACGGCATCGCGCACGGCGCCGCGATCGACGGCCGGCTGGTACTGGTCGGCAAGGACGCGCCCGACGCGCCGACCGTCCTGGGCGCGGCCCGCGCACGGTGGACGACCTGGTTCGAGCGTATGCCGGCCGTGCGCGCCGACCTGCGCGAGCGGGCGGCGCTCGCCTGGTGGACGCTCGGGATCAACCTGCTGCCGATCGGGCAGGCGGGCGGTCGCGAGGGTCTGGTCCCGTCCCGCTTCGGCTACGTCGGGGTGTGGAACTGGGACGCGTACTTCCACGCCATCGCGCTGCGCCACGGCGATGCCGAACTGGCCCGGGACCAGATCCGGATCCTGCTCGCCCACCAGCGCCCCGACGGCCTGATCCCCGACGTCGTGCACGACGAGGGGGTGCTGGCCGAGACCACCGACCTGCCCCGCTCCGACCGGGCCCGGCTGGCCGAGCACGTCGGCAGCGCCCTGGGGGCGGAGGAGGCCGCCGCCGCGTCGACCGGCGAGGTGGTCCCGGTGACCAAGCCGCCGCTGACCGCGTGGGCGGTCTGGAAGATCCACCGGGCCGCCCCCGACCTCGACTTCCTGGCCGAGGTCTACGAGCCGCTCGTGCGCTCCCAGCAGTGGTGGCTCACCCACTCCGACCCCGACGGGGACGGCCTGGCCGAATACCTGCACCCGTACTCCAGCGGCCTGGACGACAGCCCCGTCTGGGACTACGGCCCGCGCGCCGAACCGCCGGACCTGAACTCCTACCTGGCGCTCCAGTTCGACGTCCTCGGCGACATCGCCGAGGCGCTCGGCCGGGTGGACGAGGCCGCCGGCTGGCGCGAACGCGCGGCCGCGCACACCGAGTTGCTGATCGCCCGCCGCTGGGACGGCGAGCGCTTCGGTACCGTCTCGGCGGGCCGCGCGGTGGCCACCCGCACCCCGCTGGAACTGCTGCCGCTGCTCACCGGCCGACTGCCGCGCGCCATCGCCGACCGACTGGTCGCCGACCTGCGCTCGGCGAGCTTTTGGGGCGAACGCCCGGTGCCCACCGTCGCGTTCGACGACCCGGACTTCGACCCCGACGCGATGTGGCGCGGGCCGGTCTGGCTCAACGTCAACTACCTGCTGATCGAGGGCCTGCGCCGATCCGGATACCCGGACGTGGCCGACGAGTTGACCGAGCGCACGGTGCGGATGGTGGCCGAGGGCGGCGGCCTGTACGAGTACTGGAACCCACTCACCGGTGCCCGAGCCGGCCGGGCCACCTCCGGCTTCGGCTGGTCCAGCGCCCTGTTCGTGGACCTGGCCCGCACCTGAGCCCGACGGCTTCCCGCGCACGCGTGCGCGGGAAGCCGTCGGCGGGCCGGGACCGGTCGGTCAGGCGTTGTGGATGCGGAAGCGGGAGATCGTGTAGTCGGTGGGGTCGCTCGTGTCGTGCACCCAGGCGAGCGAAAGCTGGAACGTGTCGTCGACCTGGCCGAAGTTGAAGACCAGGTGGCCCTGCTCGTCGCCGTTGAGCGCCGAGACGTCCAACCCCGTGGTGGCTCCCGGTGCCACCGTGTTCTCCGTGATGGTCGCCTTGCCGTCGAGGTCGTTGCTGTGCGTGGTGGTGCCCTCGTACAACAACTGCTCGCCGCGATAGTCCAGGGTGCCGTCCGCGTTCGGCCGGACCGCGATCCTGGTCTCCAGCCGCACCTCGCCGCCGCAGAAACTGTCCCGCCGACTCGTGGTCCACTGCCCGACGGGAGCCTGGAGGTCGTACCAAAAGTAGTCGCCGCCGCTGCCCTCGCAACGGGTGTAACTGTTGCCTCCCTCGTGGTCGTACAGGTTCAACCAGCCCTCCAGGGCGACGTGCCGATAGACCACCGGAGTGGTCGGACCGCCGCCCGTGCCGCCGCCTCCGCCGCCGGGCTCACAGTCCTCGCACCGCTGCGCCGACGCGGAGCCGACGGTGAGTGCGCCGAGGACCAGCGTGGTGCTCGCGGCGAGTGTCGCCGCCCTGCGCGTGCGGCGCCACAGCGTGTTCCGCATGTGTTCGACCCCCTATGCGTTGGTGAAGGTGACGGAGGAGCTGCCGTAGTCGCTCGCCCCCGCCTCGTCGCTGAGTACCGAGACCTGCGTGGCGGCGGAAGCGCCCGCGGCGAGGGTCGGCAGGATCGCGCTGCCCTCGCCGTCGAGATCCCGGGTCTGGTAGTCCGTCCCCTCGAACAACTTGACCCGCAGCACGGCCTGCATCGTGCCGTCGGTCGCCGGGAAGACGTCCATGTAGGTCTCCACCCGCACCTCGCCGCCGCAGAAGCTGTCCCGCCGGCTCACCGTCCACTGTCCGATCGGGGCGGCCAGTTCGTAGGTGAAGGCGTCGGAGCAGAACTTGTCGTCGTTGAACATGCCCTCGGCGTCCTTCATCGCGACGGAGCCGGTCAGCTTGACGTGCCGCGTGGGTACGTTCGAGCCGGTGCCGCCTCCGGTACCTCCGCCGCCGGTGCCACCGCCGGTGCCGCCCCCACCACCGCCACCGCCCGGCTCGCAGTCCTGGCAACGCTCCGCCGACGCCGTGCCCACCGTGACCGTGCCTGCCGCGAGCACGGTGATCAGTGCCAGCGGCGCCAGTCGGCGGCGCAACCGCCTCGTGTTCACCATCGTGTCCCCCCTCCGGGGGCGGACCGTCCCCTCGGCCCGCCCGTTGCGCGGCCCACTCTTCCCCCGGCCCGGCGGGGCGGCACAGAGTGGCCCACTACTCCATTCCGCGGCCTCGGGTACTCCATCGGGCCGCGTGTGCGTGCGCCTCCGCTTCGGACCCGGCCCCGGCGAACCCGCGTGGCAGCGGCGTGGGACTGGCATGCTGCCGGGAACGTCGCAGGGGGGCACGATGGGGAAGGCACCGGGGATTGCGCGGGCGCACGCACGTCCGCCGTTCGTGGGTCGGGACGCGGAACTGGTCGAACTCGACCGGGCGCTACGCGCGTCGAACTGTGTCGGCGTCGTGGTCACCGGCGCGGGCGGGATCGGCAGGAGTCGGCTCGTGGAGGAATTCCTGGCCGGCCTGACCGGGGAGAGGACGCTCGGTGGGTCCGCGAGAGCGGTTCGCGCCGACCGGGCCCGACACGTCGTACGGGTGCGGGCCACTCGTGCGTCGACCTCCGTGGCCCTGTCGGCGCTGACCCCGCTGCTGCCCGGCGGAGCCCGCCCGGAGACGCCCGGTGCCTTCTTCGCGCTGGTCCGCGAGCACCTGGCCGCGCGTCGAGCGGCCGGCGAACGCCGCACCGTGGTCGCCGTGGACGACGTGCACCTGCTGGACGCGACCTCCTCGGCCCTGCTCGCGCTGTTGTTGGCGGAGGAGGTGGTCTTCGTGCTCGCCACGCTGCCCGACGGCGTGGACTGGCCCGACCCGCTGCGCGCGTGGTGGCGGCGCGGCGCGGTGCGCCACCTGCCGCTGCTCGCGCTGGATCCGGAGCGGGCCCGGGCCCTGCTCGCCGCCGCGCTGGACGCCCCGATCGCCGGCCTCGCCGCCCGGGCCCTGTGGACCGCGGGCCACGGCAACCCGTTGCACATGCGCGAGGCATTGCGCGCCGCGATCGCCGACGACCGCATCGGCCCGGCATACGGGGTCTGGTGTCTGAAGCGGCCCCTGGCCGACACCCTCGACGGAGTCTCCTTCGACGCACGGATCGACCGGCTGCTGCCCGATCGGCGTGCCCTGCTCGAACTGCTCGCGCTGTGCGGCCCGATCGGGCTGCGCGACGTGCCGGCGGAGACGACGGCGGAGGTGTTGGCCGACCTGGAGGAGCGGCGACTGCTCGATCTGCGCCGGCACGACCGCCGCGAGCGCCTGGCCCTCGCGCAGCCCGCCCACGGCCCCGTGCTGCGTGCCGGCGTGGGCCGACTGCGGGCCCGCGCACTGCTGTTGGGCCAGGTCGCGCGGGTCCGCGCGCACGGGGCCCACCGGGTCGGCGACCATCTCGACCTGGCCCGCTGGGAGTTGGCCGCCACCGGCACGGCCGATCCCGAACTCCTGCTGCGCGGCGCAGAGGAGGCTCTGGGCACGGGCGACGTGGACACCATGTGCCGGCTGGCCCGCGCCGCCCTGCGACACGGGCCGAACGCGCGGGCCGGGGTGCTGCTCGGCGAAGCGCTCGGGCAGCGGGGCGCGTTCGCCGAGGGCATCACCGTCCTGGAGGAGACGTTCGCCGCGGCCGGGCGGCCCGAGGTGCACTCGGTCGCGCTGACCCTCGCCGTGCAGCACTTCTACGGCCCCGGCGACCTGCCCCGGGCGTTGGCCGTGCTGCGCGAGGCCGCGCGCCGGGCCGGCCCCTCGCCCGCGCTGTCCGCGTGGACCTCGATCATCCTGGGCGCCACCGGCCGGGTCGAGCAGGCCCGCGCGGCGCTCGACGCCGTCGCCCTCGCCGAGGACCGGGCGACGCCGGAACTCGTGCTGTACCTCCAGGCCCGGCTGCGCGTCGAACTCGCTAGCTCACGGCCCCTGGACGCGATCCGCACGGCCCGCACCGCACACGCCGCGCACCGCCAACTGACCGACCGCACCGAGGTGTTCTATCCGGCCCGCAGCGCCTACCTGCTCGCCTGGGCGCTGCTCGAAGCGGGCCCGCTCGACGACGCCGAGCGGGTGCTCGCGGAGAACCTGGACGAGCTGCTGCGGGCACCGGTCCCGGCGCTGGTCGTCTGGTTCGGGTGGGTACACGGCCGGATCGCGCTGGAACGCGGCCGGGTACGGCAGGCCGCCTCGCTGTTCGCCGAGGCCCGGGCCCAGGCCCATGTACAGGGTCACGGCTTCGCCGAACACCGCGCCCTCGCGGGTCTGGTGCTGGCCCACGCGTACGCCGGCCACGTCGGGCCCGAGGCGGCGCAGCTTGCGGACACCGTCGCCGCCGCCGACCCCGCGCTGTGCGGATGGGACACCCTGCGTGCGCATGCCTGGGCACAGCGCTGCCGGGGGCACGCGGACGAGGCCCACGTGCTCCTGCGCGACGCCGCCGGGACCGCCCGCCTTCGCGGTGACTCGACCGGCGCCCGCGTGCTCGAACACGACCTGGTCCGCTGGGGCGACCGGGCCGCCGCGCGCCGCCTGGCCGCGATGACCGACGAGGCCCAGGGCGCCCACGCGGCCGCCCGCACCGCGCACGCCCGCGCGATCGCCGACGCCGACCCCGCCGCGCTGGACGCGGCCTCCGACGCCTGGGCCGCGCTCGGCGCGACACTGCTCGCCGCCGAATGCCTGGCCGAGGTCGCCCGACTGCGGCGCGCCGCGCACGGGCCGAACCGGGAGGCGGCGGCGCGGCGCGCCCATGCGCGAGCCCTGCTCCTGGCGACCCGGTGCGAGGGCGCCGCGACGCCCGGCCTGGTGTCCCTGTCCGCCGCCGGAGCGCTCAGCGCGCGGGAACACCAGATCGCGCTGATGGCCGCCGACGGGCACACCAGCAGGGAGATCGCCCGGCACTGCGGCCTGTCCATCCGAACCGTCGACAACACGCTGGGCCGGGCCTACCGCAAGACGGGCGTCCGGGACCGCCACGGCCTGCGCTCGATCCTGGCGACCACGCGGGAGGACCGCGACCAACGGGCGGCGGGGTAGGCCGCTTCGGGATCCGGACGCGCGCTATCGGGTGCCGAGTACGTCGGCCAGGTCGTAGCGGGTCGGCTCGGCGAGTTGTTCGTACGTGCACTCGGTCGGGTCCTTGTCGGTACGCCACCGGCGGAAGCGGGTGGTGTGCCGGAAGCGGTCGCCCTGGACGTGGTCGTAGGCCACCTCGCAGACCGACTCCGGCCGCAGCGGCACCCAGTCCGAGAGTCGGCCGCCCGACCAGCGGGTGATCGCGCCCGGCAACCGGTCACCCTCGTGCGCCGCGGCCTCGGCCCAGTGCGCCCACGGGTGCCCGGTCGGGTCGGTCATCCGGTACGGCGCCAACTCCTCGACCAGCTCGGCCCGTCGGGCCGCGGTGAACGCCGCGCTCACCCCCACGTGCTGAAGCCGACCCCGGTCGTCGTACAGCCCGAGCAGCAGCGAACCGACCACCGGACCCGACTTGTGCTCGCGGTATCCGGCCACCACGCAGTCCGCGGTGCGCTCGTGCTTGATCTTGACCATCGCCCGCTCGTCGGGCAGGTACGGACCGGCCGGGTCCTTGGCCACGATCCCGTCCAGCCCGGCGCCCTCGAAGCGGTCGAACCAGTCCCGCGCCACGGCCGGGTCGGTGGTGGCCGGCGCGACGTGGATCGGCGGCACCGCGTCGGCCAGCGCCGCCTCCAACGCGGCCCGCCGTTCGGTCAGCGGGCGGGCCAGATACGACTCGTCGCCGAGCGCCAGCAGGTCGAACGCCACGAAGGAGGCCGGCGTGGTCTCGGCCAGATGCCGAACGCGCGAGGAGGCCGGATGGATCCGGTCCTGGAGCCGATCGAAGTCGAGCCGCCCGTCCAACGCGATGACCAGCTCCCCGTCCAGTACGCAGCGCGGCGGGAGCAGCCGCAGCGCCGCCTCGACCACGTCGGGGAAGTAACGATCCAGCGGCTTGGTGTTGCGGCTGCCGATCAGCACCTCGTCGCCGTCCCGGAAGACGATCGCCCGGAACCCGTCCCACTTGGCCTCGTAGTGCAGGCCGGGGGGAATCCGCGCGGCGGCCTTGGCGAGCATCGGCTTGACCGGGGGCATCACGGGAAGGCGCATGCGGCCCAGTGTGCGCGGGGCCCGGAGCGGTCGCCTCCGCAGCGGCCGTGCAGAGACAAACCATGGCTAAACGGGGCGGCATCAAATGGGACGAAATTGTATGAATCCGCCTACCCTGAGGCATGAGCGAGGCCGAGGAATTCGAGATCGACGGCAGATCCGTCCGGGTGAGCAGTGTCGACAAGGTCTACTACCCCGAGCGCGGATTCACCAAGGGAGACCTGGTCCGCTACCTGATCGCGGTCGGTGGCGGCATGCTCCGGGGCCTGCGCGACCGGCCCACCACGCTGCAACGCTTCGTGCACGGCGTCACCGGCGAGTCGTTCTTCCAAAAGCGGGTGCCCAAGAACCTGCCGGAATGGATCCCCACCGCCCGGATCACCTTCCCCAGCGGCCGCTTCGCCGACGAGATGGCCCCGGACACCGTGGCCGCGCTGGTCTGGGCGGCCAACCTCGGCACCCTGACCTTCCACCCCTGGCCGGTCCGCCGCACCGACACCGAACACCCCGACGAACTGCGCATCGACCTGGACCCGCAACCCGGCACCGACTTCGCCGACGCGATCCATGCCGCGCACGCGATGCGCGAGGTGCTGGACGAGTACGGATTCACCGCCTGGCCGAAGACCTCCGGCGGTCGCGGCCTGCACCTGTACGTGCCGATCCGCCCCGACTGGGAGTTCACCGAGGTACGGCGCGCGGTGATCGCGCTGGCCCGCGAGCTGGAGGCGCGGATGCCCGACCGGGTGACCACCGCCTGGTGGAAGGAGGAGCGCGGCGAGCGCATCTTCGTCGACTACAACCAGATGGCCCGCGACCGCACCATCGCCGCCGCCTACTCGCCCCGCCCCACCGTCCGCGCGACCGTCTCCGCGCCGCTGACCTGGGACGAGGTGGACGACGCGCACCCCGACGACTTCGACCTGGGCAGCATGCCGGCGCGCTACGCCCGGCTCGGCGACGTGCACGCGGACATGGCGGAGCACGCCTTCGACCTGCGCCCGGCCCTCGAGTTGGCCGACCGCCAGTCCCGGGACCACGGCGTCGGCGACCTGCCGTACCCGCCGGACCACCCCAAGATGCCGGGCGAACCGCCCCGAGTACAGCCCAGCCGGGCCCGCGAACACTGACGCCGCCCGTCCCCCCGACGGCGCAGCACCGCAGGCGGGGGTGTCGGCGGCGAGCCGACACTGAGGGGACCCACACCCAGGAAGGCCCCTCCCATGTTGTTGTCGCTCCCCATTCGGCTGGTGAGGCGTACCCGGCTGTCGGTTCGCAAGGACGTAGGTCTGCTGGCGCTGCGCGTCGGCACCGGCGGTGTCCTGTTCGCGCACGGCTCGCAGAAGTTGTTCGGCTGGTTCGGCGGTCACGGTCTGAGCGGCACCAGCTCGGCGATGGAAAGCATGGGCTTTCGCCCGGGTCGGCAGAGCGCACTGGCGGCCGGGCTGGGCGAGGCCGGCGGCGGTGTACTGCTTGCGCTCGGCCTGGCCACCCCGGCGGCCGGGGCGGCGGCGGCCGGCGCGATGGCCGGCGCGGTCTCGGTGCATGCGCCCGCTGGGTTCTTCGCCCAATCGGGCGGCTTCGAGTACCCGGCCTTCCTGGGCTTCGTCGCGGCCGGGATCGGGCTCGCCGGGCCCGGGCGGTTCTCGATCGACCACGCGACCTGCCACGTGCTGGACCGGCCGTGGGTGGTGGGCCTCGCGTTCACCGGCAGCGCCGCGGCGGCGGCCGCGGTGATCGGGCGGCGCCAGGTGGCCGCGCGGGAGCGGGGCGACGCGGATTCGGGTTCCGACGCGGGGGAGTAGCGGGTCAGTCCCCCGCCGGGCGCGTCCAGGCGAGCAGTCGGTCCACCGGCCATGTGGTGATCACCCGTTCCGCCGGTACTTCGCACTCCTCGGCCCGCGCGCAGCCGTGCGCCTGCCAGTCGAGTTGGCCGGGGGCGTGTGCGTCGGTGTCGATGGAGAAGTACACGTCCGCGGCCAGTGCGCGCCGGATCAGCCGGGTCGGGGGGTCCCGGCGTTCGGGGCGGCAGTTGATCTCCACGGCGGTGTCCGACTCGGCGCAGGCCGCGAACACCGCCTCGGCGTCGAAGGTGGACTCCGGGCGGCCCTTGCCCTGGATGAGTCGGCCCGTACAGTGCCCGAGCACGTTCACCCGGGGGTTGCGCACGGCGGTCAGCAGGCGGTGGGTCATCGCCGGGGCGTCCATGCGCAGTTTGGAGTGCACCGAGGCGACGACCACGTCGAGGCGGGCCAGGAGTTCGGGCTCCTGGTCCAGCGAGCCGTCGTCGAGGATGTCGCACTCGATGCCGGTGAGCAGGCGGAACGGGGCCAGTTCGGCGGCGAGTTCGGCGACCACGTCGAGCTGCGCGCGCAGCCGGTCGGCGGTCAGCCCCCGGGCCACGGTCAGCCGGGGGGAGTGGTCGGTGAGCACGGTCCACTCGTGGCCCAGGTCCCGGGCGGTTCGGGCCATCACGTCGATCGGGCTGCCGCCGTCGGACCAGTCCGAGTGCATGTGGCAGTCGCCGCGCTGCGCGGCGAGCAGCGCGGCGCCGGTGGTGGGCAGCGGCGACGGACGGGCCTCCAGGTCGGCGAGATAGCCCGGGACCCGGCCGGCCTGCGCCTGCTCGATCACATCCGCCGTCTTGGGGCCGATGCCCTTCAGCTCGCCCAGCGTGTGCCGGGCGACCCGGGTGCGCAGCTCCGCCGGATCGAGTCCGGCGATCACGGCGGACGCGGTGCGGAACGCCTTGACCCGGTACGTGGGCGCCTGGTCGCGTTCGAGCAGGAAGGCGATGCGGTCCAGCGCGGTCACGGGGTCCGGCGCGGACGGGGTGCTGTCGTGTCGGGGCATGCGTGGACTGTGGCCGCGCGGGGCGGCGGTAAACCGGCGGAATGCCTTTCCGGCGTACGGTCAGCGGCCGGGTTCCTCGTCCTTGAGGGACTTGCGGATTTCTTCGCGGAGTTCGGGGTTGTCGGTGTGGCCGTGCACCGTCTGGGCGTGCTGGGCGGCGGCCACGACGACCTCGTCCTCGGTGCCGGCGATGGTGAGGCTGCAATTCGTTTCGCTGGGGAAGTCCCGGCAGTCGACGACCTTGCGCATGATGTCCTCCAGGACGGCTCGTCCCCGAGTTTCCGAGGGCCATGGCCCCGGGCACGACGGCGCGAGGCCATGGTCCAATTTTAGGACGTTTTGTCGGCTTTTCGGGTCATGATCGCGCCAAGTGCGGAGGCCAGGGCGATCACGATCACGGCGATCGCGTAGATGTCGGCGGTGCGGCTCAGGCCGATCGGGGACACCGCCATGCCGGCGGCCACGGCGGGGAGGCTGAAGGCCAGGTAGTTGACCGTGTACACGGTGGCGAACAACTCGGCCCGGCGGCTCGGTTCGGCCAGTGTGGCGAGGATGCCGAACGCGCCGAGGAAGGCGCTGCCGAAGCCGATGCCCGCGATCACGGTGCCGACGAAGAACAGCGGGACGGAGCCGGCGTGCAGGGCGATCAGGGTGACCCCGAGGCCCAGTGCCAGGGTCGGCGAGCCGCCGGCCATCAGGACGGGCGACCTGCGACCGCCGAGCACGATCGAGGCGGCCGCGGTCGCGATCATCAGGGCGAAGACGACGAGGCCGCCGATCAGGTGGCTGCGCACGCCGAGGATGCCGGCCGCCAGCGACGGGCCGAGGGACAGGTACAGGCCGGCGACGGCCCAGGTGGCGACCAGGGTCGGGACGACGGCCAGGAATCGGCCCCGGGTGCCGGACGGGACGCCGACCCGGGGGCGCAGCGAGGCGAGCGCGCCGGGGTGCGGCCGGGCGGTCTCCGGCATCACCGCGACGGCGGCGATGCCGATCAGGAACAGCACGCCGAGGATGACGAAGACCAGCGTGCGGGGCGCGGGGGCGTACTCCACCAGCAGGCCCGAGCCGAGGGCGCCGGCGCCGAGCCCGATGCCGGGGCCCGCGCTGTTGACCAGGGTGGCCAGGCCCGGGCGGCGGCCGGACTGGAGGTCCATCACGCCGGCGCTGATCGCACCGGTGGCCGCGCCGGTGGCGAGGCCCTGTACCGCACGGGCGGCCAGCAGCCACGGGACTCCGTCGGCGACCACGAACAGCGCCATCGCGACGGCCTCGGCGGCGAGCGCGGCGATCAGCACCGGGCGGCGGCCGACGTGGTCGGAGAGCGCCCCGACCACCATCAGCGCGATCAGCAGCGCCAGTGCGTAGAGCGCGAAGACCACGGTCAGGGTGGTCGCGGAGAAGTGCCATCGGGCTTGGTAGACGACGTAGAGCGGGGATGGGGCCGCCGCCGCGCACATGAAGGCGAACAGGATCCCGGCGAGTGTCCAGAACGCGGCGCGGCGGGATATTCGCCCGGATGTCGGAGCGGTCTGCGGGTGCGACCGGGTCGCGGGTGCGGCGGTTGTCACGAGTGTCCCCTAAAGCAAAAGACTTGGCTTTAGGGTGAGACTAAGCGCAGAGATAGCCCTATAGCAAAGTTCTTTGCATTAAGATGACCCGCATGAACGCAGCCCCGGACCGGGTACCCGGTCCCAGCCGACCGGGCGGTCGCAGCGCCCGGGTGCAGGCCGCGGTGCATCGGGCGGCCACCGAACTGGTCTGCGAACTCGGCGCCGATCGGGTGACCATGCCCGCCGTCGCGGCTCGGGCGGGGGTCAACCCGACCACCGTGTACCGGCGTTGGGGCACGGTGGCCGGGCTGTTGGCGGACGTGGCGCTGGTCCGGCACGACACCGACCGGCCGCCCGAGCCCACCGGCGCGCTGGACGAGGACCTGGCCGGCTACGCAGCGTGGGCGCTGGTCGACTTCTCCCGGCCGGGCGGCATCGCGTTCTTCCGGGCCGAGGTGGCGCCGGACCCCGACGACCGGCGGGCCGGGCTGGCGAGGTGCCTGGACCGGTGCGCCGTGCGGATCGACGCGTTGCTGGCGAAGGCGGCCGAGCGGGGCCGGGTGGTCCCCACTCGGCAGCAGGTCATCGATCGCATCATCGCCCCGCTGTACTTCCGGGTGGTCTTCTCGATCCCGGACACGGACGAGGCGTATGCGCGGGCGCTGGCGGCCGACCTCCTCGACCACCCGGACTTCCGGCCGGATGGCGCCGCGGCGGGGTGAGACGGGGGCGGTCGTGCCTCGGCGGGTCGGGGCCTCAGCCGTTGGCGAACTCGTGCACGCCCCACCAGCCGCTCTCGTCGTGGAATACGCCGATACCCGCCTCCGTGTGGGAGGGGTCGGTCTGGTTGCGGTAGTGACCCGGGCTGTGCCGCCACATGTCCTGGAACTTCTCGGCGGCCTGGCGGGCGGTCAGGGCCGGGTCGCCCCACATCACGATGTTCTCGGCCACCCCGGTACGCCGGCCGGTGACCAGCGCGTCGGCCTCGCGGCCGGAGTGGGCGAAGCCGTTGCGGCGCATGTGCGCGGCCCAGGTGCGGGCGAAGGCGCTCAGGTCGGCGCTCGCCCGCAGCGGCGGCAGGCCGACCTTCGCCCGTTCGGCGTTGAGCAGTTCCAGCGACATGGCCTCGGCATCGGTGATCGACTGCGAGGGCGGGTGGTTGCCGCGCACGGTGGGGTTGGCTCCGGGCGGGCCATCGGCGGCGGACGCGGTGGTGGGGCGAGTGCCGGCTCCGGTCCCGGACTTGGCGTCGGTGCCGGGGCGACTCGTGGTGGTGGACGGGGCGGGCTTGCGGGTCGACGGGGCGGTGCTGCTCGGGTTGGTGCCGCCGGAGGGGGTCGGGTTGCCGGTCGAGGGTGGGGTCGTCGCGGAGGGCGTTGCCGATGCGGTGGGGTCGGCGGCCGGGACGGTGGCGCTCGGGGCGGCCGATCGGCTTGCGCCGTCGTGGTGTTCGGCGGATCCGCAGCCGGCCACGACGAGCGCGGCCAGGGCGGCGGCCACGGCCGTGGTGACGGCTCGGCGGTGGCGGTGTGCGGGGCGCTTGCGGTGCGTGGAGTGCTTCGGGTGCATGGGGTGCTGCGAGTGCTTGGGGTGCTGCACGCTGGGTGGCTCCTCGGAGGCTACGGCTCGTCGACCGGCCGGAACGCCGGTGACACCTGGGAGAGCCGGGGCGGGCGCGGGGATAACGGAAATCGGCGCGGGATTTTTCCGGCCGGTCGCCGATCAGGCCGGTGCCGCGAAGAGTTGTGTCCAGAAGGTCGTGCCGCCGGGGCCGACCGTGACGCCGACGCCGAGGTCGGTGAAACCGCAATCGAGGATGTTCGCCCGGTGCACCGGGCTGCCCAGCCACTCGTCGACGACGTGTGCGGCGTCGGGTCGGCCCCGATTCAGGTTCTCGCCCCACAGCCGCCACCGGTATCCGGCGGCGGTGATCCGGGCGTCGGCGTGCACTCCGTCGGGGTTGACGTGGTCGTAGAAGCGTCGGGCCGCCATGTCGTCGGAGTGTTTGCGGGCGGCGGTACGGAGGCGGTCGTCGACTCGCACCGGGGCGCAGCCGTGCTCGGCGCGCGCGGCGTTCACCAGGTCGACGACGGCGCGTTCGAGCCGGGCGCGGGTGTCGACGGGGGCGGTCGAGCGGGTCGTGGGCGGCGGTGTGGTTGCGGCGGACGGCTCGGTGCTCGGCGACGGGGGTGGGGTCGTGGCCGGCAGCGGTGAGGGCGGCGGGGGCGGCGTCGCGGCGACCGGTGTCGGGCCGGCCGCGCCCCGGGCCGGTGTGTCGTGATGGGGTCGGTCGAGGAGGACGACGGCGGCCAGTACGACGAGGACGAGCGCGACGGCGGCGATCGTGGCGGTATGCCGGAGCCGACGAGCCGGCCGAAGGTCGGCGTGGGCGGCCACCCCGCCATCGGGCCCGGTGCCGGCACTGGAAGCGCCGCCCGGGTCCGTGGCACCGCCCGAGCCCGCCGCGCCGCCCGAACTCGCAGCCCCCGCCGGGCCCATCGCCCCGGCAGTCGCCGTGGCCGTCCCCGCCCCCGTGCACAGGTGCCACAGCGTTACCGTCGGCGGCAGCAGGGCCAGGCCCGCGAGTAGGCCCTCGACCGGGGCGAGGCCGCGGCGGTGGTCGCCGCAGGTCCGGCACGTGCGGGCGTGGCGGGTGATGCGCTTGCGCCACAGGGGGGTCGGGCCTCCGTTCCAGTCGGCGAGCAGCGCGGACAGCTCCGTGCAGCGCGGTGTGGCGGCCAGCGCGCGGACCACCACCCGGGCCGCCTCCAGCTGCTCCTTCATTCGCTGTACCCGGACCGCCGCGTGCGTGGCGGGCAGGTCCAGGGCGGCGGCGAGTTCGGCCCGGGTGAGCGTACCGGCCGCCTCCAGCCACCACAGCGCGAGCAGTTCGCGGGTGTCCGGGTCCAGCCACCCGGTCGCGGTCGCCACATCGCGACGCTGGCCGGACAGGCCCAGCCGCAGGATTGTCAGGTTCGCGAAGTCGGAGCCGGGGTCGGCGTGTCCGGCCACTTCGTCCAGCGGGGCGGTGAACGCTCGGCGGGCGTGCCGGCGGCGGATCCGGTTGATCGCGATGGCCACCAGCCAGGACCGGAAACGCTCGGGGTCGCGCAGCCCGCCGAGGCCGGTGAGCGCGTCGACCATGGTCTCCTGCACCACGTCGTCGACGTCCGCGTGCCCGTCGAGGGCCCGGCCGACGATGTTGTAGATCAACGGCAGCCAGGCCGCGACCAGTTCGTCCCGGGCGCGCAGGTCACCGCCCCGGGCGGCGACGACCAGGGCGGTGTCGTGCTCGATCTCCACGTAGCCACTTCCGCTTTCTCGACCGGCGTGACGGGCCCACTCCCGTCCATCCCCACCAGGGAGATGCCGAGGATCGACGCGGATAACGGAAATCGCCGGACGAGTTCCGAGGAAGGTGACGCGGATCAGTGTGGCTTGGCCGCCAGCAGGTCCTCGACCCGGGCCCGCACCTCGGGGGTGTCCAGGCCGCGGATGGTCACCGTGGTCCGCCGGCGCAGCACGTCGTCCACCGTCATCGCCCACTCGTGGTCGCGGGCGTAGGCGGCCTGGGCCCAGATGTCCGGCCCGTCGGGGTGGATGCGCTCGCCGAGCGAGCGGTCGGCGCGCACCATCGCGGCCAGGTCGTAGGCCAGGTTGCCGTAGTGCGAGGCCAGGTGTCGGGCCACCGCCGGGTCGACGCCGTCCTCCGCGGTGGCCTCGCCGAGCAGCCGGTGGGCCACCGCCTCGGGGTTGGCCGAACCCGGCAGCGCCACCCGGCGCAGCGGGGTGGCCATGTCCTGCTCCAGTGCCACCACGCCGGCCTTGGCCAGCTTGTCCATGACGGTGCGGCCGATGTGCCGGTAGGTGGTCCACTTGCCGCCCGCCACCGACAACATGCCGCCGCGCCCCTCGCTGACCACCGTCTCGCGCTTGGCCTCGCTGGTGGCGCCGGCCCCGCCCGGCAGTACCCGCAGGCCGGCGAAGGCGTAGGTGATGTCCTCGCGGCGCAGTTGGTCCGGGTCGACGGCGTTGCCCGCCTCGTCCAGGATCTGCGCGATGTCGGCCTCGGTCGGCGAGACCTTGCCGGGGTCGCCCTCGTACGCCTCGTCGGTGGTGCCGAGCAGCAGGTGCTCCTCCCACGGGATGGCGAAGGACACCCGGTACTTGTCGATCGGGATGGTCAACGCCGCGCGCCACGGCTGCTGTTGGCGCAGGACGAGGTGTACGCCCTTGGAAAGTCGGATGCTCGGCTCGGCGGCCGGGTCCTCCATCCGGCGCAGGTGGTCCACCCACGGGCCGGTGGCGTTGAGCACAACGCGCGCGTTCACCCCGAATTCGGCGCCGTCGAGGCGGTCGCGCAGTTCGGCGCCGGTGACCCGGCCGCCGGCGTCCTTGCGCAGGGCGACCACCTCGGCGTGGTTGAGCACCACCGCGCCCGCCTCGACCGCGGCGCGCACCGTGGTCACCGCGACCCGGCTGTCGTTCATCTGGTGGTCGCCGTACACCGCGGCGCGGCGCAGGCCCTCCTTGCGCAGGGCCGGGACGAGTTCGAGCGCGTTGTCGGGGCCGATCACCTTGCCCATGCCGTCGCCGAACGCGGACAGGGCCGAGTAGAGGAAGACGCCGGCGCCGAGTTTGGCCGAGCCGTGCGGGCCGTCCTTGTAGACCGGAACCAGGAAGGACAGCGGGCGGACCAGGTGCGGGGCGACGTCGCGGGCCAGGGTGCGGCGTTCGCGGTGGTTCTCGGCGACCAGCTTGAGGTTGCCGGTCTGGAGGTAGCGCAGGCCGCCGTGGACCAGTTTGGAGGACGCGGACGAGGTGGCGCCGGCGAAGTCGCCGGCGTCGACCATGGCCACCCGCAGGCCGGTCTGGGCCGCGGTCCAGGCCACCGCCGTGCCGAGGATGCCGCCGCCGATGACGAGTAGGTCGTGGGTGCCGCGCGAGAGTTCGGCCCGGCTGTGGGCGCGTGCGGGAACGGTCGGATCCGTGGCGGTGCTCATCACGCGTCTCATTTCCACTCGGCCGGCTACTACGGTGCGGGCGGGACGAGTCCCGAACCCAACCTATGCGGTCGGCATTGTCGAACGATGAACGACAGTTTTCCGGCCACGCGGGGCAGCGTCAAGTACGCCCGGTCGAGACGGGGGACCGAACGGGCGCGCCGAAGCCGGGTCGCGTCGCGAAGGCGATGCGCGCCGGCTCAGTACGGGAACGACGCGCCCAGATCGCGCGAGATGGCGCGGGCCGCGTCGCGGACCGCGGCGACCAGGGTGGGCCGCGGGGCGCCGTCGGCGACGATACGTTCGACGGCGCCGCTGATGCCCACCGCGCCCACCGGGGTGCCGCGCCGGTCGCGGATCGGCGCGGCGATCCCGGCCAGGCCCAGGACCGATTCCTCGACGTCGCCCGCCCAACCGCGTTCGCGCACCGTGACGCTCTCCGCGTCCATTGCCGCCGGGTCGGTGATCGTGCGGGCGGTGAAGGCGACCGCGTCGGTCTCGTCCAACTCCGCGCGCGCGGCCGGATCGAGGGCGAGCAGGACCTTGCCCCACGCGGTGGAGTGCAGCGGCAACATCGCGCCTATCTCCAGCACCTGGCGGCTGTCGTCCGGCCGGAAGACGTGGTGGATCACCAGCACGCCGCCCTTGTGCAACACGCCGATCCGCACGCTCTCCCCGGTGCCGCGGGCCAGATCGTCCGCCCAGACCAGGGCCCGGGCACGCAACTCGTGCACGTCCAGGTAGGAACTGCTCAGCCGCAGCAGCTCGGCGCCGAGCTGGTACTTGCCGCTCTTGGGGTCCTGCTCCACGAACCCCTCCTGGTGGAGCGTGCGCAGGATGCCGTGCGCGGTGCCCTTCGCCAGACCCAGGGTGGTCGCGACCTCGCTCAGGCCGAAGCGCCGTTCGCCGCCGGCGAGCAACCGCAGGATCGCCGCTGCGCGTTCCAGCGACTGGATGGGACCGGGCATACCGACTCCTCCGTCGAAGATCAGGTTGGCAATGTAGAACAGCGGTCGTGGACACGCCGGCTGGGTCCGCGCCCGTCCCGTCCGCCGCAGGGCCCGTCGGGTGAGTCGAAGGCGAGATGTTCACCGACTCTTGACGGCGGCGCAACCCGCAGAGAACACTGCCGGACAGCGGTCGTCAATGTCGAATGCCAGTCGCATACCAGTCGAATACCCGTCGAGGGCCGATCGAGTACCGGTCCCGAACACCAGTCGTAGTCATCCCGCAGACCGAACCGGGCCGGCCGACCGCTGTGACCGGTGCGCTCCCGTGGGTGCGCCGTGTGTCGTCCGGCGCCGTGTCCATTCCGGCGTCGCATCCCGCCGCCGGCCAACCGGTGTCATTCACGAAGGGGCTCAGTGATGACGAACGGCGACATCTTCGTCGGCGAGACCTTGGGTACGTCCATCCTGGTGCTACTCGGCGTCGGTGTGTGCGCCGCGGTGACGCTCAACCGGTCCAAGGCACAACACGCCGGCTGGTTGGCGATCACCTTCGGCTGGGGCTTCGCGGTTCTGGCCGGCGCGTATGCGAGCGTGTCCCTGTCCGGTGCGCATCTCAATCCCGCGGTCACGCTCGGGATCGCGGTCAAGACGGGAGAGTGGGACAAGGTGCCGCTGTACCTGGCCGGGCAGTTCACCGGGGCGGTGATCGGCGCCGTGCTGGCCTGGGCGACCTATCTCGGCCAGTTCCGGGAACACGGCGAGCCGGTACTCGGGGTGTTCGCCACCGCGCCGGAGATCCGCCACCCGATCCAGAACGTGATCACCGAGACGATCGCCACCATGGTGCTGGTCATCGTCATCCTCACCCAGGGCCTGACCAACGGGCTCGCGCTGTCCGGCACCGGCGTACTGATCACCGCACTCCTGGTGGTCGGCATCGGGCTGTCCCTGGGCGGCCCGACCGGCTACGCGATCAACCCGGTCCGCGACCTCGGGCCGCGCCTGGCCCACTCGTTCCTGCCGATCCCCGGCAAGGGCAACTCGGACTGGTCCTACGCCTGGGTGCCGGTGGTCGGCCCGACGCTGGGCGGGCTCGCGGCCGGCGGCCTGTACCGTCTCGCCTTCTGACCGTCCCGCACCCACCCGACTCCCACGCTCGGATCCTTCGGAAGAGGAGCCATGTCCGACACGTACATCGCCGCGATCGACCAGGGCACCACGTCCAGCCGCTGCATCATCTTCGGCGCCGACGGCCGGATCGTCGCCGTCGACCAGCGCGAGCACCGGCAGATCTTCCCGCGCCCGGGGTGGGTCGAGCACGACGCCGCCGAGATCTGGAGCGTGGTGCAGGCGGTCGTCGCCGGCGCGCTGGACCGAGCCGGCCTGCGGCGGGACCAGATCCGCGCGCTCGGCATCACCAACCAGCGCGAGACGACCGTGTTGTGGGATCGCCATACCGGGGTCCCGGTACACAACGCCATCGTGTGGCAGGACACCCGCACCGACGCGCTGTGTCGCGAACTGGGCGGCAACGTCGGCCAGGACCGATTCCGGGTGGAGACCGGCCTCCCGCTGGCGAGCTACTTCGCCGGCCCCAAGATCCGCTGGCTGCTCGACAACGTCGAGGGGCTGCGCGAGCGGGCCGACCGGGGCGACATCCTGTTCGGCACGATGGAGTCGTGGGTGGTGTGGAACCTCACCGGCGGCCCGGACGGCGGCGTGCATGTCACGGACGTCACCAACGCCTCGCGCACGATGCTGATGAACCTGGAGACGCTGGACTGGGACGACCGGATCCTGCGCGCGATGGACGTGCCGCGTTCGGTGCTGGCCGAGATCCGCTCCTCCGCCGAGGTGTACGGCACCGCGAAGGGGGTCCTGGAGGGCGTGCCCGTCGCCTCCGCGCTCGGCGACCAGCAGGCCGCGCTGTTCGGCCAGACCTGCTTCGAACCCGGCGAGGCCAAGAGCACCTACGGCACGGGGAGTTTCCTGCTGATCAACACCGGGCCGCGGATCGTGCAGTCGCACCACGGGCTGCTCAGCACGGTCGGCTACCGGCTGGGCAAGGACGCCCCGGTCTACGCGCTCGAGGGCTCGATCGCGGTCACCGGCTCGCTGGTGCAGTGGATGCGCGACCAGATGGGGCTGATCGCCACCGCGGCGGAGATCGAGACGCTGGCGCTGACCGTGGAGGACAACGGCGGCGCCTACTTCGTGCCCGCCTTCTCCGGGTTGTTCGCGCCGTACTGGCGCTCGGACGCGCGCGGGGTGATCGCGGGGCTGACCGCCTACGTGAACAAGGGGCACATCGCCCGGGCCGTCCTGGAGGCCACCGCGTGGCAGACCCGGGAGGTGGTGGACGCGATGGAGCGCGACTCGGGTGTCGAGTTGGCCACGCTCAAGGTGGACGGCGGGATGACCGCCAACAACCTGCTCATGCAGACCATCGCGGACGTGCTCGACGCTCCCGTCGCCCGCCCGTTCGTCGCCGAGACCACCGCGCTCGGCGCCGCGTACGCCGCGGGTCTCGCGGTCGGCTACTGGCCCGACCTCGACTCGCTGCGGGCGAACTGGCACCGCGCGGCGGAGTGGACCTCGCGGATGGACGAGGCCACGCGCGAGCGCGGCTACCGCAACTGGCGCAAGGCGGTGGACCGGACGATGGACTGGGTCGAGGAGCCGGACGCGCGTCGCCGCACGTCCTGAACACCTCCCGACCGACCGGAAGGTGGTGACCCGGGCCGGCGTGTGGC
The DNA here is from genome assembly GCF_053618075.1 of Embleya sp. NPDC055664. NCBI lineage: Bacteria > Bacillati > Actinomycetota > Actinomycetes > Kitasatosporales > Streptomycetaceae > Embleya > Embleya sp. NPDC055664. The sequence continues at coordinate 432,363 of NZ_JBSHGZ010000003.1, forward strand.
CGACCCGGGCGGGGGCGACCCCGGCGCGTGATCGGCGCCGGGGTCGTCGCACCGCCACGCCTCGGTGGGCCGGCAGGGCCGGACATCGGTGCGTCGGCGGACGTGCGGCGTCAGCGCGTCGGCAGGTGCCGGGCGAAGAACCCGTGCACGTAGTGGCGGATCGTGGGAATCGACCGGGTCGGGGCGATCGCGCCGACCAGCGTGTCGCGGTCGGCCGCCGTCATCCGGCCCGACGCCACCAACTGCGGCGCGATGGCCGCGTAGTCGGTGAACACGGAGTGCGCCGACGACCGCATCCGCCGCCGGGGAATCGGGTGGTCGGAGTGGGCGAGCAGCGCCGACCAGGAACGCTCCAACACGGCGTGCTCCGGGAAGCCGTCGGTGTCGATCAGCAACAGCGGCCGATCGGCCCCGTCGCGGGCGATGGGGTACAACTCGCCCACCTGTCCGGGCACCCGGGACGGGTGGTCCAGATAGCCCTCCAGGTTGATCGCGGCGGCGACACGGCGGTCCTCGGCCATCGTCTCGGCCGCGGTGGTACCGCCCGCCGAGTGGCCGTACACACCCACCCGGCGGTGATCCAACACCCGGTGCAGATCCGCCGGGAGCGGGCGGCCGGTCGGGTCCGGGTTGCCGCCCGCGGCGAGCACGGCCACCTGCTCCAGGACGAACTTCGTGTCCGCGATCCGCGTGTCGATCATCGTGTCGGCGATCGTGGGATCGTTGCGGGGGTCGAACCGGAACACGGTCCACCGCACCCGGTCCCGCCCCGCCAGATCGACCGGGAACTCCACCACCGCGGCGTCCCCCGGGTGGTCCATGGTCACCACCACGTAGCCCCGGCTCGCCAGTTCCTCGGCGAGCCCGGTGCCCATCCCGCGCGGATCGCCGCCGCCGGGGCTGTACAGCAGCACGGGGCGCCGCGTGGTCTGCGCGGGTGCGTCGATGTAGGAGTGGGTACGGGTGGCCGCCCAGTCCACCCCCGTCGACGGCAACTGCGGATGGCTCAGCGGACCGGCCACGGCGAACTCCCGCGCGGCGGCCTCGGGTAGCTGCGCCGCGACGGTCCGTCCGGCCACACCGCGCGCCGGGTAGTACAGGGTGATCATCATCTCCCGGACCGCGATCGGCTCCCACGGGTCGGTGCGGGAACGATCGACCAGGTACAGCGTGGTCGTGCCGACCGGATGCGGGCCGGTCGGCGCGGGCAGTCGCAGCGCGCCGGGCACCGACGGGTCCGCGCCGCCCGACTGTGCCCGCGCGGGCCGGGCCCGGACCACGCCGCCCGCGAAGAGCAGCGCGGCGGCCGGTATCGCCGCCCCGAGGATGCTTCGCCGACCGATCGCGGGACCTGCTTCGTGCACCATGGATCCTCCTCGTGTCGCCCTACCCGGGTCGCCCGGAGTGCCCGGTGACCTGCATAATTGCGGCTTCGGCGGGCTTGTGGCCGAATGCGGGGCAGGACCCGAAGGCTGGCATCCGACCGGGGCCGCACACGAGGTTTGCGGCCGAGGCCGAAAGGATGGCGCCGCACCGACAGGAGGGGTAATGCTCCGGATCCGATTCACCGCCGCGGACTTCGGCCGGATCAGGTTCGCGCCGCGGCCGGCCCCACTGCTGGAGCTGAACGTGGCCCTGATGCGCATGTTCCGCCCGGACGAGGCGCTCCTGCTCGGCACCTGGCGACAACGCCTGCTCCGGGCTCTGCCGGCGGCGGCCGAACCGTTCGGGGACCTGGTGCCGGGTCCGGTGGCGCCGAATTTCCTCGACGAGTTCGCCGACTCGCTGACCGAGGGCCTGGACACGATCCGCGCCACCCGCCCCGAGACGGTGCGGGCCGAACTGGAACGGGTGTACGCCCCGCACCCGACCGCCGCGCCGGCGTGGATCCGCGATCTGCACCGCGGTGACGAGCACTCCTGGCGGATCCTGCGCCGGGCGCAGCACGCCGCCTACGAGGCGGTGTTGGCCCCGGTGTGGTCCGTGGTCCAGGACCTGCATCGGGCCGAATTCACCCGCCACGCCCTGGGCATGGCCGAGCACGGCCTCGGCCCGACCCTCGCCGACCTCGTCCCCGGCAGCCGACTGCACGAGGACGTCTGGGAGTTCGCCGGCCCCGTCACCCGGGAGATCTCGCTGGGCGGGCGCGGCCTGCTGCTCCAGCCCACCTTCCACTGGAGCGGATACCCGCTGATCTCCGACCTGCCCGATCGCCCGCCGGCCGTCACCTACCCCGCCGGCCCCGGCCTGCCGCCGACTCCCACCGGCCCGGCCGACACCGCGGAAGCACTCGCGGCGGTGCTCGGCCGAACCCGCACCGACATCCTGTGCGTGCTGGCCGTCGGCCACACCACCGGCGACCTCGCCCGCCGCCTGCGGGTGAGCAACGCAACCGTCTCCGAACACACCGCGGCCCTACGCGCCGCCGGCCTGATCACCACCACCCGCATCGGTCGCGCGGTCCGCCACGAACGCACCCCGCTCGGAACGCTGTTGATCGGCCGGCACGGTCTGCAAACCGTTGACAGTCCCGGGTGACAGCGGTTTGGGTGGGCGGGTTGGTGTCCGTTTCGTGGGCGGCCGGGGGTCGTTCGGGGGAAGGGGATCGGTCATGGCGCGTATTCGTGAGGGATTTCGCGGTGAGGGGCCCGGGGCGTTCACCCCGGACGGGTGTGCCGTGGAGATGTACGGGATGTTGCCGGTGCGCGAGGAGCCGGACATGATCGCGCTCGGGGCCCGGGAGGGTGCGCGCACACTGCTCGAACTCGGGTGCGGGGCCGGACGGGTGACCCATGCCATGGTCGAGCGGGGGTGGGAGGTGACGGCGGTGGACGAGTCGCCGGAGATGCTCGATCGGGTGCGCGGGGCCAAGACGGTGTTGTCCACCATCGAGGATCTGCGGCTCGACGAGCGTTTCGACGTCGTGTTGTTGGGTTCCTACCTCGTGCACCAGGCCGAGGCCGAGGTCCGCAAGGCGATGCTCGACACTTGTCGCAACCACGTGGCCGACGACGGGGTGGTGCTCATCCAGCGCGAAGGCCGCGGCTGGCACGACGAGTTGCCCCAGGTCAACGAACACCCTCGGGGCGCCGTGCACATTCTCGCCGCCGAGCCGATCGGCGACGGGGTCAACGCGGTGCGGATCGAGTACGAGTTCGACGGCATGCGGTGGGCGCACGAGTTCCGCTCCCGGCCGCTCACGGATCCGCAGTTCGAGGCGGCCCTCGCCGGGTCCGACCTGGTGGTGGACGCCTACCTGGACGAACACCGCACCTGGGTACGGGTGTTGCCGGCGCCGTGACCGACCCCGGCCACCCGTCAGCGCAGCATTGTCGGTGACGCCCCCTTCGTGACGAGCAGGCGCGGGGCGCCCGTTCCGTCGGCCGGGACGGCGTAGATGTTGCGGTCTCGGCCGTACATCACGGTGTTGTCGTCGAGCCAGGCGGCCTGGTCGTCGACGTTCGCGTGTTCGGCCAACGGGGTTTCGCGCATCGTGGCCAGGTCCAGGACGTGCAGTCGCCACGTGGACTTGCCGGAGCGCTTCTTGAAGGCGATGCGGGTGCCGTCGGGGGACAGGGACGGGCATTCGACGCCGTCGCGGATGGTGTGCGCCTCCCAGTTGGCGTAGTCGCCCTCGACCAGGTAGGTGTGGCCCTTCGTGCCGACCGTGGCATAGAAGCGGTTGTCGTCGGCGGCGAAGGTGACGCCCCAGTAGTTGACGTCGGGGGAGTGGTAGGGCTTGCCGTCGACGGTCAACGGGATGGCCTCGATGTTGATCAGGGTGTAGTCGGTGCGGGTGTCGAGGATGCCGGTCCAGGTGGAGAAGCCGGTCTTGTTGTACGACTCGCCGGAGACGAACACCGTCCACGACACCATGTTCCCGCTCGCCGAGACCCGGGCCCGGCTGGGGGTGCCGGCGAGTTCGATGCGGCGTTTGACGTTCGTGTTGGCGTCGACGATCAACGCGTCGGTGCCGGGCAGCGGGCCGCCCCGGGTCTGGAGGCAGACGCCGGTGCCCGCGCCGACGGCGAAACGTTCGCAGCGCAGGCCGCTGTCGACCCGGGCGGCGGCGGGGGTGTCGAGGCCGGTGTCGGCCACGGTGCGGTGTCCGCCGGCGCGGTTCGTGTCCACGAACACCAACCGCCCGCGTGCGGTGAGGTCGAGCGGGCGACGTTCGACCGTCGCCTCCTCGTTGCGGTCGGCCGCGAAGGTCGAGTAGCCGACCGCCACGCCGACCAGGACCAACAGCCCCAGGGCCAGGGCGAGCGCGCGCTTCATCCGGTCACCTCCGGGTCGAGCGGGGCCGACGGCAGCAGCCGCCGGGCCAGGAGCAGGCAGCCGGCCAGTCCGGCGCCCATGGCGTAGAGCGCGGGGCCCGCGCCCCACAGGGTCCAGGCCGCGCCGAAGACCACCGAGGACAACAGCCGGGCACCGGCCTGTCCGGTCTGCAGCAGGGCCAGCCCGCTGGTGCGCAGGTGCACCGGCAGCAGCGGTCCGGCCGCGGCCATCAGCACACCGTCGGTGGCCGCGTAGAACAGGCCCTGAAGGCCCAGCACGAGGATCAGCACCGCCCAGCGCGACGCGGTCCCGGAGGCGTGTCCGCCGGTGGGGGCGGCGGCGACCAGGTAGGCGGCGAGCAGCGCGAGGTGGCCGCCGAGGAAGACCCGGAAGCGGCCCACGCGGTCGGCGAGCCGGCCGATCGGCACCGCCAGCAGCAGGAACGCCCCGGCGGTGCCCAGCGGCAGCAGCGGGAACCAGCGCAGCGGGATGTCGAATCCGCGTTGCAGGACGAGGTAGACGAACGTGTCGCCGACGGTGAGCAGGCCGAGCAGTGCGGCGGCCACGCAGGTGCGGCGGAACGGTGCCAGGCGCAGCAGGCCGAACGCGGCCCGGAGCGAGGCCGCGCGCCGGGGCGGCGCCGGTTCGCGATGGTCGCGGACGTACAGCATCAACAGCAGCACGCCGAACGTGGCGATGCAGAAGGAGACCACGAACACCGCGTCGTAGGCGTCGTGGGTGGTCCACAACACGGCGAACGCGGCGAGCGGGCCGAGGAAGGCGCCGACGGTGTCCATCGCGCGATGCACGCCGAAGGCCCGGCCCAGGTGCGGGGTCGGGGTGCTCAACGTGATCAGCGCGTCGCGTGGCGCGGTGCGCAGACCCTTGCCGGTACGGTCCGCCGCCAGGACCAGGCCGAGCCCGGCCACGGAGGAACCGACCAGCGGCAGGCCGAGTTTGCATACGGCGGACAGTCCGTACCCGGTGCCCGCGACCAGTTTGCGGCGCCGGGTGCGGTCGGCGATCTGGCCGCCGAGCAGGCGGACCATGGCGGTGACACCGAACCAGCCGCCGTCCAGGAGGCCGTATTGCAGCGGGCTCAGTCCCAGGGTCAGGACGAGGTAGGTGGGCAGTACCGCGGTGACCATCTCGGCGGAGATGTCGGTGACCAGGCTCACGGCGCCGAGGGCGAGCACGTTGGCCGGGACGTTGCGGGTGAATCCCCGCGACGTCCCGACCGCCGTGCGCCCACCGGCCTGATCCGCGCGCCGGGTGGCGGCGATGTACACGGGCGATCCTCCGAGGCCGGGCGGATGGGTCAGTGGCAGGTGACCGGACCGAAGGAGTCGAGTTGGGTGCCGTCGTAGCGGACGAGTTGGCCGGAGTAGGTGCTGTCGGTGAGGGTCAGCTTCAGCACGGCGGGCGAACCGGTCACGCGCTTCTCGCTGTTGGGCTGGGGGGATTCGAAGTCGTAGGGATCGGCGCCGCCGGTGCCGACGAGCAGTTCACGCACACCGGCGGGATCGGCCTTGGCCTTGGGGTTCTGCGGCGCGTAGCGCTCGTACAGGTGGTCGTGCCCGTTCAGGATCAGGTCGGCGTGGGCGTCGTAGAGCACCTGCCACGCGGTCTGGCTGACCTTGTCCGCCTGCGGGCCGGAACTGTACAGCGGCTTGTGCCAGTAGGCGGCCACGCAACCTTGCGTGTTGTTCGCCAGGTCGGCCTTGAGCCACTTGATCTGCGCCGAGGTGGAGGACATGGACTGCTCGGAGTCGAGCGCGATGAAGTGCCAGCCGCCGCGGTCCCAGCTGTACCAGGTGGTGCCGTTGGGGGTGGCGCGGTCGCCGAAGTAGGCCTTGTATCCGGCTTCCGGGGTGCTGTCGTCGTACTCGTGGTTGCCGGGGGCGGGGTGGGTCTTGGCCTTGAACCGGCCCCAGGTGGTGTCGTAGTACTTGCGGTAGTCGGACAGACTGCCGGTGTCGTATTGGTTGTCCCCCAGGGTGATCACCTCGTCCGGGTTGATCGCCTCGACCCGGCGTGCGGTCTGCTGGGCGCCGCACTCCTGGCTCGCGGTGCAGCCCGGGTCGGAGATGTCCCCGGCGGCGGCCACGGTGAAGGACGAACTCCCGGCCTGCGGCGTGCCGATCACCGCCGCGCTGGGTGCGGAGAGGTTGCCGGCCGCGTCCTTGGCGCGGATCGTGTAGGAGTAGGAGACGCCCGTGGTCAGGCCGGTGTCGGTGTAGGTGGTGCCGACGCTGGTGCCGACCGCGACGCCGTCGCGCAGGATGTCGTATCCGGTCACGCCGACGTTGTCGGTGGAGGCGGTCCAGGCCAGCGAGACGCCGGTGGGCGTGGTGCCGGTGACCTTGGGCGAGGTGGGTGCGCTCGGTGCGGTGGTGTCGGGGCCGCTCGCGCCGCCGAACACCTCGAACTCCCAGAGGGAGTAGCCGTAGTCGGTGCCGCGGGTGGACGCGTATACGCGCACGTGGCGGCCGTGGGTGGCCAGGGAACCGATGTCGTCCGTACCGCCGTCGCCGGCCGAGGTGGAATACACCTTGGTCCAGGACGCGCCGTCGGGCGAGACCTCGATGCGGTACGCCTTGGCGTAGGCGTCCTCCCAGCTCAGCCGCACCCGGGAGATCGGGACGTCGGAGCCGAGGTCGACGCTCAGCCACTGGGCGCCGGAGCCCTCCTTGCTCGCCCAACGGGTGTCGGACTTGCCGTCGACGGCCTTGGCCGCGCCGTAGGAGGAACTTTCCGTCGAGGAGGCGGTGGCGGGTTTGCCGCGCGAGAGCAACACCTCGGCGGCGGAAGCGGTTTCGCCGAACGTGAGCACGGCGGCGAGCAGGGCCAGGACCGCCGCGATCGCGGCGAATCCGCGGGATCGGGAGGGCCTGGGCAGGGCGTGTCGGAAGGCCCGGGATGGCGGCCTTCGGCGGTTGGGGCGCAGAGCTTGGGGCAGGTGCACGTCGTCCTCCGGTGGTGAGGAGCCGATCGTCGTCGAGCCTGAACCGGGCAGGGTGGTGCGCGCGTTCGGGCCGGAACACGACGGGAGTGCGCCGTCGTGGGATGCCGACGCAGGCTCCGGCCCGACCGTCGGCCCGACGATCCCAAGGTGCCGCGCGCCGCGTCAATACTTGTTAGGAAACTTTACTAACAAGACTTCGGTCGGTCGCGAGCCGGCGACGGATCGTCTGCCCGCGCGCCGGATAACCGCTACGGGGACGGCGGTTGGTGGGGGATGGGCCCCGGGCCGGTGGGGGCGTGGTTGAGGACCAGCAGGCTGAGGACGACGGCCAGGGTGAAGACGGCGACGATCAGGCTCGCCAGGATCAGCCGACGGCGGCGCTCGCGGCGCTGCCAGTCGCCGTGCGCGGCGCGATACGCGTCGGGGGCCGGGTGTACCTCGCCGGCCAGCGCCTCCAGGGCCTCGCGCAGGAGGTGCTCGGTGTCGGGCGAATCGGCCGTGCGGCCGTCGGCGCCGGGGGAGTTGCTCATCGCCGTACCTCCATCGCGTGCGTGAGCGCGGCCAGCCCACGCGCGGTGTGCGTTTTGACCGAACCGACCGAGATGCCCATGGTCGCCGCGATCTCCTTCTCCTTCAGGCACAACCAGTGGCGCAGTACCAATGCCTCGCGCTGGCGGGCGGGCAGTGCGCGCAGCGCGCGGATCAGCGCCCGCTGGTCGTCGCGCAGCAGGGCCGAGGTCTCCGCCGAGGCCACCGTGTCGATCCGGTCCTCGACGTGTCGGCGGGCGACCTGGAGGTGGCGTATTCGCATCCGGGTCAGGTTGCAGACCACCGATCGCAGATAGGCCGCGGCGGCGTCGGGGGTGCGCAGTTTCCGGTACTTGCGGTAGATCTCGTAATAGGCCTCGGCCACGATGTTCTCCGGGTCGTCCGCGCCCAGGAGGGTGGCGAGCCGGAGCATCGAGGGGTAGTGCAGGTCGAACAGGCGCGCCACCTGGACCTCCCGATCCGAACCGGCCGGATCCGGGGTTGGTTGGGTCGCGGAGCCCGGTTGTGCCGAGGCGACGGGCGGCGCCGAGGGCGCGGCCTCCTGCGCCGGGATGTGCGTCGGCGGCGCGGCGTCGGAGGTGTCGCGTCGGATCCGTTTCACGAACCGTTCGCCCCCTTCCCCGGAGCCCGCCACAGGGCCGAACGTAGCGCCAGGCGTGCGGGCAGCGCCGTGGTGTCCGCGCCGCGCGCCGCGCCGAACCGGTCGTACACCCCGGTCAGGACCAGGGTGACCGCGAGGTTGAGGGCGAGGGCCCCGAGCCCCGCGTACACCTGCCCGCCGTGACCGCCCACCTCGACGCGCACCAGCGAGACGAAGCCCTCCCGGACCACCGCGACGGTGCCGGCCAGCATGCCCACCGCCCAGCCGACGAGCAGCGCCCGATGATGCAGGCGCCGGGTGAACAGGCCGATCACCACCGCCGGGAAGATCTGCAGGATCCATACCCCGCCGAGCAGTTGCAGGTTGATCGCGGCCTGGTCGCGCAGCCCGAAGACGAACGCCACCGCGCCCACCTTCGCGATCAGCGACACCGCCTGGGCCACCCGGGTCTGGCGTTTGGGGGTGGCGGTGGGTTGGAAGTACGCGACGTAGACGTTGCGGGTGAACGAGGTCGCCGCCGCGATCGACATCACCGCCGCCGGCACCAGCGCGCCCACGATGATCGCGCCGAACACCAGCCCGGCCGGGAAGGCCGGCAGCAGCCGGTCCACCAGCAGCGGAACCGCCGCCTCGGCGGCGCCCGGCGGCGCGTCCACCGCCATCGCCAGCGCGGCGATGCCCAACACGCCGAACATCGCGAGCACCGCCGTCCAGGCGGGCAGCACCACGCACACCCGGCGCAGCGTGTGCGGACCGGCGGCGGCGAAACCGGCGGTCAACACGTGCGGATACAGCAGCAGGGCCAGCGCCGAGCCGAGCGCCAGCGTGGCGAACCCGCCCTGCTGATGCGCACTCAGCACCAACGAGGCATCACCCGGACCCGACCGGGCCAGCCGCCGATCGGCCGCCTCGAACATCGGCCCGGGCCCGCCGAACCGGGCCAGCACGAACCCCACCGCCACCGCGGCGGAAACGAACACCGCCGGCCCCTTCAACGCCGAGATCACCGTCGGCGCCCGCAACCCGTGCCGGTAGGTGGCGATCGCCAACCCGGCGAACAGCGCCACCATCGCCACGTCCCCGGCCGCCCCGCGCGCCTGCAACCCGGCCGCCGCGAGCACCGCGCGGATGCCCAGGACCTGCAGGGCCAGATACGGCATCGTGGCCAGGATCCCGGTCAGCGCGACCACCAGGGCCAGCGCCGGCGAGCCGTACCGGCCCCGGACGAAGTCCGCCACCGTCACATAGCCGTGTCGCCGGGCCACCGCCCACAACCGGGGGAGCAGCACGAACGCCAGCGGGCAGACGATCACCGTGTACGGCAGCGCGAAGAACGCGCTCGCCCCGCGCCCGTACACCTGGCCCGGCACCGCCGTGAAGGTGTACGCGGTGAAGATCGTGCCGCCGAGCAGAAACCAGGTCCACACCGGCCCCAGACCACGATCGGCCAGCGCCCACCGCTCCAGTGACGGCAGGTCGTCGTTGCGGTGCAGCCTCGGCGCGGTCACGGCCAGTAGCGACGCGCCGCCGACGACGATCAGGAAGGCGGCCGTCGTGGCCCCGTCGATCATCCGTCACCGTCCGCCTCGGCACGTGGGTGCCCTTGCCCACAGGTTGCGCGAGCGTACCGGACCCGGGATCGGCGACCGCGCGCGAATCCGCCGGAAATCGGCTGTCAACCGAATCGCCGGTCCGCGCAACTCTTCCACAGACCGACGATCCGTCGGTCCGCGGCATCGACCACAGGAGGCGACATGACCGGGGAGAACCCCCCGCACGCCGTCGGACGCACCGGCGCGACCCGCCGGATCGCGGCCGGCGCCCTCCTCGCGGCACCGGTCACGGCGCTGCTGTGGGTGCCCTGGTACGCGCGTCGGGGACCGGAGTTGGCCGGTGTCCCGTTCTTCTACTGGTATCAGCTTGCCTGGGTACCCGGCTGCGCGATCGCCATGCTCTGCGCCCACCTGCTGCTCCGCCGCCGCCCCGACCGGGACCACTCCTGACCCGGTCCGGCGCGCCGCCGGCTCGTTCGCCCGTCCCTCCCCCGCTCGAACAGGAGTACGCGTGTCCGCCACCGAGACCCGCAGCCCCCGCCCGGACGACTCCGACGACCCCAACGACTCCGGCGCCTTTGCACACAACGCCAAGACCATCCTGATCTGGACCGTCGTCGCCCTGATCGGGGCGGCCGGTTGGGGCGTGGTCGCGCTGGCCCGCGGCGAGGAGATCTCGGCCGTCTGGCTGATCTTCGCCGCGGTCGCCTCGTACGCGATCGCCTACGGCTTCTACTCGCGCTTCATCGTCCGCCGGGTCCTGGAGCCCGACGACACCCGCGCCACCCCGGCCGAACGCCTCGACGACGGCGTGGACTACCAACCCACCGACCATCGGGTCCTGTTCGGCCACCACTTCGCCGCGATCGCCGGCGCCGGACCGCTGGTGGGCCCGGTACTCGCCGCGCAGATGGGCTACCTGCCCGGCACCATCTGGATCGTCGTGGGGGTGATCTTCGCCGGTGCCGTGCAGGACATGGTCGTGCTGTTCCTGTCGATGCGTCGGGACGGCAAGAGCCTGGGCCAGATGGCCCGCGACGAGATCGGCCGGGTCGGCGGCGCGGCGGCGCTGATCGCGGTGTTCGTGATCATGATCATCCTGCTCGCGGTGCTGGCCCTGGTCGTGGTCAACGCGTTGGCCGACTCGCCCTGGGGGACCTTCTCGGTCACGCTGACCGTGCCGATCGCGCTGTTCATGGGCGTGTACCTGCGCTACCTGCGCCCGGGGCGGGTCCTGGAGACCAGCGTGATCGGCGTGGCGCTACTGCTGGCCGTGATCGTCGGCGGCGGGCAGATCGAGGACACCGCGCTCGGCGACGCGTTCACCTGGAGCCCGACCACCCTGGTGTTCTGCCTGATCGGCTACGGCTTCGTCGCCTCGGTGCTGCCGGTGTGGTTGTTGCTCGCCCCGCGCGACTACCTGTCCACGTTCATGAAGGTCGGCACGATCGTGCTGCTCGCGATCGGCGTGCTCGTGGCCGCGCCGAACATGAAGACCGACGCGGTCAGTTCGTTCGCCGGCTCCGGCTCCGGGCCGGTGTTCGCCGGGACGATGTTCCCGTTCCTGTTCATCACCATCGCCTGCGGCGCGCTCTCCGGGTTCCATGCTCTGGTCGCCTCCGGCACCACGCCGAAGTTGATCCGCAAGGAGTCGCAGGTCCGGATGATCGGCTACGGCGCCATGCTGATGGAGTCGTTCGTCGCGGTCATGGCGCTGATCGCCGCGTGTGTGATCGACCCGGGCCTGTACTACGCGATGAACGCCCCGGCCGGCGTGCTCGGCGCCACCGCGGAGAGCGCGTCGCACGCGGTCGCCGGTCTCGGCTTCACGATCACCCCCGACGACCTGCGCGCGGCGGCGCACGCGGTAGAGGAGAAGACCCTGATCGCCCGCTCCGGCGGGGCGCCGACGCTCGCCGTCGGGATGTCGGAGATCTTCGCCGACGTGTTCGGTGGCTCGGGGATGAAGGCGTTCTGGTACCACTTCGCGATCATGTTCGAGGCGCTGTTCATCCTGACCACCGTGGACGCCGGCACCCGGGTCGGCCGGTTCATGCTCCAGGACATGCTCGGCAACGTCTGGAAGCCGATCGGCCGGGTCGACTGGAAGCCCGGCATCTGGATCACCAGCGCCGCGGTGGTCGGCCTGTGGGGCTACTTCCTGTACGCCGGCGCCACCGACCCGCTCGGCGGGATCAACCAGCTCTTCCCGCTGTTCGGCATCGCGAACCAACTGCTCGCGGCCGTCGCGCTCACCGTCGCCACCACGGTGCTGGTCAAGTCCGGCAAGCTGCGCTGGGCCTGGGTCACCGGCGTCCCGCTGGCCTGGGACGTCGCGGTGACGTACACCGCCGGCCTGGAGAAGATCTTCTCCGACGACCCCCGCATCGGCTTCTTCGCGCAACGCGACCGGTACGCCGACGCGATCGACGCGGGCAAGGTGCTCGGCCCGGCCAAGAACATGGACGACATGCACACCGTGGTGCTGAACTCCACCGTCGACGGCGTGCTGATCGCGATCTTCCTGGTGCTGATCGCACTGGTGATCGCCAACGCGGCCGTGGTGTGCGTGCGGGCGATCCGCGCCGGGGGATCGTTGCCCACCACCGAGACGCCGTGGGTCGAGTCCACCCTGGACCTCGGGCCGGGCGGCGCGGCCGGGGATCGGGCACTTGCCGGCGCCGGGGCCGGCGACGCGGCGGGACGCTCGTGACGCGGTGGGCCCGGGATCTTCGGCACGCGCCCGGGCGGGTGTTCGGGTGGGTGCGGTGGTACCTGCGGGAGATCTCCGGCGACGCGGACTACGAGCGACACCGCCGGCGACACCTGCGGGAGCATCCGGACCGACCGGCGCCGACCCGCCGCGAGTACGAGTCCTGGCGGACCCGGCGACGCGAGGAGCGGCCGCAGACGCGCTGCTGCTGAGGCGCCGACGGTGAGCGGAAGGGCGGTGTCGACACGCGTCGACACCGCCCTTTCGGGTATTCGGTGGGCTCGGGTGAGAAAAAATTAGTCCGAATCGATGCGCTCCCGTGCTGTTGCGCATGTGACCGATATGTAAGCGACATGTGAACGTTCGTCGCAAGCAGGTGCGTTCGCCCCCGCCGGCGGGTCGTCGGGACCGCGCGCGCGGGCGTGCGAGCCGGGTGCGCGGCCGGTCTGATCAAGGGTTCTCGCGCGTCGACGACGCAGGTCGAAGGCGGGCGTGCGCGGGGCGTTCGCGCACTACACCAGGTGACCCGAATGGTTCAACCGCGCCGTCGAAAGCGCCCGAACGGGGCCTGAATTCACCCCTTGCGGCCGATCGACCCGGTACTCCAATGTGTTGATCTGTGTTCGTCCGTGTACTCAACGTATGCAGGTCATGGAGCGCGGAATGACGGAATTCAACGCCGATGCCCATCGCGCACACCCCGCGCCGGAAGACGCGGTGGCCATCGTCGGGTTGGCCTGCCGACTCCCCGGCGCCGACGGCCCCGACGAGTTCTGGGACCTGCTGAGCAACGGACGCGACACGATCACCGAAGTGCCCCGCCATCGCCGGGACGCGAGAGCGGCGGACGACACGAATCGAACGGCCGGCGGATCCCCCCACCCAGCCGCGAACCGACCGCGAAGAGGCGGATTCCTGGACGCGGTGGACCGGTTCGACGCCGCCTTCTTCGGCATCACCCCGGGCGAGGCCGCCCTGATCGACCCGCAACAGCGCCTGATGCTCGAACTGTGCTGGGAGGCCCTGGAACACGCGGGCATCCCGCCGACCCGGATCCGGGGCAGCGCCACCGGGGTGTTCGCCGGCGCGATCTGGGACGACTACGCCACCCTGCTGCGCCGCGCCGGCGTCGAGCCCGGCCCCCGACACGCCACCGGCCTGCACCGCAGCATGATCGCCAACCGGGTCTCGTACACCCTCGGCCTGCGCGGCCCCAGCATGACGGTGGACGCGGCCCAGTCCTCGTCCCTGGTCGCGGTACACCTGGCCGGCGAGAGCCTGCGCCGGGGCGAGTCGACACTGGCCCTGGTCGGCGGGGTCAACCTGGACCTGGTTCCCGACCACGACGGCGACGCGGCCAAGTTCGGCGGGCTCTCCCCGCAGGGCCGCTGCTTCACCTTCGACGCCCGGGCCGACGGCTACGTGCGCGGCGAGGGCGGCGCGGTGGTGGTGCTCAAGCCGCTGTCCCGGGCGCTGGCCGACGGCGACGTCGTGCACGGCGTGATCCGCGGCAGCGCGATGAACAACGACGGGGGCGGCGACGCGCTGACCGCGCCGGACCCCCGGGCCCAGGCGGAGGTGATCCGGCTGGCCCGGCGGCGGGCCGGGGTCGCCGCGTCCGCCGTCCAATACGTCGAACTGCACGGCACGGGCACCCCCGTCGGCGACCCGATCGAAGCCGCCGCACTCGGTGCGGCGCTCGGCACCGAGCGGGCGAACCGGCCGCCGCTGGCCGTCGGTTCGGTCAAGACCAACGTCGGGCACCTGGAGGGTGCGGCCGGCATCGTCGGCCTGGTCAAGACGGTGTTGGCGATCCGACACCGGCGGCTCCCGGCAAGCCTGAACTTCGCCGAACCCCATCCGCGAATCCCGTTGGGCGAACTGGGCCTGCGGGTGCAGACGGCGGAGGGTGACTGGCCCTGCCCGGACGAAACCCTGATCGCCGGGGTGAGTTCGTTCGGGATGGGTGGGACCAACTGCCATGTGGTGCTCGCGGAGGCGGAGTCCGCGGGTGGGGTGGGGCCGTCGGTCGCGTCGGCGCCCTCGGGTGGGTCGGATCCGGGCATGGAGTCCGCCACCGGCCCGGTGCCTTCGGACGCGGTTGCCGTGCCGATCTCCGGTGTCGACGCCGACGGGCTTCGGGCCCAGGCCGGGCGGTGGCACGGCCATGTACGCGAACATCCCGACGTGGCGCCGGCCGACCTCGGCTACTCGGCCGCCACCACCCGGACCGCGTTCGCCGCCCGCGCCGTCGTCCTCGCTCGCGACCACGCCGAACTCCTCGCCGGGCTCGACGCGTTACGCGGAGCCGGCGCGGATCCACACCTGGTCCGGGCCGACGCGCAACCCGGCCGCACCGCCTTCCTGTTCACCGGACAGGGCAGCCAACGCCCGGCCATGGCGCAAGAGTCGTACGCCCGCCACGCCGTCTTTGCGGCGGCCTTCGACGCCGCCTGCGCCCACCTGGACCCACACCTGCCGCGCCCGCTGCGCGAGGTGTTGTTCGCGTCGCCCGACAGCCCGGACGCGGCGCTCGTGCACCGCACCGAGTACACCCAACCCGCGCTGTTCGCCGTCGAGGTCGCGCTGTACCGGCTGTTCGAGCACTGGGGAGTGACCCCGGACCTGCTGCTCGGCCACTCGATCGGCGAGCTGTGCGCCGCGCATGTGGCCGGCGTCTGGTCCCTGCCCGACGCGTGTGCGCTGGTCGCGGCCCGGGGTCGGCTGATGCAGGAACTGCCGGACGGCGGGGCGATGGTGTCGCTGCGGGTCGCCGAGGACGACGTGCTCGCCTCGCTCGAACCGGTCCGCGACCGGGTCTCGATCGCGGCCGTCAACGGGCCGCTGGCCACGGTGATATCGGGCGACCGGGACGCGGTCCAGGACGTCGCGGCCGGCTGGCGGGCACAGGGCCACAAGACCACCCGACTGCGGGTCGCACACGCCTTCCACTCACCGCGCATGGACGCGATGACGGACGCCTTCGCCGAGGTGGCCGCCGGGTTGACCGCTCGGGCACCCACCCTGCCCGTCGTGTCGAACCTGACCGGCCTGCCGCTGACCGCCGAACAGGCCTGCTCCCCGGACTACTGGGTCCGCCATGTACGGCACACCGTGCGCTTCCACGACGGAGTGCGCCGGCTGCGCGCGGAAGGCGCGACGATACTGCTCGAACTGGGCCCGGACGGCAGCCTGTCGGCGGCGGCCCGGACCTGCCTGCTCGACGGCGAGCGGGACACCGTGGCCACGATCCCGACGCTGCGCCGCAACCGCCCCGAGACGGACGCGTTGACCACGGCGGTGGCCCGCCTGTACGCCAACGGCGTGGACCCGGACTGGGAGCGGGTGTTCGCGGGGCGCGGGGCGCGCCGGGTCGCGTTGCCCACGTACGCCTTCCGACGCGCACGCCACTGGCCGGGTGCCTCGGCGGAAGCCGCCGACACCGCCGTGCCGGACGAATCGCTCGCCGTGGTACCGACGTTGGCCGAGCGGTTGGCCGCCCTGTCCGCTGTCGAGCAGCATCGGATCCTGCTCGACCTGATCCGGGCACACGCGACCGCGGTCCTGGGCCCCGGCGCGACCACGACCGTCGAACCCGACCGCACCTACCGCGAATCGGGCCTGGACTCGCTCGGCACCGTCGAACTGATCACCAGGCTGGCCCGGGACACCGGCCTCGACCTGCCCCCGACCACGGTCTTCGACCACCCCACACCCACCGCGCTCGCCCACCACCTGCGCACCCGGGCGCTCGACCTGCCCGTGCCGACCCGCCCCCGGCCGACACCCGGGCCGGCCCGCGCCGACGAACCGATCGCCATCGTGGCAATGGGCTGCCGGTTGCCCGGCGCGGTGCGCACCCCCGAGGACCTGTGGCGGCTGGTCGCGGACGGCGTGGACGCGATCACGGCCTTCCCCACCGACCGCGGCTGGGACCTGGACCGGCTCCACCACGACGACCCGGACCGACCCGGCACCAGCTATGCACGATCCGGCGGATTCCTGGACCGCGCGGGCGACTTCGACGCGGAGTTCTTCGGGATCGGCCCGCGCGAGGCGCTGGCCATGGACCCGCAGCAACGGCTGCTCCTGGAGACCTCCTGGGAGGCGATCGAACGCGCCGGACTCGACCCGAGCACGCTGCGCGGCGAGCGGGTGGGGGTGTTCGTCGGCGCCACCGCGCAGGAATACGGCCCGCGCATGCACGAATCCACCGACGCCCTCGCCGGGTTCCTGCTGACCGGCACCACGCCCAGCGTCGCGTCCGGGCGGATCGCATACACCCTCGGCCTGTCGGGCCCGGCGCTCACCGTCGACACCGCCTGCTCGTCCTCGCTGGTCGCGGTGCACCTGGCCGCCCGTTCGCTGGCGAGCGGGGAATGTGCGCTGGCCCTGGCGGGCGGCGCCACCGTGATGGCCGGTCCCGGCATGTTCGTCGAGTTCGCCCGGCAGCGCGGCTTGGCCCCCGACGGTCGTTGCAAGCCGTTCTCGGCGGACGCCGACGGCACGGCCTGGGCCGAGGGCGTCGGCGTGCTCCTGCTGGAACGCCTGTCCGACGCGCGCCGCAACGGCCATCCCGTACTCGCCGTGCTGCGCGGCTCGGCGATCAACCAGGACGGGGCCAGCAACGGGCTCAGCGCGCCCAACGGGACCGCCCAGCAGCGGGTGATCCGGGACGCGCTGGCCGCCGCCGGGCTCGATCCGCAAGACGTCGACCTGGTCGAGGCACACGGCACCGGGACACCGCTGGGCGACCCGATCGAGGCGCAGGCGCTGCTGGCGACGTACGGGCGCGATCGGGCCGCCGATCGGCCGCTGCTGCTCGGCTCGGTGAAGTCCAACATCGGCCACACCCAGGCCGCGGCGGGTGTGGCCGGGCTGATCAAGACCGTGCTGGCCCTGCGACACGGCGCGATACCGGGGACGCTGCACCTGCGCGAACCGTCGCCCCACGTGCGGTGGTCGGACGGGGCGATCACGCTGCCGACGACGACCACGGACTGGCCCGCGTACGACCGTCCGCGCCGCGCGGCGGTGTCGTCGTTCGGGATCAGCGGGACGAACGCGCACGTGATCGTGGAGGAGGCGGGCGGGGGCGCGGAGATACCGGGGCCTGCCCCTGCCCGCGGGCTTGCGTCCGCCGGTGTCGCCGACCCCGTGCCGCTGGTGGTTTCCGCGCGGAGCGAGGCCGCGTTGCGGGGGCAGGCGGAGCAGCTTGCGGGACTGCTGCGAGCGGCGGACGCTCCGGCCCTGGCCGATGTCGGATATTCGCTGCTGCGCGGCCGGGCCGGGTTCGAGTACACCGCCGTGATACCGGCGCGCACCCACGCCGAGGCGCTGCACGGGTTGACCGCGCTCGCCGCCGATCGACCCGCCGACCGGCTGATCCGGGGCGGCGCCGCGGTGGCCCGGGGCGGGACCGTGTTCGTCTTCCCCGGGCAGGGCACCCAGTGGTCCGGGATGGCGCTGGAACTCCTTGACACCAGCGAGCCGTTCGCCGCCTCCATGCGGGCCTGCACCGACGCGCTCGACCCGTACGCCGTCGACTGGTCGCTGCTCGACGTGCTCCGCGAACCCGGGACGCCGGGGTTGACGCGCGTCGATGTCGTGCAGCCGGCGCTGTTCGCGGTGATGGTCTCGCTGGCCGCGCTGTGGCGCTCGATCGGGATCGAACCGCAGGCCGTGGTCGGCCACTCGCAGGGCGAGATCGCCGCCGCGTACGTCGCGGGCGCACTGTCCCTGGCCGACGCCGCCAAGGTGGTCGCCCTGCGCAGCCGGACACTGGTCGCGGCGGCGGGCAGCGGCGGGATGGCCTCCGTGTCGCTGCCCGCCGAACAGGTCGCCGCGCTGCTCGAACCCTGGGCCGGCCGACTCGGCGTGGCCGCCGTCAACGGGCCGAGCGCCACCGTGGTCAGCGGCGACACCGCGGCACTGGACACGTTCCTGGACCGATGCGCGGCGGACGACCTGCGGGCCCGGCGGATCCCCGTCGACTACGCGTCGCACTCCGCGCACATGGAGGAGATCCGCGATCGGCTCCTGACCGACCTGGCCGACGTGACCCCGCGAGCCGCGTCGACAGCCTTCTACTCCACCCTGACCGGCGGTCGCATGGCCGACACGAGCGGCCTCGACGCCGACTACTGGTACCGCAACCTGCGTCGAACGGTGCGATACGAGACGGCCGTTCGGGCATTGAGCGAGGACGGTCACCGGCTGTTCGTCGAGGTCGGCCCGCACCCCGTGCTCACGCTCGGTACCCAGGAAACGTTGGACGCGTGCGGCAGCGGCGGCACCACGATCGGCACGCTGAGCCGCGACGACGGCGGCCGGGCCCGCTTTCTGGTTGCGGTGGCGGAGGCCGTCGCGCACGGCGCCCGGCCCGACGCCGAAGCGCTGTTCGACCCGCCCGGAACCGGAGTGCGGGCGGTTGCCCTGCCCACCTACGCGTTCCAACACCGCCGCTACTGGCTGACCCCGCGTGAGGCGGCTCCCGAGGGTACGGCTGCCCTCGGTCTGACGCCGATCTCCCATCCGCTGCTCGGCGCGCTTGGCGCGCTCGGCGTCGAGCCGGATGGCACGGTGATCGCGACCGGTCGGATCTCGCTGCGGGAGTTGCCGTGGCTGGCGGACCACGCGGTCGCGGACACCGTGGTGTTGCCGGGGACCGCGTTTCTCGAACTGGCCCTGTGGGTCGGGGAGTCCGTGGGTGCTCCGCAGGTCGAGGAACTGACCCTGGAGAGCCCGCTGCTCTTGCCCGAGACCGGTGACGTGTACCTGCGGGTTGCCGTGGCCCCGGCGGACGAGGCGCGGCGACGGGCGGTCACCATCCACTCCCGGCGTGCGGGTGGGGGCGGTGCCGATGCGGAGCGGGAGTCGTGGGTTCGGCATGCGGGCGGGCTGCTCGTTGATTCGGTGCGGGAGGTGGACGACGGCGGCAGTGGTGGGCTCACCCAGTGGCCGCCGCCCGGTGCCGATGTGCTCGATCTCGCCGATGCCTACCCGGTGTTGGCGGGGTTCGGTTACGGCTACGGGCCGGCCTTTCGGGGACTGCGTGCGGCTTGGCGCGGGGCCGGCGGCGAACTGTTCGCCGAGGTGCGGCTGCCGGATGAACTGCGGGAATCGGAGTCGGGGGTGGTGGGGCCCGAGTTCGGGATTCACCCGGCGCTCTTGGACGCGGCACTGCATCCGTTGCTTTCGTCGCTTTCGTTGACTTCGTTGTCGTCGACGCGGGACGGACCGGCGGGTGCGCCGCCGCGTATTCCGTTCTCGCTGGCGGACGTGCGGCTGTACGCCACCGGAGCCGACATGTTGCGGGTACGGCTGCGCCGGGCGGATGGCGGGGCCACGGCGCTCACGGTTGCCGACGGCGTCGGTGCGCCGGTCCTGTCCATCGGTGCGCTCACCCTGCGCGAACTGCCTGCGGACGGGCTGATCGCGGCGGAACCCGGGCCGGGCGAGGCGATGTTCGACCTGCGCTGGATCGCCGGATCGATCCCGGCGGAGCCGGCGGGTCTCGGGTATGCGTTCATCGGGGACGACCTCGGCCTGGGCGACGGCGAGGTGTATCCGAGCCTCGCGGATCTCGATGCGCGACTGCTCGCGACGGGGGAACCCACGCCCGACGTGGTGTTCGCCGCCGCACCGGTGGGGGTGGACGACGACGTCCCGGGCGCCGCGCACGACAGCGCGCGCTGGGCGTTGGACCTGGTCGGGGGTTGGCTTGCCGGCGAGCGGTCGAGTGCGGCGCGGCTGGTCGTGGTCACCCGTGGTGCGGTTGCTGCTCGGACCGGTGACGCGCTGTCCGGGCTGCCCGCAGCCCCCGTATGGGGGCTGTTGCGGACCGCGCAGTCCGAACACCCCGATCGTTTCGTGCTGATCGACCTGGACGATGCGGTGCGATCCCCTTCCGCGCTGCTTGGCGCGGCCGTTGCGGGTGAACCTCAACTCGCCCTGCGTGACGGGGTGGTTCACCTACCCCGCATGGTGGCGGTGGATTCGGCGGACGCGCAGGTGGCTCGACGCCGACCCGATCCGAACGGGACCGCGCTGATCACCGGTGGCACCGGCACCCTGGGTGCGCTGATCGCCCGCCGACTGGTCGCCGAACACGGCATCCGGCACCTGCTCCTGCTCGGACGTGCGGGTCGGGAGGCCGCCGGCGCCGAGGAGTTGATCGCCGAACTCGGCGCGCTCGGCGCCCGGGTGACCGTGGCCGCGTGCGACGTCGCCGACCGGGCCGCGCTGCGCCGCGTGATCGAGGACATCCCCGCCGAGCACCCGCCCACGATCGTCGTACACGCCGCCGGTGTGCTCGACGACGCGACGCTGTTGTCGTTGACCCCGGATCGGCTCGACGCGGTGCTGCGCCCCAAGGTGGACGCGGCCTGGCATCTGCACGAGCTGACCCGAGCGGCGAACCCGGCGGCGTTCGTGCTGTTTTCGTCCATCACCGCGATCACGGGCAACGCCGGCCAGGGCGCGTACACGGCGGCCAACACCTTCCTGGACGCCCTCGCCGAACACCGCCGCGCAGCCGGGCTGCCCGCCAACGCCCTGGCCTGGGGACTGTGGGCCGAGGGCAGCGGGATGACCCGACACCTCGACCACACCGACCGGGCCCGGATGTCCCGGGGCGGGATCGCGGCGCTGCCCACCGAGACCGGACTCGCCCTGTTCGACGCCGCGTTGCACCGGGACCGCCCGTACACGATCCCCGCCCGCCTGGACCGCGGCGCGCTGCGGGCCCTGGCCGCGAGCGGTGTGCTGCCCGCCGTACTGCGCAGCCTCGTGCGTGTCCCGCCGCCGCGTGCCGCCGCCTCCGGCGACGGCACGGACGCGTCGTCGTGGCCCCGGCGGATCCGGGAACTCCCGGGCGAGCAGCGGGAACGGGCGATCACCGACCTGGTGCGCGGGCAACTCGCCGCCGTCCTCGGACACGACGCACCCGAACGACTCGACCTCGACCGCGCCTTCCGCGAACTGGGAGTCGACTCGCTGACCGCACTCGAACTGCGCAACCGGATCAATGCGTTCACCGGCCTGCGACTGCCCGCGACGGTGGTCTTCGACCACCCCAGCGGTACGGCCCTGGTCGCTCGGATGATGCGCGAGCTGGTCGGTGCGGTGCCGAGCGAGCCGACCACGCCCGCCGTCGCACCGACCGTGACGGTCGACGAGCCGATCGCCGTCGTCGGCATCGGCTGTCGCTATCCGGGCGGTGTGGCCGGTCCCGAGGACCTGTGGCGACTGGTCGCGGCCGGCACGGACGCGGTCGGCGACTTCCCCGAGGATCGTGGCTGGGACCTGGCGAAGCTGTACGACCCCGACCCGGACAAGGTCGGCAAGGTCTACACCCGTCGGGGCGGATTCCTCTACGAGTCGGGGGAGTTCGACGCCGAGTTCTTCGGCATCTCGCCGCGCGAGGCGGCGGCGATGGACCCGCAGCAGCGGCTGCTCCTGGAGACCGCGTGGGAGGCGTTCGAGCACGCGGGCCTGGACCCCAGGACGCTGCGCGGGAGCAACACGGGTGTGTTCGCCGGGGTGATGTACAACGACTACGTCTCGCGGCTGCACCGCGCCCCCGACGGGTTCGAGGGCATGCTGTTGGCCGGCAACGTGGGCAGCGTCGTGACCGGCAGAGTGTCCTACGCGCTGGGCCTGGAGGGGCCGGCGGTCAGCGTGGACACCGCCTGCTCGTCGTCGCTGGTGGCGCTGCACCTGGCGGCCAACGCGCTGCGGTCGGGGGAGTGCGATCTGGCGCTCGCCGGTGGGGTGACGGTGATGTCCACCCCGAACGTTTTCGTCGAGTTCTCCCGACAGCGCGGCCTGTCGGCGGACGGCCGGTGCCGGTCGTTCGCGGCGGGCGCGGACGGGACGGGTTGGGGCGAGGGTGTCGGGCTGCTGGTGGTGGAACGACTGTCCGACGCGCGGCGCAACGGGCATCCCGTGCTGGCGCTGCTGCGTGGCTCGGCGGTCAACCAGGACGGCGCCTCGAACGGGCTGACCGCGCCGAACGGACCGTCCCAGGAGCGGGTGATCCGGGCGGCGTTGGCCGGTGCGGGGTTGTCGGCGACGGACGTGGACGCGGTGGAGGCGCACGGCACCGGGACGACGCTGGGCGACCCGATCGAGGCGCAGGCGTTGTTGGCCACGTACGGGCAGGACCGGCCGGCGGATCGGCCGCTGTGGCTGGGCTCGATCAAATCGAACATCGGGCACACGCAGGCCGCGGCGGGGGCGGCCGGCCTGATCAAGATGATCATGGCGATGCGGCACGGCGTACTGCCCGAGACACTGCACGTCGACGCGCCGTCGCCGCACGTGGACTGGTCGACGGGACACGTCGAGCTGCTGGCCGAACGTCGACCGTGGCCCGAGGTCGACCGGGCGCGCCGGGCCGCCGTGTCGTCGTTCGGGATCAGCGGGACGAACGCGCACGTGATCGTCGAACAGGCGCCGGCGGCCGAGCCGGTGGTGTCCCGGGACGAGCCGGTGGGTGTGGCGGGCCTGGTGCCGTGGGTGTTGTCGGCCAGGACCGCCGACGGTCTGCGGGCGCAGGCGGCGCGGTTGCGGGAGTGGTCGGCGCGGCATCCGGAGGCGGATCCGGTCGACGTGGGGTGGTCGTTGGTTCGGGAGCGGTCGGTTTTCGATCGGCGGGCGGTGGTCGGTGGCCGCGATCCGGGTGAACTCGGGGCTGGGTTGGACAGGTTGGCCGCGGGCGGCGGTATTGCCGACGGTCGGCCGATGTTTTCGGGTCCCGGTCCGGTGTTCGTGTTTCCCGGGCAGGGGTCGCAGTGGGTGGGGATGGCGGCCGGGCTGTTGGAGTGCTCGCCGGTATTTGCGGAGGCGGTGACGGAGTGCGCCGCCGTGATGGATCCGTTGGTGGCGGATTGGTCGTTGTTGGATGTGTTGCGGGGTGGGTCTGCCGGTGAGTTGGAGCGGGTGGATGTTGTTCAGCCGGTGCTGTTTGCGGTGATGGTGGGGCTTGCGCGGTGGTGGGAGTCGTGTGGGGTCAAGCCGGGTGCGGTCATCGGGCACTCGCAGGGGGAGATCGCTGCCGCGCATGTGGCGGGTTATCTGTCGCTGGCGGATGCGGTACGGGTGGTCGTGTTGCGGAGTCGGGCCCTGCTGGGGGTCGCGTCCTCCGGGGGCGGGATGGTGTCCGTCGGGGTGTCGGCGGAGCGTGCTCGCGAGCTGGTCGCCGGGGATGACCGGCTGTCGTTGGCGGCGGTGAACGGGCCGACGAGTGTGGTGCTTTCGGGTGATATCGAAGCACTTGCGGTGGTTGTCGAGGCGTGCGAGCGGGACGGGGTCCGGGCTCGGTGGATTCCGGTGGATTACGCGTCGCATTCGGCGCGGATGGAGGCCGTGCGGGACGAGGTGGAGCGGCTGTTGGCGGATGTGACGCCGCAGGTGGGCCGCGTGCCGATGTACTCGACCGTGAGCGGGGAGGTGGTCGTCGATCCCGCCGAGTTGGGCGGGGCGTACTGGTTCGAGAATCTGCGGCGCACGGTCGAGCTTGAGCGGGCCGTGGGTGCGGCGGTCGCGGATGGGCATGGTGCGTTTGTGGAGTGCAGTCCGCATCCGGGGCTGGTGGTGCCGCTGGGGGACACCCTGGAGGCGGCCGGGGTGGACGGCGTCGTTCTGGAGACGTTGCGGCGGGGTGAGGGTGGGCCCGATCGGCTGGTCGCCGCGCTCTCGGCGGCGTTCGTGGCGGGTGTCGCGGTGGACTGGGCCGGGATGTTGCCGGGGCGCCATGTCGAGCTGCCGACGTATGCGTTCCAGCGGCGGCGCTACTGGTTGACGGGTGGGGAACGTGCGGGCGATCCGGCCGGGTTGGGGCTGGTCGCGGCCGATCATCCGCTGCTGGGGGCTGTGGTCGGTTCGGTGCGGGACGGGGAACTCCTCTACACCGGGCGGTTGTCCGCCGCGACGCACGGCTGGCTTGCGGACCACGCGGTGTTCGGCTCGGTGGTGGTACCGGGGACGGCCTTCGTCGAGCTGGCGTCGTGGGTCGGTGTCGAGGCCGGTTGCCCGGTCGTCGACGAACTCACGCTGCATGCGCCCCTGGTGCTACCGGACGGGGTCGGCATCCGGCTTCGGGTGGCGGTGGGTGCGGCGGATTCGGCGGGGCGTCGGGTGGTGGAGTTCCATTCGCGGCCCGAGGATGCCCCCGACGAGCAGTCGTGGACTCGGCATGCGACCGGCACGCTGGGTGCCGCGAGTGTGCCCGGATCCGCGTCGGCCGGGGCCGCGGCGTGGGCGGTCTGGCCGCCGGCGGACGCCGAGGTGGTCGACCCGGAGGCCGTTTACGAGCGACTTGCGGAGCACGGGTACGAATACGGGCCGATTTTCCGGGGGTTGCGGGCCGCATGGCGGCGGGGTGACAACTTCTTCGCCGAGGTCGCGCTGCCGGAGGCGGCCGGTCGGGACGCGCACGGCTACGACCTGCATCCGGCGGTGCTGGACGCCGCGCTGCATGTGGCCGCGGCCGAGGCGGTGGCGGAGTCGGGGGCGACGTTGTTGCCGTTCGCCTGGACCGGGGTCGCACTGCATGGGCCGGGGGCGTCGGTGCTTCGGGTGATGTTGCGGCGTACCGGGCGGGAGACGCTGGCGGTCGACGTGGCCGACGAGCGTGGTGTTCCGGTGGCGTCGGTCGCGTCGCTGACGCTGCGGCCGGTGGCTGCCGAGCAGTTGGTGGCGGCCGAGGAAGCGGGCCGCGAGTGGCTTTACCGGATGGTCTGGGAGATCGCGGACGCGCCGGTGGCGGAGCACGTCGAGGGTGAACTTCTTGGTTCGGATGAGGAGTCCGACGCGTCGGCGGAGTTTGTGGCGGGCGGGATTCGGGTGGTGACCCCTGCGGGCGCCGAACAGGTCTCCGAGGTGGGGCTGTTCGATTGCCCGCCCGTGGTCGGCGAAGCCCCCGAGGAGGTGGCCGGCGCCGTGCATGCGGTGCTGGCCGCGGTTCGGGCGTGGGTGGCGGACGAGCGGTTTGCCGGGGCGCGGCTGGTGGTTCGTACCCGTGGCGCGGTTGCCACGGATGCGCAGGACCGGGTCGGTTCTCCCGCGCATGCGGCGATCTGGGGTCTCGTGCGGGTCGCGCAGAGCGAGCATCCGGGGCGCTTCGTCCTGGTCGATGGCGACGACGTCGATTCGGGTGCGGCGCTGCGTGCGGCGGTGGCGTGCGGGCTGCCGCAGGTGGCGATTCGCGAAGGTGTGGTGCTGGCGCCGCGCCTGGTGCGGGCGGTGCACGACACTGCGCTGGTGCCGCCGGCGCCGGGTGCGGATCAGGCGTGGCGGATCGAGTCCGGGACGGCCGGGACGCCGGACGATCTGGTGGTGACGGCGCATCCGGCCGCCTCGGCGCCGTTGGCGGCCGGGCAGGTGCGGGTGGCGGTGCGGGCGGCCGGGGTGAACTTCCGCGATGTGCTGATCGCGCTCGGCATGTACCCGGGACGGGCGGTGGTCGGCGCCGAGGCGGCCGGGGTGGTCGTGGAGGTCGGCCCGGGCGTGTCGGAACCGGCCGTCGGCGACCGGGTGATGGGCTTGTTCGAGGGGGCGTTCGGGCCGCTTGCGGTGGCCGATCGGCGGTTGTTGGCCCGGGTGCCGGCGGGTTGGTCGTTTGCTCAGGCGGCGTCGGTGCCGGTGGTCTTCCTCACCGCGCTCTACGGGCTGCACGATCTGGCCGGGCTGCGGTCGGGTGAATCGGTGCTGGTGCATGCGGCCACGGGTGGGGTCGGCATGGCCGCCACCCAGCTGGCCCGGCATCGGGGCGCCGAGGTGTACGCGACCGCGAGTGCGACGAAGTGGGCCACCGTGCGCGGGCTGGGTGTTCCGGACGAACGGATCGCCTCGTCCCGGGACCTGTCCTTCGAACAGCGCTTCGCACGGGCCACGGACGGGCGCGGGATCGACGTGGTGTTGAACTCGCTGGCGGGCGAGTTCACCGACGCGTCGTTGCGACTCCTGGCCGAGGGTGGCCGGTTCGTGGAGATGGGCAAGACGGACGTCCGGACCGAGGGGCTGCCGGCCGGGGTGCGCTATCGGGCCTTCGACCTGATCGAGGCCGGTCCGGATCGGATCGCCGAGATGTTCGCCGAACTGGTCGACCTCTTCGAGCGCGGTGTGCTGCAACCCCTGCCGATTCGGACCTGGGACATCCGCCGGGCCCGCGAGGCGCTGCGTTTCCTGGGCCAGGCCCGGCATGTGGGCAAGGTGGTGCTGACCGTGCCGCAGCCGCTCGCGGCCGACGGCACGGTCCTGATCACCGGCGGCACGGGCACGCTGGGTCGCAGTCTGGCCCGACACCTGGTCGCGCGGTGGGGTGTGCGCCGGCTGGTGCTGACCGGCCGGGCCGGTCCCGCCGCTCCCGGCGCCGCCGAACTGGTCGCGGAATTGGCCGAGTCGGGTGCCGACACCACGATCGTGGCCTGCGATGCGGCGGACCGGGCGGCGATGGCCGAGGCGTTGGCCGCGATCCCGGCCGAACACCCGTTGACCGCCGTGGTGCATGCCGCCGGAACACTCGACGACGCGCCGATCGAGGCGCTGACCCCGGAGCGGGTCGACCACGTGTTGCGGCCCAAGGTGGACGCCGCCCTCGTACTGGACGAACTCACCCGGGACGCGGACCTGGCCGCGTTCGTGCTGTTCTCGTCGGTGGCCGGCGTACTCGGTGTGGCCGGCCAGGGCGGCTATGCGGCGGGGAACGCGTTCCTGGACGGTCTCGCCGGTCGGCGCCGCGAGCGGGGGCTGCCCGCGACCGCTCTGGCCTGGGGCCTGTGGGCGGAACGCAGCGCAATGACCGCGCAGTTGGGCGTCGGCGACCTGAAGCGCCTGGCGCGCGGCGGCTTGGTGCCGATCTCGACCGCCCAGGGGCTCGCCCTGTTCGACGCCGCCTGGCAGGCCGACGAGGCGGCGCTGATCCCGGCCCGCCTGGACCTTGCCGCACTGCGCGCACAGGCGGCGACCCAGCCGGTACATCCGCTGCTGCGCGGTCTGGTCGGTACCACCCCGACCCGCCGGAACGGCACACCTTCGGAGGCGCCGTGGGCCCGACGGCTCGCCTCGGCCGCGCCCGCCGAGCGGGTGGACGTGGCATTGCGGCTGGTCCGGGCCGAGGCGGCGGTGGTCCTGGGGCACGAGTCGATCGACGGGGTGCGGCCCGAAGTCACCTTCCGCGACCTCGGGTTCGACTCACTGACGGGTGTGGAACTGCGTAACCGGCTGAGCGGCGCCACCGGATTGCGGCTGCCGTCCACGCTGGTCTTCGACTTCCCGACCCCGCTCGGCCTGGCCGGTTTCCTGGTCGCCGAGTCGGTCGGCGAGATGGACACGGCGCCGACCGGGCCGGTTGCCGGGGGTGCGGTGGTCGCGGCCGATCCGGTGGTGATCGTCGGGATGGGCTGCCGATTCCCGGGCGGGGTGGACTCGGCGGCGGGTCTGTGGGACCTGGTGGCCGCGGGCGGCGATGCGATCGGGCCGTTCCCGACCGACCGTGGCTGGGACGTCGACGCGCTGTTCGATCCCGATCCGGAGCGGGTCGGCAAGAGCTACGTCCGTACCGGCGGATTCCTCTCCGGGGCGGCCGAGTTCGACGCCGAGTTCTTCGGTGTGTCGCCGCGCGAGGCGTTGGCGATGGACCCGCAGCAGCGGCTGCTGCTGGAAACCGCGTGGGAGACCTTCGAGCAGGCGGGCATCGATCCCACCTCGCTCCGGGGCAGCCGGACCGGCGTCTTCGCCGGGATGGCCGGCCACGACTACGCGACCGGGGGCGCCCGTTCGCAGGCCGGGCTGGAGGGCCACCTGCTGACCGGGAACGCGGCCAGCGTGGCCTCGGGCCGGGTGGCCTACACGTTCGGCCTGGAGGGGCCGGCGGTGACCGTGGACACGGCGTGCTCGTCGTCGCTGGTGGCGCTGCACCTGGCGGCCAACGCGCTGCGGGCGGGGGAATGCGACCTGGCGCTCGCCGGCGGGGTGACCGCGATGTCCACGCCGGACTTCTTCCTGGAGTTCTCCCGGCAGCGCGGACTGTCCGTGGACGGCCGTTGCAAGGCGTTCGCGGCCACGGCGGACGGGATGGGCGCGGCCGAGGGCGTGGGCCTGCTCCTGGTCGAGCGGCTGTCGGATGCGCGGCGCAACGGGCATCCGGTACTGGCGGTGGTGCGTGGGTCGGCGGTGAACCAGGACGGCGCGTCGAATGGGTTGACCGCGCCGAACGGGCCGTCGCAGCAGCGGGTGATCCGGGCGGCCCTGGCCGACGCCGGGCTGTCCGCGGCCGATGTGGATGCGGTGGAGGCGCACGGGACCGGCACGACGCTCGGCGATCCGATCGAGGCGCAGGCGTTGCTCGCGACCTACGGGCGGGATCGGGCGCCGGATCGGCCGCTGTGGTTGGGGTCGGTGAAGTCCAACATCGGGCACACCCAGGCGGCGGCGGGTGTGGCCGGGGTGATCAAGATGGTCTCGGCGCTGCGGCATGGGATGTTGCCGCGCACGCTGCACGTGGACGAGCCGACGCCGCATGTGGACTGGTCGGCGGGTGGGGTCGAACTGCTCACGAGCGCGCGGGCGTGGCCGGAGGCCGGGCGGGTGCGTCGGGCGGGGGTGTCGTCGTTCGGGATCAGCGGGACGAACGCGCATGTGATCCTGGAGCAGGCGGAGGAGAGCCCGGCGGGTTCGGTGCCTTCGGCGACTCCTCCGGTGGCCGGGACTCCGGTGTGGGGCGGTCGGGTGCCCTGGGTGTTGTCGGCCCGGTCCGAACCCGCTTTGCGGGCACAGGCCGCGCGGTTGCGGGACTGGCTGGCCGTACATCCCGACGCCGATCCGCTCGATGTGGGGCGGTCGTTGGCGACCGGGCGGGCGGCGCTCGATCACCGGGCGGTGGTGCATGGGCGGGACCTCGCGGAATTGCGCCTGGCGGTCGCGAAGTTGGCCGACAGCGGGCCGGGTGACGAGGCGTCGATCGTCGGCTCGGTCTCCGCCGCCGGTCCGGTGTTCGTGTTTCCGGGGCAGGGGTCGCAGTGGGTGGGGATGGCGGCCGGGTTGTTGGAGTGTTCGCCGGTGTTTGCGGGTGTGGTTGCCGAGTG
Organism: Embleya sp. NPDC055664; assembly: GCF_053618075.1. Taxonomy (NCBI): domain Bacteria; kingdom Bacillati; phylum Actinomycetota; class Actinomycetes; order Kitasatosporales; family Streptomycetaceae; genus Embleya; species Embleya sp. NPDC055664. The sequence continues at coordinate 462,112 of NZ_JBSHGZ010000003.1, forward strand.
TGCTGCGGTGATGGATCCGTTGGTGGCGGATTGGTCGTTGTTGGATGTGTTGCGGGGTGGGTCTGCCGGTGGTGAGGCGTTGGCGGAGCGGGTGGATGTGGTTCAGCCGGCGTTGTTTGCGGTGATGGTGGGGCTTGCGCGGTGGTGGGAGTCGTGTGGGGTCAAGCCGGGTGCGGTGATCGGACACTCACAGGGGGAGATCGCGGCTGCGCATGTGGCGGGATATTTGTCGCTGGCGGATGCGGTGCGGGTGGTTGTGCTGCGGAGTCGGGCGTTGCTCGGGGTTGCGTCTTCCGGTGGCGGGATGGTGTCGGTGGGTGTGTCCGCCGATCGGGCCCGGGAGCTGGTCGCCGAGGACGACCGGTTGTCGCTGGCGGCCGTGAACGGGCCGACGAGTGTGGTGCTTTCGGGTGATGTCGAAGCGCTGGCCGTGGTTGTCGACGGCTGTGAGCGGGACGGGGTCCGGGCTCGGTGGATTCCGGTGGATTACGCGTCGCATTCGGCGCGGATGGAGGCCGTGCGGGACGAGGTGGAGCGGCTGTTGGCGGATGTGACGCCGCAGGCGGGCCGCGTGCCGATGTACTCCACGGTGAGTGGGGGGCACGTTACCGACCCGAGTGTGCTCGGTGGTTCGTACTGGTTCGACAATCTGCGGCGTACGGTCGAGTTGGAGCGGGCCGTCGGAGCGGCGGTTGTCGACGGGCATTCGGTCTTCGTCGAGTGCAGTCCGCATCCGGGGCTGGTGGTGCCACTGGGGGACACCCTGGAGGCGGCCGGGGTGGATGGCGTCGTTCTGGAGACGCTGCGGCGGGGCGAGGGCGGTCCCGATCGGCTGGTCGGCGCGCTTTCGGCGGCGTTCCGGAGCGGTCTGGCCGTGGACTGGGCCGGGTCCGGGATGGTGCCGGGGCGGCGGGTCGAGCTGCCGACCTATGCCTTCCAGCGGCGGCGGTACTGGGTCGAGCCCGGCGAGCGGGCCGGCGGGGTCGGGTGGGGGCAGTTCACGGTCGAACATCCGGTGCTGGGCGCCGGGGTCGATCTGGCCGACGGAGCCGGGACGGTCTTCACCGGGCGGCTGTCCGCGGCCTCGCACGGGTGGCTCGCGGAGCATGTGGTGCTCGGCACGGTGATCGCGCCCGGCACGGCGTTCGTCGACCTGGCGCTGCGTGCGGGGGCGACGGTCGGCCGGGCGACGGTCGAGGAACTGACCCTGCACGCGCCGCTGATCCTGCCCGACGCGGGCGGTGTACGGATTCAGGTCCGGGTCGGCGCACCCGACGCCGCCGGGGTCGGATCGGTGGAGATCCATTCCCGACCGGAGGACGCGGCCGGCGACGAGCCATGGACCCGGCACGCCTCCGGGACCCTGACCGCGACCGACCTCGACCCGGCGGACGTGGCCACGGAGGCGGCGATCTGGCCGCCCGCGGGCAGTACGCCGGTCGATCTGGACGGAGCCTACGAGCGACTGGCCACGGCCGGATTCGAGTACGGTCCCGCCTTCCAGGGGCTGCGAGCCCTGTGGCGGCGCGGCGCCGAGTCGTTCGCCGAGATCGAACTCGCGGACGACGCACGGCAGGAGGCCGAACGCTACGAGGTGCATCCCGCGCTGTTGGATGCGGCCGTGCATGCGCTGGGGATGGAGCCGACGGCGGAGGTTGCGCCGGGTGAGGCGCGGATTGCCTTCTCCTGGCGAGGGGTTCGGCTGGTTGCCGCCGGAGCGGGGCGGTTGCGGGTGCGGCTGGCACCGGTGGGCTCGGACGCGGTGTCGTTGTGGCTGAGCGACATGGACGGTGAGCCGGTCGGGTCGGTCCGGGCCCTGACCGTGCGGCCGGTCGCGGCCGAGCGGCTGCGTCCGGCTGGGGCGCCGCCGCGCGACTCGATGTTCCGGGTGGAGTGGCGGCCGGTGTCGGGCGACGAGTCGGGCGTGGCGGTTCGCTGGGCGGTGGTGGGCGCGGCGGACTCCGGGCCGCTTGCCCGGCTGGTGGCGGCGTATCCGGATGTGCCGGTGTACCGCAGTGTGGTCGAGGCGGCCGGGGATGTGGCGGCGGGACCGCCCGATGTCGTGGTGGTGGGCGTGGGCGAGGCCGACTGTTCGGAGGGGTCGGTCGAGCGCACTCGGCGGGTGCTTGCGGACGTGCTGGCGTGGATGCAGGACTGGCTGGCCGACTCCCGCTTCGCGGCGACGCGCCTGGTCGTGGTGACCTCCGGGGCCGTCGCCGCCGACGTGGACGCCGACCCCGACGAGCGGGTGGCGGACCTGGCCGGCGCGGCGGTGTGGGGGTTGTTGCGCTCGGCCCAGTCCGAACACCCCGACCGATGCACGCTGGTCGACCTCGACGAGGACGCGGCGTCGATTGACGCCTGGCCGGCGATTCTTGCCTCCGCCGAGCCGCAACTCGCCGTCCGGATGGGCCGATTCCGGGTTCCTCGGCTGGCCAGGGTGACTGCCGGGGGCGGCGAGCCGGTCGCCTTCGCGCCCGACGGCACGGTGTTGGTCACCGGTGCCACCGGCGGCCTGGGCGCCCTGGTGGCCCGGCACCTGGTGACCGCGCACGGCGTGCGCCGACTTCTGCTGCTGTCCCGCCGGGGCGCGGCCGCACCCGGCGCGGCCGAACTGGTCGAGGACCTGACCGCGCAGGGGGCGGAGGTCACCCTCGCCGCCTGCGATCTGGCCGATCGTGCCGCGCTGGCCGCCGAGTTGGCGCGTATCCCGGCCGAGCACGCGCTGACCGGCGTGATCCACACCGCCGGAGTGGTGGACGACGCCACCATCGCGAACCTGACCGATGCGCACATGGAACACGCGCTGCGCCCCAAGGCGGACGCCGCGTTCCATCTGGACGAGTTGACCCGGGACGTGAACCCGGCCGCATTCGTCCTGTTCTCCTCCGGGGCCACCACCTTCGGTGGCCCGGGACAGGGCAACTACGCGGCGGCCAACGCCTTCCTGGACGGCCTGGCCCGGCAGCGCCGCGACCGCGGCCTGCCCGGGATCTCGCTGGCCTGGGGCCTGTGGGCGGGCGCGCAGGGGATGGGCGGGCGGCTGAGCGAGGCCGACCTGGCCCGCTGGGCCCGGACCGGCGCGGTGGCGATGCCGGCGGCCGAGGCACTGCGGTTGTTCGATATCGCGCTGGGCCGGCCCGAGGCGGCCCTGGTGCCGGCACACCTGGACCTCCCGGCGATGCGGGCGGATGCCGGTGCTCGACCCGCGCTGTTCCGCGAGTTGCTCGGGACCGGTACGCGACGGGCGGCAGTGGGCGCGGGCGGGTCGGCGCTGACCCGGCGGCTGGCGGAGATGTCTCCGGCCGAGCGGGAGCAGGCGGTCCTGGACGTGGTGCGGACCGAGGCCGCGAACACGCTGGGACACGAGTCGGCCGGGGCGGTGTCGGCCGGGCGAGCGTTCAAGGAGCTGGGGTTCGACTCGCTGACCGGGGTGGAACTGCGCAACCGGTTGAACACCGCGACCGGGCTGCGGTTGCCGTCCACGCTGGTCTTCGACTACCCGACGCCGGCGGGGCTGGCGGCGTTCCTGGTCGCCGAGTTGGTCGGTCGTTCGGTACAGGCGGTGCCGGTGCCGGTGCCGCCGGTCGGTGGGCGGCACGGGGACGCCGACGATGCGATCGTGATCGTCGGCATGGGCTGCCGGTTCCCGGGCGGGGTGGCCTCGCCGGAGGACCTGTGGAATCTGCTGGCCTCGGGTGGGGACGCGATCGGACCGTTCCCGACGGACCGGGGATGGGACCTGGCCGGGCTGTTCGACCCCGATCCCGAGCGGGCCGGGAAGAGCTACGTGGAATCGGGCGGATTCCTGTATGGGATCGGCGAGTTCGACGCGGAGTTCTTCGGGATCTCGCCGCGTGAGGCGTTGGCGATGGATCCGCAGCAGCGGTTGCTCCTGGAGACGGCGTGGGAGACGTTCGAGCGGGCGGGCATCGATCCGACCTCGCTGCGCGGCAGCCGGACCGGGGTTTTCGCCGGGGTGATCGACAACGACTACGGCGCCCGGGTGAACCAGGTGCCGGACGAGGTCGAGGGCTATCTGGGCTACGGCAGTTCGGCCAGCATCGCGTCCGGGCGGGTCTCGTACGTCCTGGGCCTGGAGGGCCCGGCGGTCAGTATCGACACCGCGTGCTCGTCGTCCCTGGTCGCGCTGCACCTGGCGGTGAACGCGGTGCGGTCGGGCGAATGCGAACTGGCCCTGGCCGGTGGTGTGACGGCGATGGCCACCACCGAGTTCTTCGTGGAGTTCTCCCGACAGCGGGGCCTGTCGCCGGACGGCCGCTGCAAGGCGTTCGCGGCGGCGGCGGACGGGATGGGCGCGGCCGAGGGCATCGGGCTGGTGCTGGTGGAGCGGTTGTCGGATGCCCGGCGCAATGGGCATTCGGTACTGGCGGTGGTGCGTGGGTCGGCGGTGAACCAGGACGGCGCGTCGAATGGGTTGACCGCGCCGAACGGGCCGTCGCAGCAGCGGGTGATCCGGCAGGCGTTGGGTGCTGCGGGCTTGTCTGCGGCGGATGTGGATGCGGTGGAGGCGCACGGGACCGGGACGACGTTGGGTGATCCGATCGAGGCGCAGGCGTTGTTGGCGACCTATGGGCAGGATCGGCCGGGGGATCGGCCGCTCTGGTTGGGGTCGGTGAAGTCGAATATCGGGCACACGCAGGCGGCTGCGGGTGTGGCCGGGGTGATCAAGATGGTGTTGGCGCTGCGGCATGGGGTGTTGCCGAGGACGTTGCATGTGGACGAGCCGACGCCGCATGTGGATTGGTCGGCCGGGCGGGTCGAGGTGTTGGCGGACGAGGTGGCGTGGCCGGCGGGGGAGCGGGTGCGCCGGGCCGGTGTGTCGTCCTTCGGAATCAGCGGGACGAACGTGCACGTGGTCCTGGAGGAGGCGCCGGCGGACGCCGCCGAGCCTGCGCCCGCCGCGCCGGAGGTCCCGGGCGTCGGCGGCGTGCTGCCCTGGGTGGTGTCGGCGCGCACCGAGGCCGGGCTGCGGGCGCAGGCGGCGCGGTTGCGGGATTGGGTGAGCGAACATCCGGACGCCGAACCGACGGATGTCGCACGGTCGTTGGTGGTCGGGCGAGCGGTGTTGGACGTGCGCGCGGTGGTGCGCGGGCGGGAATCCGGCGAACTTGTCGCCGGCCTGGACGAGTTGGCGCGGGTCGGGGTGGGAGACCCCGGCTCGCTGGTGAGCGGCTCGGATCCGGTGTTCGTGTTTCCGGGGCAGGGGTCGCAGTGGGTGGGGATGGCGGCCGGGTTGTTGGAGTGTTCGCCGGTGTTTGCGGGTGTGGTTGCCGAGTGTGCTGCGGTGATGGATCCGTTGGTGGCGGATTGGTCGTTGTTGGATGTGTTGCGGGGTGGGTCTGCCGGTGAGTTGGAGCGGGTGGATGTTGTTCAGCCGGTGCTGTTTGCGGTGATGGTGGGGCTTGCGCGGTGGTGGGAGTCGTGTGGGGTCAAGCCGGGTGCGGTGATCGGACACTCGCAGGGGGAGATTGCGGCTGCGCACATCGCGGGTTATCTGTCGCTGGCGGATGCGGTGCGGGTGGTTGTGCTGCGGAGTCGGGCTCTGCTGGGGGTTGCGTCTTCCGGTGGCGGGATGGTTTCGGTCGGGGTGTCTGCGGAGCGGGCGCGGGAGTTGGTTGCCGGAGCTGACGGGTTGTCGTTGGCGGCGGTGAACGGGCCGACGAGTGTGGTGCTTTCGGGTGATGTCGAAGCGCTGTCGGTGGTTGTCGAGGCGTGCGAGCGGGATGGTGTGCGGGCTCGGTGGATTCCGGTGGATTACGCGTCGCATTCGGCGCGGATGGAGGCCGTGCGGGACGAGGTGGAGCGGCTGTTGGCGGATGTGACGCCGCAGGTGGGCCGCGTGCCGATGTACTCGACCCTGACCGGTGCGCCGATCGCCGATCCCGCCGAGTTGGGCGGGGCGTACTGGTTCGAAAACCTGCGGCGCACGGTCGAGTTGGAGCGGGCGGTCGGTGCGGCAGTGGCGGATGGGCGCACCGTGTTCGTCGAGTGCAGTCCGCATCCGGGGCTGGTGGTGCCGCTGGGGGACACCCTGGAGGCGGCCGGGGTGGATGGCGCGGTTCTGGAGACGTTGCGGCGAGGTGAAGGTGGGCCCGATCGGCTGGTCGCCGCGCTCTCGGCGGCGTTCGTGCGTGGTCTGGCGGTGGATTGGGCCGGGTTGATCGTCGGTGCTCGGGTGGAGTTGCCGACCTACGCCTTCCAACGACGGCGCTATTGGTTGGACGACGGGGCGCGGTCGGGGGATCCGGGCGGGTTGGGACTGGCCGCGGTCGCACATCCCCTGCTGGGTGCGGCGGTACGGCCGGCGCAGGGCGCGGGGTTGTTGTTCACCGGACGGTTGTCGACGGCGACCCACCCGTGGCTCGCGGATCATGTGGTGCTCGGCTCGACGATCGTGCCCGGCACGGTGTTCGTGGACCTGGCGCTGTGGGCCGGGGCCGAGGCGGAGTGCCCGGTGGTGGACGAACTGACCCTGCACACCCCGCTGGTGCTGCCGGAACACGGCGGCGTGCATGTACAGGTGACCGTCGACGGGCCGGACGCCGCCGGGGCCCGGGCGGTCGCGGTGTACTCCCGGCCGGAGGACGCTCCCGGCGAGGAGCCGTGGACCCGGCACGCCGTCGGTGCCCTCGTTGCCGACGCCGATACGGGTGCCGCTCCCGACGCGGCTGCGGAGGCGTGGCCGCCGGTCGGCGCGAAGCCGATCGAGGTGGCGGACTTCTATGCGCGGCTGGTGGAGTCCGGGGTCGACTACGGGCCGGCGTTTCGCGGGATGCGGGCCGCCTGGCGGCGCGGGGACGAGCTGTTCGCCGATGTGGCGCTGCCGGCCGAGGAGGAGCGCGACGCGCACCGCTTCGGGGTACATCCGGCGCTGCTCGACGCGGGCGTGCAGACCCTGCGGGTGGATCCGGGGCAGGTCGACGAGGACGACATCCGGGTGGCCTTCTCCTGGCACGGGGTGCGGCTCTTCGCGGCCGGCGTGACCCGGCTGCGGGTGTACTGCGTGCCGTCGGGCGAGGGTGCGGTGTCGTTGCGGATCACGGACGAGACCGGACGGGCGGTCGCCGCGATCGAGGCGTTGACGGTGCGGGCGATCTCGGCCGACCAGCTACGGCGGGCCGGCGGCGGGCGGGACGTGCTGTACCGGCTCGCGTGGCGGGCATCGGCGGTTCCCGTACCGGTGGCGACGCCTCGTGTGGCGGTGGTCGGCGGGTGGGATCTGCCCGGTCTGGGCGGGTTGGTGGACCGGTATCCGGGCTTTGCCGAACTTGCTTCGTGTGACCCGCCGTTGCCCGATCTGGTACTGCTCCCGGTTGGTGATCCGGATGCGGATGTGCCGTTCTCCGAGCGGCGTATGCGGGAGGTGACGGCGGAACTGATCGGGCGGCTGGAGGCGTTTCTCGGCGACGAACGGTTCGCGGCGGCCCGGGTGGTCGTGGTGACTCGTTCGGCGGTGCTCGTGGACGGGGACGCGGGGCTCGGGGACCCGGCGTCGGCGTCGGTCTGGGGAGTGGTCCGGGCGGCGCAGGCCGGGCATCCGGGGCGGATCGTGCTGGTCGACCTGGACGACGAGCCGGCTTCGGCGGCGGCTTTGGCGGCGGTGGCCTCGGCCGGTGGTGAGCCGCAGTTCGCGGTGCGCGGTGGTCGGGTGTCGGTACCGAGACTGGAGCGGATTCCGGCCTCCGGCGGAGCACGGTCGGCGGTGGGGACCGGCACGGTGTTGATCGCCGGTGCGGACCGGGCGGTCGGCGCGGGGGTGGCCGAGCATCTGGCCGGGGCGTACGGGGTGGGTCGGTTCGTGTTGTTGTCCGTGGATCCTTCGGGTGCGGGGCCGACCGAACTGGCCGCCCGGCTGGGTGAGGCCGGTGCCGAGGTCGTCTCGGCGGCCTGGGACGGGCACGATCCGGGCGTGCTTGCCGCGCTTGTGACCGAACACCGGCCGGCGGGCGTGGTGGACGCGTCGGGCGAGTCGGATGCAGCCTGGGCCCTGCACGAGCTGACCGCCGACGTGGACCCGGCGTTCTTCGTGCTGTTCTCGTCGGCGGCGAGCCTGCTCGGTTCGTCGGCGCATGCGGCCACGGCCGGGGTGGATGCCTTCCACGATGCGCTGGCCGCACATCGGCGGGCGAGTGGGCTGCCCGGGGTGTCGCTTGCGTGCGGGACGGATCCGCTGCCGGGGCTGCCCGACCTGTTCGACGAGGCGATACGCCGGGAGGACGCCGTGTTGGTTTCGGCGTCGACGGATCTCACCGGGCCCGCGTCGACGTCACCACTGTTGCCCTCCCGGAACGGTCGTGGCGCGACCAACTCCGCCGAGACCTCGATCGAGGCGGACGGCGAGGCCCTGGCCCGGCGCCTGGCGGCGTTGTCCGAGGAGGAGCGCGAGCGCGAACTGGTCGGCCTGGTACGGGCCCAGGCCGCGGCGGTGCTCGGGCATGCCGGCATCGGCGAGATCGGACCCGAACGGGCGTTCAAGGAGGTCGGGTTCGACTCGCTCACCGCGGTGGAACTGCGCAACCGGCTGATCCGGGGCACCGGGGTCGGCCTGCGCTCCACCCTCGTCTTCGATTTCCCCACGCCGCGAATACTGGCCCGCCACCTGAGCGGCCGGCTGGTCGAGGCGGCATCCCCGATCGGTGCGCTGCTGGCCGATCTGGACCGATTCGAGGGCGAGTTGCACGCGGTGCTCGGCGAGGCGGAGGCCCGCGACCGGCTGGCCGAGCGGCTGCGTCGGCTGTTGGCCGACTGTACCGCGCCGGACGAGAGCGCCCCCGCCGCCGACGACGTCTCGGACGTGCAGTCGGCCACCGACGACGAGTTGTTCTCGCTCGTCGACCAGGGCTTCGAATGACCCGGCCCATCCACGCATACGACCGTGTCGGCAAGGAGTAGAGGCAACGTGGCTGAGTCGGAAGAGAAACTGCGCTCGTACCTGCGGAAGGCCATCACCGATGCGCGCGACGCGCATCGCCGGGTACGCGAGTTGGAGGACCGGCAGCGCGAGCCGATCGCGATCGTGGGCATGGCCTGCCGCTTCCCCGGCGGTTTGGGTACGCCGGAGGACCTGTGGCGGTTCGTCGTCGAAGGCGGCGATGCGATCGGCGAGTTCCCGACCGACCGGGGCTGGGACCTCGACGGCCTGTACGACCCGGATCCCGACCGGCCGGGCACGTCGTACGTCCGCGAGGGCGGATTCCTGTACGACGTCGCCGACTTCGACGCCGAGTTCTTCGGCATCTCGCCCCGCGAGGCGGCGGCGATGGACCCGCAGCAGCGACTGCTTCTGGAGACCTCTTGGGAGGCCGTGGAACGCGCGGGCATCGACCCGACGTCGCTGCGGCACAGCCGGACCGGGATCTACACCGGGATCAACGGTCTCGACTACACGACCGTGTTGGCCCGCACCGCCAAGGGCCGGGACGGCACGCTCGGCATGGCCAACGGGGCCAGCCTGCTGGCGGGTCGGGTGGCGTACATCCTCGGCCTGGAGGGGCCGGCGGTGACCGTGGACACGGCGTGTTCGTCGTCCCTGGTGGCACTGCACCTGGCGAGCAACGCACTGCGGTCGGGGGAATGCGACCTGGCCCTGGCCGGCGGTGCGACGGTGATGTGCACGCCGGAGATCTTCGTCAACTTCAGCCGGCAGCGCGGACTGGCCCGCGACGGCCGATGCAAGCCGTTCTCGGCGGCGGCCGACGGGTTCATCCTCTCCGACGGCGCGGGCCTGTTCCTGATCGAACGGCTCTCCGACGCGCGGCGCAACGGACATCCGGTACTGGCCGTGCTGCGCGGTTCGGCGATCAACCAGGACGGCGCGTCGAACGGGCTGACCGCGCCGAACGGCCCGGCCCAGGAGCGGGTGATCCGGCAGGCCCTGCAGAGCGCCGGGCTGGTGACCGGTGACGTGGACGCCGTGGAGGCACACGGCACCGGGACCACGCTCGGCGACCCCATCGAGGCGCACGCGCTGTTGGCGACCTACGGGCAGGATCGGCCCGCGGATCGGCCGCTGAGGCTCGGGTCGATCAAGTCCAACATCGGACACACCCAGGCCGCCGCGGGGGTGGCCGGGATGATCAAGATGGTGTTGGCCCTGCGGCACGGCGTGCTGCCCAGGACGCTGCACGTCGACGCGCCCTCGCCGCACATCGACTGGTCGGCCGGGCGGGTGGAACTGCTCACGGAGCCCGTGCCGTGGCCGAGGTCGGACCGGCCGCGCCGGGCCGGTGTCTCGTCGTTCGGGGCGAGCGGGACGAACGCGCACGTGGTGGTGGAGGAGGCGCCGTCGGACGGCGACGACGGTGTCGTGGAGGTGCCCGCGCCCACGGGCATCGGCAGTGTCCTGCCGTGGGTGTTGTCGGCCCGATCCGAGGCGGCGTTGCGCGCGCAGGCGGGGCGATTGCGGGACTGGCTGGCCGAGCACCCCGAGGCGGATCCGGTCGACGTGGGCCGGTCGTTGGCGGTGGGGCGTGCGGTGCTGGAACGTCGCGCCGTGGTGCGCGGGCGGGATGTCGCCGAACTCGCCGTCGGGATCGGCGAGGTGGCCGACCGCGGAGAACTCGCCGGTGGGCGGCCGATGTTCGCCGGACCCGGTCCGGTGTTCGTGTTTCCGGGGCAGGGGTCGCAGTGGGTGGGGATGGCGGCCGGGTTGTTGGAGTGTTCGCCGGTGTTTGCGGGTGTGGTTGCCGAGTGTGCTGCGGTGATGGATCCGTTGGTGGCGGATTGGTCGTTGTTGGATGTGTTGCGGGGTGGGTCTGCCGGTGGTGAGGCGTTGGCGGAGCGGGTGGATGTGGTTCAGCCGGCGTTGTTCGTGGTGATGGTGGGGCTTGCGCGGTGGTGGGAGTCGTGTGGGGTCAAGCCGGGTGCGGTGATCGGACACTCACAGGGGGAGATCGCGGCTGCGCATGTGGCGGGATATCTGTCGCTGGCGGATGCGGTACGGATCGTGGTGTTCCGCAGTCGGGCGCTGCGCGGGATCGCGGCGGCCGGTGGCGGCATGGTCTCCGTGGGCGTGTCCGTCGAGCGTGCCGAGGAACTGGTGGCCGGCTCCGCCGGGTTGTCGCTCGCGGCCGTCAACGGGCCGCAGAGCGTGGTGCTTTCCGGCGACCGTGAGGCACTGGCCGCCGTCGTCGACGCGTGCGAGCGCGAGGGTGCGCGAGCCCGGTGGATCCCCGTGGACTACGCGTCGCATTCCGCGCACATGGAGGTGGTCCGGGACGAGGTCGAGCGTTTGTCGGCCGAGGTGACGCCGCGGGCGGGTCGGGTGCCGATGTACTCGACGCTGACCGGGGAAGTCGTCACGGACCCGGCCGAGTTGGGCGCCGGCTACTGGTTCGAGAACCTGCGCGGGACGGTACGGCTGACCACCGCAGTGGGGGCAGCCGTTGCCGACGGACACGTCGCCTTCGTCGAGTGCAGCCCGCATCCGGGCCTGGTCGTGCCGCTCGCGGACACCCTCGATGAGCTGGGCGTCGACGACGGCACGGTCCTGGAGACGTTACGGCGGGACGACGGCGGCCCCGATCGGCTGGTCGCCGCGCTCTCGGCGGCGTTCGTGGCGGGTGTGCCGGTGGACTGGGCCGCACTGTTTCCGGGCGAGGGGCGGGCCGACCTGCCCACGTACGCCTTCCAACATCGGCGCTATTGGGCCGAGGCCGAATCGCCCGCAGGCGGCGGCGTGGCCTGGGGGCAGCGCGCGGTGACGCATCCGGTACTCGGCGCCGCCGTCGACCTGGCCGGCGACGCGGGCACCGTGTTCACCGGGCGGCTGTCGACGACCGCCCAACCGTGGCTGGCCGACCACGCCGTGCTCGGCACGGTGATCGTGCCCGGGACGGCGTTCCTGGACCTGGTCCTGCGGGCCGGAGCCGAGGTCGGCTACCCGGCGATCGAGGAACTGACCCTGCACACGCCGCTCGTGCTGCCGGACGCCTCGGGCGTCCTTGTACAGGTCGTGGTCGGTACCGCGGACGGCGACGGCGGCGACGGCGGCGACGGGGCCCGGACGGTCGATGTGCACTCGCGGGCCGAGGACGCGCCGCCGGACCACCCGTGGACCCGGCACGCCTCGGGGGTGCTGGTCGCGGCGGGCGAGGAGCGGGCCGAGGACGCGCCGGCCGGGCGGTGGCCGCCGACCGGTGCCGAGGTGGTGGGGGTCGACGACGCCTACGAGCGGCTGGCGGTGGCGGGCTTCGACTACGGCCCCGTGTTCCAGGGGCTGCGGTCGGTCCGGGCGCGAGGCGACGAGTTGTTCGCCGAGGTGGAGTTGCCGGAGGAGGGGCACGCGGACGCGGACCGGTTCGCGGTGCACCCGGCGCTGCTCGATGCCGCATTGCACCCGCTGGTGGTCGCGGCCGGTGCCGACGCGCCGATCGTGGCCGGGCTGCCGTTCGTGTGGCACGGCATTCGGGCGGGTGTTCCCGGGGCGCGACGGTTGCGGGTTCGGCTGGTGCGCTCGGCGTCGGGGTCGGAGTCGGGGTCGGCTGCGGGCTCGGACTCGGCTTCCGGCGAGGTGTCGGTCCGGGCGTGGGACGAGGGCGGCCGGGAGGTGGTGGCGATCGAGTCGCTGACCATTCGCCCGGTCTCGGCGGACGGGTTGCGGACGCCCGATGCTTTGGTCCGCGACTCCCTGTTCACGCTCGCGTGGACCGCGTTGGAGCTACCGGACGTCGATGACGACGTGCCGAACGCGACCCTGCTGGGCGGCGACGGTGCGGCCGATCTCGCCGCGCTGGTGGCTGCCATGGACACCGGAACGGACGTACCGGCTCTGGTGGCTCTGCCCGTATCGGTCGACGACGCGGACCCCGTGGCGGCGGCGCACACGGCCGGCCGGCAGGTGCTGGCGGTACTCCGGGACTGGCTGGCGGACGAGCGGTTCGCCGACTCTCGGCTGGTGTTCGTCACCTCCGGCGCGGTCGCGGTCGCCGACGAGCAGGTACGTCCGGCCTCGGCGGCTGTCTGGGGCCTGGTCCGCTCCGCCCAGTCCGAACACCCGGGGCGCTTCGTCCTGGTGGACGCGGACTCCGTCGCCGACCCCGGCCCGGAGTTCGACCGGTCCCTGCGGACCGGTGCGGACCAGCTGATCCTGCGAGATGGAACGGCCCTGATACCGAGGCTGGTTCGAGCCCCGGCGGACGGCGGATCGGGCGGATTCGTGCCCGCTGCCGACGGCACGGTCCTGATCACCGGCGGCACCGGCACCCTGGGCACGCTGCTTGCCCGGCACCTGGTCACCGAACACGGCGTGCGCCGGCTCCTGTTGCTCAGTCGGCGCGGCGGTACGGCCGCCGGCGCGACGGACCTGGTCGCGGAACTCGCCGCGTTCGGTGCCGAGGTGACCTGCGTGGCCGGGGACGCCGCAGACCGCGCCACGCTGGAGCGGGTGTTGGCGGACATCCCCGCCGAACACCCGCTGACGGCGGTGATCCACGCGGCGGGTGTGGTGGACGACGGCGTCGTACAGTCCCTCACCGCCGACCGGCTGGACGCGGTGTTGCGCCCTAAGGTGGACGCCGCGTGGAACCTGCACGAGGCGACCCGGCACCTGGACCTGACCGCGTTTGTGCTGTTCTCCTCTGCGGCGGGTGTGCTCGGAAACCCCGGCCAGGGCAACTACGCGGCGGCCAACGCCTTTCTCGACGCGCTCGCACGCCGCCGGCGCCGTGAGGGCCTGCCCGGCAGCTCGTTGGCGTGGGGCTGGTGGGCGCCGACCAGCGAGATGACCGCGGGGCTCGGCGACGCCGACCGGCAGCGGATGGCGCGTTTGGGTGTACTGCCCCTGGCGCCGGAACAGGGGTTGGCCCTGTTCGACGCGGCGACGAACCATGCCGAACCGACACCGACCGTGGTCCGGATGGACCTCGCGGTGCTACGCACCGCCGGATCGGTGGTGCCCACGCTGCTGCGCGGTCTGGCCCGGGTGCCCAACCGGCGGGCTGCGACGGCGGGTTCGGTGGCCGAACTGCGCCGTCGTCCGGCCGGCGTATCGGCCTTCGACTGGGAGCAGACGCTGATCCGGGCGGTGTGCGTGCATGCCGCCGCCGTCATCGGCCACGCCGACGCGACCGAGATCGATGAGACACGGGCGTTCCGCGACCTGGGCTTCGATTCGCTCACAGGTCTGGAGCTGCGCAATCGACTGAACACGGCAACCGGACTGCGGCTGCCCGCCACGCTGGTCTTCGACTACCCCAGCCCGGTGGTCCTGGGCCGGTGGCTGCGTGATCGGCTCGCCGAGGAGGACGCCGGGGGCCCGGTCGGCTCGACCCTCGGAGCGCAGGTGGTGTCGCCGGTCGGTTCCGACGCCGGCGAGGACTCGATCGTGATCGTCGGCATGGGCTGCCGGTTCCCCGGCGGGATCACCGCGCCCGAACACCTGTGGGACGTGGTGGCCGGTGGGGTGGACACCCTCACCGACTTCCCCACCGATCGTGGCTGGGATGTCGAGCGCATCTTCGACCCGGACCCGGACCGACCCGGCAGCACCTACGTGCGCACCGGCGGATTCGTGGACACGGCCGCCGACTTCGACCCGGACCTCTTCGGGATCTCGCCGCGTGAGGCGTTGGCGATGGATCCGCAGCAGCGGTTGCTCCTGGAGACGGCGTGGGAGACGTTCGAGCGGGCGGGCATCGATCCGACCTCGCTGCGCGGCAGCCGGACCGGGGTTTTCGCCGGCGCCATCTACTACGACTACGCGGGTGGCCGGCTGCGGAAGGTGCCGGACGAACTGGAAGGCTACATCGGCAACGGCAATGTGGGCAGCGTCGCCTCGGGCCGGGTGGCCTACACGTTCGGTCTGGAGGGGCCGGCGGTCACCGTGGACACGGCGTGCTCGTCGTCCCTGGTGGCGCTGCACCTGGCGGTGAACGCGGTGCGGTCGGGCGAGTGTGAACTGGCCCTGGCGGGTGGCGTCACCGTGATGTCGACGCCCAGCGTCTTCCTCGACTTCTCCCGGCAGCGCGGCCTGTCGTCCGACGGCCGGTGCCGGTCGTTCGCGGCGGCGGCGGACGGCACCGGGTGGGGTGAAGGTGTCGGGTTGGTGCTGGTGGAGCGGTTGTCGGATGCGCGGCGCAATGGGCATTCGGTACTGGCGGTGGTGCGTGGGTCGGCGGTGAACCAGGACGGCGCGTCGAATGGTTTGACCGCGCCGAACGGGCCGTCGCAGCAGCGGGTGATCCGGCAGGCGTTGGGCAGCGCCGGGTTGTCGCCCGCCGATGTGGACGCCGTGGAGGCGCACGGGACCGGGACGACGTTGGGTGATCCGATCGAGGCGCAGGCGTTGTTGGCGACCTATGGGCAGGATCGGCCGGGGGATCGGCCGCTGTGGCTCGGGTCGGTCAAGTCCAACCTCGGGCACACGCAGGCGGCTGCGGGTGTGGCCGGGGTGATCAAGATGGTGTTGGCGCTGCGGCATGGGGTGTTGCCTCGGACGTTGCATGTGGACGAGCCGACGCCGCATGTGGATTGGTCGGCCGGGCGGGTCGAGGTGTTGGCGGACGAGGTGGCGTGGCCGGCGGGGGAGCGGGTGCGCCGGGCCGGTGTGTCGTCCTTCGGAATCAGCGGGACGAATGCACACGTGGTGCTGGAAGAGCCGCCGCCGGTGACCGAAGTGCCGAATGTGGCCGTCGAGTCCGGGCTCGGCGGGCGGCACACCTGGGTGGTGTCGGCGCGGTCCGAGGCAGCGGTACGGGAACAGGCGGCCCGGCTGCGCGACTGGGTCACGGCCCGTCCGGATCTCGATCCGGCGCACGTGGCCCGGTCGTTGGTGTGCGAACGGGCGCTGTTCGGCCATCGGGCGGTGGTCTCCGGCGCCGATCTCGCCGAGCTGGCCGATGGGTTGTCCGCCGTGGCGGCGGGCGCCGAGGGCGCGGTGGTCGGTGCGGTGGGTCGCGGGCCGGGGAAGACGGCCGTGCTGTGCACGGGTCAGGGGGTGCGGGCGCTCGGTATAGGCCGCGAACTTCACGCGGCGTTCCCGGTGTTCGCCGGCGCCCTGGACGAGGTGTGTGCGGCCTTCGACGATGTGGTGCCGTTCTCGGTGCGGGACGTCGTGCTCGGTGCCGAAGGGGTGTCGGATGCCGACGCGCAGGACACCGGGGTGGCCCAGCCGGCGCTGTTCGCGTTCGAGGTGGCGCTGTACCGGCTGTGGGCCTCGTGGGGGCAGGCGCCCGACTTCGTGGTGGGGCATTCGCTCGGCGAGATCGTTGCGGCGCATGTGGCGGGAGTGTTCTCGCTCGCGGATGCGGTGGTCTTCGTCGCGGCGCGGGCTCGGTTGATGAGTGCGCTGCCGAGTGGAGGGGCGATGCTCGCCGTCGGTGCGAGCGAGGCCGAGGTGGCGGCGTCGTGCCCGGCCGAGGTGACGATCGCAGCGGTGAACGGCCCGGCGAGTGTGGTGGTTTCCGGACCCGCCGAGGCGGTGGCCGCGCTCGAACCGGACTGCGTGATGCGCGGGTGGCGGATCTCGCGCCTGTCGGTGTCGCACGCCTTCCACTCGGCGCTGATGCAACCGATGTTGGCCGAACTCCGCGAGGTGCTGACCGGGTTGACCTACGGCACGCCCGAGATCGCGGTGGTGTCGGACACCACCGGGCGGGTTGCGGGCGCCGAAGAGTTGGCTGATCCCGAGTACTGGGTGCGGCACGTACGCCGCGCGGTGCGCTTCGGGGATGCGATCGCCACGCTGCGCGCCGAAGGGGTACGGACCTTCGTGGAGATCGGGCCGGAGGCGGCGTTGACCGCGATGGTGGTCGAGGGCACGGCCGGCGCGGAGGACGTGGCCGCCGTAGCGACCCGGCGTCGGGGTCGAGCGGCCGTGTCGAGTGTGGTGGAGGCGCTCGCCCGGGTGTTCGTGCACGGCGCGACGGTGGATTGGGCCGCGTTGTCCACCGGTTCCGGGCCCGGGGGACGGGTGGACCTGCCGACCTACGCCTTCGAGCGGCGGCGCTTCTGGTTGCACGCCGGTGTGGACGCGGGCGACGCGGTCGGGCTGGGGCAGGGTGTGGTGGACCATCCGCTGCTCGGTGCGGTCGTGGGCCTGGCGGACGACCAGGGCGTCCTGTTCACCGGCCGGTTGGCCCTGGACACCCATCCGTGGTTGGCCGAACACACCGTCTTGGGCACGGTATTGCTGCCGGGCACGGCATTCCTGGAGCTGGCCCTGCACGTCGGCCGCCTCCTGGACTGCGCGCGGGTCGACGAGCTGACCCTGTCGGCCCCGCTGGCGCTGCCGTCGACGGGCGGTGTGCAGGTCCAGGTCCGAGTCGGTGTACCGGAGGAGAGCGGGACACGGACGATCACGGTGCATGCCCGCCCGGATTCGGCGGAGGAGGCGCCTTGGACGCTGCACGCCGCCGGGGCCCTGGGTCCATCAGCCGAGGTGGATGCACCCTCGGATGCCGCGAGTTGGCCGCCTGCCGATGCGACCGCGATGGACTCGGCGGGGCTGTATCCCTGGTTCGCCGAGACCGGCGTCGACTACGGACCCTCGTTCCGGGGCGTACAAGCGACCTGGCGCCGTGATGACGAGGTGTTCGCGGAGATCGTGCTCGCGGCCGACGACCCGGCCGCCGACGGCCGGTTCGAGCTGCACCCCGCGCTGTTCGACGCCGCGTTGCACCCGCTGGGCCTGACCCTGCTCGACGCGGCGGAGCCGCGCCTGCGGCTGCCGTTCTCCTGGCGCGGAGTGGCGCTGCACACGTCCGGGGCTCGCACGTTGCGGGTTCGGCTGCGTCCCACCGGGCCCGACACCATCGCGGTGACGGCCACCGACGAGACGGGTCGACCGGTGGTCGCGGTCGAGGCCCTGGCGGTGCGCGAACCCTCGCGGGACCGACTGCCACGACCCGACGCGAACGCGGGCGAGTTGTTCGAGCCGCAGTGGACGCCGCTGTCACCGGCGGACACGGCGGACATGGCGGACACGCTCGGGGCGGTGGTGGGCGGCCCCGAACTCGCCTCGACAGCCACCCGATTCGGTGCCACACATCACCCTGACCTGGCCGCCCTGGCCGAATCGGCAATCCCCGAGACGGTCCTGTACGACCTGGTCACCGCCGTTCCCGGCGTATCCGCCGAAGCCGTACACCAAGCCGCCGCCCAAGCGCTGGACCTGGCCCGATCCTGGCTCGCCGACGAGCGCTTCGAGTCGGCCCGCCTGATCGTGCGCACCCGACACGCGGTCGCCGCCGCCGAAGGCGACGCGCCGGACCCGGCCGCCGCCGCGACCCATGGCCTGCTTCGTACCGCCTGCTCCGAACACCCCGAGCGGTTCGCGCTCGTCGACGCCGACGACCTCGACGAGGTCTCGCCCGAGGCCATCGCCGCCGTCGTGGTCGAGCCCGAGGCGGCCGTGCGGGCCGGTCGCGTCCTGGTTCCGCGCCTGCGCCGAGCGGCCGTGGCGCCCAAGGCCGACTTCGGCTTCGCCGCCGAAGGCACCGTCCTGATCACCGGTGGCACCGGAGCACTGGGCCGGCAGGTCGCCCGGCACCTGGTGCGCGTACACGGGGTGCGCCGCCTCCTCCTGCTCTCCCGTCGCGGCGACGAAGCCCCCGAGGCCGCCGAGTTGCGGGCCGAACTGATCGAGGCCGGCGCGCACGTCACCTTCGCCGCCGGAGACGCTGCCGAACGTGGCGTGCTGGCCGACGTGTTGGCCGCGATCCCGGCCGCCCACCCGCTGACCGGCGTGGTGCACCTGGCCGGGGTGACCGACGACGGGCTGGTCGGGACGCTGACCCCCGAGCGGCTGGCGGCGGTGTTGCGCCCCAAGATCGACGCGGCGCTGCACCTGGACGAACTCACCGCCGACGCCGACCTGTCGGCGTTCGTCCTGTTCTCCTCGGCCGCCGGTCCGGTCGGCAACCCCGGCCAGGCCAACTACGCGGCGGCCAATGTCGCCCTCGACGCGCTGGCCCGCCGGCGCCGAGCGCGCGGCCGACCGGCCGTGTCGTTGCAGTGGGGGTTGTGGGCCGAACGCAGTGCGCTGACCGCGACGATGAGCGCGACCGATCGGCGCCGGGCGGCCGGCGCGGGTGTGCGGGCGTTGTCCGTGGAGCAGGGCCTCGCACTGCTGGACGCGGCGGCCGGGCGGCCCGAGGCGGTGCTGACGCCGCTGCGCCTCGATCCGGCGATCCTGCGCGGTCCGGAGGAGCGGGTGGCGCCCGTGTTGCGCGGGCTGGTGCCGACCCGGGCCCGGCGTGCGCCGGCCCGTACCTCGGACACCGCCCGCTCACTGGTGCGCCGATTGGCCGCGTTGCCCGAGGCCGAGCAGGACCGGCTGTTGGTCGACCTGGTCCGTACCCACGCGGCCGGTGTGCTCGGCCACGCCGACGCGCGCACGATCGACCCGGACCGCGCGTTCGGCGAACTGGGCCTGGACTCGCTGGCGGCGTTGGAACTGCGCACCCGGTTGAGCACGGCGGTCGGGCTGCGCCTGCCCGCCACGATGTTGTTCGACCATCCGTGCGCGCGTGCCGTGGGCGTACACCTGCGCGCGCAACTGCTCGACGCGCCGACACCCGGGCGGGCGGCGGGTGTCGCCCGCCCGGTGTCGGACGAGCCGGTCGCGGTGGTGGCGATCAGCTGCCGCTTCCCCGGCGGCGTCGCGAGCCCCGAGGACCTGTGGCGGCTGGTGTCGGAACACACCGACGCCATCTCGGAGTTCCCGCAGGATCGGGGCTGGGACCTGGCCGAGCTGTTCCACCCGGACCCCGAACATGCCGGTACCTCGTATGTACGCGAGGGCGGATTCCTTTACGAGGCAACCGAGTTCGACCCGGAGTTCTTCGGCATCTCGCCGCGCGAGGCGCTGGCCATGGACCCGCAGCAGCGGTTGCTCCTGGAGGCGTCCTGGGAGGCGATCGAGCGCGCCGGCGTGGATCCCAGGTCGCTGCGCGGCAGTCGTACCGGGGTGTACGCGGGCCTGATGTACGCCGACTACGCGTCGCGGCTGGGCAGCGCGCCGGAGGGCGTGGACGGCTATCTCGGCAACGGCAGCGCGGGCAGTATCGCGTCCGGGCGGGTGGCCTACACGCTGGGTCTGGAGGGGCCCGCGGTGACCGTGGACACCGCCTGCTCGTCGTCCTTGGTCGCACTGCACCTGGCGGCCAACGCACTGCGCCAGGGTGAGTGTGATCTGGCGCTGGCGGGCGGGGTGACGGTGATGTCCAGCCCGGCCACGTTCGTCGAGTTCTCCCGGCAGCGCGGCCTGGCCCCGGATGCGCGGTGCAAGTCGTTCGCGGCCGGCGCCGACGGTACCTCGTGGTCCGAGGGCATCGGTCTGCTCCTGGTGGAACGCCTGTCGGACGCGCGCCGGTTGGGCCATCCGGTGCTGGCCGTGGTGCGCGGCAGTGCGATCAACCAGGACGGCGCCAGCAACGGCCTGGCCGCGCCCAACGGGCTCGCCCAGGAGCGGGTGATCCGGGATGCGCTCGCGCACGCCGAGTTGCGTCCGTCCGACGTGGACGCGGTGGAGGCGCACGGCACCGGCACGCCGCTGGGCGACCCGATCGAGGCGCGCGCCCTGCTCGCCACCTACGGGCAGGACCGGCCGGCGGATCGGCCGTTGTGGCTGGGGTCGGTCAAGTCCAACCTCGGGCACACCCAGGCGGCGGCGGGCGTGGCCGGCGTGATCAAGATGATCATGGCGATGCGGCATGCCGAACTGCCCGGGACGCTGCACGTGGACGCCCCCTCACCGCACGTGGACTGGTCGGCGGGGGCGGTGTCGCTGCTCACCGCCGCGACCCCGTGGCCGCAGACCGGGCGTCCGCGCCGTGCGGGGGTGTCGTCGTTCGGGATCAGCGGGACCAACGCGCACGTGATCCTGGAACAGGGCGACCCCGCCCCGACCGCGCCCGCCGAACCGGCACCGGCGTCGGCGCCTTTGGCCGCGCTGGCGTGGCCACTGTCCGGGGCGAGCGCGGTGGCACTGCGCGGGCAGGCCGAGCGGCTGCGCGCACACCTGGACGCGCACCCCGAGTACGGGCCGGTCGACATCGCGCACGCGCTCGTCGGCGGCCGATCCCGGTTCGAACACCGCGCCGTGGTGGTCGCCGAGGACGCGGCGGGCCTGCGGGCCGGGCTGGACGCGCTGAGCGCCGACCGGCCCGACGCGGCGGTGCCGGTGGGCGTGGCCGGCGAACCCGGCCGGATCGCCTTCGTGTTCGGCGGACAGGGTTCGCAGTGGCCCGGCATGGGCGCCCGACTGCTCACCGAGTCGCCGGTCTTCGCCGCCCGGATCCGCGACTGCGACGCGGCACTCGCGCCGCACACCGACTGGTCGCTGCTCGCCGTGCTGCGCGGCGAGCCCGACGCGCCGCCGCTCGACCGGGTCGACGTGGTGCAACCGGTGTTGTTCGCGGTGATGGTCGCGCTCGCCGAACTGTGGCGCTCGCTGGGCGTACGGCCGGCTTCGGTGGTCGGCCACTCGCAGGGCGAGATCGCCGCCGCCCACATCGCGGGCGCGCTCACCCTCGACGACGCGGCCCGGATCGTCGCACTGCGCAGCCGCGCCCTGCGCGGGTTGTCCGGCGACGGCGGGATGATGTCCGTCGCGGCCGGCCCGGAGCAGATCGCCCGATTGCTCGACGGATTCGCGGACCGGCTCGGCATCGCCGCCGTCAACGGCCCCGCCGCCGTGGTGATTTCCGGCGCGGCCGACGCGCTCGCCGAACTGCACGCCCACTGCGAGGCGGACGGGATCCGCGCCCGGGTGCTCCCGGTCGACTACGCCTCGCACTCCGCCCAGGTCGAGCAGGTCTGCGAGGAACTGCTCGCCGCCCTGGGCGAGATCGTGCCCACGCCGACCACCGACGCGGTCTTCTACTCCTCGGTCACCGGCGAACCCGTCGAGGGCACCGCGCTCGACGCCGAGTACTGGTACCGCAACCTGCGCGCCACCGTCGCCTTCGACCGGGCCACCGATGCCCTGCTGCGGGACGGCCACACGGTGTTCGTCGAGACCAGCCCGCATCCGGTCCTTGCGCCCGCCGTCGAGGACAGTGCCCAGCGCGCCGGTACGGACGTGACGGTCGTGGGCAGCCTCCAGCGCGACACCGACACCCTCGCCCGTTTCCTCACCGCCGCGGCCGGCCTGCACGTGCACGGCGTCCCGGTGGACTGGTCCGCGACCCACGCCGGACACCGGCCCCGGCCGGTCGACCTGCCCACCTACGCATTCCAACGCGAGCGCTACTGGCTGGAGGCGGGCAAGACGCCCACCGACGCGGCCGGCCTCGGCCTGCACCCGGCGGCACACCCCCTGTTGGGCGCGGCCGTGGTACCCGCCGAGGGCGACCGGCACATCCTCACCGGCCGCATCTCGCTGCGCACCCACCCCTGGCTCGCCGACCACACGATCCTGGACACGGTGCTGCTCCCGGGCACCGCGTTCGTCGAACTCGCCCTCCAAGCGGGCGATCGGGCCGACTGTGACCTGATCGAGGAGCTGACCGTCGAGGCCCCGCTGCGGCTCACCGACACCGGCGCCGTACACCTGCAGGTGTTGCTGGACGAGCCGGACGAGCAGGGCCGCCGAGCGCTGACCATCCACTCCCGAGCCGACGACGCGCCCGCGGAGCAGACGTGGACGCGGCACGCGAGCGGGGTAGTGGCGCCGGTCGCGGACGGCCTCGACGCCGTGCCGGCGACCGACGCCGCGTGGCCGCCCGCCGGGGCCGTCGCGCTGGACGTGGACGGGCTGTACGAGCGGTTGGCCGGGCAGGGCTACCGGTACGGACCGGCCTTCCGGGCGGTGCGGGCCGCGTGGCGCCTGGGCGATACGGTCCTGGCCGAGGTCGCGCCGGGCGACGAGGCGCACGGCGCACGGGACTTCGCGCTGCACCCGGCCCTGCTGGACGCCGCGCTGCACGCCGCCGGCGCCGCCGACAGCGGAACATCCGGCGGGGACGGTGCCATCGGCCTACCCTTCGCCTGGACCGACGTACGCCTGCACGCCGTCGGCGCCGCCGCGCTCCGGGTCCGCCTGGAACGCCGCGGCCCGGACACCGTCGGCCTCGAACTCACCGATCACACCGGCGCCTTGGTCGCCACCGTCGGTGCCCTGGTCGGCCGCCCCGCGACCGCCGACCGGCTCGCGCCCGCCGCCGACCCGGCCCACCGCGACCTCCACCACGTCGACTGGTCCCCGCTGCCCACTCCCACCGAACCCAGCACCGCCCGCTGGTCGTTGCTCGGCCCGGACGAACTGGAGGCGGTGGCCGGGCTGCGCGCCGCCGGCGCCGAGGTGCACGCGGACGGCGACCCCGACCCCGCCGACGTACTGCTGATCACCTGCGCCGGCCGGACCGGGGACGACGTCCCCGAAGCCGCCCGGGCCGCCACACACCGCGTACTCGACCTGCTCCAGCGCGCACTGACCGACCCACGCCTCACCGCATGCACCCTGGTCGTGCTGACCCGGGGCGCAGTACCCGGGCACCACGGCGAGGACGTGTGCGACCTGGTCGCCGCGCCGATCGTGGGCCTGGTCCGCTCCGCGCAGACCGAACACCCGGGCCGGATCGTGCTGGTCGACCTGGACGACCACGCCGACTCCTTCGCCGCGCTGCGCGCCGCCGTCGTCACCGACGTCGGCGAACCGCAACTGGCCATCCGCACGGGCACCGTGTCCGCACCCCGACTGATCCGCACCGGCACCGAACCGCGCCTGAGCCCGCCCGCCGGCGCCCCGGCCTGGCGGCTCGACCTGCTCGGCGGTGGCACCCTGGACCGGCTCGCGCTGCTCCCGAACGCCGACGCGGCGGTCCCGCTCGCGCCCGGACAGGTCCGGATCGCCGTCCGCGCCGCCGGGCTGAACTTCCGCGACGTCGTGGTCGCCCTCGGCATGGTCACCGACACCCGCCCGCCCGGCGGCGAGGGGGCCGGAATCGTCGTGGAGGTCGGCCCCGATGTGCCCGAACTCGTCCCGGGCGACCGGGTGATGGGCCTGTTCGGCGGCGGCACCGGACCGATTACCGTGGCCGACCACCGGCTGCTCGCGCCGATCCCCACCGGCTGGACCTACGCCCAGGCCGCGGCCGTCCCGGTGGTGTTCCTGACCGCCTACTACGGCCTGGCCGACCTCGGCGGGCTGCGCGCCGGCGAATCGCTGCTCGTCCACGCCGCCACCGGCGGAGTGGGCATGGCGGCCGTGCAACTGGCCCGGCACTGGAACGTGGAGGTGTTCGGCACCGCCTCGCCCGGCAAATGGGCCACCCTGCGCGGCCAGGGCGTGGACGACGCGCATCTGGCGTCCTCGCGCGATCTCGACTTCGCGCACCGGTTCGGCGAGGTCGACGTGGTGCTCAACTCGCTCGCGCACGAATTCGTCGACGCCTCACTGCGGTTGCTCGCGCCCGGCGGCCGATTCCTGGAGATGGGCAAGACCGACATCCGCGACCGGGACGAGGTGCTTGCCGCCCATCCGGGCCGCGACTACCGGGCGTTCGACCTGATGGACGCGGGGCCGGAGCGGATCCGGGAGATGCTGGCCGACCTGTACCGGCTCTTCGAGACCGGCGTGTTGCACCCGCTGCCCGTGACCCCGTGGGATGTGCGCGGTGCGGTCGGCGCGTTCCGGCACCTGAGCCAGGCCCGGCACACCGGCAAGATCGTGCTGACCCTGCCGCCCACCCTCGGCGCCGCTCCCGACCCGGAGGGCACGGTCCTGATCACCGGCGGCACCGGCACCCTCGGCGGCCTGCTCGCCCGCCACCTCGTACGCACCGCCGGGGTACGACACCTGCTCCTGATCGGCCGGCGCGGCCCGGCCGCCGACGGCGCGGCCGAGTTGTCCGCCGAACTGACCGCGCTCGGCGCCCGGGTGACCATCGCGGCCTGCGACGCCGCCGACCGTGCGGCGCTGGCCGCGCTGCTCGCCGACATCCCGGCCGAACACCCGCTCACCTCGGTGATCCACGCCGCCGGCGTGATCGACGACGCGGCGCTGACCGCGCTCACCCCCGAGCGGCTGGACCGGGTGCTGCGCCCGAAACTGCACGCCGCCTGGAACCTGCACGAGCTGACCCGCGACCTCGACCTGGCCGAGTTCGTGCTGTTCTCCTCGATGGCCGGCACCTTCGGCGGCGCCGGACAGGCCAACTACGCCGCCGCGAACGCCTTCCTGGACGCGCTCGCCCAGCACCGCCGAGCCCGCGGCCTGGCCGCGACCGCGGCCGCCTGGGGTCTGTGGGCGCAGGCCAGCGGGATGACCGGACACCTGGGCGCCGAGGACCTGAACCGCATTGCCCGCACCGGCGTCGCCGCGCTGGAGACCGCCCACGCACTCACCCTGTACGACGCGCTCCGCGCGGCCGACCGCCCCACGATCGTGCCCGCCCGCCTGGACCCGGACGCGCTGCGCGCCGCCGCCCCGACCGTACCCGCACTGCTGCGCGACCTGGTGCGCCCGCGCGGACGCCGCGCCGCCGCCGACACCGCGCCGGACGCCGCGTCCCTGGCCGAGCGGCTGGCCCGACTGCCCGAGGAGCGGCGCCGGCAGACGCTGCTGACCCTGGTTCGCACCGAGACCGCCGCCGTCCTGGGCCACGCCACCCCGGACGCGGTCGCCCCGCTGCGCCCGTTCAAGGCCCTCGGCTTCGACTCGCTCACGTCGGTCGAACTGCGCAACCGCATCGGTGCGGCGACCGGCCTGCGCCTGCCCGTCACCCTGGTCTTCGACCACCCGACCCCGCAGGCCCTCGCCGACCACGTCGGCGACGAACTCCTGGGCGTAGCGCCCGTGGTCGTCGAACCCGAGCGACCCGCCGCACACACCGACGACGACCCGATCGTGATCGTGGGCGTCGGCTGCCGCTACCCGGGCGGGGTGGCCGGACAGGACGAGATGTGGCGGATGCTCGCCGAGGGCACCGACACCATCGGGCCCTTCCCCCAAGACCGGGGTTGGGAGTTGGACACACTCTTCGACCCGGACCCCGACCGGGTGGGCAAGTCGTACGTCCGTGAAGGCGGATTCGTCGCCGACGCGGTGCACTTCGACGCCGAGTTCTTCGGGATCTCGCCCCGCGAGGCGACCTCGATGGACCCGCAGCAGCGGCTCCTGTTGGAGACCGCGTGGGAAACGTTCGAGCAGGCCGGCATCGACCCCACCACGCTGCGCGGCAGCGGCACGGGCGTGTTCGTCGGGGCCATGGCGCAGGACTACCACGGCACTTCGCAGGCGATGGCCGAGGGCCAGGAGGGCTACCTGCTGACCGGGACCGCGACCAGCGTGATCTCCGGCCGGGTCTCCTACGTCCTGGGCCTGGAGGGGCCGGCGGTGACCGTGGACACCGCGTGCTCGTCATCCCTGGTCGCCCTGCACCTGGCGGCGAACGCACTGCGTGCGGGTGAGTGCGATCTCGCGCTTGCGGGCGGGGTGGCGGTGTTGACGTCGCCGCAGGCGTTCATCGAGTTCAGCCGGCAGCGCGGACTGGCCGCGGACGGGCGCTGCAAGCCCTTCGCGGCGGCGGCCAACGGCACCGGCTGGGGCGAGGGTGTCGGCCTGGTACTCGTCGAGCGGCTGTCCGACGCGCGCCGGCGCGGGCATCCGGTACTGGCCGTGGTGCGCGGCTCGGCGGTCAACCAGGACGGCGCCTCGAACGGGCTGACCGCACCCAACGGCCCCTCGCAACAGCGGGTGATCCGACAGGCGTTGCACAACGCGGGCCTGGTCGCGACGGACGTCGACGCGGTCGAGGCGCACGGCACCGGGACCACGCTCGGCGACCCGATCGAGGCGCAGGCGCTGCTGGCGACCTACGGGCAGGACCGGCCGGCGCAACGGCCGCTGTGGCTGGGGTCGGTCAAGTCCAACATCGGGCACACTCAGGCCGCGGCGGGGGTCGCCGGGGTGATCAAGATGGTGCTCGCGCTGCGGCACGGGACGTTGCCGCCGACGTTGCACGTGGACGCGCCCACGCCGCATGTGGACTGGGCGTCGGGACAGGTGCGGCTGCTCACCGAGCCGGTGGCGTGGCCGGCGGGGGAACGGGTGCGTCGGGCCGGGATCTCCTCGTTCGGGGTGAGCGGGACCAACGCGCACGTGATCATCGAGCAGGCGCCGGCGGAGGGCGCGGTCGATGCCGCGCCGGTCGATGCCGCGCCGGCCGCCGCGCTCGGGGGGATCGTGCCGTGGGTGGTGTCCGCGCGATCCCAGGCCGGGTTGCGGGCGCAGGCGGCGCGGCTGCGGGACTGGGCCGCCGCGCATCCGGAGTTTGCCCCGGCCGACGTGGCCGCCTCGCTGGTGCGCGGGCGGGCGGTGTTCGAGCGGCGCGCGGTGGTCCGGGGTCGGGATACCGACGAACTGGTCGCCGCACTCGCTGAGTTGGTCGACTCGCCGGCAACGGGCGAGGCGCCGACGGCGATCGGGCCCGGGCCGGTGTTCGTCTTCCCCGGCCAGGGATCGCAATGGGTGGGCATGGCGGCGGAGTTGCTGACGTGCTGCCCGGTCTTCGCGGAGACCGTCACGCAGTGCGCCGAGGTGATGGACCCGCTGCTGCCGGGCTGGGCGCTGCTCGACGTGCTGCGCGGCACCGACGACGAGACGGCCGAACTGCTGCGCCGGGTCGAGGTGGTGCAACCCGTGCTGTTCGCGGTGATGGTGGGTCTGGCCCGCTGGTGGGAGTCGTGCGGGGTGCGACCGGCCGCGGTGATCGGGCACTCCCAGGGCGAGATCGCCGCCGCGTACATAGCCGGCCACCTGACCCTGCCGGACGCCGCCCGGATCGCCGCGCTGCGGATCCGCGCGGTGCAGGCCGCCGACATGATCCGCGGCGCGATGGTGGCTGTCGCGGTATCCGCCCTGCGGGCCGAGGAGTTGATCACCCGCACCGGCACCGGGGACCTGGTCAACGTGGGCGGGATCAACAGCCCGACCAACACCGTGTTGTCCGGCGACACCGACGCCTTGGCCCTGATCGTGGCCGACTGCGAGCGCGAGGGTGTACGGGCGCGCTGGATCCCGGCCGCGTACTCCTCGCACTCGCCGCAGATGGACGCTGTACGCGGCGACCTGGAACGCCTGCTCGCGGGCATCCAACCCACCCCCGGGCGGGTGCCGATGTACTCCACGGTCACCGGCGGCCGACTCGCCGACGACGCGCTGCTCGACATCGACTACTGGTTCGAGAACATGCGGCGCACCGTGCGGTTCGAGGAGGCGATCGGCGCGGCGGCGGCCGACGGACACACCGTGTTCCTCGAATGCAGCTCGCACCCCGGCCTGGTGGTGCCGCTCGGCGACACCCTGGACTCGCTCGGCGTGCACGGTGCCACCCTGGAGACGCTGCGCCGCGCGGACGGCGGCGCCGATCGGCTGCTCGCCGCGCTCTCCGCGATGTTCGTGCACGGCGGCGCGGTGGACTGGGCCGGGCTGCTACCGGGTCGCCGGGTCGCGCTGCCCACGTACGCCTTCCAGCGTCGGCGGCACTGGGTGGAGCCCGTCGGACCGGCCCGAGGGGGCGTCGGCTGGGGGCAGTTCGCGGTGGAGCACCCGATCCTGGGCGCCGGGGTCGACCTGGCCGACGGCTCGGCGACCGTGTTCACCGGGCGCCTGGACACCACCACACACGGTTGGCTCGCCGACCACCTCGTGCTCGGCGAAGTCCTGGTCCCGGGCACGGTGTTCGTGGACCTGGCGCTGCGCGCGGGCGGCGCCCTCGGCTGCGCGGTGGTCGAGGAGTTGGCCCTGCAGGAGCCGCTGGTGTTGCCGGACGCGGACGGGGTGCGGATCCAGGTCACCGTCGAGGCACCGGACGACGCGGGTACGCGGGCGCTGACCATACACTCCCGGCCCGAGGACGCGCCCGCCGCCGAGCCGTGGACCCGACACGCCTCGGGCACGGTGGCCCCCGGCGCGCACCGGCCGCAGCAGGAGTCCGGGCCATGGCCGCCGATCGGGGCGACGCCGCTGGACGTGGCGGACGTATATCGGCGGTTGACCGAACTGGGCCTGGGCTACGGCCCGACGCTCGCCGGACTGCGGGCCGCGTGGCGGCGCGGCGACGACCTGTTCGCCGAGGTCGCGCGCACCGCCGACGGCGAACGTGGCACCGCCCGCTTCGGCCTGCACCCGGCCCTGCTCGATGCGGCCCTGCACGGGCTTGCCCCCGGCTCGGCACCCGGCGGCGCACCGACCGAGGTGCGGCTGGCCGGCGCCTGGCGCGGGGTGACGCTGGGCGGCGATGCCGGTACCGCCGGCCGGATTCGGCTGCGGGGCGTCGACGGGGACGGCGTCGAGGTCGAACTGGCCGACGAGGCAGGCCGATCCATGGCCCGGATCGAGTCGGTGGCGCTGCGGCCATGGACCGCGGGGCAGGTGCGGGCGGCCGGGCGGGCCCGACCGTGGTTGACCCGCTGGGAGTGGGCCCGGGTCGAGCCGACCGACCCGGCGGCGGCAGGAGGTCGCTGGGCCGTGCTCGGTGCGCGGGCTTGGGACGGGGTGCCGGCCTATGGGACCGCCGCCGATTTGATCGCGGCCGTCGAGGTCGGCGTCCCGGTTCCGGATCTGGTCGCGCTGCCCGTGCGGATCGACCCGGCCGGCGGGCTCGATCCGGAGGCGATCCGGGCCACGATCCGGGCGGTGCGCGAGACCCTGCGGCAGTGGCGGGCCGAGCCGCGGCTGGCGGCCTCCCGCCTGGTCGTGGTGACCCACGACGCGGTCTCGGCGCGGCCCGAGGACCGGGTCACCGATCCGGGCGCGGCGGCGGTGTGGGGCGTGGTGCGGGCGGCCCGGGCGGCGGACCCCGAGCGGTTCGTGCTCGCCGACGTGGACGGGGAGGACGGGTCCTGGCCGGTGCTGCTGGCCGAAGCGTCCGCCGGTCGCGCCGAGTTCGCGATCCGCGCGGGCACGGTACTGCTGCCGGGCCTGGCCCGGGTACCGGCGGGCGAGACCGGCACGGCGGGCTTCCCGACCGACGGCACGGTATTGGTCACTGTCGCGACCGACCCGACCGACCCGACCGACGGCACCGACCCGGTCGGCACACTGCTGGCTCGGCACCTGGTGACCGCCCACGGAGTGCGCCGGCTGATCCTGGCCGGCGGGCCCGCCGCCGGGATGCCGCTTGCCCGGGAACTGGCCGCGCAGGGCGCGGAGATCCACGTGGTCGTCTGCGACGTGACCGACCGCACCGAACTGGCGAAGCTGCTGGCCACGATCCCCGAGCACAGCCCGCTGACCGCCGTGGTGCACACCGCCGGGCTCGGCCGGTCGCACACCGAGGCCATGCTGCGGGCCCGGGTGGACGCGGCCGTACACCTGCACGAACTCACCCGCGACGCCGACCTGTCCGCCTTCGTGCTCTGCACCGCCCTGGACGGCGTACTCGCCGACCCCGGGCGCGGCGAACACGCGGCCGGCGACGCCTTCCTGGACGCCCTGGCCCGGCACCGGCACGCCGCCGGGCTGCCCGCGCTCGCGCTGGCCTGGGCACCGGGGGCCGAACCGGTCGCCGGGCTGCTGCCGTTGCCCGGCGAGCAGGCCACGGTCCTGTTCGACCGGGCCCTCGGGCTGCCCGAACCGGCCCTGATCCCGCTCGCGCCGGACACCTCGGCGCTGCGCCGGGCCGAACCGGGCGCACTGCCGGCGCTGTTGACCACGCTGGTGGCCGACCCGAACCACCGCGTCGGCGCCGCCGCCGAGGCGGCGCCCGCACTGATCGGCCGACTGCTCGACCTGCCGGACGACGAGCGGGAAAGCGTCCTGGTCGACCTGGTTCGCGGCTGCGCCGCCGCGATCCTCGGTCATGCCGATCCGACCGCGATCGAGACGGGAGCGGCGTTCAAGGATCTCGGCTTCGACTCGCTGACCGCCCTGGAGATGCGCAACCGACTGCGCGCCGCGCTGGGCCTGACCCTGCCGGCCACGCTGATCTTCAGCCACCCCAACGCGGCGGCCCTGGGCCGGCACCTGCACGGCCTGCTGCGCCGCGAGCACGGGGTCTCGTGGGACTCGGTGCTCGGCGAGATCGACCGGGTCGAGGCGATGCTCGCACAACTCGACGATGCGGACCGCGCCAGGGCGACGGAGCGGCTGCGGGACCTGATCGGCGGCCCGGAAGCCCCGCTCGCCGGCCGCGAGTCGGGCGCGAACGGCGACGCGGCCGGCGGCCGAGGGTTCGACGCGGCCACGGACGAGGAGCTGTTCGACTTCATCGACGGCGGGATCGAGCACTGATTCGACAACGGCGGGATCGAGGACCGACGACAGATCGCGGGGCTGGGACTCTCCCGTCCTCCTGAACAGGCAAGGAGAAGCACCGATGGCGAACGAAGACAAGCTCCGCGACTATCTGCGCCGGGCCACCACCGAACTGCAGGAGACCCGACTGCGGTTGCGCGAGACAGAGGACAAGTGGCACGAACCGCTCGCCATCGTCGGCATGCACTGCCGCTACCCGGGCGGGGTGGCCTCGCCGGACGACCTGTGGGACCTGGTCGACGCGGGCACCGACGCGATCACCGGACTGCCCCCGGGCCGGGGCTGGGAGGTGGACGAGGCCGCGAACGGGACGTCGTACCGGGGCGGTTTCCTGACCGACGCGGCCGACTTCGACGCCGACTTCTTCGGCATCTCGCCGCGCGAGGCGCTGGCCATGGATCCGCAGCAGCGGGTGCTCCTGGAGGCGTCCTGGACGGTCTTCGAGCACGCCGGGATCGATCCGACCACGCTGCGCGGCAGCCGTACCGGGGTGTTCGTCGGGGTGATCGCCAGTGACTACCTGTCGCGCCTGGCCCGGGTGCCCAAGGAGGTCGAGGGCCATCTGCTGACCGGCAGCCTGGTCAGCGTGGCGTCCGGTCGTCTCGCCTACCACTTCGGGCTGGAGGGCGCGGCGGTCACCGTGGACACCGCCTGCTCGTCCTCGCTGGTGGCGGTACACCTGGCCGGCCAGGCGCTGCGCGCGGGCGAGTGCGACCTGGCCCTGGTCGGCGGGGCCACCGTCCTGGCCACCCCAGGCGCGTTCGACGAGTTCTCCC
Source organism: Embleya sp. NPDC055664 (assembly GCF_053618075.1). Classification (NCBI taxonomy): domain Bacteria; kingdom Bacillati; phylum Actinomycetota; class Actinomycetes; order Kitasatosporales; family Streptomycetaceae; genus Embleya; species Embleya sp. NPDC055664. The sequence goes on from NZ_JBSHGZ010000003.1 coordinate 494,113, forward strand.
GGCAGCAGGGCCTGGCCGGCGACGGTCGTTGCAAGTCCTTCGCGGCCGGTGCAGACGGCACCGGCTGGAGCGAGGGTGTGGGCCTGCTGTTGATGGAGCGGTTGTCCGACGCGCGCCGCAACGGACACCGGGTGCTCGCGGTGGTGCGCGGCTCGGCGGTCAACCAGGACGGCGCCTCGAACGGACTGACCGCGCCGAACGACCTGGCCCAGGAGCGGGTGATCCGGCAGGCGCTGGCCAATGCCCGACTGGCCGCGAGCGACGTGGACGCGGTGGAGGCACACGGCACCGGCACCCGACTCGGCGACCCGATCGAGGCCCAGGCGCTGCTGGCGACCTACGGGCAGAACCGGCCGGCCGCACGGCCGTTGCGGCTGGGCTCGATCAAGTCGAACATCGGCCACGCCCAGGCGGCGGCCGGGGTGGCGGGCGTGATCAAGATGGTGCAGGCGCTGCGGCACGGTGTGCTGCCGCGCACGTTGCACGTGGACGAGCCGACGCCGCACGTGGACTGGTCCGCCGGGCGGGTGGCGCTGCTCACCGAGCCGATGGCGTGGCCGGCGGGTGAACGGGTGCGCCGCGCGGGGGTGTCCTCGTTCGGGGTGAGCGGGACCAACGCGCACGTGATCGTGGAGGAGGCGCCGCCGGTCGAGGAACCGGTCGGGGCGGCCGATCCGGTGCGGCCCCTCGGCGTAGTGACGCCGTGGGTGGTGTCGGCGCGCACCGAGGACGGCCTGCGGGCCCAGGTGGAGCGGTTGCGGGAGTGGGCGATCGAGCATCCGGAGGCCGATCCGGCCGACGTGGGCCGGTCGTTGGCCTCGGGGCGGGCACTGTCCGGCCACCGGGCCGTGGTACTCGGCCGGGACGCGGCGGAGTTGGTCGAGGGGTTGTCCGTCGTGGTGGACGGCGAGCCCGAGGCGATCGTGGGCGAGGCCCGGCGCGGATCGGGCCGTACCGCCGTGTTGTTCACCGGGCAGGGGGTGCGCTCGCGCGGGATGGCGCGCGAACTGCACGCGGCGTTCCCGGTGTTCGCGGCGGCGCTGGACGAGGTGTGTGCCGCGTTCGACGCGGTGTTGCCGTTCTCGGTACGGGACGTGCTGCTGGCAGAGGGCGAGGGCGGCGGCGCGGACGGTGACGGCGGCGAGGACACCGGTGTGGCGCAACCGGCGTTGTTCGCCTACGAGGTGGCGCTGTACCGGTTGTGGACCTCGTGGGCGGCGGCGCCCGACGCGGTGGCCGGGCACTCGCTCGGCGAGGTGGTCGCGGCCTATGTGGCAGGGGTGTTCTCGCTCGCCGACGCAACCACGTTCGTCGCGGCCCGCGCCACGCTGATGAGCGCGCTGCCGCCCGGTGGCGCGATGGTCGCGGTGGGCACGTCGGAGAGCGCGGCGGCCCGGTTGCTCGCCGACCATCCGGGGGTGGGCATCGCGGCGGTGAACGGGCCGACCGGCGTGGTGCTTTCCGGCGAGGCGCCGGCCGTGGCGGAGGTTGCCCGGGTGTGTGCCGAGCGCGGGCTGCGCATCTCCCGGCTGCGGGTGTCGCATGCGTTCCACTCGGCGCTGATGGAACCGATGCTGGACGAACTGGCCGAGGTCGTCTCGGGATTGACGCTGCGTCCGGCGCGCATGGCGATCGGGTCGAACGTGACCGGCCGGATCGGGTCGGCGGAGCAGCTGTGCGATCCGCGCTATTGGGTGGACCACGTGCGGCGCGCGGTGCGCTTCGGCGATGTGCTGGACGCGCTGCGCGCCGACGGGGTGCGTACGTTCGTCGAGATCGGGCCGGACGCCGCGTTGACCCCGATGGTTGCCGATGTCACGGCCGACGCCGACGATGTGGTGGCGGTCGCCACCCGGCGGCGTGACCGCGACCCGGTGACGGGTGTGGTCGAGGCGCTGGCCCGGGTGTTCGTGCGCGGCGCGGTGGTGGACTGGGCGGCGTTGGTGCCCGGACGGTGGGTCGAGCTGCCCACGTACGCCTTCACCCGGCGGCGCTTTTGGCTGGACGCCGGTACCGGCGCGGGCGACCCGACCGGCCTGGGGCAGGGGACGGTGGATCACCCGCTGCTCGGTGCGGTGGTCGGCCTGGCCGATGGACACGGTTCGTTGTTCACCGGGCGGTTGTCCCTGGACACCCATCCGTGGCTGGCCGATCACGTCGTCCTGGACACCGTCCTGCTGCCCGGGACCGCGTTCCTGGAACTGGCCCTGCACACCGGGCGCCGGGTGGGCTGCGATCGGGTCGAGGAACTGTCCCTGGAGACCCCGTTGGCGTTCGGCGAGCGCGGTGGTTGCCAGGTGCAGGTATGGATCGAGGCGGCCGGCCCCGACGAGCGGCGGCGGGCGATCACCATCCACTCCCGGCCGGACGACGGAGACGGCGACGAGGGGTGGATCCGCAACGCGGTGGGCACGGTCGCGCCGGTCGAGGACGAGGCGCCCGCCGACGCCGTGGCCGACCCGACCCCCTGGCCGCCGACGGGCGCGACACCCGTGCCGATCGACGACTTCTACCCCTGGCTGGCCGACAACGGCGTGGCCTACGGACCGTGCTTCCGGGCGGTGCGCGCGGTCTGGCGTCGCGGGGAGGAGATCTTCGGCGAGATTGCGCTACCCGAGCAGGTCGGGTATGAGGCCGACCGGTTCGGCGTGCACCCCGCGCTGATGGACGCCACCCAACACCTTCTCGGGGTGGCCGCGTTCGCGGACCCGGCGGAGAGCGAGGGCGGCGGTTTGGCGCTGCCGTTCTCGTGGCGTGAGGTACGGCTGCACACTCCCGGCGCGGCCTCGGTACGGGCGCGGGTGGTGCGGACCGGGCCGGAGTCGGTGACGCTGAGCCTGGCCGACGAGGACGGCCGACCCGTCGCCGAGGTCGAGTCGTTGGCCGTGCGGCCGATCTCGGCCGAACAACTGCGCACCTCCACGGCGGGTCGCCGCGACCCGCTGTACACGCTGCGCTGGACGCCACTGCCCCGGCCGTCGGCCGCGCCGGGCATCGGATCCCCGGCGATCATCGCCGATTCGGGCTCGGGGGACCCGTTCGCGGGCCGGCTCGGCGGCACCGTACATCCCGATCTGACCGCGCTCGCCGACGCGGTGGACGCCGGGCTGCCGACGCCCGAGGTCGTCGTCCTCGCGTGGCCCACGATCCCGGCCGGACCGCTCGGCGACGTGCCGGACCCGGACGACGTACACGCCGCCGTACACCGGGCGTTGGCCACCGTGCAGACCTGGCTCGGGGACGAACGCTTCACCGGCGCCCGCCTCGTCGTGGTCACCCGGGGCGCGGTCGCCGTCGCGGACGAGGAGGTGCGGGATCCGGCCGCCGCCGCCGTCGGCGGCCTGGTGCGGTCGGCCCAGTCCGAGCACCCGGACCGGCTCGTCCTCGTCGACCTGGACGAGGACGCGGCCTCGCCCGGGGCGCTGCCGGCCGCGATCGGCGCGGGCGAGCCGCAACTCGCGGTACGGGCCGGGGTGGCGTACCTGCCCAGGCTCACCCGGACACCCGCGATCGAGCCGAGCACGCCACTGTTCGCGCCCGACGGTACGACCCTGGTCACCGGCGGCACCGGTGCGCTCGGCGCCCTGGTCGCCCGGCACCTGGTGGTCGCGCACGGGGTGCGCCGGCTGCTCCTGGTCAGCCGGCGCGGGATCGCCGCACCGGGCGCCGGGTCGCTCGCCGCCGAACTCACCGGCCTGGGCGCGACGGTCGACGTGGTGGCCTGCGACGTGTCGGACCGGGCCGACCTGGCCAAGAAGCTGGCCGCGATCCCGTCCGCACACCCACTGTCCGCCGTGGTGCACGTCGCGGGAGTGGTCGACGACGGGGTGATCGGCGCACTGACGCCCGAGCGGGTCGACCGGGTGTTGCGGCCCAAGGTCGACGCGGCGCTGCACCTGCACGAGTTGACCCGGGACGCGGACCTGACCGCGTTCGTGCTGTTCTCCTCGGTGGCCGGGGTGATCGGCAGCCTCGGACAGGGGAACTACGCGGCCGGCAACGCCTTCCTGGACGCCTTCGCACAGCGGCGACGTGCCCTCGGGCTGCCCGCGGTGTCCATGGCCTGGGGATTGTGGGCCGAGGAAAGCGGGCTGATGCGTGAGGAGTTCGCCGAGACCGACCGGCAACGCATCAACCGCAGCGGTGTATTGCCGCTGTCCGACGAACAGGGCCTGGCACTGTTCGACGCGGCGCTCGCGCACGGCGAGCCGATCCTGGCCCCGGTCCGCCTGGACCTGAGCGCGCTGCGCCGCCTGCAGGACGAACTTCCCGCCATCCTGGGCGGATTGGTGCCCACCTCGCGCCGCGACGGCGCCCGCCCCGGCGCGGCGGACACCCGCCGACTGGCCCAGCGGCTCGCCGGCCGCTCCGAGCCGGAGCAGCTGCGCCTGCTCACCGAACTGACCCGCGCCCAGGCCGCCGTGGTGCTCGGGCACGCGGGCGCCGACGCGGTCGCCGCCGACCGCGCGTTCACCGAACTGGGCTTCGACTCGCTCACCGCGCTGGAGATGCGCAACCGGCTCAACACGGTCACCGGCCTGCGGCTGCCCGCCACGGTGCTGTTCGACTATCCCAACGCCGCCGCGCTGGCCCGCTTCCTGCGCGCCGAGACGCTGCGCGTACCGCAGTACACCCAGGCGGCGGCGAACACTGCCGCCAAGGCACGGACTTCGGACGAACCGATCGCGATCGTGGCGATGAGCTGTCGCTACCCGGGCGGCATCGACACCCCCGAGGAGTTGTGGCGCTGCGTCGCCGGCGGAGTGGACCTGACCTCGCCGTTCCCGACCGACCGCGGCTGGGACCTGGGCGCGCTGTACGACCCGGACCCGGACCGCTCCGGGCGCTGCTACACCCGCGAGGGCTCCTTCATGCGCGACATCGACCGCTTCGACGCCGAACTGTTCGGGATCTCCCCGCGCGAGGCGCTGGCCATGGACCCGCAACAGCGGCTGCTCCTGGAGACCTCCTGGGAGGCGTTCGAACGCGCGGGCATCGACCCGTCCTCGCTGCGCGGGAGCAATACGGCGGTCTTCGCGGGCCTGATGTACGCGGACTACGCCGCGGGTCGAGTGGGTGACGTCGGCGACGAGTTGGAGGCGTACATCGGCAACGGCAACTCGTTCGGCGTCGCCTCCGGTCGGGTCGCCTACACGCTGGGACTGGAGGGCCCGGCGGTGACCGTGGACTCGGCCTGCTCGTCCTCGCTGGTCGCGCTGCACTGGGCGGCGCACGCGCTGCGCAGCGGGGAATGTGATCTCGCGCTGGCGGGCGGGGCGACGGTGATGTCCACGCCCAGTGTCTTCGTGGAGTTCGCCCGGCAGCGCGGCCTGGCACCCGACGGCCGGTGCAAGTCGTTCGCCGCGGCGGCCGACGGCACGGCGTGGGGCGAGGGCATCGGCATGTTGCTGGTGGAGCGGCTGGCCGATGCGCGCCGCAACGGGCATCCGGTCCTCGCGGTGCTGCGGGGTTCGGCGATCAACCAGGACGGCGCCTCCAACGGCCTCACCGCGCCCAACGGCCCGTCGCAACAGCGGGTGATCCGGCAGGCGCTGGCGAACGCCGGGCTGGCCACGGCCGATGTGGACGCGGTCGAGGCGCACGGCACCGGGACGGTACTCGGCGACCCGATCGAGGCCCAGGCGCTGCTGGCCACCTACGGTCGGGACCGGCCGGCGGAACGGCCGCTGTGGTTGGGATCGATCAAGTCGAACTTCGGCCACACCCAGGCGGCGGCCGGGGTGGCCGGGGTGATCAAGATGGTGATGGCGATGCGGCACGGGATGTTGCCGCCGACGCTGCACGTGGACGAACCCTCGCCGCATGTGGACTGGTCGACCGGGCGGGTCGAACTGCTCGCCGAGGGGCGGCCGTGGCCCGAGGTGGGGCGGGCCCGTCGGGTGGCGGTGTCCTCGTTCGGGATCAGCGGGACCAACGCGCACGTCATCCTCGAACAGGCCGACGAGGAGCCGGAACCCGCCGCCCGAACCACGTCCGGCACCGGCATCGGCGGGGTGCTGCCGTGGGTGCTCTCGGCCCGGACCGAGGCGGGCGTGCGGGCCCAGGCGGCCCGGCTGAGGTACTGGGCCGGGGCCCGGCCCGAGGTCGATCCGGCCGACGTGGGCTGGTCGTTGGCGTCGGGACGGTCCGTATTCGAGCGGCGCGCGGTGGTGTGGGGCCGGGACGGCGCGGAGTTGACGGCGGGCCTGGACGCGCTGGCGGCCGGGCGGGATGCGGGAGCACGTGCCGTGCTTGCCGGCGGCACCGGCGTGTCGGGCGAGGCGGCCGTCGGGCCGGTGTTCGTGTTTCCCGGTCAGGGCTCGCAGTGGGTCGGGATGGCGGCGGAACTGCTGACCTGCTGCCCGGTGTTCGCCGAGTCGGTGGCGGAGTGCGCGGCGGCGATGGATCCGCTGCTGGCCGACTGGGCACTGCTCGACGTGCTCCGGGACGCGTCCGCCGCGCTGTTGGAGCGGGTGGATGTGATCCAGCCCGTGCTGTTCGCCGTGATGGTCGGCCTGGCCCGGTGGTGGGAGTCGTGCGGGGTGCGACCGAGCGCGGTGATCGGGCACTCCCAGGGGGAGATCGCCGCCGCGCATGTGGCGGGCTTCCTGTCCCTGGAGGACGCGGTCCGGATCGTGGTGCTGCGCAGCCGGGCACTGCGGGGGCTCGCGGCCGACGGTGACGGGATGTTGTCGGTGGGCGTGTCCGCCGAGCGTGGCCGCGAACTCGTGGCACGCGTGCAGGGATTGTCCCTGGCGGCGGTCAACGGGCCCGACAGCGTGGTGCTTTCCGGGCCGGTCGAGGGCCTGACGCCGATCGCCGCCGCGTGCGAGCGCGACGGGGTTCGGGCGCGATGGATCCCGGTGGACTACGCCTCGCACTCGGCGCGGATGGACGACGTACGCGAGGTGCTGGCCGAGTCGCTGGCCGGGGTCGAGCCGGGGATCGGGCGGGTGCCGATGTACTCGACCGTGAGCGGGCTGAAGGTCACCGATGCGGCGGATCTGGGCGGGGAGTACTGGTTCGAGAACTTGCGTCGCACCGTGCAGTTGGCCACGGCGGTCGGGGCGGCGGCGGCCGACGGGCACAGCGTGTTCGTCGAATGCAGCCCGCACCCCGGTCTGGTGGTGCCGCTCGGCGACACCCTCGACGCCCTCGGGAGCACGTCCGGCACGGTCCTGGAGACGCTGCGCCGGGGCGAGGGCGGCCCCGAACGCCTGGTCGCGGCACTGGCAGCGGCCTTCGTGAGCGGCCTGCCGGTCGACTGGGCCGGGCTGCTGCACCACGACGGGGTCCGGCGAGTACAGCTGCCGACATACGCCTTCCAGGGCCGCCGCTTCTGGCTCGAACCGGACATGGGCACGGCGCTGCCCGGCCGGACGACACCGACGCCGGTGGTGGGCGACACCGAGGACAGCAGGTTGTGGGAGGCGCTGGAGGCGGCGGGCGCCGAGGACTTGGCCGCCGAACTGGAGGTGGCGGCGGACGCGCCGCTGAGCGACGTGTTGCCGGCGCTGACGTCCTGGCGGGCGCGGCGGCGGGCGGACGCGACGGTGCGGTCCTGGCGGTACGGAGTGCGGTGGGAGCCGTGGGCGGCGCCGGCCGCCTCCGCCGACAGGATGGGGCGTCTGCTGCTCGTCGCTCCGGACGGGGAGATCGGGGACGTGCTCGCGGGCGCGCTGGCCGAGTGTGGCGCCGAGGTGGTGGTGCTGTCCGCGGAGGGGGAACGGACCGCGTTGGCGCGGCGGCTCGCGGCAATCGGCGAGGAGGGTGTGCCGGCCGGGGTGGTGTCGTTGTCGGCGGTGGGTTGCGCCGCCGACGCGGATCCCGTGCCCGCGCTCGCGCCGGTGCTCACGCTGGTGCAGGCGCTGGGCGACGCCGGGATGGAGGCACCGTTGTGGGTGCTGACGCGCGGCGCGGTGTCGGTGCTGGGCGAGGAGCCGACCGGCCCGGCGGGTGCGGCCGTGCAGGGGCTCGGGCGGGTGGTCGGGCTGGAACATCCCGGGCGGTGGGGTGGGCTGATCGATCTGCCGCAGGTGGTGGACGGCCGGGTGGCGGAGACGCTGGCGGGGATCCTGGCGGCCGGCGCGGGCGGCACCGGCTCGGGTGAGGACGAGATCGCGATCCGGCCGCTGGGAGTGTTCGTCCGGCGGTTGGCGCGGATGGCCGGGCCGGAGGGCAGCGGGACGAGCCGGTGGCGCCCCGGTGGTACGGCGTTGGTCACCGGCGGTACCGGTGCGCTGGGCGGGCGGGTCGCGCGGTGGCTGGTCCGGGAGGGCGTCGAGCGGGTGGTGTTGGCCGGGCGGCGTGGGCCCGACGCGCCGGGCGCGGACCGACTGCGCGAGGAACTGGCGGCGGCCGGGGCCGAGGTGGCGGTGCTCGCCTGTGACCTGGGCGATCGCGACGCGGTGGCCGCGCTGTTGGCGGAGGTACGGGCCGGCGGCCGGCGGATCGACACCGTCGTACACGCGGCCGGCGCGGTGGTGGTCGGCCCGCTGGCGGACAGCACCGTCGCGGATCTCGCCGACGCCTCGGCGGCCAAGGTCGGCGGCGCGCTGCTCCTGGACGAGTTGTTGCGGGCCGACGAGCCCGACACCGTGGTGCTGTTCTCCTCCGCCGCCGGGGTGTGGGGCGGCGCGGGGCAGGGGGCGTACGCGGCGGCCAATGCCTGCCTCGACACGATCGCCGAGCGGCGCCGGGCGCGCGGGCTGCGTACCGTCTCGATCGCTTGGGGGCAGTGGGCCGGTGGCGGGATGGCCGACGGCGCGGCCGGCGCGCACCTCGACCGGATCGGGGTCCCGGCGATGGACCCGGATCGGGCCCTGGAGGCACTGCGGCAGGCCCTGGACGAGGACCTGACCTGCGTCACCGTGGCCGACGTGGACTGGCCGAGGTTCGCCGCCGGGTACACGGCGGCCCGGCCGCGACCGCTGATCGCGGACCTGGTGGCGGCGGAGGTCGCGGCGGCGCCGGTCACCGAAGCGCGCGGGGCGGGCGAGCCGGACGGTCCGAGTGTGTGGCGGGCCCGACTGGCCGAACTGGGCGCGGCGGATCGGGAGGCGGAACTGCTCGCGCTGGTCCGCACCGAGGTCGCCGCGCAGTTGGGCCACGCCGACCCGGCCGCGATCGAACCCGAACGGCCGTTCCGCGATCTCGGGTTCGACTCGCTCGCGGCGGTGGGCCTGCGCAACCGACTGACCGAGACCATCGGTCTGCGGCTGCCCAGCACGCTGGTCTTCGACCACCCGACGGCCGTCGCACTGGCCGCGCACATCGACGGCGAACTCTTCGCCGAGACCGTCGGGACGGTCTCCGTCTTCGCCGAACTGGACCGCCTGGAAGCGGCGCTCGGCGAACTGGGCGGCGACTTCGCCGAACGGGGCAGGGTCGGTGCCCGGTTGGCCGAACTCGCCGGGAAATGGCGGGAGATCGAGGCCGCGAGCCAAAAGGCCGAGCCCGAGGGAGCCGACTTCGCGGCAGCGGAGGACGAGGAGATGTTCGACATGCTCGGAAAGGAGTTCGGCATCTCCTGAGCGGGGCCGGCGACGACCGCCGGTCACGGGTCCCGACGGCACACGGCTCGATCAGGTTCGACCAGGCAGAGGACGGACGTACGGACATGTCGAACGAAGAACGGCTGCGGCACTTCCTCCGGGAGACCGCCACGGATCTGCGCCGCACCAAGCAGCGGCTGCACGAGGTGGAGTCGGCCGCCCGCGAGCCGGTGGCGATCGTGGCGATCGGGTGCCGACTGCCGGGCGGCGTGCGCTCCGCCGAGGACCTGTGGGAGCTGGTGCGGACCGGGACGGACGCGATCGCCGGCTTCCCGTCCGACCGGGGTTGGGATCCGGCGAACGTCTACGCGGACCTGCCGGGCGGCGAGGGCGTCTCGGGCGGTTCGGCCGGATCCGGCGGGTCGACCACCCGGCAGGGCGGATTCGTCTACGACGCGGCTGCGTTCGACGCCGAGTTCTTCGGCGTCTCGCCGCACGAGGCGTTGGCGATGGACCCGCAACAGCGGCTGCTCCTGGAGACCGCGTGGGAGACCTTCGAGCGGGCCGGCATCGATCCGCTGTCGATGCGGCGCAGCCGGACCGGCGTGTTCGTCGGCGCCGGTGCGCTCGGCTACGGCGGCGGGATGCGGGCGGACAACGCCGAGATCCAGGCCCATCGGGTCACCGGCGGCTCGATGTCCGTGGTGTCGGGGCGGATCGCCTACACGCTCGGTCTGGAGGGCCCGGCGGTCACCCTCGACACGGCGTGTTCGTCGTCGCTGGTGGCGCTGCACCTGGCGGCCAACGCGCTGCGCTCGGGGGAGTGCGACCTGGCCCTGGCCGGGGGCGTCACGGTGATGGCCCGGCCGACCGCCTTCGTGGAGTTCTCCCGGCAGGGCGGATTGGCCTCGGACGGCCGCTGCCGGTCGTTCGCGGCGGCGGCGGACGGCACCGGGTGGGGTGAGGGTGTCGGGCTGCTGCTGGTGGAGCGGTTGTCGGATGCGCGGCGCAACGGCCATCCCGTACTGGCGGTGCTGCGCGGCTCGGCGGTGAACCAGGACGGCGCGTCGAACGGGTTGACCGCGCCGAACGGGCCGTCGCAACAGCGGGTGATTCGACAGGCGTTGGCGGCGGCGGGCTTGTCGGCCGCCGATGTGGACGCGGTGGAGGCGCATGGGACCGGGACGGTGCTCGGCGACCCGATCGAGGCGCACGCGCTGTTGGCCACCTACGGGCGGGATCGGCCCGCGGATCGGCCGTTGTGGCTGGGGTCGGTCAAGTCCAACATCGGGCACACCCAGTCCGCGGCCGGGGTCGCCGGGGTGATCAAGATGGTGATGGCCCTGCGGCACGGGTTGCTGCCGCGCACCCTGCATGTGGACCGGCCGTCGCCGCACGTGGACTGGGCCTCGGGACGGGTCGAGCTGCTGACCGACGAGGTGCCGTGGCCCGCGGGCGGTCGGGTGCGTCGGGCGGGTGTGTCGTCGTTCGGGATCAGCGGGACGAACGCGCATGTGGTCCTGGAGGAGGCGCCGGCCGTCGAGGGGGCCTCGGGGGAGGGGGCCGAACCCGCGCCGGGTGTCGGTGGGTTGATTCCGTGGGTGGTATCGGCGCGCTCCCCGGAGGCGTTGCGCGCGCAGGCGGCGCGGTTGCGGGAGCCGGCGGTCGCGGATCCGGCGGATGTGGGTCGGTCCTTGGTGACGGGACGGGCGTTGCTCGACCATCGGGCGGTGGTGCTGGGTCGGGACGCCGCCGAGTTGGGCCGTGGACTGGCCGCGTTGGCGGCCGGGTCTCCGGATGCGGTCGAGCCGTCGGAGGGGGGAACTCCGGTCGTGGTGACCGGGAATGTGCCCCGAGCGGGTGGTGCGGGTGGTCGGGTCGCCGGGCGGGGCGCGGTGGTGTTCACCGGGCAGGGGGGTCGGTTGCCCGGGATCGGGCGGGAACTGTACGCGGGTTTCCCGGTGTTCGCTCGCGCGCTGGACGAGGTGGGTGCGGCGTTCGACGCGGTGGTGCCGTTCTCGGTCCGGGACGTGTTGCTCGGCGTGGAGGGCACGGTCGGCGTCGATGCCGAGGACACCGGCCTGGCTCAGCCGGTGTTGTTCGCGTTCGAGGTGGCGCTGTACCGGCTGTGGAGTTCGCTGGGGTCGGTCCCGGATTTCGTGGTCGGACACTCGTTGGGTGGGATCGTCGCGGCGCATGTGGCGGGGGTGTTCTCGCTCGCGGACGCGGTGGCGTTCGTCGCGGCGCGCGCCCGGTTGATGAGCGCGTTGCCGGGCGGGGGCGCGATGCTCGCGGTGGGGGCGAGCGAGGCGCAGGTCACCGCGCTGTCGGATGGGCTGCCGGTGTCGATCGCGGCGGTCAACGGACCGGCGAGTGTGGTGGTTTCGGGCGCGGTGGCGGCGGTGGACGAGGTGGCGGCGCGGTGTGCGGCGCGCAGTTGGCGCAGTTCGCGGTTGCGGGTCTCGCACGCCTTCCATTCGGTGCTGATGGAGCCGATGTTGGCCGAACTACGGGACGTGCTGCGCCGGTTGTCGTTCGGGGTGCCGGAGATCGGGTTGGTGTCGGATACCACCGGGCGGGTCGTTACGGCCGAGGAGGTGGGTGATCCCGAGTACTGGGTGCGGCATGTGCGCGACGCGGTGCGGTTCGCGGATGCGGTCGGCACGTTGCGTGAGCGGGGTGTGGCCACCTTCGTGGAACTGGGTCCGGACGCGGCGTTGACCGCGATGGTGGCCGAGTGCACGGCGGGTGTGGGCGAGGTGCTGGGGGTGCCGGCCCAGCGGCGTGGCCGACCGGCCGTGGCGACGCTGGCCGGCGCGCTGGCCACGGCGTTCGTGCGGGGGCTGCCGGTGGACTGGGTCGGGGCTCTCGGCGGCCCGGGCGGGCGGCGGGTGGAGCTGCCGACCTACGCGTTCCAGGGGCGGCGCTATTGGCTGGAGCCGGGGAAGGCTTCGGTGACGCCGGCCGGGCCGGATTCGGTGGACGGTCCGCTGTGGGACGCGGTCGAGCGGGCCGGGGCGGGCGAACTGGCGGCGATCCTGGCGGTGTCCGAGGACGCGACGCTGCGCGAGGTGGTGCCGGCGCTGTCGTCCTGGCGAGCCCGACGACGGGTGGACGCGACGGCCGCGTCGTGGCGCTACGCGGTGCGGTGGGAGCCGTGGGCGGGTGGATCGTCCGACGCGGCCGTGTTGTCCGGGCGTTGGCTGCTCGTGCACCCGGCGGCGAGCGAGCTGGCGGATGCGGTGGCCCGGGAGCTGACCGAGCGTGGCGCGGAGGTGGTGCGGGTCGGGGGCGAGGGCATCGGGTCGCACGTCGGTGCCGAACCCGTCGCCGGGGTGGTGTCGTTGATCGGCTCCGGTTCGGGCTCCGGCTCCACTTCGGGCTCGGGCTCCGGGTCCGGTTCGGGCTCCGGCTCCGGCTCTGGTTCGAGTTGCGGCTCCGGTTCGGTGCCGGGCTTGGGTTCGTGCGCGGGCGACGACTGCGCCGACCTCGTGGCCGCCGTGGTGGCGATGGGCGAACTGCTCGCGGAGCTGCGCCGGTTCGAGGTCGCCGCCCCGCTCTGGTGTGTGACCCGGGCGGCGGTGTCGGTTCTGGGCGAGGACCTGGCCAATCCCGTGGGCGCCGGCCTGTGGGGCAGGGGCCTGGTGGCGAGCCTGGAGCAACCCGGGTGCTGGGGCGGCCTGGTCGACCTGCCGGCCGTCGCGGATACCCGCGCGCTGGGGGTGCTGGCCACGATCCTGGCCGGGACTTCGGACGAGGACCAGTTCGCCATCCGCCCGCTGGGCGTGTTCACCCGGCGGCTGACCCCGCTGCCGGCCGAGGGATCGGGCCGGGTGGTGCGTACCCGCGAAGCGGCGCTGATCACCGGCGGCACCGGCGTGTTGGGCGCGCACGCCGCCCGCTGGCTGGTCGCGCACGGCACCGAGCGGGTGATCCTGCTGGGCCGACGCGGCGCTCGGGCGCCCGGATTCGATGCGCTGCGGGCCGACCTCGAGGCGGCCGGCGCCGAGGTGGTGGCGATCGCCTGCGACCTGACCGCGCCCGACGCGGCGGAGCGGCTGCGGGCCGCGTTGCCCGCGACGGGTGCGCCGATCCGTACCGTCGTGCACGCGGCGGGCGTGCCCGGATCGCCCACCGCGACCGGCGCCGACGCCGTCGCGGACACCGTCACCGCCAAGGTCGCCGGCGCGCTGGCCCTGGACACGCTTCTTGGGGCGGACCGGGCCCTGGACGCGTTCGTGCTCTACTCCTCCGGCGCGGGGGTGTGGGGCGGCGCCGGACAGGGCGCCTACGCGGCGGCCAACGCCTTCCTGGACGCGCTCGCCGTACGCCGTCGGCAACGCGGCCTGCCCGCCACGGCGATCGCGTGGGGGCCGTGGGCGGCCGGCGGGATGGCTGACGGCGAGGGGGAACGGCTGCTGGCCCGGGTCGGTGTACGGGCGATGGACCCGGCCGCGGCGCTGGCCGCACTGGGCCGGGCCCTGGTCGAGGACCTCACCTGCGTGACGGTGGCCGACCTGGACCGGCCCCGATTCGCGGCGGGCTACACCTCCGCCCGTCCCCGGCCGCTGATCGCCGACCTGATCGACGCGGAGCCGCCGACCGCGACCGCCCCGCCGACCCGGCCCGGCGGGGTGTGGGACCCGGCGGTGACCCGCTCGCCGGCGCGGCTCGCGGCCGAACTGCTCGACCTGGTCCGCGCCGAGGTCGCCGCGCAACTCGGCCACGCGGGCGTCGAGGCGATCGAACCCGACCGGCCGTTCCGCGACCTCGGCTTCGACTCGCTGGCCGCCGTCGGACTGCGCAACCGGATCGCCGAGGCCACCGGGGTACACCTGGCCGGCACCCTGATCTACGACCACGAGACACCCGCGGCCCTGGCCGCACACCTGGCCGACGCCCTGCGCGAGGGTGTGCCCGAGACCCGCCCGGCGCCGACGGCACCCGGCGGCGCCGAGGACTCGAACGAAATGCTCGGCACGGTCTACCGCAAACTGGCCCTGCTCGGCCGGATGGACGACGCGGAATCGCTCCTGGTCGGCGCTGCCGGCCTGCGGCAGACCTTCGAGGACCCGAACCGGCTCCCGAAGACACCCGGCTTCACCCGGCTCGCGCGCGGACCGGCCCGGCCCCGGGTGATCTGCTTCCCGCCGTTCGCGCCGGTCGAGGGCGCCATCCAGTTCGGCCGGCTGGCGGGCACGTTCGAGGGCCGGCACGACACGGCGGTGGTGACCGTACCGGGCTTTCGGCCCGGCGAGCCGCTGGCCGCCTCGCTGGACGTGCTGCTCGACCTGCTGGCCGACGCGACGCTGCGGTGCGCCGGAGACGACCCGTTCGCCGTGCTCGGCTACTCCTCCAGCGGCTGGCTCGCCCAGGGGGTGGCCGGCCGCCTGGAGGCGACCGGCCGTACGCCCGCCGGGGTCGTACTGCTCGACACCTACCTGCCCGCCACGATGTCGCGGCGCATGCGCAAGGCGATGAACTACGAGGTGATCGTGCGCCGGCAGGCGTTCACCGCGCTCGACTACATCGGGCTGACCGCGATCGGCACCTACCGCCGGATGTTCCGGGGCTGGGAGCCCAAGCCCGGCTCCGCGCCGACGCTCGTGGTGCGGCCCTCGCGCTGCGTCCCGGGCTCGCCGGAGGAGCCGATGACCGGCGAGGACTGGCGTTCCACCTGGCCGTACGAGCACACCGCCGCCGAGGTGGAGGGCGACCACTGCACGATGATCGGCGAACACGCGGAGCAGACCGGTGCGGTGGTGCGCGCGTGGCTGGCCGGTGACAGGACGGTTTCGATCGACACGAGGGAAGGCACGGCATGACCGACCCGCGCTATCCGCGATACCCGCAACCCGGCTCCGTCGACCATCTCGACGCGGAGTTCCTGGTCCACCGGGCCGCGATCCAGGATCTCGTCGCCGCGTACAGCCTGCTCTACGACGCGGGCGACTACGACGGGCTCGGCGACCTGTTCACCGAGGACGCGACGTACGCGTTCACTCCCGCCCCCGAGGGATTTCCGCCCTCGGTGTCCGGCCGGGACAAGATCGTCGCGGCGATGGCCGCGCTGCGCGAGCACAACCTGCGCACCCGGGCCGCCCACCAGCGGCACTTCGTGACCAACACGGTGATCACCCGCCTCGACGGCGACACCGCCGAGGCGCGGTCGCTGATGGCGGTGGCGTTCGCCCATCCGGGGGACGGCCGCCAGGAGTTCACCCGCAGCGGGGTGTACGCCGACGTGCTGGCCCGACAAGGAAGCCGGTGGCGCATCGCCGACCGGCACCTGTGGTTGGCCGAGTTGCCGGCGCCGCGTCCCGGCGACACATCCGCTCCCGAGGAGAGTCGGCCATGATTCCCGTGCTCGAACTGGTCCAGATCTCCACACTCCCCGACGCCGAACGGGAACTGGAGCAACTGGCCCGGCGATACCCGATCATCCGCACCCGACAGGTCGGCGGCATCGAGGCATGGACCGTGCTCGGCGCCGGGCTGACCCGGCAACTCCTCGGCGACCCAAGGCTGTCCAACGACCTGCACACGCACGCGCCGCACGCGGCCCAGTCCGCCGACGGTCCGACCGTGCTGTTCGAGCAGGACAATCCGGACCACGCCCGCTACCGCCGCCTGGTCAGCGCCGCGTTCGCGTCGCGGGCCGTGCGCAACCTCGAACCGCGGATCGTCGACATCGCGCGCGCACTGCTCGACCGGCTGCCGGCCGAAGGCGGCACGGTGGACATCGTCGAGGCGTTCGCCAACCCCTTCCCGCTGGAGGTGATCTGCGAACTGCTCGGGGTACCGATGGCGGACCGCGAGGTGTTCCGCACCCGGGTGGAGAACATGGACTCGCCCTCGACGGCGGTACGCCGGGCGGCGATGGACGCGTTCGTCGCCTACTGCGCCAACCTCGTCGACGCCAAGCGCACCGAACCGACCGAGGACCTGCTGAGCGAGCTGGTACAGGCCGAACTCGACGACGGATCACGGCTGTCGGCCAATGAACTGATCGGCTTCGGCTCCGTGCTGCTGTTCGCGGGGCACGTCACCACGGCCTACCTGATCGCCGCCGCGCTGTACGAACTCATCACCCACAACGACCAGTTGGCCGCACTCCGGGCCGATCCCACGCTCGTCGAGGGCACCGTCGAGGAGGCGCTGCGCTTTCGCGGCTCGTTGTTGTCCACCACGAACCGGGTGGCGCTGACCGACCTGGAGATCGGCGGCGTGCTCGTGCGCCGTGGCGACCTGGTGCGCTTCCTGCTCTCCGCCGCCAACCGCGACCCGGCGATCCGCGAGGACCCGCACACCTTCGACATCACCCGGTCCACCACCGCCCACCTGGGCTTCGGCCACGGCCCCCACTTCTGCCTCGGCCAACGCCTGGCCCGCCAGGAGATCAAGGTCGCCCTCACCGAGATCGTCACCCGCTTCCCGACCCTCGAACTGGCGGTCCCGGCGGAAAAGCTGCGCTGGCGCGCCTCGGACTTCCTGCGCGGCCTTGCCGAACTACCCCTGACGTACGCCCCGTGACCACCGACGAGGACAGGCGGCCCGGACCCGGGCCGCCCGGGCTCCGCGGCGGTCCGCGCCGGTGTCCGGCGAGTGTGACGCGCCGTCGAACAGTCGATGTCGGCTGCGCGGCGTCCGTCGCGGATCCCGGACCCGTCGTGGTTGCGTAGCATCTCCGGGGGTCGGCGGGCGACGCCGGGCCACGAACGGCAGGGGCGCGGCGCCATGGACGGACCGGCGGGGGAGCCGAAGGCACCCACGGGCCTGCGCGAGCGCAAGAAGGCCCGCACCCGGCAGGCGATCTCCACGGTCGCGTTCGACCTGTTCGAGGAACAGGGCTTCGAACAGACCACCGTCGACATGATCTGCCGCCGCCACGCGATGACGGTCAGCCACGGCAACCTCGAAGACCACGCCGAACAAACCGCCCGCCGACACGCGCTGCGCCGCCGCTTCCTGGGCGTGCGCTCGGTCCACGACCACGGCGTGGCCCTGATCGACACGGTCGCCCACCGCATCGTCACCACCACCGCCGCCCGCCTCGGGGTCGACCCGGCCGTGGACCTGCGCCCCCACGCCCTCGGCGCCCTGGTCGCGGCGATGACCCGCCGCGTGGTGATCGACGACATCGCCCCGGGCCCGATCAACGAGTGGGCGGAGGCCTTCCGCACCCTGCTCCCGACGCCGGCCGCACACACCACCGACTGACACACCGCCCGGGCGCCGACCCGGAAACCGCCGGGTTCCTTCGCACCGCAGGGTGATCACCGGTCTTCGTCCGTGCGGACACATCTTCGGCCCGCCGCTCGTGTACGGATCCGAGGCTCCCGGCCCGGCCGCGGGCGATACTCGGGAAACGTCGGGGCCCGGGGAGGCGGCGGGTTCCCATACCCGAGAGGTTCCACATGCAGCCCGACCCGCGGTTCGACCCGCAACCCGACACGGCCGTCGAAACACCCGTGGACGAGCACGCCGCCGGCGCGCCCGCCGATCGGCTCGTCGACCTCGTCGTCCGGGCCGGTTCCCTCGTCGACGGCAGCGGATCCCCCGCGTACGACGGCGACCTCGCGATCGACGGCGGGCGGATCGTCGCGCTCGGCGACATCGGCGCCATCACGGGGCGTGACGAGATCGACGCACAGGGCTGCGTGGTGTGTCCGGGCTTCGTCAACGTGCTGAGCCACGCCTACTTCACCCTCCAGCAGGACCCCCGTGGCCTGTCCGACCTGTACCAGGGCGTGACCACCCAGATCTTCGGCGAGGGCGTCTCGCTCGGCCCGGTGACCGGGGCGATGACCGAGTCCATGATCGAACTCATCGGCGCGCTCCCCGAGGGCGCCCGCGCCGCCTGGCCGCGCCTGCGCGACTTCCTGGCCCACCTCGAATCCACCGGCGTCGGCCAGAACGTCGCCAGTTTCGTCGGCGCCGACAACCTGCGGATGTCCGTCGCCGGCATCGAGGGCCGCCCGCTCGACGACGACGAACTCGCCCGCGCGTGCGCCCTGCTCGACGAGGAGTTGGCGGACGGCGCGCTCGGCGTCGGCTCGGCCCTGATCTACCCACCGGGCACCTACGCCGACACCCGCGAACTCACCGCCTACGCCAAGGTGTTGGCCCGGCACGACGCGCTGTACATCTCGCACCTGCGCAACGAGGGCGACCGCCTCCTGGAGGCCGTCGACGAACTCCTCGCCATCGCCCGGGACTCCGGCGCGCGCGCCGAGATCTACCACCTCAAGACCGCCGGCCGGGACAACCGACCCAAGATGCGCCCGGTCCTGGAGCGGATCGAGTCCGCCCGGGCGGCCGGCATCGAGGTCACCGCCGACATCTACCCCTACGCCGCCGGCAGCACCCTGCTGGCCTCCGCCATCCCCCCGCCCTTCCACCTCGGCGGCGCCGACCGGCTACACGAGCGCCTGGGCAACCCCGCCGACCGCGCGACCATCACCGCCGCCATCCGCGACGGCGGCGACTGGGAAAGCCTGTGGCGGATGAGCGGCGGCGCCCCCGGCGTCGTGGTCCTGTCCCACCACCCGGAGATCGACGTCCCCGCCGGCTCCACCATCGCCGACATCGCCGAGGCCCGAGGCGACGCCGACCCGATCACCACCCTCCTCGACATCGTCCTGGCCGCTCCGCACGCCGACGCCGCCTACTTCATCGGCGACGAGGACAACACCCGCCTGGCGTTCGCCCACGACTGGGTCTCGGTCGGCTCGGACTCCGACGCCCCCGCCGCCGACGAACGTTTCGCCGACCACCCGGTCCACCCCCGAGCCTTCGGCACCTTCGCCCGCGTGCTCGGCCGCTACGCCCGCGACGAGGCGATCGTCACCCCGGAGGAGGCCATCCGCCGGATGACCTCCCTGCCCGCCACGAACCTGCGCCTGCGCGACCGCGGCCTCCTCACCCCCGGCGCGTACGCCGACGTCGCGGTCTTCCGACTCGCCGACGTCACCGACACCGCCACCTACGCCAACCCCAAGAGCTACGCCCGAGGCATGCGCCACGTCCTGATCAACGGCATCCCGACACTTCGCGACGGCACCCCCACCGGCGCCCTCCCCGGCCGGGCCCTGCGCCGCGACACCCCCTGACCCGAGCACCCTCGCCGTCGACGACAGCGCCACCGCCTCACCTCCGCACGCGCCGAAACCGCCCTGCGGAGACTTCCGGGGCCCGCAGGGCGGTGGCGCGGCGTCGGTCAGCCGGGGAAGACCGGCAGCAGCGGGGGATCGACGTCGATCGGCGTGTGGGGCACGACGATGGGGCCGGTGGGCGGGAGCACGTTCGGATGCACCGAGTTCAGACAGAGCTTCAGCTGGGTGAGGGCGAAGGGAACGCCACCCACGGTGGCGTTGACGTTGTACCACCAGAGGCACGTGCTCGTGGTCTGCGCCTGGTCCGGCTCGTTGCCGGCGGCGGCGTTCGCCGGCGTTCCGGTGGCGACCAGCAGGAGCGGTACGGTTGCCGCGACGGCTGCCGCGGACATGGCCAATCGGCGTATTCCCATGCGGAGTCGATCCTTGTCGGTAGTCGGATCAGTGCCACTTCGACGGCGCGCCGAGTTCGTCGGCACGCCCACCGGCATCCTCCCGGCAACCATCGGCGCGGCGGAATCCCATCTTCCTGGGAGACCCGAAGGCATGCACCGTGCCGTGCCGGCGGCGACGGCCGTGGTCCGCTCGTCCCGAGAGTGCGCGGATTGTCAAACGGGGATAGTCCCCGTATCGTGAACTCGCCCGCCCCCGAAGTGGTCTGCCCTCCGCGCATGTTCGGGCCGTCGAGGGATCCACCGGCACGCGGATCGACGTGCCCGGGGGCGGGTCCGAGAGCACGATCGCCGGGCCTGCCGAAGGGAACCAACGATGAGCGACGTACCGGATGTTCGTCTGTCCGTGCTGGACATCTCACCGGTGTTCGAGGGTTCGACCGCCACCGACGCGCTGCGCGAGACCATCGAACTGGCGCGCCGGGTCGAGGAGATGGACTACTACCGGTTCTGGGTGGCCGAACACCACGCGATGCGCAACATCGCCAGTTGTTCGCCGCCGGTGTTGATCGGCCGGATCGCCGACGCCACCACCCGGATGCGGGTGGGCGCGGGCGGGGTGATGCTCGCCAACCACGCGCCGCTGGTGGTGGCCGAGCAGTTCGGCACCCTGGAGGCGCTGCACCCGGGGCGGATCGATCTGGGCGTCGGCCGGGCGCCGGGCACCGATCCCGGCACGGCGCGCGCGCTGCGGCGGGTGGTCGCGCCGGGGGAGCAGGACGATTTCCCGCAGCGGCTGGTCGAGTTGATGAGCTACTTCGAGCCGGCCGCCTCGCCGGACTCCGCCGCCGTGCTCGCGGTGCCCGCGCAGGGTGCGCGGATGCCCACCTGGCTGCTGGGCACCAGCGGCTACAGCGCGCGGATGGCCGGCATGCTGGGCCTGCCGTTCGCGTTCGCGCACCATCTCGCCCCGGCCGGCGCGGCGGCGGCGCTGGATGTGTACCGGACCACCTTCCACCCCTCGCCGGAGCTGGAGCGGCCGTACGCGATCCTCGCGGCGATGGTGATCGCGGCGGACAGCGACGAGCGGGCGCGCTGGCTGGCCGGGCCGATGGCGCTGACCTCCCTGCTGCACCGGACCACGGGCATGCCGGGCCTGCATCCCACACCGGAACAGGCGGCGCGGCGCTCGTACACCGCCCAGGAGCGACGGTTCATCGAGGAGCGGCTGGACAATCACCTCGTCGGCGGCCCGGACACCATCCGTCGTCGGGTCGGCGAACTGGTCCGGGAGACCGGCGCGGACGAGTTGATGGCGCTCGGCCTGGTCCACGGTCTGCCCGAACGGGTGCACTCCTTCCGTCTGTTGGCAGATGCGGTCCGGGTCGGCGCACCCGCCGTGGAGCGCACCGCCCGCTGAGCGAGCGACGTGGGTGTCCGCGCGAGCCGCCGCCGAGGCCCCGCACGCGCGCCGCACCCGTCGCCTGCGCGCCCGCCGCCGACGCACCCGTCGCCCGCGCGAGCCCGCTCAGCGTGTGCGCAGCCCGTCGAAGAGCAGCGAGATGAGCTGGTCCGTCGGGTCGGTGCCGGTCGTGCTCATCTCGGCGGTCAGCGAGATCGCGTTGGCGAACCGCAGCAGCACCAA
The DNA here is from genome assembly GCF_053618075.1 of Embleya sp. NPDC055664. Taxonomy (NCBI): domain Bacteria; kingdom Bacillati; phylum Actinomycetota; class Actinomycetes; order Kitasatosporales; family Streptomycetaceae; genus Embleya; species Embleya sp. NPDC055664. The sequence goes on from NZ_JBSHGZ010000003.1 coordinate 515,759, forward strand.
CTCGTCGATGTCGCCGCGGATGGCCCCCTCCCGCTGTGCCCTGGCGAGCAGATGGGCCGCCGCCGACCGGATGGTGGCCCGACACCACGACGCCAACTCGGCGCTCTCGTCGCGCAGGGCGATCTCCAGCAGCCCCTTCAGGCCCTCGTAGACCCGCAGTCGGGACACCGCCAGGCGCAACCAGTCGGCCAGCGCCTCGACCGGGTCGCCGGACGGTGACGCCGCCCACGCGTGGTCGCCCAACTGTTGGATCTCGTCCCGGTAGACCGTTTCGAGGAGCACCTCGCGGGTGGGGAAGTGGCGGTAGAGGGTCGCGTTGCCGACTCCGGCGCGCTTGGCGATGTCGTCGAGCGAGGTGCCCGCGCCGTTCTCGGCGAACGCCTCGCCGGCCGCGACGAGCAGCCGCTCGTAGTTGCGGCGGGCGTCGGCTCGCGTCGGCGGTTGTCGCGGACCGGTGGGTCCTGCGGGGTCTCCGGAGGTGACCGTCATGTGAACGTCCCTACTGCGTGACATCAGGGCGTCGCGTCGGCGCGCCCTGGGCCGCCGAGCAGGTGCCCATGATAGTCCCCGCCCTGCTCAGAGCCCTGATGCGGACGGCTCTTGAGAAAACGGGGACTATCCCTGTATTGTCGGAACGGCTAATCGGGGACAGTCCCTGGATAATCCGTCGTGACGCCGTCCGCGTGCGAGTGTGAAGTTCCCACGACCATCGGGACCCAGGCGTCGAGAGTCCGCGTAGGAGAGAAATGCCCGAGGACCACACCGACACCGTCGCCGACAGCCGTGCGCTGTCCGGTGAGACCGAACGTGCGGCGGCGGCGCCCGCGGCGCCGCACTCCGGAATCATCCTGGCGATCATCGCGGTGTGTTATCTGATGATCAGCGTCGATGCCACGGTGGTGAACATCGCACTGCCGAAGATCCAACAGGACCTCGGCTTCTCGCGCACCGGCCTGGCCTGGGTGATCAACGCCTACACCCTGGCGTTCGGCGGCCTGCTGCTGTTCGGCGGCCGGATCGGCGACATCCTGGGCAAGCGCCGCATGCTCGTCCTGGGCACGGTGGTCTTCACCGTCGCATCCCTGGTCGGCGGCCTGGCCCAGAACCCGGAGCTGCTGATCGCCGCCCGGGCCGTTCAGGGTGTGGGCGCCGCGCTGGCCGCGCCCAGCACCATGTCCCTGATCGTCACCAACTTCGCCGAGGGCGCCCCTCGGCACAAGGCGCTCAGCGTCTACTCGGCCACCGCCGGCGCCGGCGGATCGATCGGACTGATCCTCGGCGGCGTGCTCACCGACTGGGCCTCGTGGCGCTGGGTGTTGTTCATCAACGTGCCGATCGGGCTGGCCGTCGCGCTGCTCGCCCCCCGATACATTCGTGAACCGGAGCACCGCAAGAGCAGGATCGACTACCTCGGCACGGTCACCTCGACCGTCGGCATGGTCGCCTTGGTGTACGCCTTCATCCGCGTCCCCGACGACGGCTGGGGCGACGCGACGACCATCGCGTCCTTCGTGCTGGCCGGGGTGTTGCTGGCCGCGTTCGTGGTGATCGAGACGAAGATCGACCCGCCGATCCTGCCGCTGCGGCTGTTCGCGCACCGCAACCGCTCCAGTGCCTATCTCAACGTGCTGCTGCTCACCGCGAGCATGCTCGGCATGTTCTTCTTCCTGAGCCAGTACATCCAGGACGTGCTGGGCTTCAGCCCCGCCGAATCCGGCTGCGCCTTCCTGCCCATGACGCTCGGGATGTTCGCGACCGTGACCCAGGTGCCCAAGCTGCTCAAGCGGTTCGGCGCCAAGCTCTTGATGATCGTCGGCGCGGCGCTGATGACCGGCGCCTTCTTCTGGTTCACGCGGCTCACCGAGGACAGTTCCTTCTGGACCGGTGTGTTCGGACCGCTGCTGCTGTTCGGCATCGGGATGGGGCTGAGCTTCATGCCGATGAACGTCACGGTGATGGCCGGGGTCGAGCCCAGGGACGCGGGCGCCGCCTCCGGCGTGCTCCAGACCATGATGCAACTCGGCGGCGCGCTCGGACTCGGCATCCTGGTCACGGTGTTCGGCACGGCGAGCAAGAACGCCGCGGACGGCGACCGGCACGGCGCCTCCCCCTCCGAGTGGACGCAGCACGTCTTCAGCGAGGGCATGCAAAGCGCGTTCCTGGCCGGTACCGCCTTCGTGGGCGCCGCCCTGCTGATCGCGATCTTCGTGATCAAGGGCCCGCCCAAGCCCAAGCCGTCGAGCTGATCGAGTCCCGGACGGGCCCTGCCCGGGGGCCCGTCCGGGCGGGATGTCCGGCGTCGTTTCAGAGCGGTTTCAGAGCGGTTTCAGCGGCGCCCGATACACCCGTCACACCGGTCACACCGATACGACGAAGGAGTCCGGATGCGTTCCAAGATCGCACGAACGTCGATAGAGGCCACATACGTGCGTGCGGAGGAGAGTCGGCGCCCCGACCGCCTCTTCGACGACCCCTTCGCGCCGCTGTTCATCGCGGCGTCCGAGCAACACGAGAGCGACCCGGCCGAGGTCGAGGCCCGAGCCACCTGGAAGCAGATCCTCAGCTTCAACGTCATCGTGCGCACACGCTTCTTCGACGAATACCTGCTCGCGGCCACCGAGGCCGGGTGTCGGCAGGTCGTTCTGGTCGGCGCGGGTCTGGACGCCCGCGCCTACCGCCTGGACTGGCCGGCCGGCGTCCACCTGTACGAGATCGACCTCGGCGACCTGCTCGACTTCAAGAACGAGGTGTTGGACGCCGCCGACGCCCGACCGCGTTGCGCCCGCGACGTGTTGATGACGGACCTGCGCGACGACGACTGGCCCGCCCGACTGGTCGCGGGCGGGTTCGACCCCACCGTGCCGACGGCCTGGCTGGTCGAGGGCGTACTCGGCTATCTCACCGCGGACGAGGCGGCCCGACTGCTCGGCATGATCGGCGACCTGTCCGCGTCCGGCAGCCGGATGTCGTTCGAGCACGCCAACCTGGACAAGTCCGCGTTCCTCGCCGAGGCCAAGGCGGTGCCCGGACTGGCCGAGATCGCGGCCATGGCCAAGGGCGGTCTCGGTGAGGGCACGATGCCCTGGCTGGGCGAGAACGGCTGGGACGCCCGACTGCTGGACCGGGCCGACGTGGCCGCCTCCTACGGCCGCCAGGCGCAGGGGCGCTCCAATGGCGGCCTCCTGACCGCCGTGCGCCGGTAACTCACACCTACCCGCACGGCTCTCCCGAGTGTCCGGCCCCTACGGTTCCCCGTGCCGTGGGGCCGGACACTCGTCGTTCGTCCGACTCCCGCCGCGGACACGGCGGCCAAACGGCCGCCGCGGTGAAGCTTCCGCGACGGCCGTCGACGGGCGCGGGTCACGCGCCCCGGTTTCACGTGGCGGAGTCCGCCAACGGCTCGGCCCGGGCGAACGCGTCGCCGACCCTGGGCAGCGCGGCGAGCAGCGATCGGGTGTACTCGTGCGTCGGCCGGTCGAAGACCTCTCGCGCGGTACCGGTCTCGACCACCTTCCCGTCGTGCATCACCAGCACCCGGTCGCTGAGATGGCGGATCACCCCCAGATCGTGCGAGATGAACAGCAGGGCCACCCCCAACTCCTGCCGGAGATCGCCCAGCAGGTCCAGAATCTGGGCCTGGACCGATACGTCCAGGGCCGAGACCGGTTCGTCGCACACGATCACGTCCGGCTCCGAGGCCAACGCCCGTGCGATGGCGACCCGTTGGCGCTGCCCGCCGGACAGTCGTCGGGGTCGGGCGTCGGCGAGCGCCGGGTCCAGGCCGACCAGGGTGAGCAGTTCGGCGATTCGGGCGCGGTGCCGGCGCACCTCCCGGCGTGCGGTGCCGCCCAGGCCCTCGGCGATCAGTCGCGCGACGGAGTACCGGGGGTCGAAGGAGGCGAGCGGCTCCTGTGGGACGAACTGGATCCGCCGGCGCAGCGGACGGCGATCGCGCTCGCGCCGATGCGACCACGGACTTCCGTGCAGGGTGACCTGCCCCTCGTCCGGTTCGAGCAGGCCCAGTACCAGTTGTGCGGTGGTGCTCTTGCCGGAGCCCGACTCGCCGACGATGCCGAGCGTCTCGCCCGCGCCCAGGGTGAACGAGACGTCGTCCACCGCGAGCCGTCGACTGCGGTCGGGGCCCGGGAAGGACTTCGACAGATGCGCGGCGGCCAGGACCGTCTCCCCGGCCTGCCGCCCCTCGGCCCGCGAGACCCGGTCGGCCGGTGTCCAGGGCGCGTCCAGGAGGCGGCAGCGCGCGGTGTGCGTATCGCCGATCGCCACCGGGACCGGCTCCTCGACCCGGCACGCGTCCTCTGCCAGGGGGCAGCGCGGCGCGTAGTGGCATCCCCGGGCGACCGGAGCGGCGACGTCGGCGCGGTGCTGCCCGGCGGACAACCGGATGTCCCGGTCCTGCCCGGCCGGGATCGCGGCGAGCAGGTGCCGCGTGTACGGGTGGCGCGGGTCGGTGAGCAGTTCGCGCGTGGGGCCCTCCTCGACGAACACCCCGTCGTACATCACCGCGACCCGGTCGGCGAGTCGGGCCACCACGGCCAGGTCGTGGCTGATCAGCAGGATGCCGGTGCCGGCGTCGCGCTTGGCGGCGAGCAGGTCGAGGATCCGCGCCTGCACGCCCACGTCCAGGGCCGTGGTCGGCTCGTCGGCGATCAGGATCGGCGGATCGGCGGCCATCGCGGCGGCGATCAGGGCACGTTGGCGCAGGCCGCCGGAGAGCTGGTGCGGATACTGCCGGGCCCGCAGCGCCGGTTCCGGGACGCGGGCGCGCTCCAGCAGCTCCACCACGCGCGGTACCGCCTCGGCCCGGCGGACCAGGTTGTGCACCCGCAGGGTTTCGCCGACCTCGGCGCCGACGGTACGCACCGGGTCCAGCGCGGACAGCGCGTCCTGCAGCACCAGGCCCACGCGCAGGCCGCGGATCCGGCGCAACCGCTGTGCCGAGGCGGTGCGCAGGTCCTCACCGTCCACGCGCAGCCGGTCGGCGCGCACCTGCGCGCCGGGACCGGCGAGTCCGACCAGGGAGCGTGCGGTCACGCTCTTGCCCGAGCCGGACTCCCCGACGATCGCCAGCACTTCGCCGGCCCGCAGGTCGAAGTCGACACCGCGGACCGCGTCGACCCGACCGCGTCGGCCGTTCGGAAAGAACACGCGCAGGTCGCGCACACTGAGCAAGGGCTCACCACGATCAGTCGCCATCGGTGGACCTCCCGTCGAATCGTTGCCGCAGGCCGCGTCCCACCACGTTGATCGCGACGACGGTCACGCTGATCGCCAGCCCGGGAAAGACCGCCGTGGCCCAGGCCGAGCCGAGATAGTCGCGTCCCTCGGAGAGCATCGATCCCCATTCCGAGGACGAGTCCTTCGGTCCCAGGCCCAGGAAGCTGAGCGCGGAGCCCGCGAGGATCGCGGTGCCGATGTTGACGGTCGCCAGGACCAGCAGCGGCGGCATCGTGTTCGGGAGCAGGTGGGTGCGATAGGCACTCCAACGGCTGCGGCCGAAAACGATCGCCATGCGTACGTAGTCGGCCTCGCGCACCACCAGTGCCTGACCCCGGGCCAGCCGCACGAAGCCCGGCGTGAGCGAACAACTGATCGCCAACATCGCGTTGCCGGTGCCCGGGCCCAGCACGGCCACCAGGACCATGGCCAGGATCAGGCCGGGAAAGGCCAGGAAGACATCGGTGATCCGCATGATCAGCTCGTCGGCCACCCGGCCCGCGGTCGCCGCCACGACCCCCAGGATCGAGCCGGCCGCGACCGCGATGACGGTGGCCCCGACGCCGATCTCCAGGGACGGTCGGGCGCCGTCGACGATGCGGCTGTAGATGTCGCGGCCCAGTTGGTCGGTGCCGAACCAGTGCTCGGCGCTGGGGCCCGACAGCGCCTGTACCGGCTCGATGGCGTCCGGCGCCCGCGTGGTCAACAGGTCCGGCCACAGCGCCGCGAGGGCGACGAAGGCCAGGACCACACCGGCCACGACGAGGCCGGGTCCGGGGCCGGCCGCGGTGCGCCGCCGGGCGGACGGCGGGACCGGAGCGGCTTCGATCGCCGCGATGCCTGCGCCGCTCATCGGCGGTCCATCCCTTCGAGTCCCACGGTGGATCCGGGCTTGCCGCAAAGGTGCCGGGCGCGCGCGAGGCGGGCCCGGGTGGGCGCGCTCACGCGGCTTCCGCCGAGGCACGCGGCGCGGGTACGTGCGGCCGGCCCCGGCGCAGGACCAACCGGGGGTCGGCGAGCGTGCCGAAGCCCTTGCGCGGATCGTCGTCGACCACGACCGCGTCCGCGTCCAGGCCGATCGCGATCCGGCCGATCCGCTCGGCCAGGCCGAGCGCTTCCGCCGCGTTCGTGGTGGCCATCTCCAGCACCGCCCCCGGCGGCAGTCCGGCCCGTACGTACCACTCCAGACCCTGCGCGTACCCCTCGAACGGAGCCTGGGCGATGCCCGCGTCGGTGCCCGCGATCAGCCGTACGCCCGCCTCGTACTGGCGGTGTACCAGATCCAGCCACGGGCGCAGGACGTCCGGGCCGAGCCGGCGCTCGACGTCGGTGAGCGTGGCACTGAACGTCGGACACACCGCCACACCGCGCTCGGCGATCTCCCGGATCAGCCGATCTTGGCGTTCGTGATCCTCGCCCAGGGCCGGTTCCGTGACGAACGAGCAGTGTTCGAGGGTGTGTACCCCCGCGGCCAGCGCCACCTCGATACCCGCGGTGCCGTGCGCGTGCGCGGCCACCCGGCGGCCGAAGCGGGCCGCCTCGGTGACGACCAGTGTCACCTCCTCGACCGAGAACTGCGCCTGCCAGGCGGGCGGTCCGCCCGCCGTCATGCTGCCGCCCGTGCTCATCACCTTGATCACGTCGGCGCCGTCGGCCACGTTGCGCCGCACCCGCTCGCGGATGCGGTCCGCGCCGTCGGCCGCGCCGCCCAGGAACCAGCAGTGTCCGCCGGTCACGGTGATCGGCGGCCCCGCGGTCAGCAGGCGCGGACCCGGCAGCGTGCCCGCCTCGATCGCGTCCCGCAGCCGCGCCGCCAGCCCGCCGCGATCACCCAGATCGCGCGCCGTGGTCACCCCCGCGTCGAGCAACCGCCGGGCCCGGCCCGCCATGTCCAGCAGCAGGTCGCGGTCGTCGGCCGCGCGCAACGCGGCGACGGGATCCTCGCTCGCGTCGAAGGCGAGGTGGACATGGCAGTCGATCAGACCGGGCAGCAGCGTCGCGCCGCCCAGGTCGAGTACGGGAGTGTCGGGCGCGGCCCGCTCCACGACCTCACGACGCGGGCCCACATCGGCGAAGACGCCGTCGCGCACGCGTACCGCGCCGTCCTCGATCACCTCGTCCGCCGGCCCGGTCAACACCAGCGCGGCGGTCAGGATCCGCTCGTCACTCACGTCCGTACCTCCCGTACCCGCGCGTCCACGATCGTGTACAGCCAGTCGGTGCCGATGCTGATCACCGCGAAGACCGCGGCCGAGAGCACCACCACGCCGCTGATCACCGGGAAGTCCCGGCTGTCGACGGCGGTCACCAGGAGTCGGCCCACCCCGGGGCGGTTGAAGACCGTCTCGATGGTCACCGCACCGGTGAGCAGCGTGCCCACGGTCCAGCCGGAGAGGGTGAGCAGCGGGATGAGCGCGTGCCGCAGGGCATGGCGCAACCGCACCGTGGTCTCGCCCGCGCCCCGGGCGCGCGAACTCAGCACGAACGGCTCGCGCAGGGCGCGTTCCATCTCCTCCCGCAACACCTGGGTGAACACGCCGACCAGGGTCAGCGCCAGGGTCAGCGCCGGGAGCACGAGTCCGCGCGCCCCGGTGCCGCCGACCGCCGGGAAGAGTTGCCAGTGGAAGGAGAAGACGGTCAGCAACAACACCCCGATCCAAAAACCGGGCACCGACGCCAGTACCAGTTCCACCGTCGAGGTCAGCCGGCGCAGCGCCGGCCGGCGGGCGGCGGTGGCCACCGCCACCGGTACCGCGATCACGATCGCCAGGAGGAAGCCCGCGAGCGACAGGGCCACCGTGGACCAGACCTGCGAGCGGATCAACTCCGTCACCGTTTCCTGGAGTTGGTACGACGTACCCAGGTCGCCGCGGGCCAATCGGCCCAGGAACAGCCCGTACTGCTCGTACAGCGGCCGGTCCAGGCCGGTGTCGTGGCGTACCCGCGCGACCAGTTCGGGGGTGCGCCCGCTCTGGCCGAGCATCGCCTGCACCGGGTCGCCGGGCATCAGGTGCATCGCGGCGAACGCCGCCGTGGCCGCGCCCAGGACCACCATCACGCCGAGCACGATCCGGCGTACCAACCAGGCCAGTCGAGCGCTCATCGTCCCGCCCCCAGCCACGCGTCGTAGAACAGCGGGTAGGCGTCCGGCGCGAAACCCACGTCGTGCAGCTTTTTCGAGGTGCCGATCATCGCCTTCGGCACGTAGACCGGTATCGCCAGCGCGTGCGTGCGGATGTATTGCTGGGCCTGTTCGAAGGACTGCCTGCGGGCGGCCGTGTCGTTGTCGGTGGTCGCGTCCCGGAACCACCGGTCCAGCTGTGGATCGGCGACCCGGAACAGGTTGCCGCCACCCTTGTTCACGGTCTGGTCCGAGGCGAAGAAGTACCGCAGGATGTCCGGTTCGGATCGCACGAAGCTCATCGCGAACATGTCCAGTCCCTTGCCGGACGCCAGTTGGGTGTTCAGCGCGCCCGGCTCCTCCCGCTCGAAGCGCACGTCGAAGCCGACCCTGCGGGCGTCCGCCGCGATGCCCTGGCCGATGAACTCGCGCCCGTCGCGCGAGAGTTGCTTGGCATATGGCCACACGAGGGTGAGCCGTCGGCCGTCCTTGGTGCGGTAGCCCGCCGCGTCCCGGCCGGTCCACCCGGCCTCGTCGAGCAACCGGTTCGCCAGCTTGGGGTCGTACTTCCACGAGCCCTCGACCGTACGGTCGTAGGCCACGGTGGTCGGGCCGAGCACGCTCCAGGCCCGGTCGTACTGCCCGAAATGCAAGGCCTTGATCAACTGGTCCAGATTCAGGGAGCGTTGCAGCGCGATCCGCACCCGCTCGTCGACCAGCGGTCCGCTGCCGCTGTTCAGGAAGATGGTGTACACCGCGCCCGGTGCCGGATGACGCAGCAGCCGCAGCGCCTTGGCCACGGTGGTCGCGTTCACCGTGGGCACCTCGCCGATCGCGTCCACCTGACCGCTCATCAGCGAACCCAGCCGCACCGAGTTCTCCGGCACGAACGAGAAGGTGATGCCCTTCAGTTTCGCCATGCCGGTGTGCTTGGCATCGGGTGGGCCCCAGTTGTAGTCCGGGTTCCGCTTCAGCACGACACTGGTGTTCTTGCGCCACTCGACGAAGCCGAACGGACCGGAGCCCACCGGCTTCTGGCACAACCTGCCCGCGTTCTCGCGCATCGACTTCGGCGACTGGATACCGAGGTAGGGGGTGCTCAGCGCCTGGAGGAACGGACTGCTGGGGTGGGACAGACGCACCTCGATCACCAGCGGATCCACGATCGTGGCACCGGCGTAGGCGCCGACCAGACTGGCCGCGTAGAAGGACTTGGCCTTCGGATCCACCGCGTGGTCGAGAGTGGCCTTGACGGCCGCCGCGTCCAGCGGCGTGCCGTCCTGGAATCGCACGCCCGGGCGCAGTCGGAAGGTGTACGTGGTCCGGTCCTCGGAGATCGTCCAACTCTCGGCCAGCCAGGGACGGAAGGTGCCGTCCTCGGTCGCGCTGACGAGGGAGTCGAAGATGTTGCGATCGATGAGGGCGTCCACGTCGCGCCCGCCGACCTGCGGATCCAGGCATTCGGGTTCGGTCGCGGTCGCGTAGCGCAGCGTCTTGTCGGCACCCGCGACCGCGCCGCTCTCCTCCCGCGTGCCGGCGCAGGAGGAGAGGGCAAGACACAGACACGTCAGCGCGCAGATCATCCGCAACGTGCCGGTCAATCCAGGTGATCGCATCCGTGAGTCGATGGTCGTGCCTCCTCGCCAGGGGGCCCGCCGGACTCTGGTGGGGGCGGGCGAGGACGACTCTCACGGGGTGCGCTTAAAGGATCCTTAACGCCGGGTTTACCGGGTTCAGGCGGCCGTACGGCCGGCGAGTTCGGCCCGCAGATAACGTCCGAACGCGGCCGGGGAAGGGTGGTCGTAGGGCGCGGTCGCGGGCAGGTCCAGGCCGGTGGCGGCGCTGAGTTGGTTGCGCAGTTGCAGCGCGGTGAACGAGGACATGCCCAGATCGAGCAGGCTTGCCGTCGGGTCCACCGCCGCGGGCGAGTCGTGGCCCAGGATGGCGGCCGCATGCTCGGTGATCAGATCCGTCAGCACCTTCTCCTCCTCGTCCGCGGACAGCGCCGCCAACCGCTCGCGCAGCCGCTCGGCGGCATCCGGATCCACCACCGAGGCGAGCGCGGGCGCGGGGCCCGCGTGGGAGCGGGCGACCTCCGGCAGATCGCGCACCAGCGCACCGGGCGAGGCGAGCGCCGACCACGGCACGTCGGCGATCACCAACGACACGTCGCCGTCCGTCGAGGCCGCGGCGCCGAACAGGGCCGGAAAGACCAGATCCGCCACGACCGCGTGGTTCGCGTCGCCCGCCCCGAACTCGTGCGTGCTCTCCGTCCACGGCCCCCAGCACGCCGCGACCGCGGGCAGACCGGCGGCCCGCCGCTGCCGGGCCAGGGAGTCGAACAGGGCGGGAACGGCCGTGTCGGCCGCCGGAGCCGGGGCCGGCAGCGCCGCAGCGCCGGGCGAGATCAGTACGAAGGCGGCGGGCCCGCCATCGCGCGTCAAGGCGTCGAGCACCACGGCCGGAGCCGCCTCGCGTACGTTCGCGGCCACGCAGACGAGCAGCGTGAGCGGACGGTCGGCCGACCCGGCGGCCACCAACGCGGCGAGCGCGTCCGCGTCGTCGAGGTCGCAGTCCACGACCGTGACCCCGTCCGGCAGGTCCCGGACCACGGCCCGGGCGCCGGGACCGGCCAACACCACCCGCTCGCGGCCGTCGCGCACGAGCCGACGCGCCGCGGCCAGGGCCAGCGGATCGGTACCGACGACCAGCGCCGCCCCCTCGCCCGACGCCTCGCCCGCCTCGACCGCCGTGTGCCACCAGCGACGCACGAAGACCCCGTCGGCGCGCACCGCGACCTCGTTCTCCGCACCGGGTTCGGCCAGCAGCGCCGCGAGCCGCCCGGCGGCCCGCTCGTCCACCACCTCGCCCAGGTCCACCAGACCCCCGCCGCGCAGCCGATCCCGCAGCCCCCACAACGCCGCGTCGGCCGGCCGCCGCGGCGGATCGGCCGGGCCGACCGACACCGCGCCCCGCGTCGCCACCCACACCGGCGCCCCGACCCCCACCGCGGGCAACGCCGCCAACAGCGCGAGGGTGCGCTCCGCGGCGGCGCCGAACTCGGCCGACCCGGCCGCGAACCACAACACCCCGTCGATGCCCGCCGGGTCCGGCACCGCCCGCGCCACCGCGTCCGCGACATCGCCGCCGGGCCCGAGCAGCACCCGCGACACCCGGCGCAGCCCGGCCGACGACAGCGCCGCGATGTCGGCGACCGCGCCCGCGTCACCCTCCTCGGCCACCGCCAACCAACTCCCCGACGACGGTGATTCGCCGCTCTCCTCGCTCTCGCCCGGCAACGGCTTCCACCCCGAGCGATACCACCACCGCCGGCTGCGGCGCAGCGTCGACAACGCCGGCAACAACTCGCGCAACGCCCGCTCCTGCGCGCCGCGCAGGCCCAGCTCGGCCGCGGACACGGCGACGTCCCCCTCCTCGACCGCCGCCCAGAACCGGGCCTCGGCACCACCGGTGCGCTGTTCGGGCGCGGCCTGCTCGGCCGTCTGCTCCAGCCAGTAGCGGCTGCGCTGGAACGCGTAGGTGGGCAGCGAAACCTCGCGCCCGCCCCCCGCCGGCGCGACGTCGGCGAACCACCGTCGCCAGTCCACCGCGACACCTCGGATGTGCGCCTGCGCCAGCGCCCCCGCCACCGTCGTCGGTTCCGGCCGGTCCCGGCGCAACAACGGGGCGACCACCGCCGCGTCGCGCTCCGCGGCCAAGGACTCCTGAGCCATCGGGGTGAGCGTCGCGTCGGGCCCCAACTCCAGATAGGTACCGACGCCCTGCCCACTCAACCAGCGCACCCCCTCGTGGAAGCGCACCGTGCCGCGCACATGGCGGACCCAGTACTCCGGCGAGGCCAACTCCCGTGCCGTGGCCGGCACTCCCGTCTCGTTCGAGACGATCGGCAACCTCGGCGCGGCGAAGCGGAGCCCGCGGGCCACCTCGCGGAAGTCGGCCAGCATGGCGTCCATGTGCGGCGAGTGGAAGGCGTGGCTGACCCGCAATGTGCGCGCCTTGTGCCCGAGATGACGCCAGCGCGCGGCCACCGCCGCGACCGCGTCCGCGTCCCCGGAGATCACCGTCGACGTCGGCCCGTTCACCGCCGCGATCGCCACCCGCTCCTCGTAGCCCGCCAGCAGCGGCGACACATCACGCTCGCCCGCCCGCAACGAGGCCATCGCCCCATCACCGGGCAGCGCCTGCATCAACCGACCGCGCGCGGCGACGAGCGCGCACGCGTCGGGCAGCGTCAGCACCCCCGCGGCGTGTGCGGCGGCCAACTCGCCGATGGAGTGACCGATCAGGTAGTCGGGCTCGACCCCGTAGTGCTCCAGAAGCCGGAACAGCGCGATCTCCACCGCGAACAAAGCCGCCTGGGTGTACCCGGTGCGATCCAACAGCGCCGCGTCGGCCGACCCGGCCTCGGCCGCCAACAGACCCGCCAACGGCCGGTCCAGGTGCCGGTCCAACTCCGCGCACACCTCGTCCAGCGCCGTGCGAAAGGCCGGGAACACCGAGCCCAGTTCGGCGCCCATCCCGGCCCGCTGGCTGCCCTGGCCGGTGAACATGAACGCGGTGGACCCGCGCGCCGCCCGACCCACGAGCAGCCCGGGCGCCACGCCGCCGTCCGCCAGCACGGCCAACGCCCGCAGCCGGCCCGCCGCGTCCGGCGCGACCACCGCCGCACGATGCTCGAAGGCGGTCCGGGTGGTGGCCAGCGCCCTGCCCACGTCCACGGCCCCCGGCTCCGGCGCGGTCGAGACCGCCGCGTGCAGCCGGCGCGCCTGGTCCCGCAACGCCTGCGCGCTCCGGGCCGACAACAGCCACGGCGCCGGCCCCTCCGGGGCGTGTGCACGCGGCCCGTCCCCGCCCGACGGCGTGGCCGGGGTGTCCGGCGGGGCCTGTTCGAGCACCAGGTGCGCGTTCGTCCCGCTGATCCCGAACGAGGACACCGCCGCCCGGCGCGGCCGCTCCAGGGCCGGCCACGGCACCTCCCGTGCCAACAGCGACACGGCCCCCGCGTCCCAGTCGATGTGCGGCGAGGGCTCGTCCACGTGCAACGTGCGCGGCAGCACACCGTGCCGCAGCGCCTGCACCATCTTGATCACGCCCGCCACCCCGGCCGCCGCCTGGGTGTGTCCGATGTTCGACTTGATCGAGCCCAGCCACACCGGCCGCCCCTCGGGGCGATCCCGACCGTAGGTGGCGATGATCGCCTGCGCCTCCACCGGGTCGCCCAACGACGTCCCGGTGCCGTGCGCCTCCACCACGTCCACCTCGGCCGGCGACAACCGCGCATTGGCCAACGCCTGCCGGATCAGCCGCTCCTGCGCCGGACCGTTGGGCGCGGACAGGCCGTTGCTCGCCCCGTCCTGATTGACCGCCGAGCCGCGCAGCAGTGCCAGTACCGGATGGCCGTTGCGCCGCGCGTCACCGAGGCGCTCCAACAACACGAGCCCGACGCCCTCGGCGAATCCGGTGCCGTCCGCCGCCCCGAACGACTTGCACCGGCCGTCCGCCGACAACCCTCGCTGCCGGCTGAACTCCACGAACAGCGCGGGCGTGGCCATCAGGGTCACCCCGCCGGCCAGTGCCAGCGAGCAATCGCCGTGCCGCAGTGCCTGCGCCGCGACGTGCAGACTCACCAGCGACGACGAGCAGGCGGTGTCCACGGTCACCGCCGGCCCCTGGAGCCCGAGGGAGTAGGCCACGCGCCCGGACGCGACGCTGCCGGCGCTGCCATTGCCCACCAGCCCCTCGAACTCCGCCGGCATCCGGTGCAGCCGCGAGGCGTAGTCGTCGTACATCACCCCGACGAACACCCCGGTCGGGGTTTCCCGCAACGTCGTCGGGTCGATCCCCGCGCGCTCGAACGTCTCCCACGCCACCTCCAACAACTGCCGCTGCTGCGGGTCGGTGGCCAGTGCCTCGCGCGGGCTGATCCCGAAGAACCCCGCGTCGAAGCGGTCGGCGTCGTACAGGAACCCGCCCTGCCGGGTGTACGCGGTACCGGGATGGTCCGGGTCCGGGTGATAGAGCGCATCCAGGTCCCAGCCCCGGTTGTCGGGGAACCACCCGATCGCGTCCCGCCCGTCGGCGACCAGTCGCCACAGGTCCTCCGGATCGCGCACGCCTCCCGGGTAGCGGCAGCCCATCGCCACGATCGCGATCGGCTCCTCGGCCCGGGCCTCCAGATCGCGCAGCCGCTGCTGCGCGCGACTCAACTTGGCGGTCACCCGCTTGAGATACTCGACGAGCCTGGCCTCGTCCGGCGTGTTCGCCACCATCAGCCGTTCACCCTTTCCGCGACCCTGCCCTGCTCCTTGAAGCGGTTGCGTGTGCGCGCCACGCGCCACAGCGTGCCGAGCACGGCGCGCTGCGGGCCTCGCCGACCGCTCATCCGGAGCAGGTTCAGCAGGATCCACAACCGCGTCTCGACCACGTGGTCCGGCGAGCCGTGCACGTCGTCGTTGCCGATCAGCGTGAGCCGCCGGACGTGCTCGCGGATCGCCTCCGCGTCGCCGGGCGGGATGATCTCGTCACGCAGACTGGTCATGTAGGCGACCGGAATGTCCAGGGCCGCCAACTCGTTCTTGCCCAGGCTCCATTCGCTCATGTGCGCACCCACCTCGTCGGGCGCGACCCGCGCCAGGTGGGCCAGGGTGTCCCGGGTCACCCGGGGCACCTGTCGTCGCCATTGCGCGTCGGAGAAGAAGTGCTCGATCGGCGCCCCGGCGGTGATCACGCCCTTGATCCGGTCGTCGTGCGTCGCCGCACGCAACGCGAGATGCCCGCTGAAGCTCAACGCCACCGCGTACACCGACTCCACCGGTGCGTGCCGGGCCACCGCGTCCAGTACCGAGGGGAACATCCGCCAACTGTCCGCGTCGTAGCGCAGCCCGTTCTCGCCCACGCCGGGCATTTCGGTGACCACACCGGCCATTCCGAGCCGCTTCGCCTGGGCCAGGACCGGGGCCCACTGCTCCTTGACGCTGACGATCCCGCCCGTCACCAACAGGATCGGACGAGCCCTGGTCGGCGACAGATTGGCCGTCCAGCAGCGCAACGGCCCGTCGGGCGATTCCACGAGCAACGGCTCGATGTCGCCCTGGGTCCGGCGCCACAGATCGAACGCGGCCACACAACGATCGAGGGCGTGCTGCCGGTCCGGCCCGTCCACGAACGGGAAGCGGGCCATGTTGTAGTGCCGACAGGCGTCGAGCGGACGGCCCTTCGCCTCCAACTCCCGCGCCGCGTCGCTCCATGCCCGGACCCACGAGCCCTCGGTGTCGCCGCGGTCGTGGGTCACGTTCGCGACGATCTCGCGATAGCGCGCGGTCGGGATGTTCTGGGACCTGGCGTGGATCTCCACGAATTGCTTCAGCTCGTCGATGTCGTTCATGCGGGACGCCTCCCGGCGGGCGATGGATGGGCGGCTGCGGTGGCGGGCATATGGCTCGTGGGCTCGCGGGGGTGGCGCGTCACAGCGCACCGAACCGGCGGTCGATGAGATCGAGGATGCCCTCGGCGGACGCCGTTTCGATCTCCGTGTCGAGGTCCGGCGCCTGCGGGTCGGTGACGTCGTGCGCGTCGTCCAGGCTGCGGAGAATCTCCCGCAGCCGGACGACGGCCTCGCCGCGCGTACGGTCCTCGGCGGTCAACCCGGCCACCGCCGCGTGGAACCGGTCGAGGTCGGCGAGGAGCGCCGACGTGGGCGAGGCGCCGTCGTCGTCCAGGCCCTCGGCCAGACGCTCGTCCAGGAAACGGGCTACCGCGAACGGGGTCGCGTGGTCGAAGACGAGTGTGGCCGGCAGGCGCAGCCCGGTGGCCGCGCCGAGCCGGTTGCGCAGCTCCACCGCCGTCATCGAGTCGAACCCGAGGTCCTTGAACTGACGGTCGTCGATCTCCTCGTGCCCGCCGCCCCCACGACCCGACACGCTCGCGACGGTGTCCCGGACCAGGTCGAGCAGCGCCTTCCGGCGTTCCTCGGCCGGGAGTTCGGCATAGGCGCGGCGCCTCGGCGTGGGCTGGGCGACGGTGCGTCGGCGCAGGTCGATCACGGTGAGGGCGGGCAGCGGTGCGGCCAGCGCGGAGCTCAGCAGGGTGAGCGCGTGTGGCGTCGCCAAGGGGACGACGCCCTGGTCTCGGTGGCGTTCGTGGTCGACGGCGGTGAGTGCGGCGGTGAGGTTGCTGGTCTGCTGCCAGGGACCCCACGCGAGGCTGGTGCCGGGCAGGCCCCGTGCGTGGCGATGGTGGGCGAGGGCGTCCAGGAAGGTGTTGGCCGCCGCGTAGTTGGCCTGCCCGGGACTGCCGAACGTGGCCGCCGCCGAGGAGTACAGGATCAGGGCGGGGGCGGGGCTGAGCCGCGCGCCGAGGGTGTGCAGGTGCCAGGCGGCGTCGATCTTCGGGGGCAGCACGATGTCGAGGTGTTCCGACGTCTGGTTGGTGAGCGCGGCGTCGGCGAGGGTGCCGGCGGCATGGAAGATCGCGGTGAGTGGGTGGGCCGGGTCTATGCCGTCGAACAGCTCCGCCATCCGTGAGGGGTCGCTCGCGTCCGCTCGCACTACGGCGACCTCGGCTCCCAACTCCCCGAGTTCGGCGACGATCGTGTCGGTTTCGGGGGTGCCACCGGTGCGGCTGGTCAGCACCAGGTGCCTGGCACCGTGGCGGGTGATCAGGTGACGTGCCGTCAGCGACCCGAGGGTGCCGGTGCCACCGGTGATCAGGACGGTCCCTTCGGGGTCGATCGTGAGGGACGAGTTTTCCTCTTCCTCGGCGCCGGCCGGGGCGTAGGCGGTCAGCGTCGGTGCGAGCAGGCGGTTCGCCCGGATGGCCAGTTCGGGTTCCGCCGCCGTGACGGCGGACGCCAGGGCCTGCGGCGCGCTCGGGCCCCCGCCGCCGTCGACGTCCACCATCCCGAAGCTGCCCGGATGTTCGCTGTGCGCCGAGCGGAGCAGGCCCCACAGCGGTGCGTGCGCCAGGTTGTCCAGCAGATCCTCCGGCCCGGTGGCCACGGCATCGCGGGTGACGAACACCAGGCGCGAGCGCTCGTACGCGGGCTGGGCCGGCCACTCCCGCGTCAACGCGAGTGCCCGCTCCACGGCATACCGCGCTGCCTGCGGTACGTCCATGCCCGACGCCTCCTCGGCGGCCGGGTCGACCGCCGGCCCGTCCGCCGGCACCAGGACGACAGCCGGCACCGGAGCGCCGGCGCGGATCGCCGCGTTCAGCGCATCGAGGTGTGGATGGGTGACGACGTCGTGTCCGGCGGCGGCCAGGGCCGTCGCAAGCCAGTGACCGGGTTCCGCGAGCACAACCGGATTCGTGGCCTCCGCCGGGGAGTTGCCGGCGTCGTACGGTTCCCACCGCACCACGTGCAGGCCCTTCGCGGGGCGATGGTCGAGCGCGGCGAGTTGTTCCGGGCCGATCACCCGGGTCGTCAGCGTCTCGATGTCGAGGAAATGCGCGCCGTCGGGGTCGGTCACGGTCACGCTGAACGTGTTCGATCCGGTGCGGCTCAGTCGTGCCCGCACGACAGTGCCCGCCCCCGGCGTGTGGCGCACGCCGCCGAACGCGAACGGCAGGTGCAGGTCGCGGCCGTCGGCGAAGACGGCCGCCAAAGGTTGGAACGCGGCGTCGAGGAGGGCGGGGTGGATGGTGTGGCCGGTCGGGTCGGCGTCGTCCGGCAGGCGGATCTCGGCGTAGAGGTCGTCGCCGTCGCGCCACAGGGCGGTCAGCCCCTGGAAGAGGGGCCCGTACCGGTAGCCCTGGCGGGCGAAGTCCGCGTACCGGTCGAGCAGATCCACGGGCTTCGCCCCGACCGGGGGCCACGCGCCGCCCATCGTCCGGTCCGCCGTGGCCCGGCCGCCGGCCGGGGTGACGGTGGCACCGGCGTGCCGGGTCCAGGCGCCGGGCGCGGTATCGGGGTCCGCCGACTCGGGTCGCGAGTGGATGGCCAGTGTGCGGTGCCCGGACTCGTCCGGGGCGCCGACGGACAGTTGCAGGTGTATCGCCTGCTGCTCGAAGAGCGCCAACGGAGCGTGCAGGACCAGGTCCTCCAGATCGTGCCGGCCGTCGAGCAGCCCGATCGTGTGCAGGGCGAGGTCGAGAAAGGCGGCTCCGGGAAGCAGGACGGTGTCGTGTACGGCATGGTCGGCGAGCCAGGGGTGGGTGGCCAGGGACAGCCGGCCGGTCAGGACCAGCCCGTCCCCGTCCGCCAGTTCCACGGCGGCGCCCAGCAGCGGGTGCGGCGACGCGAGTTGTCCCAGACCGCCGGCGTCGGCCCGGGTGTGGCCGGCTTCGACCCAATAGGTCTCGGGCCGGAAGGGATAGGTCGGCACGTCGGCCGCGAGCGTCGCGGCCGAGGGCGGCCACTCGGGGAGCAGTCCGGTGGCGAACGCGCGGGCGAGTGCGGTGTGCACCCGCGCGGGGGTGTCTTCGTCGCGGGTCAGGGTGCCCTGCACGGTGGCGGGCACCGGCGTGCCCTTCGCGCTGTTCGTGTCCTCGGCGGTGTTCTCGTCGATGATCTCGAGGATGGCCGCGGTCAGCACCGGATGCGGGCTGGTCTCGATGAAGTGCGTGTAGCCGTCGCGTAGTTGAGCTTCGACGGTTTCTTGGAAGCGGACTGTGGTGCGGAGGTTGGTGTACCAGTGTTCGGGGGTGAGGTGGGTGCCGGCGATGGGTGTGGTGGTGACGGCGGAGTAGAGGGGGATGGTGGTGGGTCGGGGGGTGATGGGGGCGAGGTCGGTGAGGATTTGTTGGCGGAGTGGTTCGACGTCCGGGCTGTGTGAGGCGTAGGTGACAGGAATGCGACGGGCGTGGATGTCGTGGGTTTCGCAGTGTGCCTGGAGTTGGTCGAGTTCTTGGTGGTTTCCGGATATGACGGTGGAGTGGGGGCCGTTGAGGGCGGCGATGGTGAGGTGGGGGTGGTGGGTGAGGAGTTGTCGGATGGTGTGTGGGGGTTGGGCGATGGAGAGCATGCCGCCGTGGGTGGTGAGGGTGGTGATGGCTTGGGAGCGTAGGGCGATGATGCGGGCGGAGTCGTGGAGGGTGAGTGCTCCGGCGATGTGGGCGGCGGCGATTTCGCCTTGGGAGTGGCCGATGACGGCGTCGGGGTGGATGCCGTGGTGTTCCCACAGGCGGGCGAGGCTGATCATCATGGCCCACAGGGCGGGTTGTACGACGTCGACGCGGTCGAGGCTGGGGGCTTGTTCGGCTCCGGTGACGACGTCGACGAGGTTCCAGTCGACGTAGGGGGCCAACGCCTGTGCGCAGGCGTTGAGGTGTTCGGCGAACACCGGTGACGTATCCAGGAGTCGGGCGCCCATGCCGACCCATTGCGCGCCCTGACCCGGGAACACGAAGACGGTCTTACCCGGACGGGCGACGTCGCGGTCGAGGGCGGGGTGAGACGCGTCGGCGGCCAAGGCGCCGAGTGCGGCCACGAGTTCGTCGCTGTCATCGGTGACGATCGTCGCCCGATGGTCGAACACGGAACGTGTACGCAGGGCCGCGGCGAGCGCGGCCGGCGTCGTCTCGGGGCGCTCGACGAGGTGGGCGCGCAGGCGTTCCGCGTGTGCGCGCAGGGCGTGGTCGTCCTTGGCGGACAGCGCGATCACGGCCGGACCGGACGGGACTTCGTGGTCGGTGGCTTCGTTCGGGGTGGGGTCGCCCTGTTCGAGGACGAGGTGGGCGTTGGTGCCGCTGATCCCGAACGAGGACACCGCCGCGCGCCGCGGCCGGTCCGGGGTGCGCGGCCACGGCCGGGCCTCGGTCAACAACGAGACGGCGCCGGTGTCCCAGTCGACGTGGGGGGTCGGCTCGTCCACGTGCAGCGTCGCGGGCAGGGTCTCGTGTCGCAGAGCCTGGACCATCTTGATCACACCGGCGATCCCGGCGGCGGCCTGGGTGTGTCCGATGTTCGACTTCACCGACCCCAACCACAACGGCCGCTCGGGATCCCGGTGTTGCCCGTACGTGGCCAACAACGCCTGCGCCTCGATCGGATCCCCGAGCGTGGTGCCTGTCCCGTGCGCCTCCACCGCGTCGACCTGATCGGCCGTCAATCCGGCGTTGGTCAAGGCGCTGCGGATGACCCGCTGCTGCGACGGCCCGTTCGGCGCCGTCAAACCGTTGCTGGCACCGTCCTGGTTGATCGCCGAACCCCTGATCACGGCGAGTACGGTGTGGCCGTTGTCGCGGGCTCGGCTCAGGGGTTCGAGGAGGACCAGGCCGACGCCTTCGGCGAGTGCGAATCCGTTGGCGTCGGCGGCGAAGGGTTTGCAGCGGCCGTCCGGGGCCAGTCCGCGCTGGCGGCTGAATTCCAGGAAGGGGGTCGGCGTCGACATGACGGTGACGCCGCCGGCCAACGCGAGGTCGCATTCGCCGTTGCGCAGCGCCTGGCTCGCGAGATGGATCGCCACCAGCGACGACGAGCAGGCGGTATCGACCGTGATCGCCGGACCCTCCAGACCCAGCGTGTACGCGATCCGCCCGGACGCCACGCTGGTCGTGGTGCCGGTGGCCAGGTAGCCCTCCAGGTTGCGCGCGTGGTGGGGCGCCGGGTTGTCCGCGTAGTTCTGTGCCACGACGCCGGTGAAGACCCCGGTGTTGCGCACGGCCGGCGCGGTGGGATCGAGGCGGGCGTTCTCGAAGGTTTCCCACGCCGTTTCGAGAAGCAGGCGCTGCTGCGGGTCCATCGCCGCCGCCTCGCGCGGCGAAATCCCGAAGAAGACGGCGTCGAAATCGCCCGCGTCGTGCAGGAAACCGCCCTCCCGGGCGTAGGTGTGGCCGGTGGCGTCCGGGTCCGGGTCGTGCAGTCGGGCGGTGTCCCAACCCCGGTTCTCCGGGAGGACGCTGATCGCGTCCGTCCGGTCGGTGATCAGCCGCCAGAGGTCCGCCGGCCCCCGCACGTCGCCCGGGAAACGGCACCCCATGCCGACGATTGCGATCGGCTCCTCGCTCCCACCGGAGACGACTGCGGCGCTCGGTGTCGGCGCGGACGCAGGCGCGGCCGTGGCAGCCGTCGGCTCGGCGTCGGCGAGTTGTGTGCGCAGGAATGCCGCGAGCCGAGCGGGGGTGGGGTGGTCGAAGACGAGGCTGCTGGGGAGACGCAGTCCGGTCGCGTTGTTGACCAGGTTGCGCAGTTCGACGGCCGTCAGCGAGTCGAACCCGAGGTCCTTGAACGGCCGATCCGCGTCGACCGCCTCCGGCGTCGCGTGTCCGAGGATCTGTGCCACCTGGGTGCGAACGAGTTCCAGCAGCGTTCGCGTCTGCTCCGCCTCGGAGAGCCCGACGAGCTTCGTGGTCGGGGTCGCGGTACGAGCCGGCGTTCGTGTACCGCGCTCGCTCCGGTGCTGCCCGAGGTTGATCGGGGCGAGGGTGGGATGCGGCGTGCGCAGTGCGGTGTCGAGGAGGCCGAGCGCGTGCGGTGTGGTCAGCGGGGTGATGCCGTGGGCTCGGTGGCGCTGATGGTCCGCCGCACCGAGCCCGGCGGTGAGGTTGCTCGTCTCCTGCCAGGGGCCCCACGCGAGGCTGACGGTGGGATGTCCCTGGGAGTGGCGATGGTGGGCGAGGGCGTCCAGGAAGGCGTTCGCCGCCGCGTAGTTGGCCTGTCCCGCGCTGCCGAGCGTTGCGGCGGCGGAGGAGTAGAGCACGAGGGTGGGTGCCGGTCGAAGGTGCCTGGTCCCCTCGTGCAGGTGCCACGCGGCGTCGATCTTGGGTGGTAGGACGGTGTCGAGGTGTTGGGTTGTCTGGTTGGCGAGGGTGGCGTCGGCGAGGGTGCCTGCGGTGTGGAAGATCGCGGTGAGTGGGTGGGCGGGGTCGATGGAGGCCAGGAGGGTGTCGGTTTGTTGGGGGTTGGTGGCGTCGGTTGGGGTGATGGTGACGTGGGCGCCGAGTTCGGTGAGTTCGTTGTGTAGTGCCTGGGTTTGTGGGGTGTTGCCGGAGCGGTTGGTGAGGATGAGGTGGCGGGCGCCGTGTGCTGTGACGAGGTGGCGTGCGGTGAGTGCGCCGAGGGTGCCGGTGCCGCCGGTGATCAGGATCGTTCCGTCGGGGTCGATGCCTCGGGGGAGGGTGAGCGTGAGTTTCCCGGTGTGATGTCCCTGTGAGAGGTGTCGCAGGGCCTGGGGAGCGTGCGTGACGTGCCAACCGGTCGTCGGCAGCGGCCGTAGGGACCCGTTGGCGAACAACCGGGCCAGTACGGCGAAGATCCGGCCGATCCGGTCGAATCCCGCGTCGGTCAGATCGAACGCCCGATACTCGACCCCGGGATGCCGCGCCGCGACCTCCGCGCCGTCTCGGATGTCTGCCTTGCCCATGTCGATGAACCGCCCGCCGCGAGGCAGCAACCGCAGTGTGGTGTCCGTGTGTTCGTCGGCGAGCGAGTGCAGGACCACGTCCAGACCGGCCCCGTCGGTGGCGGTGAGGAACCGGTCGGCGTAGTCGTGGGTACGGGAGTCCGCCACGCGGTCGGCCGGGTAGCCCAGCTCGGCCAGTGTCTCGTGCTTGCTCCGGCTCGCCGTCGCGTAGACCTCGGCGCCGATGTACCGGGCGAGTTGGCCGGCGGCCTGGCCCACGCCGCCGGTGGCGGTGTGGATGAGCAACCGCTTGCCGCGACGCAGGGCCGCCAGGTCGTGCAGCGCATGGTACGCCGTGGCGAACGCGACGGGGACGGCCGCCGCCTGCGCGTCCGACCAGTCGTCCGGTACCGGCATGAGCAGTCGATGATCGGTGATCGTCACCGACGCGGTGCCGTGTTCCAGGAGGCCCATGACCCGATCACCGGGGCGCACGTTCGGCACACCCGGCCCGACTTCGAGCACCGTGCCGGCGCCCTCGCCACCCACGTGCGGACGCTCCCCGGGGTACAGCCCGAGCGTGATCAGGGTGTCTCGGAAGTTGAGGCCGACCGCCGCCGGGGCCAAGCGCACCTCACCGGGGCCCAGCGGACGGGTCAACTCGGGCGCGGGTACGAGCGCGAGCCCGTCGAAGCCGCCCGGACGGGGCACTTCCAGCCGCCACGGGGTCGGGCCCGACGGAACCGCCAACGGTGATGTGTGTCGGACGAGCCGGGGTGCGAGTATCTGCCGGTGCCGGATCGCGAGCTGCGGTTGCCCGTCGGTCGCGCCGGCGGCGATCGCGGCGGCCAGCAGGCCGGGGTCGGCGTGCGGGTCGGTGTCCACGATGGCGAACAGGTCGGGGTGCTCGGCCTGCGCGCTCCGGACCAGCCCCCACAGCGGGGCCTGCGCCAGGTTGGTCAGCGGATCGCCGTGGTGGGTGGGTACGGCCCGGCTGGTGACGACGACCAGCCGAGCGGAGGAGGCGCGCGAATCGTCGACCGCGAGCCGGTCCTGAAGCCCGCGCAGTATCAGCGCCGTGGCCCGGAACGCGGCGGCGGGCAGCGCCGGTTCCTGCGGCATGACCCGCGGCGCGGCGACGAGGAGCGTGCCGGCGCCCGCCCGGAGTGCCGAGGGCACATCGGGGTGTGCGGGCAGATCGAGCGCGGCGAGGGCGGGAATCGCCCCGATGTCTTCGGGGGTGCCGAGGACCGCCCACCCCGCGGTGTCCGGGGGAGTGTCGGCCCTCGTGGGGTAGGGGTGCCAGTCGAGTCGGTGCAGCGACTCGTTCGATCGGGCCGTCGAGATCGCGAGCTGCGCACGGCTGATCGGCCTGGTCGTGACCGTGGCGACGGTCGCGACGCGGCGCCCGGCGTCGTCGGTCAGGGTGATGGCGTGCTCGTGGTCGCCCGTGGCGGTGATGTGCGCGTGCGCGTGCGTACCGCGCACGAAGTCGGGGGACAGCCGGATGCCGCCGAAGGTGAACGGCAGCCGGATCTCCTCGGCGCCGGCCTCGGCGAGCAGCAACGGGTGCAGCGCCGCGTCGAGGAGGGCGGGGTGGATGGCGTGGCCGGTCGGGTCGGCGTCGTCCGGCAGGCGGATCTCGGCGTAGAGATCGTCGCCGTCGCGCCACAGTGCGGTCAGCCCCTGGAAGGTCGGCCCGTAGTGGTAGCCCTGCTCGGCGAAGTCCGCGTAGGCGTTGTCGATGTCCACGGCGACGGCGCCCGCCGGACGACGCTCGGTCGTGGGCGCCGGCTCGATCCAGGATTCGATGCCCAGCGTGGCGGTGGCGTGTCGGGTCCAGGCCACCGATGGGCTGTCGGATCGGTCGGAACCGATGGAGCCTTCGGGGTCGTGCGTTTCGGGACGCGAGTACACGGACAGGGCCCGGCGCTGGTGTTCGTCCGGAGCGCCGACGCTGATCTGGAGGTGGAGCGCGTGGTGCTCGGGCAGCGGTAACGGGGCTTCCAGGGTGAGTTCCTCGATCGTCGAGCATCCGGAGAGGCCGGCGGCGTGCAGGGCGAGGTCGAGGAAGGCGGTGCCGGGGAGCAGGACGGTGTCGTGTACGGCGTGGTCGGCGAGCCAGGGGTGGGTGGCGAGCGACAGCCGACCGGTGAGCAACAGTGCTGCCCCGTCGGCCAGTTCCATGCTCGCGTCGAGGAGGGGATGGGTCGCGGCGCGCTGCCCGGAGCCGGCCGTGTGCTCGTGCCGTGCCGAGGCGAGCCAGAAGGTCTCGTGCCGGAACGGGTATGTGGGCAGCTGGTCTCGGGGCGGGGGCGCGGCGAGCCGGGTGGGGGTGCGTCCGGCCACAAAGGCGTGTGCGAGAGCCGTGTGCCACCGGTGCAGGTCGCCGTGGTCGCGGCGGAGGGTGGCGACGGTGCGTGCGCGGACGCTCCGCTCGTGGATGGTGTCCTCGATCGGCGTGGTCAACACCGGGTGTGGGCTGGTCTCGATGAAGAGGGTGTGTTCGTCGGTGAGGAGGGTTTCGATGCTTTCTTGGAAGCGGACTGTGGTGCGGAGGTTGGTGTACCAGTGTTGGGGGGTGAGGTGGGTGCCGTCGATGGGTGTGGTGGTGACGGTGGAGTAGAGGGGGATGGTGGTGGGTCGGGGGGTGATGGGGGCGAGGTCGGTGAGGATTTGTTGGTGGAGTGGTTCGACGTGGGGGCTGTGTGAGGCGTAGGTGACGGGGATGCGGCGGTGTCGGATGTCGTGGG